>NZ_JAXCJK010000001.1:314985-912178 GCF_035181385.1 Moraxella sp. Pampa | reverse complement strand
TGATCCCTTCCCGAACTCAGAAGTGAAACGTCTTAGCGCCGATGGTAGTGTGGTTCGCCCATGTGAGAGTAGGTCATCGTCAGCACCTTATTTAGCCCCCTTCAACGGTTGTTGGAGGGGGTTTTTGGGGGTTGACAGTGGGGTGTGATGTAATTAAAAGGAGGGGTTGAGAAGTGGTCTTGATACGGTTTTGGCAAAGTGGTTTTACTTTAGTTGAAATGATGGCAGTTCTTACAATTGTGGCTGTACTTATCTTTTTTGCACAGCCTACTTATATTGCCATGATGCAACGAATTGAAGCACGTGAGGTGCGTAGGCACATTCATGAGGCCATTCGCTTGGCAAAAATTGAAAGCCGTATTCGTGGTCAAGATGTCTTGATTTGTCCAATGAATAATGATGTGTGTAGTAAAGTTGCTCAAGATAATCTTTTGGTTTTTATCGATACTAATAGAAATAATAAATTTGATAAGAAAAAGGATATTGTTATCATTAAAGAGGCGTTGTCTCTTAGATATGGTATAATCAGTATGAGCGTTTCTGCTGGTCGGGATTATATAAAGTTCATGGGCGATACAGGCAAACCTCGGGGCAATTTTGGGAATATCAAGTACTGTAATATATTTAAAGAAAAAACTCATAGTTTTCAGATAGTTGTTAATATGAATGGTATGGTTTCAGAAAAATATGGAAGTAGATTGAATATTGATTGTTGAGGATAAAGATGTCGGTAGATTTTTCAAACACATTGATAGTGGCAATTTCAGCAACAGCATTGTTTGATCTGACAGATGTTGAAAAAACAATGGCTAAGTTTGTGCAAGAAGATGAAAAAACAGCGGCAAAACATTTTCATGAATATATGCAAGCACATGAGAAAGAGCCACTTGCAGCGGGAACTGGTTATCCACTCATTAAGGCTCTTTTAAATTAAATAAATATGATCAAGATAAAGAGTATCACAATGAATCACCATTTGTTGAAGTAGTGATTGTTTCAAAATCGACGCCAGATATGGGCATTCAGGTTTTAAATGCCATCCGTACACATGGTCTGGAGATTACTCGTTCAGCTTTTATTTCTGGGGCTTCGGTAACGGACTACATTAAAGATTTTGATGTTGATTTATTTTTAACCACCAATCAAGAAGATGCTCAAAAAGTTGCCGATGCACGAGTTTGTGCTTGTGCTATTTTAGATGCTGGCCCTATTGATATTTCAAAGCTGGATACAGAACAATTGCGTATTGCTTTTGATGGCGATGCTGTACTTTTTGATGAGGCGAGTGAGTTGGTTTTTCAGCAACATGGATTACAAGCCTTTCATCGCTATGAAAATGAAAAAATGGATTTGCCGATGGACAAGGGTCCTTATGCAGATTTTTTAATTAAACTATCTAGATTACAAAGCAGGCTACCAAATGATACCAATGCAGACAACAGCCCAATTCGTATTGCATTGGTAACTGCAAGAAATGCTCCTGCTGATATGAGAGCCATCAAAACTTTGCGTGAATGGGGTGTCAGTGTTGATGTGGCATTTTTCTTAGGAGGGTTGAGCAAAACCCGTGTGCTAAAAACTTTTGCACCGCATATTTTCTTTGATGACCATGTCAAACATATTGAGGCTGCACGCAAAATTGTGCCATCAGCACATGTTCCATACCACTCAGCATCATTGCTTAATGAACTGACCAAAAGACCGCTAAAAAGTAAGCTTTTCAAACCCATTAAAAAACGCAAGAACTGTTGTGATGAAGAAAATCACCTTAATTAAAATTGTGATTGCTGTAACTTTATTGTTATTACCAAGACGCAGCACTCAAAAACCTAATGACAAACCTAAGCCATCATGATTCGTTTGATTGATACGCATACACACTTTGACGTGTCAGAGTTTGATGCCAATCGTGCCAGTTTGACAAAAAAAGCACATGAAAATGGTGTGCGTCATCTGCTGCTGATTGGGTTTTTGGCAAAATACTTTGGACAAATGATAGATGTTCAAAGCGAAATGTTGAAATTTAATTTGGCTGTACAGGCACACTTGGCATTTGGCTTGCACCCCTTATATATCCTTGAACAAAGTGAAAATGACCTGATTTTACTTGATGATTTTATTAGGTCGTATGAGAGTGTTGCCATTGCTGAGATTGGTCTAGATACTTATCCGAAATATTTTAATGAGTCTGAAATTTTTAAAAAACAGCAAAAATTTTTTATTGAGCAAATCAACCTTGCTAAGATGTATGGATTGCCTGTTATCTTGCATATTCGCAAAGCACATGGGCAGGTATTGCAAATTTTAAAGTCTCAAAAATATCGTGCTGATGAACAAGGTGGCATCGCACACAGTTTTAGCGGTGGCGAACAAGAGGCGCTTGCTTTTGTTAAAATGGGGTTTAAGCTTGGTATTACAGGGCAAATCACCAATCCAAATGCAAAAAAACTTCGTCGTGCGGTGATGGCAGTGTTTGAAAAATATGGTGCTGATGCATTTGTTATTGAAACAGACTGCCCTGATATGATGCCTTTGCCTCACCAGCATTTGGGTGGTCCAAATGAGCCTGCCAATTTGATTTATGTGATTAATGAGTTGGCGAATTTATTTGGTATGGATAAAGAAATTTTGGCAAGACGGTTATGGGAAAATAGCAATGAAGCGTTACGCCAGCAGTGGATTTATGAATGATGAGTGATTTGATGACACGCCGTTTTATGGGCACGCGTACGCTATATGGAGCAGACTTTGAAAAATTCATGAATGCTCATGTTTATGTCATCGGCGTGGGCGGCGTGGGCTCTTGGGCGATTGAGGGGCTTGCTAGAACTGGTGTGGGTAAGCTGACCTTGGTGGACTTGGATGTGTTGGTTGAGAGCAATATTAACCGTCAGTTGCCTGCACTTGATGGGACGCTGGGCGAATCTAAAATTCATGCCATGGCAGACAGATTGCATCAGATTAATCCAAATTTAACACTAAATTTGATTGATGATTTTTTGACGGCGGATAATATCAAAGAAATTTTACCATCTAAAAATGAAATTTGGGCATTGGCCAAACAAGGCATTAAAGTGGTTGTGCTTGATTGTGTTGATGATATGAATGCAAAACTTGCCATCAGTTTGCATTGCCGATTTAATAAGATTAAGCTCATCATCTCAGGTGGTGTGGGTGGCAAGATAGATCCGACACAAATTAAAGTGGCAGACCTAAAAGATGTAACCCAAGATCCATTACTTGCTAAATTACGCACCCGCTTAAAAGAAAAAAATATCAGCCAAAATAAAAAAGGTAAATTTGCCATGAAATGCGTCTATTCGACCGAGCAACTAAAAATGGCGACAGCGTGTGAAAGTGGATTAAACTGTGGTGGTTATGGTTCTGCAGTGGCGGTAACAAGTGTTGTTGGCATGGTGATGGTGTCAGAGTGTCTGGCAATGATTGCTAAATAGGCTATCAGATGGTCTATGGCCAAGTTTATAGATTTAAATTTATAGATTGAAAAATTGACAAAATATATGAGAAATATATGAGGCGGTTGGCCTTGTGATTGTATGTGTTAAAAAAGCCACCTTGCTGGGTGGCTTTTTTTGTGAGATGAATTTGATGATTATTTATTGATTTTTTCCATTGCTTTTTCATAAAACTCATTGAATTTTTCTTTGGCAGTATGAACAAATTCACTGTCAGCCTGTTCGTCAATCATTTCACTGATTTTGACAAAAAGCTCTTTGGTTTTTGATTTTTGGTATACAGGCAGGCGTTTGCATACCTCGCCAACCTTCTTGCGAACCTCACTAAGCACCGCTTCGTCACCACGAGCGTCTAACACATCGCAAATCCAGTTTGCCAAATCTACACATTCTTCTTCTTTAAAGCCACGAGTGGTTACGGCAGGTGTACCGATGCGAATGCCTGAGGTGACAAATGGTGATTTTGGATCATTTGGTACAGAGTTTTTGTTGACGGTGATGTGAGCATCGCCCAGCCATTTGTCTGCTTCTTTACCTGTGATGCCTTGTTTGATTAGGCTGATGAGCATTAGATGGTTTTCTGTGCCACCAGAAACAACATCATACCCACGAGCGATGATGGTTTTTGCCATGGCTTGTGCATTTTTTACAACTTGTTGTTGATATGCTTTGTATTCATCGGTCATGGCCTCTTTAAAGCATACGGCTTTAGCAGCGATGGCGTGCATGAGCGGACCACCTTGCGAGCCAGGGAATACGGCAGAATTTAGTTTTTTCTCAATCTCTTCATTGGCCTTTGCAAGGATAAGACCTGAGCGTGGGCCACGCAAAGTTTTGTGAGTGGTAGTGGTGGTTACATCAGCGATTTGTACTGGATTTGGATAGATGCCAGCAGCTACCAAGCCCGCCACATGTGCCATGTCCACCATGAGATAAGCACCTACGCTATCGGCAATCTCACGAAAGCGTTGCCAGTCCATGATTTGTGAGTAGGCAGAAAAGCCTGCGATGATCATCTTGGGCTTATGCTCGTTGGCAAGACGCTGGATTTCATCATAATCAAGCAGGCCGTTTTCATCAATGCCGTAATGCACCGCATTATAAGTTTTGCCAGAGAATGATACGCTTGCACCATGTGTTAGATGTCCACCATGTGCCAAACTCATGCCCATGACGGTATCACCAGCTTCTAATAAAGCTAAATAGACGGCCGCATTGGCACTTGAGCCTGAGTGTGGCTGAACATTGGCGTAATCTGCACCGAAAAGTTCTTTGGCACGATCAATGGCAATTTGCTCGATGATGTCCACATTCTCACAGCCACCATAATAGCGTTTGGTTGGATAACCTTCGGCGTATTTGTTGGTCAGGTTTGAACCTTGGGCTTCCATGACCGAAGGAGAGCAGTAGTTTTCTGATGCAATGAGTTCAATATGGTTTTCTTGACGCCAACCTTCTTTATCAATGATGGCTGCCAATTCTGGGTCGTAGGCGTGTAAAGAGATGTCTTTAAACATGATTTTGCACCTTTTGTTGGGATTGAGTGATGAGTTGAAAGTTTTGTTAGTGTATCATAATTTATTAAAAATAAACACAATGCTTTATGTGTTTTCGTGCGATTTGGCTTGATAAAAATGAGGCATTAAAGCCAGTTTACATGGCTTTAAAATTTTTCAAAACTTGTGATAAAGCCATGTAAAAAAATTTCCTCCACTAAAATGTATCGCCCCTGCCAATCATAGATACTGGCTCTTTTAAATTGCCCATCATGCTTAAAAATATGTCGCTGACAAGGCAAGGTTCTTGATTTTTTAAACATCGCATAGCCAATTGGCGTGTCTTTTAGATGGCGTAATCGTTTGGCATTGCCAATTAAGCTGGGCTGAGGAAAGATACTTTTGGCGTGAATCCATGCCTGTTCATCATTGCCAAAAAGCAGTACTTCACGCACCCAGGCCAAAGCAGGGCGGTGAACTGGTAAGTTTAAGATTTTTTTGTTTTTAAAATCAATGGGTTGCCATTCTTCTTTGATGACTTTGACTCTCAGGATTTGACCTGCCTTAGCTTCTAGCATTGCAGTTAGTGAGCCTTGCGTGGTTAGGTATGGTAGTAGGGTGGCTGGTGGTGTCATTTTGGTGAAGGTTTTTTAATGAAAATTATGATTTTAATCCGTAAGATTGTAGCATAAAAAGCAATATATCTTAAAAATTAGCGATGATTTTTAAGAAAATTTTAGTAATTTTTTATGACTTTTTTAAATATTTTAAGGGGAATCTTAATAATTTTTTTGGTGATTTTTGGATATCAAAAATGGTGGATTTTAATAAAATCAATGTATTTTCATAAGGTTGGATGATAAAGATACAAAATTTTTAATGGTAATTTTTATATCATTTATTTTAAAAATATTGAACATTATGGCTTGATATTGGATAAAAGCTGTATTTTTGAGTATTCTGTATGACAAGAATCGCACGCAGTTAATTTTTACTAGTATTCACTGGTATCGGCAGTGATTTGACTGGTGTGGCAGGCTGCTACACTGATGACAATGTACCAACATGGAATTTAGGAGATTACGATGACTTATCAATCAGCATTAGAACACGTTCGTGGTGTTAAAGAAAAATTAGGTGGCACTTGGCACGCCATTCGTCCAGAAGATGCAGCTCGTATGATGGTGCAAAACCGCTTTAAAACAGGGCTAGACATTGCCAAATATACCGCTGGCATTATGCGTCAAGATATGGCTCAGTATGATGCTGACAACAGCAAATACACACAGTCTTTGGGCTGTTGGCACGGATTTATCGCCCAACAAAAAATGATTGCCAATAAAAAATATTTTGGCACAACCGCCAAACGCTACATCTATCTGTCAGGTTGGATGGTGGCGGCGTTGCGTTCTGAATTTGGGCCACTGCCCGACCAATCTATGCACGAAAAAACCGCTGTACCAAAGCTAATTGAAGAAATTTACACTTTTTTACGCCAAGCTGATGCCAAAGAATTAAACGACCTATTTCGTGCCTTACAAAAAGCCGAAGACGCTGGCGATAGTGCCAAAGTCAAAGAGCTAGAAAGCCAAATTGACAACTTTGAGACACACATTGTACCAATTATTGCCGATATTGATGCAGGTTTTGGTAATGAAGAAGCTACTTATTTACTAACCAAGCAAATGATTGAAGCTGGGGCGTGTGCCATTCAAATTGAAAACCAAGTATCAGATGCCAAGCAATGTGGGCATCAAGCAGGCAAAGTTACCGTACCACACGAAGACTTTTTAGCAAAAATCAACGCTGTGCGTTATGCGTTTTTGGAGCTTGGCGTAGATGATGGTGTAATTGTCGCCCGCACCGACTCAGAAGGAGCGGACTTAACCCAAAAAATCCCAGTCAGCAAACAAAAAGGCGATTTGGCAAGCAAATACATCAGCTATCTTGAAACCACCGAAATTGACATCAGCGATGCGCTTGACGATGAAATTTTAATCAAACGAGACGGCAAATTACACAGACCCACTCGCCTAGCGTCTGGTTTGTATCAGTTCCGTGAAGGCACTCAGCACGACAGAGTGGTGCTAGACTGCGTAACTTCGCTACAAAATGGGGCGGATATGATTTGGATTGAAACACCAACCCCAGATGTAGCAGGGATTGCACGCTTTGTTGATGATATCAAAAAACAAGTACCAAACGCCAAATTGGTCTATAACAACTCGCCGTCTTTTAACTGGACGCTCAATTTTCGTCAGCAGGCCTATGACCGCTGGGTCGCACAAGGCAAAGATGTATCAGGCTATGAACGAGACAAGCTAATGGACGCTAAATATGACGACAGCGAACTGGCACTTGATGCGGACGACAAAATTCGTACCTTCCAAAAAGATGCTGCTCGTGAAGCAGGTGTATTCCACCATTTAATCACCTTGCCCACTTATCACACCGCTGCACTTTCTACCCACGAGCTTGCCAAAGGCTACTTTGGCGATGAAGGTATGCTCGCTTATGTAGCAGGTGTTCAGCGTAAAGAAATCCGTGGCGGTATCGCTTGTGTCAAACATCAAGCAATGGCAGGTTCGGATATTGGCGATGACCACAAAGAGATTTTTTCTGGCGAAAACGCCCTAAAAGCAGGCGACGCCAGTAAAAACACAATGAACCAATTTGGTGGTTAATTTTTAAACAAAGATAAAAACGGTGTTTTGCTTGGTAAAAACACCGTTTTTTCATAAAATTGTTAATTTTTAAAAATTTTTTGGTTAAAATTTTAAAGTCAGCTTTTTTAAATGAAAATTTTATCATTTATTTTACGCTCTTTAATTTCACTTTAAAATTTTAAATCCAACACCCAAATCAAAAGGAAAAAATTATGCCCACAACTCGTATCAACAAAGGCTTGCTCGCCATTGATAAAATTTTATTTGATTTTATTGAAAATGAAGCCTTGCCGATTGCTAACATCGCAAGCGATGAATTTTGGCAAAACTTTGAACAAGCGGTGCTTGATTTAACCCCAAAAAATAAAGCACTTTTACAAAAGCGTGAACAATTACAAACCCAAATTGATGATTGGCACAAAAACAACGCCTATGAACTAAACGCCTATAAGCAGTTTTTGAGCGATATTGATTATCTTGAAAAACCTGTGGACGATTTTGAAATTACCACCACACAAGTTGACGATGAGATTGCTACAATGGCAGGTGCTCAGCTGGTTGTGCCTGTGCGTAACGCCCGCTATGCTCTAAATGCCGCCAATGCACGCTGGGGCAGTTTGTATGACGCTTTGTATGGTTTTGATGTTATTGATGAGACGGGCGGTGCGGACAAAGGCAATGGTTACAATCGTGTGCGTGGGGCAAAGGTTATTGAATTTGCCAAAAATTTTCTTGATGAAATTTTTCCGCTTAACGATGGTTCACACGCCGATGTGGCAAGCTATCAGATTAATAATGGTCAATTAGTTGCCAAAATTGAAAACAAAATTACGACTTTGCAAAATGCTGATAAATTAGCAGGCTATAATGGCACAACCGATTACCCAACAGAAATTATCCTAAAAAACAATGGGTTACACGCTATTATCCAAATTGACCGTGAGCATTTGATTGGTAAAGACGATAAAGCAGGTGTCAAAGATGTGATTTTAGAATCGGCCGTTACCACCATTCAAGATTTAGAAGATTCAGTAGCGGCAGTAGATGCCGAAGAAAAAGTGGAAGGCTATCGCAACTGGCTGGGTCTAATGACAGGCGATTTGTCTGAAAAACTAGAAAAAAATGGCAAACAAATCACTCGCACGCTAAATCCAGACCGTACTTTTACCGATATTAATGGACAAACCCAAACCTTGCACGGTCGCTCGGTTATGCTTATTCGTAATGTTGGACATTTGATGACAAATCCTGCGATTTTGGTAAACGGCGAAGAAATTTTTGAAGGCATTATGGATACGCTTATCACGCCACTACTTAGCGTGATTGATATTCGTGGCAAAAATACTTTGCGTAATTCTCGCACAGGCTCTATGTATATCGTCAAGCCAAAAATGCACGGCTCACAAGAAGTGGCGTTTGCCATAGAATTATTTGAGCGTGCCGAAAAACTGGCAAATCTACCCAAAAACAGCCTAAAAATAGGCATTATGGACGAAGAAAAACGCACCAGTATCAATCTAAAAAATTGTATTGAAAAAGCAAAAGACCGTACTATTTTTATCAATACAGGCTTTATGGACAGAACAGGCGATGAGATTCACACGGCAATGCACGCAGGGGCGTTTGTCAAAAAAGCCGACATCAAAGCCCAAGCGTGGTTTGATGCTTATGAAAAACGCAATGTCAGTATTGGATTAAATGCAGGACTAACTGGCAAAGCCCAAATCGGTAAGGGTATGTGGCCAAAGCCTGATGAGCTTGCCGATATGTATCGCACCAAGATTGAACACCCCACAGCAGGGGCAAGCTGTGCGTGGGTGCCATCGCCAAGTGGTGCGGTTATCCACGCTATGCACTACCACAAATGCAATGTATTTGACCGCCAGCTTGACCTAAAATCACAAACAATGCCAAGCCTTGACACGCTTTTGACCCTACCCCTAGCAAGCGATACAAATTGGAGCGATGATGAAAAACGCCGTGAACTTGATAACAACTGTCAAGGTATATTAGGCTATGTTGTGCGTTGGGTGGATTTGGGCGTGGGCTGTTCTAAGGTGCCTGATATTCATAATGTTGGACTTATGGAAGACCGTGCCACTTTGCGAATTTCAAGTCAGCATATCGCCAACTGGCTTATGCACAACATCGTCAGCAAAGATGAAGTAATGGACAGCCTAAAACGAATGGCAAAAGTGGTAGATGCCCAAAATGCCAACGACAAAGATTATCGCCCAATGGCGACCGACTTTGACAGCAATATTGCTTTTAATACCGCTGTCAGCTTGATATTTGAAGGCAAAGACCAACCGTCAGGCTATACCGAGCCACTTTTGCACAAAGCCAGATTGAAGTTAAAAGGCTATACAGGCGACTAGTTTTCAAGCGATTAATGCAAAAATGTAAACCTTAAACACAAAACCCCAAAGTGTCGGCTTTGGGGTTTTTTAAATATTTAGATGGTGGTATGGCAAGCTAAAATCTAAATCAATCGGCTTGAGAAGATTTTGGTCAGTTTATACCTTTGTCAACCATAAATTCACCCCAAAACTAATAAATAAACAGCCAACCAATAGCATTGCCAACGCCATCACCATAGGGCGGGTACCGAACAGATCGGCCAGTTTTTTGCCACTAAAAGTCAGTAAGGTCAAATAAGAAAAGCTCACGATTTGCAAAATCAACGCCAAGATAAAAAAGCTTAAAAATGGCTTATCGTAGCTAGGATCAACAAACTGCACAAAAAATGATAAGAAAAACAAAATTGCCTTAGGGTTGGTAAGACTCAGTGATAAAGAGCGATAAAAAAAGTTTTGCTTGGGGATATTGGGCGGAGTGAAAGTCTTGCCTGCAATCATATGGCGATTTTTAAAGGTATGATACGCTCCGATGATGAGCCGTATGCCAAGATATGCCAAATAACCTCCACCGATGAGTTTGATGCCATCAAACACAGCAGGATAGATTTTTAACAGTGTGCCCGCCCCCAAGACGGTAGCGAGCATGAGCAAGCTATCGCCGATGAGAACGCCTGCCATCACCCATGCTCCTGCTTTTCTACCCTGTGAGGCCGATACTGATAGGCAATATAGAGTGTTTGGTCCAGGTAGTGTGATGACCACAATGACGCCAATAAGATAAGTGATTAAGTCGGTGATGCCAAACATTTTTCAAACCTTTTTAACCTTGTTATTGTTCAGATGTGAGATACTTTTTTGATGAGTGATGGTAATGATTTTCAAGCAAAGGAACAATTTGTTTTTTGCGACTGACGATACCATCTAAAATAAACAAACCATTTTTTGGTACGGCATTAAAGACCTTACTGATGATGGCGTCTTGCTTGGCATCATGGGTGAGGGCATAGCCGATTTTATCCTTAATGTTGGCAATGGCAACCATAAAGTGGTCAAGATTCTTTTGTTTTTGGAGTGTGTGGGCCATTTGTGCCAATTCATCACAGCGTGCCAAAATCTGAGAAATGTCCATTGTCTCAATGCCTGCAATGCCCCATTTTTTATCACCAAAGTTGTATTCTTTATAATCCATTAATAAAATTTCACGAGCAGATAGATGATGAATATTGCTTTTTGCCAAAAACATTTGCTCAGCCAGTTTGTCTTGATCATTTTTTGATAAGCCAATGATTTTTAATAATTTTTTTAACACATATTTGTCATCGTCAGTCGTGGTAGGGCCAGTTAAATTAAGAGTGTCTGAGATGATGGCAAATAGCATGAGTGTGGCAATGAATGGTGTGATGGTGATGGATTTTTGAACAAGCATTTCGTATAAAATTGTACAAGTGCAACCAACAGGTGCTATGCGAACATAAGCGGTTGTGGGTGTGGATAAATTTAATTTGTGATGATCAATAATAAAGCAAATGTCAAAATCAAATAAATTGGCAATCGATTGAGTCTGTTCGTTGTGGTCAGTTAAGCCGATTTTATCCCCTTTTGTTAAGGTGGTCAATGGATTATTGGGATCCAAATAAGGCAATAAATCGTTGTCCAATCTGTACATTTCATCAGCAAACCAATTGGATAAATGCTCAATCATAAAAGCTGTTTCAGGGTTTGGCTTGCCAAGTCGATAGGCGGTGGCATGAATGTCTTGTGCGTTTAGATAGTATGCCATCACAAACGCTGAGGCAAAAGCGTCTGTGTCAGGGCTGGTGTGTCCGAATATATGATACATGATCACCTCTTTGTTTTATGCCTTATTAATATAATCGGTTGGGTCTTTTGGTTTGATGGTGTCTGCATGATTCATAAAAAAAGTGCGTTGTATATTGTCTTTGGCAACATGATAGTGTGGAAAAACTTGACAAGATGAGTCTAAGTCGCCTTGCCAAGTAGGAATGATGCTTTTCATGCGGTGAAAACGGTTTGGCAGATTGGGCATTTTTTTGGCAGTATGTACAGCTTGTAGAGCATCTTCACGATTGTTGCATACTAATGCCATATCACAGCCTGCATTGATGGCGTACTCAACACGCTCTTTGACGCCACCAACGACACAGGCTGCTTTCATAGATAAATCATCACTAAAAATGACGCCATCAAACCCCAATTGTTTTCTTAAAATCTCTTGCAGCCAGATGGTAGAAAAGCCAGCGGGCTTATCATCAACTTGGCTAAAAATGACATGAGCAGGCATGATGGCATCTAGTTTATCCAAATTTTGTCTAAAACTGATCAAGTCTTGTTCCCAAATCTCATCAAGCTTGCGATTATCTACCGCCTCAGCAATGTGTGAGTCGGGAGCAATGGAGCCATGACCAGGAAAATGCTTGCCCGTGGCTTTCATGCCAGCATCGTGCATACCATCAATGAATTGTGCAGACAGCTTGGTAACAATTTGTGGTTTGGTGTGAAAAGCACGGTCGCCAATCACCGTGCTACACCCATTGATGTCTAGCACAGGTGCAAAGCTGATGTCTACACCCACTGCCAGCACTTCGCACGCCATCAAATAGCCTGCATCATAGGCAAGCGATGAGGCCAACTTGTGATTTTTGTCATAAATTTTGCCAAGTTCACCCATGGCAGGCAGGGGTGAAAAACCATTTCGAAAGCGTGCGACGCGTCCGCCTTCTTGGTCGGCAGCAATGATGATGTTTGGGTTGATGGCTCGTATGGCATCGGTAAGTGCACGCACTTGTGTGGCAGATTGGACATTGCGTGCAAAGATGATGATACCGCCAATCTCATCATTTGCCAAAAATTTTTTATCTGCGTCTGTTAAAACTGTGCCATCTACATCGGCCATAATGATGCCATTTGCCATGTTTTACCTATATTTTGCTAAAATTTTAATAATGTTGCTTATTATGCCATGATTTTGGGGGAATGTATCTATTTAAAGAAATTTACTCACAAAAACCATCACACAAACAAGATTGAGTATGATAAGATAATGCCAATTTTTCTTAATAATTTTTAATATTGATTGCAATTATAGGTGAATATAATGAAACGACAATTTTTGTGGTCGGGCATGGCGACAGCCATTGTGAGTGTACTATTGGCACAAAGTGTTGGCATGGTGGCACAGGCGGCAGACAAGCAGGGCTTTGAGCCAAATATTGAGCAAAAAATGGTTGCACGCCAAGTGTCTTTATTGCTTGATCGCACACATTATCTAAAACAACCGCTTGACCGTCAAATGGGCAAAAAAATCCTAGAAACTTATTTTGATAGTTTGGACGCATCACGCACGCTGCTGTTGCAATCTGATGTTGATGAATTCATGAATAAGTATGGTGATACTTATGCTGAACGATTAAAACGAGGCGATTTGTCCGCAGGGATAGAGATTTTTGAACGCTATCGCACTCGTGCTAATGAATATTATGACACGGCCAAACAAATGCTTGCAGGTGATGTGAATCTGCACACCGATCAGGCCATCATTCTTGACCGTGAAGATGCACCACGCTTTAAAGATGAGGCGGAACAACGACAATATTGGCAAAATCAGACCGCTTATGCACTCATTAATATCACGCTAAACCAAGAAGATGACAAAGCAAAAGACAAGGCGTTTTTGGAAAACCCAGAGCTTGCCAAGGGTCAGGATTTGGTTAAGGGTGAGAACCGTACGCCAAATGAAATTTTGCTTAATCGCATTAATCGCCAAAAGCAACAACTTGGCCGCCTAAAAAATGATGAAATTATGGAGGGTATCTTAAATGCGGCGATGATGGCATATGACCCACACAGTAATTATTATGCACCTGTGCAGGCTAATGAAATGCAGATTCAATCAAATTTGCAATTAGAAGGTATCGGTGTGTCAATTCGTCCTGATCGCAAAAACCCTGACTATACACGCATCATCAGTTTGGTTGATGGTGGACCTGCT
The DNA here is from genome assembly GCF_035181385.1 of Moraxella sp. Pampa. Classification (NCBI taxonomy): domain Bacteria; kingdom Pseudomonadati; phylum Pseudomonadota; class Gammaproteobacteria; order Moraxellales; family Moraxellaceae; genus Moraxella; species Moraxella sp. Pampa. Next base: position 898,171 of record NZ_JAXCJK010000001.1, on the reverse strand, counting down.
CAAAAAACAGGGCAAATCAGAGCTAATGATCTTATTATTGGGGTGGCACAAGAAGATGGTAAAATGGTTGATACCATTGGATTTACCACGCGTGAAATTGTGGCATTGATTCGTGGTGCAAAAGGAACGCCTGTAACCATCAAGGTCAAACAGCCTAATGCTCCAGACAGTGCTGCACGCAATGTTACTATTGTGCGTGATGTCGTCAAGCAAGATGAATCTGGTGTGCAGTATCGTGTGGTTGAGGTGCCATACGATGGGGCAACCAAGCGTGTGGGCGTGATTGAGATTCCAAGTTTTTATTTAAATTTCAAAGCCCGTCTTAGCGGTGTTGGTGTTAATGATTATCGGTCGGTTAGTTTTGATACCGAAAAAGCATTAAAAGCACTAAGAGAAGAAGGTATTGATGGCTTGGTGGTGGATTTGCGTAACAACCCTGGTGGCTCTCTTGATGAAGTGGCAAAAATGCTTGGGCTTTTTATTAAACAAGGTCCTGTCGTGCAAATTCGTGACAATCAGGGCAATGTACAAGTTTATGCTGATGAAGATGGTGGGGAGCAGTTGTATGCGGGCGATATGTCAGTATTAATTAATCTGGGTTCAGCATCTGCATCGGAGATTTTTTCGGCGGCGATACAAGATTATGGGCGTGGTTTGGTTGTTGGCAGCACCACAACAGGCAAGGGCTCTGCCCAATCTCGGCGTGATGATTTGGCACTTGGTTCAGCGACGATTACTCAGCGTAAATTCTACCGCATCAATGGCGGTAGTACCCAGAACAAGGGCGTAGTGCCTGACATTGAATTGGTCAATATCTATGAGGGTATTGAGTTTGGCGAAAGAGAGTATAAAAACCCACTTGAATGGGACATGATTGCTACCACTAATTTTGTTGCAGAAGGTGAGTACAACCAAGATTTGATTAAAAGATTGTCCGCCATTTCCAAAGCTCGCCAAGCCAAAAATCCACAGTTTCAGTACCTTACTGAACTTAATGCCATTCGAGCTCTTGATGACCGTAAAAAGCCGACCGATGTCAATATTGACAAACGCCGTGCCAAAACCAAAGAAGTTGAGAATCGTACTTTGGCTGCTGAAAATGCACGCCGTCAAGCCATGGGTGAAAAGCCTTATACCGATTGGGCGACTTATCAAGCCAGCGTAGATGCACTGGCCGAAGAGCGTGGTGCAATGAAAGAAAATCTACGCCCTAAATTACCAGAGGACGAAGCTTATGTTTTGGAAGCAGCACGCTTAATGTTTGATGCAAAAAAATGATTTATTCTATCAAATGGTGTTGAATTAAGTAGCAAAAAAGCCATCGTTATGATGGCTTTTGATTTTGGTTTGATTAGGTATTTTGGTTGTCCTTAAAGCCTGTTTTTGACTTTAAGGGCAGTGTTACCAAAAAGCGAGTCTTACCTTGCCATGTATCGGTAATGATTTGACCATGATGTGCCTCTATGATTTGTGAAACCAGTGATAAGCCAAGCCCTGAGCCCTTTTTTTCTTGTTTTAGACGCACAAATGGACTAAAAATATCAATGCGTTTGTCTTGGGGTATGCCATTGCCTTGGTCAATTACCGCAATCACAGCAAAAGCAGGTTCTTTGGACGGCTGGTCTTTTTGCCTTGAAAAACTCAGCAAAGGTTTTTTGACTTTCTTGGGCGTTTCGCTGTCATTGGCGGTAAGTGAAGTCTCTACCAAAGTACTTGGAATATCGCCTGCATTGGTCGTATCTATTGTCTCATAAACATAGACTTCAATGGGTGCGATGCCATGAATCATGGCATTGTTAAGTAAGTTGCGTATCAGATGAGTCAGTAGCTTAGGTTGAGCGGTCATGACAACAGATTCGGCAAATAACGATACTTCAGAATAATGCTGGCATTCTGTGCGTATCAGCTCATACAAATCAACTTGTTCGGTAGATTCTAAAGCATGACCTGCATCCAGACGACTGACTAGCAAGATACTTTCTACCAAGTCGTTCAGTCCTGTCAAATCACGGTTGATGGCGGTGGCTCGCTTGTCAAATTTCGCTTTATCGTCATCATTTAGTTTGTCAGCAAGCATATTCATCATCTCAATTTGCAAGCGAATGCGTGTGATTGGCGTGCGAAACTCGTGTGAGGCATGAGCAAGAAGCAGATTGTTGGCGTTGATAAGCTGTTCAATTTTTTGGGCAGATTGGTTAAAACCATAGGCGAGTGTGGCAATCTCGTCATTGCCTTGTTCATCGGCTCTTACGCTAAAATCGCCATCACCGAGTTTTAGCATTTGTCGGCTTAGATGATTGATACGCCAAGTGATGTTTCGGGCAATCCACCATAGCACTGCCGACATGATGAGTACAAGCAGTAGTGTGCCTGTAAATAAGTTTAGTATCGCAACAAATGGCCGTTCTGGTGGTGTGCGACTTTCATACCACAATCGATAGCCTGAGGCATTTGTCAAAGTAACATGGTGATTGGTGGGTGAGAACACATCAGGCATGATGATGTCAAGCCATGTTTCGTCTTGACTAATTTTTGGTGGCAGACCACTGTCTTCGGTTTGTAAGACCAACTCACCATCAGGTGCGTACAATCCAATTTTGGCATTTAAGCTCTCATCAAAAATATCAAAGCTACGCTTAACGATGACCAATATAAATCTTGCTCGTAGCAATTCATTTTTTTTGTTTAAGGCTTCGGCTTCGGCGATGAGCGGATTGATTTGCGTCATGATTTGTTCGGCAATTGCCTTTGAACGCATGCTGTCAGAATTATTATGCACCAATTGGGCAAGCAGTACCATGGCAATCGCAAAAGCAATGATTGCCAAAAAAACACTCACAAAAAGCTGAGCAAAAACTGAATTAAGACCAAAACGATTTTTCATAAATCATGCCAATTTTGATGTGAATTTTTTTTAAGCTTATTAAAACAAATCATTTAATAAGCACCTTTGACTTAAACAAAAAAGACCATCTAAGTGATGGTCTTGTAACATAAAAAGATCACACTTGGTCGGTGGCAAACTGATAGCCAACACCTCGTACTGTGATGATACGCTTAGGCTGGCGTGGATTGTCCTCAATCAATGCACGCAAACGAGAGATATGCACATCAATCGCACGGTCAATATTCTCAGAGCTGTCATCATTTGGCATGGCTTGCCATAGTTGTTCACGATTGAGCACCTTGCCTGCGTGGGTTGCAAAGTAGTGCAATAGTTGAAATTGATGAGTGGTTAGACGAACAATTTTGTCATCAATGGTTACCTCGTGGCTGTCTGGAAATATGGCCAAACGCCCAAAGGTTAGACTGCCAGAGTGTAGGTTGGCTTGATTTGGTGTCTCGTGGCGACGCAGTACAGCACGGATGCGTGCCAGCAGTTCGCGTGGCTCAAATGGCTTGGAGATGTAATCATCTGCTCCCATTTCAAGACCCAATACACGGTCGGTGGTATCGCCTTTGGCGGTTAGCATCACGATGGGTACTTTATTAATCTGAGGGTTTTTAGCACCACGCACTTTTTGACACACTTGCATACCGTCCATGTCAGGCAACATCAAATCAAGCACAATCAGGCTGATGTCGCGTTCTTTGGCATCAAGTAAATCAAGGCCTGCTTGGCCTGTGGCGGCATGATGTATCTCGTAGTAATTCATTGACAGATATTCACTGACTAATTCTGCCAAATCTGGGTCATCTTCAATGAGTAAAATTTGCTTATTCATGGCTGTTGTTCCACATTCCCAAAAAAAAATTAAAAAGAAAAACTAAAAATTAGGGTATATCTTGCCAATCTTTAACAATATTAGCAAGTGTTAAATTGTAGCTAATTTTGAATTTTTATGAATTTTGTGCAATCTTTCCAAGAATTGCGTAAGGTTTTATCCATTTTTATGATTCGTCTGTAACAATTGACCTGCGTTGAACAAGATGGGTCTAATCAATGACCGCACGCTTACCATTGGCATCTTTGGGTAAGTTTGTCAACACAAGCAGGCTGTCATCGGTGATGCCTGACACTAAAAATCGGCGTGTTGTGGTCTGGTATTCAATGACATGGATTTTTGCAAGTTTTAGACTTGCGTCTTGTTTGACGACCCATGCGTAAGCGGGAATTGGTGCAAGGGGTTTGTGGGGTGGGGCATATAATTGGGCAAGGTTAAGAGGTTGCAGGTTTTCGCCGATGATGGCAAAATCTGGTACGAGGGCACCTACTTCTATTTGACCATATTCAATGATGCCTTTGGCGATTTGCCCAGATTTGAGTGCATTACGGTTTTCTTTGGTGGGGGAGATTTTTACATATACATCAATCGTATTTTGCTTTGATGGCGAAGTTTCGATAAGTGCTACTTGTCCACTAAAAGGTCTGCCATGTACGGTTAAATCCACGGTATTGCCAATTTGAATGTGCGATTGTAGGTTGCTTGGTAAGTGGCTGATGAATTGGTATTTTGACACATCTGATAGGCTAATCAGTGGAGTATGGGTGCTGATGGTATCTGTTTGATTGATGTCAATGCTGTCAATTATGCCGTCAAATGGGGCGGTTATTGTAATGATTTGATGGGGTTTTTTGTTTTGTGAATCATCTGCTTGGGCTGGTGTGATTGTAGATAGCGTGATGAGTGCCTGCCCATGTTTGACCGCATCGCCTACATTAACCAAAATTGCATCTATTGTAGCGTCGCTCATGCTTTTTAAGGTGGTATGTTGAGCAGGCGTGATGACACCCTTTAATGAAAAACTTGGTTGATAGCGTGCAGTTTTTACTGAACTTAGGTGGCCATCTGCCAAAATAACCGTGTCTTCATTGATGATGGCGGTGTGTTCATTGACATTGTCTTGAAGTTGTTGGTCTCGTCTGGTGATGGCAGAATCTTCACGATGGTCAATTTTTTGGTTGACTTTGCTCATTATCTGGTTGGGTTTGTCACAGCCTAGCACCAGTGCGGTTGTTGCAATCACCAGCATAAATTTAAACACGCTAATATACATGGGTTTATCTTTAAATATGTTAAAATACCTTCATCTTAACATATTTTTTTGTGTGGTTTTGATATTTTGTTGCCACCAGACTACTAACAAATTGATACATACAATGTGTGAATTTTTTCATATAATTGGTTGGGCCTTATTACTGAATTAAAAATTACTGAATTAAAATTAAATGCCATTAAGGGTGCTAAAAAATTGGAGATTCTATGAGTTTTGAAAAGTCCTTAAAAAAACCAAAGGTTGTTGCTAAATATGCGTTGGCTGTGCGTGTCTTTCATTGGGTGGGTGCATTACTCATTTTGTTGGCATTTTTTGCTGCTGACTTGAACGATGATTATATTGGTCTGCATAAATCTATTGGGGCAAGTTTTTTGATTTGGACAATTTTGCGTATCGTCACTCGTTTTGTTACCAAGACACCAGCATATGTGTCGGCACCAGCATGGCAAAATATGGTCGCACATTTGACGCATCTGGCTTTGTATGTGGCGATGCTTGCCATGCCAATTACAGGCATTTTAATGTCAATGTATGGTGGTTATGGCGTGAGTGTGTTTGGACTATTTGAGTTGACAGCCATCGTAGGGGTAGACAGAGACATGGCAAAACTGATGAATTGGTGGCATACGGAATTTGTGTGGTCAGCGATGTGTATTTTGATTACTCTGCATATCGGTGCGGCACTGTATCATCAATTTGTGATAAAAGACAATCTGATTGCCAGAATGCGTTGATTTTTAGGGTTTGTGCGACTATCGTGCAACTAAGAGTCATGCAATCAATAATGTTGTTGTATTAAAACAAATTTGCATAAAAATCGTCTGTTAGGCGATTTTTTTTATTAAATTAGATGGAAGATATTTTGTGATGAAGTTTAAAAGGTGCTTGTTTTGCTCATCTATAAAACAAAATATAAATAAAAAAACACTCAAAAATAATTTGAGTGTTTTTTAAAAAAATGGTGGCGTGAGGCAGGATCGAACTGCCGACACACGGATTTTCAATCCGTTGCTCTACCGACTGAGCTATCGCGCCAGTTAGCTTATTGGCTAATTGGTGCACATTATAGCCAATTTTAAAAAATTTGCAAGCACTTTTTTGATAAATTTTTAAAATTTTATCAAAATTGATGGCTTTTTATTCAAATTTATCCAAATTGCCTTAATTTTGGGTTATGATAGCTCTTTTGTGTATCATTTTTTTTGGTGCGGTGATGATTGATAAGAAAATTGATGATGAATTAAGTGATGACGACTTGGACTTAAAAAGCGTGCAAGACTTTGTACAAAAACAGCTCTTGATGGATTTTGGGGCATTGTTTGAGTATGTTGATTTGCCCGCTCCTTTGAGTAAAGCATCTGATTACGCCATTTTAAATGGGGGTAAAAGAGTACGACCGATTTTGGTGCTGGCAAGTTTTTTGTCAGTCGGTGGTCGCATGGATTCGGTAGCATTTGGTATGGTGCGTCGTGCCATGCTTGCCATCGAGTGCGTGCATGGCTATTCGCTTGTGCATGATGATTTGCCATGTATGGATGATGATGAGCTACGACGCGGTAAGCCTACTTGTCATATCGTTTATGGAGAGGCGGTTGCCATGCTTGTGGGCGATGTGTTACAGTCTCTTGCTTTTGAGGTTTTAGGCTCTGATGAGTTTGGTAAATTTGGCAAAGTTGATGATATTGTTTTTGCCAGACTTGCTAAAATCTTAGCGCCTAATGCACGGCGTATGGTTGCAGGTCAGCAAGCAGACCTAAATGGAGAGAAAAAGCACCTTAGTCAAGGTGAATTGGAGCAAATTCATCGAGATAAAACAGGGGCGTTAATCATCGCCAGTGTGCTGATGGGGGCGGTGTGCGGCGGGGCAAGCAATGAAGATTTTGCTTATTTGGAGGAGTATGCACGACTGATTGGGCTGGCTTATCAGGTGCAAGACGATGTTTTGGATGTGATGGTGGATACCAAGACGCTTGGTAAGATGGCGGGTAGCGATGAGAAATTGGATAAATCCACTTATGTCAAGCTATTGGGTTTGGACAACGCTCGTACTTATGCCAATACGCTGTTTGATAATGCAAGAGAGCGGGTGATGGGTTTGGGTAAAAAAAATGAGTTGTTGTTGCAGGTGGTGGACTGGTTGCAACAAAGAGATTATTAGAGTTGGAGTTTTTGTTAAGCACCGCCAAGCGTTAAGGATTGTTAAATAGATAAAGGATTGTCAAATAAACCGCTTAAAGACATATAAATAGCAAGCATCTAAATATGGCAGGCGTCTAAGGTCTATAAGATTTGTAAACAAAAAAAGGTTGATAGATACCGACGGCCTCAATCTGTCTGCATCAGCACTTTTTCCATGGCTTTTGGCACGCCTATTTTATCGCTATTTTCATGCCAGACAAATTCAGCATGAATTTGGGTGAGGGCATGATTGATTTGTTGGTATAGACTGTCATTAATTGCAATACGCACCAGCGACAAATGCCAATGAAAGTGCGTGAGTGTATGTTTGATGGTTACATCTACGGTCAGCGTGGCATTAGGCAGAATATCAAACACCTGCTGTTCAGCAAGGCTTAATGCTTGGGTGGCTGTTGGTTTATCGTGATGATTTTTAGCAGAAATTAAATCTGCTGGTAGATTATTTGGTTCATCGCCTATCATTAGCATGGGTAAGACATATAAACCGTCCCAAATACCGCCATTGTTGTTTCTTTTGATCCATAGTAAGTTGTTTTGAAAGTGCAGGGCAAACACCAATGAATGGCGGTGGGGTTTGTTCGCTTTTTTAGTTTTGACAGGGTAGGCGGTAGGGTTGCCTTCTTTGTAAGCAATGCAATCGTCAGATATAGGGCACTGGGTGCAATCAGGGCGTGTGCGAGTGCAGACAGTGGCACCCAAATCCATCATTGCTTGGGCAAACTTTCCGCTCTCATATTCTGGTGTGAGTGCATCAGCAAGGCCCCACAATATTTTGTCAGTGGCAGATTTGGTAATATCGCCATCAATGCCTGCCCAGCGTGTCAGCACTCGTTTGACATTGCCATCGCATATTACGCCACGCTCACGCACGCCCATTGCCATAATCGCTCCTGCGGTAGAACGACCAACGCCACTGATATTTTGCCAATCATCAACCGTTTTTGGGAAATATCCATGTTTGGCGATGAAATTGGCCACTTGTTTTGCACCTTTGTGTAGATTTCTGGCACGAGCATAGTAACCAAGCCCCGCCCAAAGGTTTGCCACATCGTCCCATTCAGCAGCCGCTAAATCTTGCACCGTAGGAAACTTGGCCATAAATTTTGGAAAATAATTTAATACAGTAGTAACCTGCGTTTGTTGAAGCATGATTTCAGAAAGCCACACCGCATAAATATCGGATTTTTGTTGATGATGATATTGCCATGGGAGGTCGTGGCGACCATGTGTCTTAAACCAAGATAAAAGGCGTGGGGCAAAAGTTTGGTGATTCATCAGTTTGGTCTGGTAAGTTGGTGTATTAAAGCAAAAAAGAGCTTTATGGGGACGATGGAGAGATTTTTCATCATTGATTGTTTAAATGGTAGCTTGGTAACTGATGAATTGATAAAAAATTTGTGATTTTAAGGGGTGGCCCTGTCTTTTGTGGTAGATTTTGTTATAATGATTGTATGAAATTATTATCTTTTGCAACGATTTTTGTTTGCTTTGCTCTTTGTATTCCAAATGTTCATGCTCAGGTAGCGACCGCAGATGATTTTGTACAAGGTTTTAATGATGTTTTTGGTGAGTGTCGCAAGCATTTTTATGATGGCATTGCACCAATGTTGGTTGGTGAAAAAGGTGCAAAATTAAATCAAAAAGTTGATGCATTGTGCTTTGATGGTTTTGCTGTTTTGCATTCTGGTGTGTCTCGTACGCCGTTGTGGTCAGCAGAATACTTGACCCGAACTCGCATTGAGCAAGCACGCAAATTGACACGACAAGACAGCTTTCGTGTGGAAAGCAGGCTGCCTCATGACCATCGAGCTCAGCTGTCTGATTATCGGCATTCAGGCTTGGATCGTGGGCATTTGGCACCCAATGGCGATATGGCAGATGTCAATACGCAGTATGAAAGTTTTAGCCTTGCCAATATTGCACCACAAAATGGCACGCACAATCGCAATGTTTGGCGACATATAGAGACGGCCACACGCAACCTTGCCATCAAATATGGGGCCGTTTATGTGGTAACAGGTGTGGTTTTTGATGGGCAGACAGTCTCTCGTATTGGTGGGCGTGTGCTTGTTCCAAGCCATTTTTTTAAGGTAGTTTATATTCCAAGTCTTAACACAGCAGGCGTGTATTATTCGCCAAATACACAAAATCCAAGCTATGAAATCATCAGCCTTGCTGAGTTTACACATCGCACAGGGATTCGTGCCATGCCAACATTGACCAATCCTGTGCAAAACATCGCCTCTAACTTGCCAAGACCTACGCCAGATGGCATGATTGTCTTAGATGAAACGCCGTCTGACAAAAACAAAATTAACCTTAATGACAAACAAGGGTGGCTACTGTTATTGCTTGAAATTTTTAAATATTTTATTGGTTTGATGAGTAAATAATTTTTTGGAGGTTTTATGGATATTTTTCAAAATGACCACGAAGTGCTGACGATTGGTAATTTAACCATTGAGAATAATTTAGGCAGTGTGGTCATTCATGGCGATGTTGAGATTGGTGTGGACGAAGTGGGGGTTTTGCATGCAAAAGCGTTGTATGATTTTGCTAAAAATCTTGTGCAGACCTTAGAGCAGCCATCAAATTTGCTCAAAAATAAGCCATCGCCAAATCATATAGATACGATGGACAACCCCTTTGCCTGATCAATATTTAACCTAAATAACAAAAACATACGCACATTGCCTAAAATCATAACAAAAATAACGCAAGTTAGTGCATTTAATGTTTGATTTTGATTTTTGGCTTGGTTATAATGAATTTGATTTGTTAGCTAACAAGTTGGTTTTTAGGTTTATGATATTATTTTAGGATTTTAGGAGAATTCTTATGAAACTGGTTAAATTACTTGTTGCGACAGCCACACTTACCATTGCTGGTGCTGCTTTTGCTAATGATCCTCTTCTAGGGGAGTGGGTGATGCAAGAAGACGGCAAGCCAAAAGCTGTTGTTACCATCACTGAAAAAGGTGGTGCGTTCACTGGTGTGGTTACAGAGGGCATCACCCCTAAAGCTAAAAAATACGCTGAAGATAAAGTGGTTGTCATTAACGGTCTAAAAGCCCAAGGTGATGGCAAATACAGCGGTGGTACAATTACTGACCCAAGAGATGGTAAGGAATACACCATGAGTGCAACATTAAATGGTGATTCACTGACCCTTAAAGGTGGTTATAAAGTGCCATTTACAAAGACAATTATTGGCAAAACTCAAGTTTGGAAAAAGAAATGATATTTTCTTAACCCACGCTTAGTTCATAAAAAAATACTCAGTCAATTTGGCTGAGTATTTTTTATAAAATCAATCATAAAGCATCTTCGTCCATCTCGCCTGTACGAATGCGAATGACATTTTCAAGTGGTGTAACAAAAATCTTACCATCACCAATCTTGCCTGTATTGGCAGCTTTAATGATGGCTTCGATGATAGATTCAACCATCTCATCGCTACAGGCAATTTCTATTTTAATTTTTGGTAAGAAATCTACCACATATTCGGCACCACGATACATCTCAGTATGACCTTTTTGACGGCCAAAACCTTTAATTTCAGTAATGGTGATGCCATTAATGCCAATCTCTGAGAGTGACTCACGCACATCGTCTAGTTTAAATGGTTTTATGATTGCCGAAATTAATTTCATGAAATGTCCTTGGCGGTGGCTTGGTTTTGTTAATGGTTGGTTCAATTATACCGCCAAATACCATAAAAATTCAATGTTCATTGTGTGAAATTCTGCTACAATATTGAGATAAGTTAGATTGGGAGTGTGATCATGACAGAACAGGCAAAGTTGTATGTGGTGGTGGGGCTTGGAAGCTCTGGATTGTCGGCGGTGAATTTTTTGCTGACAAATGGACATCGTGTTGTGGTGGTGGACGAACAGCCTGCCCCCAGCCTTGCTCCCAAATTGCCAAAAGAGGTAGAGGTATTTTTTGGCAGTATTGATGGCAAAATCCTACTCTTGGCAGATAAGATCATCATCAGTCCAGGTGTGGACCCTCGCCATGTTGCCATCGTTGCTGCAAAATCAGCTGGCATACCTGTGGTGAGCGATGTTCAGCTGTTTGTTGATGCTTTGCGTGAGCGTGATGAAAAAACTGGTAAGAATACGCCGATAGTTGCCATTACAGGTTCAAATGCCAAATCTACCGTAACCACGCTGGTAGGCGAGATGGCAAAATCAGCGGGCAAAATTGTCGGTGTTGGTGGCAATATTGGCACACCAGCACTTGAACTGCTTGACATAGATGATATGGAAATTGTCATACTTGAACTGTCAAGTTTTCAGCTTGAACATATCAGTGATTTGGGTGCAAATGTTGCGACCATTTTAAATATCTCGCCCGATCACCTTGATCGTCATGGCAGTATGAAAGGTTATTTGGCACAAAAATTACGAATTTTTGAAGATGCACAGGCGGTGGTCATTTATGATGATGATGCCGACTTAAAAGAAGCTTGCCAAAATATGCTGGCTGATAAAGGTGAAACAAACGCTGCTATCATCACAACAAGTGGCATGCTTAATTGTGACTGTCATGCAGACTTTTGTTTGATTAAGAAAGATGATGAAATTTGGCTATGCCATCATGGCCAGCATTTGATGTCTGATGGTCAATTACTCATTAAGGGTAGGCATAATTTGCTAAACGCATTATCTGCATTGGCACTTGGTAAATCAGTTGGGCTGGATATGCCAAGTATGCTAAATTCTCTAAAGACCTTTAAGGGTTTGCCGCATCGTTGTGAATATATCAACCAAGTAGCGGGTCGGGCTTATTTTAATGATTCAAAGGGCACAAACATTGGCTCGACTCTGGCTGCTATTGATGGGCTGGGTTCGGTATATGGCGAGCAGTCACTTGCCATCATTTTAGGGGGCTTGGGTAAGGGTCAAGATTTTAGTGAGCTTGGCGAGGCGGTTGAAAAATATGCTCATTCTGTGTATTTAATTGGTGCAGATGCACCAGCAATTGAGCAGGGGCTATTTACCAGACCATCACTTGTCAATCGCACTCACCATGCGGGCAATATGCAGCAAGCAGTTGACTTGGCTAGCCAAGGTGCGGCAAAGGCAGTTTTGCTATCACCTGCGTGTGCCAGTTTTGATCAGTTTGCCAGCTATGGCGATCGCGGGGATAAATTTGTAGCGATGGTAAACGCACTGGCAAAGCCATGATATGAGTGTCAAAAAACCATCTTTTAGGTGGTTTTTTATTTTGTGTACAATACTTTGTTGGCGATTTGAACGATTGGTTAAAATATTGTGCTAAATAATATTGAAATTGAATGAATTTTTCTACGATTCGCCCAAAAGTCGTTTATAATAATAACTTTGATTTGCTTAGATATAAAATCCATGCCTGCATTTTTTCAAAAATTATCCATACTTAATTTGCCTTCAGCGCGTACAACCCTGATTGTGTGCTTGGGGCTGTTGTTGTCATTAAGCCTACTTATGATTGCATCAGCATCCATTCCCTTTGCTCTAACCAAGGGAATGTATCCTATGAAATTTTTTTGGTCACAACTGCTATATATCAGTATTGGTTTAATCTCAGCTTTTGTTGTATATCATTTGCCCCTAAAAATTTATTGTAAAATAAGTAATATTTTGCTACTTTGGCTGATTGTTCTGATACTTTTATTTTTGACTTTTCTTTTTGCCACACCAATCAACGGCTCAAAGCGTTGGCTGAGTATTGGTGGTTTTAGCTTGCAGGCGGCAGAACTTGCCAAGATGGTGATGGTGATGGTGGCATCAGAATATGTCGTGCGACGGTCTGCGGATATGCGTGGCAGTATTTTTACAGGCTGGCGACTGTTTGTTTGGTATTTGCCGATTTTATTGTTATTAATATCTCAGCCAGACTATGGCTCAACTGCAGTGATTATGGCAACTTTACTGGTCATTGCGTGGATTGGTGGTTCACCACTCAAAGATTATGTGGTGATTTTTGTGATCACGCTGATTATTGGTATATTGGGTATTTTTCTTGCAGACTATCGTCGTGAGCGTTTGTTGTCTTTTTGGGATCCATTTGATGATATTAGAGGTAGCGATTTTCAGCTGTCTCGTAGCTTGATTGCCTTTGGTCGTGGACAGCTGACAGGTGTGGGGTATGGCGATAGTGTGCAAAAGCTGTCTCATTTACCAGAAGCACATACCGATTTTATCTTGGCGATTACAGGTGAGGAGTTGGGTTTTTTTGGTGTGGCATTCGTGCTGATTTTAGAGGCGCTCATAGTGCTTTGCATCGTTATTATCAGCTATGCTACACTCAAACGCCGTCAGCTGCGTCTCAGTTATATGGTTATGGGGTTTGCTTCGCTGATTTTTGGGCAGGTATTCATCAATGCGGGCATGAACATGGGAATGTTGCCAACCAAAGGCTTAACTTTGCCATTTTATAGCTATGGAGGCTCAGCATTGTTGGTTAGTATGATGATGGTTGGCTTGATTTTAAAAGTTGATAAAGAAAGCGTTCATATTGAACGCATGGGGCAAAGTCGTGATTATTGATTGTTAAACTGTAATACTATCTTGCCATTATTATCATTGCCATAAAAAACCGCTAAGTTAGGCGGTTTTTTGTTCGATATCAAGTTTTTTTTGGGATTAAAATTTTTGGTATTAAAAGTTGTTTAAGTCAGGTGTTATTGTATCTTGGCGTGAATCATTGATTGTCCCAAGACTATGCTGGTGGGTGAGGGGTTGATTGTCCCAATGCTTGATGGCGAAATCTAAAATTTCACCAACTGTACCATCTGCCATGTCATCGGCGATGGGCTGTTTTAATAAGGTCAGGGCGTGAATAAGTAGGTTGTTTGGGCAGGATTGTTTGATGGGCTTAGCAAGGTTTTGTTTGGAGAGTTTTTGTCCATTCTGATTATGCAGTAGCGGTAGGTGATAAAAGTAATCGGCAATAGGTAGGTGTGCAGCATGATTGATGGTGAGCTGGGCTGTGGTCATTGGCATGATATCAAGTCCACGCATGATATGACTGATGTTTTGTAATCCATCATCAATAGCACACGCAAAGATGTAATTGACCATATCATTTTGGCGTTTGATGACAACATCTCCTAGGCTTTTGGCGGGATTGTCCCAAATGACACCTTGAATGCCATCATAAAATCCGCTCAGTACATCAGGCAGGCTTAGGCGAATTTTACTGTCCAAATGCTGTCTTTTATGATGACTGTGCAAGCACAATCTGGGGTAAATTGGGGGTGTATTTAAGCCCTCAACAGCATTCATTTGTCTTAGTACATCACTAAAAATCACTGGCGCTACTTTGCTTTTTGGGTGATCGCCAAAATATTGGCTAATTTGTTTGCGTGAGCATCGGCAGGCATAAGTCAAAGGCTTGATGGTTTCAATAAAGTCATCATAGATTGCCAGTCTGTCTGACTGAAAAATGACCTCATCGTCCCAATATAGCCCTAGACTTTCCAAATCTTGCAAGATAGATGTGCTATATTTTGGCTTGCAGCGTTCAAAATCCACATCTTCCATACGAACCAACCAGCGACCACCAAGCGACTTGATGTGACAAAAACTCGCCACAGCAGTTGTGAGCGAGCCTAAGTGTAGGTGTCCTGTTGGCGATGGTGCAAATCGCCCAATAACAGGGCGAGGGCTTGTTGTTTTATCCGTCATTAGCCCAAGTTCTGCTTTTCTTTCATTTCAGAAAGTGTTTTGCAGTCAATGCATTGTGTGGCGGTTAGACGAGCCTCTAAGCGTTTTAACCCAATTTCTGTACCGCAAGTTTCGCAGTAGCCATAATCACCTGTTTCGATTTCAGCGATGGATTTGTCAATTTTGCGAATCAATTTGCGTTCACGGTCTCGTGTACGCAGTGCCAATGCAAATTCCTCTTCTTGAGTGGCACGATCGTTGATGTCTGCCATGGCACCTGTCTCTTCGTTAATGTAATCTTTGGTGCGTTCTGCTTCTGACACAAGCTCTTCTTTCCATGCAAGTAACAGAGCACGGAAATGTGCCAGCTGTTGCTCTGACATATACTCTTCATCTTTGGCTGGCTCATAAGGCAAGAAAGTCTGAGTGGTCATGTGCTGATTTATCCTTGAAAATGCACCATAAACGGCGACTTGGGTGATGATGATACAATTAACAGTATCACCAAACATTAAGACAAAATACAAATTAAAGATTTGGTGATTTGTAAAAAAAGATGCTCAATTGATGGAGCTTGGGCATCGAGTTTAAAAATTTTCATAGTTTGCCAAAATATGTTGACTTTTACAAGCATTTTAGGCAATTATTGCGTGTGTTTACAATTTTTTAGTTGATTTTTGATGAGTTGGTTGTTAATTTTGGGTTCTTTTTACCCAAGTTGCTAGCGTTTTTTTGTTGCAAATTTGTATCAGTCGAAATCCTGAAGAAACATGGTCAATGGCAAAATCATCTTGATGGGGGGCAAATTGTCGACTTGTTGCAGGGCAGGTTAGGAGTGTTTTGCCTTGAAAATGAATGGTGTGTGCTTGGTGTACATGACCGCATAATATGGCCTTAATATTATCAAAACCTGCAAGCGTTTGCCAAAATTCATTGTAATTGATTAGCATATGCTCATCAATCCATGCTGAACCAACAGAGCGGGGGTGATGGTGTAGGGCGATGATGGTGGGCAAATTTTTCAATAAATCATTTGATAAATGATGTCTTAAAAATTGCAAGCTGTCTGCCGAAATCTTGCCGTGAATTTGCCCGCTGATTGCAGAATTTAATGTCAAAATTTGCCAAGTTGTACTAGGCATTTGTATGATTAGGCGTTGATGATTGGGCAATCGTAAATCTGGGTCTATGGGTAAGAAAGTTCGTTCATGAAAGGGTAGGTGATGCCCAATTTCGTGCGCTACATCATGATTGCCTGCCATGCACAAATAAGGAATGCGTGTCTTGTCAAGGGTGTCAAACAACCAATCATAGCCATGTTTTTTTCCATCGTTCACCAAATCACCTGTTAAAATCAGTAGGTTTGGTGAATGCGATAATGCCAAGTCTAGCACTTGTAAAAAATCATCAAAACTTTTTGGATTTGATAAATGTAAGTCGCTGATTTGAGCAATTTTAAAGGTATCTTGGGTGTGAGTCAGGTTCATGGTTTTTGGTGAATCACTTTTTGACTGATCAGCCATTTTTAAGTTAATCTTTTTTGCTCAATTTATGAAAGCCAAATAAGGTAAAAAAGACCAAGGCTAAGGTCATTACAATGGCAAGTCCCGTTTGTACATCAAGCCAAACACTTCCCCAAACGCCTACTGTTATGCCAACTTGCCCCAAAATCATGGCGATGGCAACCATCTGCCTAGGTGATACCGCAAGCAGGCGAGCACTTAGAGCGGGTAGGATAAGTAGTCCACTGATCAGTAGGCTACCAACGGCCTGCAAGGCAACGGCACAAAATCCCGCCAATAAACCCATAAAAAAAATCCGCTGCTGTAAGGGGTTGATGCCTGAAATGCGTGCCAAGGCTTCCGATGTAGCAAGTTTGACTTGTTTGTCCCAAATCCAAACCAAAAACACCCCACCTGCTGCTACCAACGCTGCCAGTCTAGGTAAATCACCCCAGTCCATATCTAGCAGACTGCCAAACAAAAAACCCAACACATTTGCTTGCTGTTGAGTAAGCTGAGTTAGTGTGAGTAGCCCAAGGCATAATAAAGTAGCAGCTGTAATGGACAGCGTGGCATCGTTGGGCAGTTTTTTATTGTTCATAAAAATAAGAGTGATGACGACCAACACACTCACCAGACCGATGCCAATATCAGTAGGTAGATTGAGCCAAACTGCAAGAGCTACGCCAAGCAATGCACCATGTGCCAAAGTATCAGCAAAAAATGCCATGCGTCGCCACAGTACCAAGCAACCAAGTGGTGCGGACAATAATGCAAGCAGTGAGCCTGCTATCCATGCAGGGGCAATGATTGGCAACCATTCATTCATCGTGTATTCCTGTATATGTAGTCATGGCCATGATGGCAATTGTCAGTATGCTGGCAATGGTCGTGATGATGTATGTAAGGCTGAAAATGACCAAACAGGCGACTAAATTCAGGGGTATGAGCAATCTCGCTTGGCACGCCTTGGCAGCAGATATGTTTGTTTAGGCAGATGACCCGTTTTGAGCCCTTCATTACCCAATGCAAATCATGCGATACAACCAGCATTGTACATGCCAAAAAATCAGGCAGCTCATCAATAAAATGGTACAGCCAGCTTTCAGTGTCTGGATCAAGCCCTTGCATCGGTTCATCTAAAATTAAAAGGTCTGGCTTATCTAGTAATGCTCTGGCCAGTAGTACACGCTGAGTCTCTCCACCTGATAGATATGCCATTTGTTTGTGAGCAAGTGGCTTGATGGATAGACTATCTAGAATGAACGCCTTTTGTTCAAAGGTTAGTCGCTTTGAGTTTGTTTGGCTGAGCAAATCTTGAACGCGTAACGGTAAAATTTCAGGCACGCTAAAACGCTGTGGTACATAGCCAAGTGTTACAGCATTTGTGTGAATCTGTCCAGAAGTGGGTTTTAATAGGCCTAAAATGAGTTTAACCAAGGTGGATTTGCCTGCACCATTTGGGCCAATAAGACTTACCATCTCACCAAAATATAAATCCAGCGATATGTCATTTAAAATGACCGTATCACCGATTTGATGATTGATATCATGTAGGCTTAATATGGGTTCATTCTTGGCAATCACGACAAACGCCTTTTAATTCAATGATGGTGTATTCTATGTTAAATTTTGCATCATCTTTGGCAAAATTCATGATGCCATCAACTGGTAGATTGCTACATTCTTCAACTGCATGGCAAGATTTGCAAATCAAAAATGCGGCTGCGTGCTTGGAGCGTGGGTGGCAACATGGCACATAGGCGTTTAAAGAGCTTAATTGATGAATCAAACCTTCGCTCAATAAAAAATCAAGTGAACGATAGATGGTAGGTGGTGCGATATTTTTGTTGATGATACCGTTTTGTTGGCGTGATAACTGTAAAGCACTGATTAAATCATATGCACCTATGGGTTTGTCCGATGTTAAAATCAAAGAATATACCTCTTCACGCAACGGTGTAAAACGCATGCCACGAGCCTGGCAATGAACCCTAGCCTCGTCAATGCGTTTTTTGACATCATGGTGGTGAACATTGTGGTGGTGATCGCAAGCACAGGTGTTTTGTGTGGTTGTTGTCATGGTGGTATGTTTTTTAATTAGGTCAGATGAATGATTATTTAGTGAGTAAGCATCATTAAAAATGATACTGACAAAATGTATTATACCTTATAATGACCCTTTTTCTCTATTGAAAAATACTTTTTTGTATTTAAAAAAATCATCAATCACCGCATTAAAAAATACATTTTTAAAGTTACAAATGTTATAATGTAGCAAAATACCCATGTTTGCTTTTTAATTTATTGAGTGGTGTTGAAGCTAATTAGATAGTCAAAGATGCGGTTTGTATTCTTTTGGTTTATTAAAAAATGCTATTTTTTATTTTTAAGTTGTGCTTTTGGAAATGGTTTATGAATTTTAAATTTACTTTTAGGGATTGTGGTAAAGTCATTAAAATGGGCATGGCATCTGTATTAATGATGGGTGCGATGATGGCAAATGCAGGCATGGTTACCGTGAGCAACTACCCTTTATTATTGCTTTCTAATGCCGTTACCGCAGGTGATGAATCTGCTCAAGTGTTGCTCGGTGCAGGTGATGTTGGGCATCATGGCGAGCTTAGTCCAAGTGCTAAAAAATTGATTGGTGATAGTGATTATGTGGTCTGGTTTGGCGGTCTTTTGGAGCAAAATTTGGTGAACTCGCTGGCTACTGCACCAAATGCGATTTCATTGTTTGATTTTAATGCTTTTGAGCGTTTGCCTATGCGTCATATTGATGGTCTGGCACAACAAGGCAGTTTTGATGTGCATATTTGGCTTGAACCTGAAAATGCCAAAGCCATTGTGCGTGCACTTAGCGTGGTGCATTCTTATGCCAATCCTGACAAAAAGTCACTCTATGAGCAAAATGCAAAAAACTTTGAAAAACGCATGGATGAAGCAGTCGCTCAAGTTCGATCAGATAACACAACCTTACCTTATTGGGCTTATCATGATGCTTTTCAATATCTTGAAAGGTCTGCAAATCTTGCTTTTGCAGGTGCCTTAACACCTGATCATCATTTGGCACCCAAGGTAAAGCAAATCATTCACCTGAATAAGACCCGCCCAAATGCCCATATGTGCATCGCATCGCAAGGCAAGGTTTCTGAGGGTATTGTGAAAAAATTGGGTGATGTCAATGTGGTTGTTCGTCAAGAAGACATGAGTGATGGCGAGGATTTTGTGAATGCTTGGTTGTCTCTTGTTGCTGATATTCAAAACTGCATTAAGGCACCGTTAAAATCATAATGAGTATTTAATAAAAGCCGATGATGTGATTTTAAGATAGGCTCTTTATCAAAAAATATTAAGTCAAAAAATATTTAAGGATTTAAGGATTTAAGGATTTAAAATATTTAAGGATTTTTTGCTAAAATGGCGTATGATTCCTATTGCCATCATCGATAAAACTTTTTATAATACAAATATTTATGAATATAAAATTTAAAGACTTGCCTGTTTTTATGTGTGTTTTTGTTCATATATTCATATTTTTAATTTGTATTTGATTTGCTAAATTGACTTATTCTTTTGTTGATTTTTTTAATCAAAGTTCACAATAATGTCAAAAAAGAGCAGTAAAAGAATGATATGCAAATGAGCCAACCAGCAAAGCGTAATCAAAAGCAGCGGGTCTGTAATGCCCAGAAACGACAGGCGATATGCTTGCTGTTTGTGGTGGCTGTAGTTGCTGTCTGCGAGGCGATGGTAGGTATGACTGATCGTCTTATCACCAAAAGCGTGGCGACTGGGGCGTTATTAAATTTCATCGCTCAAAGCACTTTTACACTGATGGCTTATCGTGTAACAGGTGCAAAATTACGCCAACAAATCATGCTAAATATGTATTTTGGGCAGGTACTTAAATGGCTCATCACTTTGATAGGCTTTGCAATGATTTTTATTTATGCCAAGCCGATTAATGCTGCTGTCGTTGTGTTGGGTTATCTGATTATGCAATTGTCGCATTCGCTTGTTGTGCTTAAAATACGCTGACGGCAGGCGATACAGGATAAATCATTGCTTTTGACGGTTTTGTAAAAAGCCAGCATATTATCCACTGATTTGCCCCAAGATTATTATTCGTTAATTTTTTACAATTCAAGCTGATTTCTATTAATAAAACGAGTGAAATTGGCTTGAATTGTAAAATTTCGGTAAGAAAATTCACATTTACTCTTTACATATGGCTTTGAGTAAAGTAAGATAGTCAGTTAGATATGAATGCAGTTTTTTTTGATACGACCATTGTTATTGATTTGCTAAGACAATAGCAATAGTTCTATATTCATTGATTTATTAGAGAAAATGAATCATAGGAATTATAGATGGTATCTTAAATTTAGACAGGCATGGCTTAATGGCATTAAGCATCTTTGATGTTTGCTATGTTTATATTACGAACTTTTGTTCTGATTGGGTGTTTACCACCGAATCTTTTTGTTTGACTTAAAAAATAAGAAGCTTATTATGGCAGCCGAACAGACATCTTCAAGTTATATTGCTCACCACTTAACCAATTGGACTTTTGGTTACCACCCAGAACATGGTTGGAAGGTGGCTCATGATGCCGCAGAAGCCGCAGAAATGGGCTTTAAGGCCATTCATTTGGACTCAATGCTGTGGTCTATCGGCTTGGGTATCTTTTTTTGTGCACTATTTTGGTTGGTGGCGCGTAAGGCAACTTCAGGTGTACCAAGCAAGCTACAAGCTTTCGTTGAGATGATTGTAGACTTTGTTGACAATAGTGTGCGTGAATCTTATAACGGCCCTTCAAAACTTATTGCGCCGCTATCCTTGACAATTTTTGTTTGGGTATTCTTGATGAACTTGTTGGATTTAATCCCTGTGGATTGGATCCCAGTGCTTGCACAAAAAGTCGGTGGGATAATGGGTCATGATCCACACCATGTTTATTTCAAGATTGTTCCAACGACAGATCCAAATATCACACTTGGTATGGCACTTGGTGTATTTATGCTAATCATTGGATTTGGTCTTAAATATAAAGGCATTGGTGGTTTTATCGCAGAATTTACTCTACATCCATTTAGTGTAAAAAATCCAGTTCTACAAGCATTACTTATCCCTATAAACTTAGTTCTTGAAATTGTTACTTTGGTTGCAAAGCCAATTTCACTAGGCCTTCGTTTGTTTGGTAATATGTATGCAGGTGAGCTTATCTTTATTTTGATTGCCCTGATGCCATTTTGGATTCAGTGGGCACTATCAGTGCCATGGGCAATATTCCATATTTTAGTTATTACTTTACAGGCGTTCGTGTTTATGATGTTGACGATAGTTTATCTATCACTCATCTCTCAAATATCAGAACATTGATTTTTAAAAATTTTCCAACTTTAATTTTTTTAGTCTTAAGGAGACATCATGGATCCAGTAATTGCTCAATATGCTCAACTTGCAGCAGCTCTTTTAATCGGTCTAGGTGCTTTGGGTACAGGTATTGGTTTTGCTTTACTAGGTGGTAAGTTCCTAGAGAGTACCGCTCGCCAACCAGAATTAGGTTCGCAACTTCAAACCAAAATGTTCATCGTAGCAGGTCTTCTTGATGCTGTACCAATGATCGGTGTTGGTATTGCCATGCTACTTCTATTCGCCAACCCATTCGCATAAGCTGAAACTGTCAGTTTAATGTCCATTTCTGGTCGCAACATTGATACATTGATTATTAATGAAGCGGTCTAGAAGTGGCTATCACCTGACTTTCACTAACAACGAGGTGATTGGATGAATATTAATGCTACACTTCTTGGTCAGTTAATTAGCTTTGCGATTTTTGTGTGGTTCTGCATGAAATTCGTATGGCCACCACTGATCGGCGTCATCAATGAGCGCCAAAGAAAAATTGAGGAAGGCTTAAGTGCCGCCGAAAAAGCCAAGGCAGATCTGGCTTCTGCTGAGCAACAAATGGAACAAGAATTTGTTGCTGCAAAAAATGAGGCTGCTTCTATTATTGAGCGTGCAAATAAAACCGCCAATCAAATGATTGAAGACGCAAAGGTTCAAGCGCGCTTAGAGAGTGAACGCATCATTGCTCAGGCTCATACAGCTGTTGAGCAAGAAGTTGCTCAAACTCGTGAACAACTTCGTTTGCAAGTTGCCGATTTGGCAGTCCTTGGTGCAGAAAAGATTTTGCAAAGCAAAGTCAATGAACAAGAACATGCTGACATGCTAAACCAGCTTGCAGCTAAGCTGTAATTAGGGGAAATCATGGCTGAACTATCTACCTTAGCACGACCTTATGCCAAAGCGGCGTTTGACTATGCTAAAGAGCATAATGCAATTAATGAGTGGGAAAACTTCTTATTGGTTGCAAGCAGTATTGTGTGTGATGATTTATTTTCTTCATTGCTAAGCAATCCAGCCATTTCTGCAGAGCAAAAAACTGTCGTCTTAAATGATGTTTATGCTTCAAAAACGGCAGTTCAAATTTCTGACGCATTGGTTAATTTTACCAAGCAATTATCAGAGCATGATAGACTGGCTTTATTGCCTGAAATCCATACTCATTACAGCAAGTTAAAATCACAAGAGCTAAAACAGGTTGATGCTTATATTACCTCAGCCTACCCTCTAACTGAATCTCAGCGTGAAGTTTTGCAAGAGCGTCTTGCAATCTCGACAGGTTCGATTGTCATTTTACATGAAGCAATTGACCCAGAACTTTTGGGTGGTGCAACAATCAAAGTGGGTGATAAGTTTACCGATGGCTCGGTGCGTGGCAAGTTACAACAATTAAAGACCCAACTGACTGCTTAGTAAGCAGCTTGATATTTTAAAGGAAACAAGGCAATGCAACAATTGAATCCAGCTGAAATCAGCAATCTGATTAAGCAGCGTATTCAAGACCTTGACATAAGCGCAACTGCAAAAACTGAAGGCGTAATCGTCAGTGTCTCGGATGGTATTGTGCAGATTCATGGTTTAGAAGAAGCCATGTATGGTGAGATGATCGAGTTTGAGGGTAATGTTTATGGTATGGCATTAAACCTTGAACAAGACTCGGTAGGTGCGGTTGTCCTAGGTGACTACCTAAGCCTGCAAGAGGGTCAAAAAGCCTATTGCACAGGTCGTATCTTGGAAGTTCCAGTTGGTCCTGAATTGCTAGGTCGTGTCGTTGACGCATTGGGTAACCCAATTGACGGCAAGGGTCCGATTAACGCAAAACTAACTGATAAGGTTGAAAAAATCGCTCCAGGCGTTATCGCTCGTCAATCAGTTGATGAGCCTGTGATGACTGGTTATAAAGCAGTTGATACCATGATTCCTATTGGTCGTGGTCAGCGTGAGCTTATCATTGGCGACCGTCAAACTGGTAAAACAGCATTAGCAATTGATGCGATCATTGCACAAAAACACTCTGGTATTAAGTGTGTGTATGTTGCCATTGGTCAAAAACGCTCGACCATTGCTAATGTGGTACGCAAGTTAGAAGAAACTGGTGCATTGGCATACACTACCGTTGTTGTTGCATCAGCATCTGAGCCTGCTGCTCTACAATATATTGCTCCATATTCTGGCTGTACGATGGGTGAATACTTCCGTGATCGTGGTGAAGATGCTTTGATTGTTTATGATGACTTATCTAAACAAGCGGTTGCTTATCGTCAAATTTCACTATTGCTACGCCGCCCACCAGGGCGTGAAGCATATCCAGGCGATGTATTCTATCTACATTCTCGCTTATTAGAGCGTGCGTCTCGTGTGAATGCTGACTATGTAGAAGCGTTTACCAATGGTGAGGTAAAAGGTAAAACTGGCTCATTAACTGCATTACCAATCATTGAAACTCAAGCGGGCGATGTGTCAGCATTCGTACCTACCAATGTGATTTCAATTACTGATGGTCAGATTTTCCTTGAATCCAACTTGTTCAACTCAGGTATCCGTCCTGCAGTGAATGCTGGTATCTCGGTATCTCGTGTTGGCGGTGCGGCACAAACTAAAATCATTAAAAAGCTCTCTGGCGGTATTCGTACGGCTTTGGCTCAGTATCGTGAATTGGCGGCGTTTGCCCAGTTTGCCTCTGACCTTGATGATGCAACCAAGCAGCAACTTGAGCATGGTGAGCGTGTTACTGAGCTAATGAAACAAAAACAGTATGCACCAATGTCTATTGCAGATCAGGCGGCAGTGATTTACGCTTCCAATGAAGGTTATTTAGCAGATGTACCTGTCGAAAAAATTGGTGCATTTGAGGAAGCGTTGCTTCGCAATTTGCGTGCTGAACAAAGTGCCCTGATGGATGAGATTGATCAAACTGCAAATTATAACGATGATATTGAAAGTCGTTTAAAAGTAGCTATTGAATCGTTCAAAGCATCGACAAGCTACTAATTAGAAATACGGTGTGCTAATAATTTAGCACACCAAACCTTATTAAAAATAAGTCCAGTATTGGAACAACTATGGCAAGCTTAAAAGAAATACGTGCAAAAGTAACCAGCATTAAAAGCACTCAGAAGATTACCCGTGCAATGCAAATGGTGGCTGCCAGTAAAATGCGTCGAGCACAAGAGCGTATGGAAATGGGGCGACCTTATGCTGAAAGTATGTCCCGAGTAATTACGCATTTGGTACAGGCGCAGTCGGATTATAAACATCCATATATGGTGAGTCGCCCTGTCAATCGTGTGGGCTTTATTGTTGTTACATCAGATCGTGGTTTGGCAGGTGGTTTGAATATTAATTTATTCAAAAATCTTCTAAAATCGGTAAAGCAATATCAGGATCAATCTGTTGAAATCGAATTTGCAGCCATTGGTTCAAAAGGTGTTAATTTTTTCAAAAACTTTGGTGGTAAAGTAAGTTCAGTTCTGACAAACTATGGCGACAGTCCAAGTTACGAACAACTTAGCACACCAGTCCAAGTGATGCTAAATGATTATAGCGAAGGTCGTTTGGATCGTATTTATTTGGTGTACAATCAATTTATCAATGCCATGACGCAAAAGCCTTCGATTACTCAACTTGTTCCATTGCCAGATGGTGCATTTGATGATGACATGGCTGCAGCACATAGCTGGGACTACATTTATGAGCCAGAAACCAAAACTTTGATTGACAGTCTGATGGTACGCTATATTGAGTCTATTGTATATCAAGCGGTGCTTGAAAATATCGCTTCTGAACAATCAGCTCGTATGGTAGCAATGAAGGCTGCAACGGATAACGCTGGCAATTTAATTAAAGATTTACAGTTGGTTTATAACAAGCTGCGTCAAGCGGCGATTACCCGAGAGATCTCGGAAATCGTTGGCGGTGCTGCCGCTGTTTCTTAGCCGAACAATGAATTATAGGAGAACGCAATGAGCGGTCGTATTGTGCAGATTATTGGCGCGGTAATCGATGTTGAGTTTAGCCGTGGTCAGGTGCCACAAATTTTTGACGCACTACAAGTTGATGGTACCGAAACAACATTAGAAGTGCAGCAGCAATTGGGTGATGGTGTGGTGCGTACCATTGCTATGGGTTCAACTGAAGGCTTAAAGCGTGGCCTGTCAGTATCTAACACCGGTGCACCGATTTCTGTGCCTGTTGGTCAAGCGACTTTGGGTCGTATCATGGATGTATTGGGTCGCCCAATTGATGAGGCTGGTCCTGTGAATGCCGCTGAAAAGTGGTCAATTCATCGTGATGCACCAAGCTATGACGAGCAATCAAACTCAACCGAACTTTTAGAAACAGGCATTAAAGTAATTGACTTGTTATGTCCATTTGCTAAGGGTGGTAAAGTTGGTTTGTTTGGCGGTGCAGGTGTTGGCAAGACTGTTAATATGATGGAGCTTATTAACAATATTGCCCTGAAGCATTCAGGTTTGTCGGTATTTGCTGGTGTGGGTGAGCGTACTCGTGAGGGTAATGACTTTTATCACGAGATGCAAGAAGCAGGTGTTGTTAACACCGAAGACTTCACGAAGTCAAAAGTAGCGATGGTTTATGGTCAGATGAATGAGCCACCAGGAAACCGCTTGCGTGTTGCATTGACAGGTCTTACTATGGCGGAATATTTCCGTGATGAAAAAGATGAGGCTACTGGTAAAGGTCGTGATGTTCTATTGTTTGTGGACAACATTTATCGTTATACGCTGGCAGGTACTGAAGTATCAGCACTTTTAGGTCGTATGCCTTCTGCGGTAGGTTATCAGCCAACATTAGCAGAAGAGATGGGTGCATTGCAAGAGCGTATTACTTCTACTCAATCAGGTTCTATTACTTCTGTACAGGCCGTTTATGTTCCTGCAGATGACTTGACCGACCCATCGCCTGCAACGACTTTTGCGCATTTGGATGCAACTGTTGTATTGAGTCGTGATATTGCATCGCAAGGTATCTATCCTGCGGTTGACCCACTAGACTCAACTTCTCGCCAACTTGATCCACAAGTTATTGGTGAGGAACATTATAATGTTGCTCGTGGTGTGCAAGAAGTGTTGCAACGCTATAAAGAACTTAAAGACATTATTGCCATTTTGGGTATGGATGAATTGTCGGAAGAAGATAAGATGGTTGTTTATCGTGCCCGTAAGATACAGCGTTTCTTATCTCAGCCATTCCATGTTGCCGAAGTATTTACAGGTGCGCCAGGTAAGTATGTGGCACTTCGTGATACGATTGCTGGTTTTAAATCAATCATTGAAGGCGAGTATGATCATTTACCAGAACAAGCTTTTTATATGGTTGGTGGTATTGATGAGGCAATTGCCAAAGCTGAGAAGCTACAAACTGCATAAGTTTTTAATGATGTTTAAATGAGCTATATTTGAGTGTTAGTCGGTAATAATCGTCCATTATGGCGGTTGTTACCGTTAAACTTAATATTAGGAGAGTATAATGGCAACTTTTAAATGTCGAGTGGTAAGTGCTCGTGAAGAGTTGTATGCTGGTGACATCAATATGTTGGTGGCGGCAGGTCATGATGGTGAACTGGGTATCCTTGCAGGACACACACCATTGATTACTTTGCTAAAACCAGGTGCACTGCATCTTAAAAACGCAGAGGGTGCCGATGAAGTCATTTATGTTTCTGGCGGTGTTCTAGAAGTGCAGCCCCACCTTGTAACTGTGCTTGCAGACTCTGCAGAGCGTGCACATGATTTAGATGAAGTAAAAATCGCTGAAGCTCGCCGCAATGCTGAACAGTTGCTTGCCAATCAAAATAATACTGTTCAAACAAATGCAGCATTGGCGGCATTGGCTGAGTCTGTGGCACAGCTACAAACCATTCAAAAATATAAAAACCGTGCCTAAACAGTGCATTTCCAAGCCATCTTATGATGCCTAAGGATAATTCATGACGACAACGACACCAAATTTAGATAAAGTAGACATTCCAAAAATTCTCATTGTTGAAGATGATGAACGATTGGCAGTACTGACTCAAGACTATCTTAGACGAAATGGCTTAGATGTTGCCATTGAGATGGATGGTACTCGTGCGATTCGTCGTATCATTAGTGAGCAGCCAGATTTGGTGGTGCTTGATGTGATGTTGCCAGGATCGGATGGTTTGACAGTTTGTCGTGAGGTACGCCCACATTATCAAAACCCAATCTTGATGCTAACTGCTCGTACAGAAGACATGGATCAGGTGCTAGGTCTTGAAATGGGTGCAGATGATTATGTGCCAAAGCCCGTACAACCAAGGGTATTGCTGGCTCGTATTCGTGCGTTACTTCGTCGCTCTGAGACAGCTCCTTCTGCAGATTCGCCACAGCGTTTGGAGTTTGGTGATTTGGTGATTGATAATGGCGGTCGTTCAGTAACATTACATGGTGAGTTGGTAGACTTTACCAGTGCTGAGTATGACTTACTTTGGTTGCTTGCTTCAAATTCTGGTCGAATCTTGTCTCGTGAGGATATCTTTGAGCGTCTGCGTGGCATTGAATATGATGGTCAAGACCGCTCGATTGATGTGAGAATTTCTCGCATTCGCCCAAAAATTGGTGATGATCCAGAAAATCCAAAACGCATTAAGACGGTTCGTAGTAAGGGCTATTTATTCGTCAAGGAAGGTAACTGATTAAAAATAAAAGCTGGCGATTGCTGGCTTTTATTTTATGAGGGTGATTTTTATTATGGCACTGACTTCCATAACTGAGCGTAGTATTTTTTTTCGTATTTATGCAGGGCTTTTGCTTGTTTGTCTGGCGGTGGCGTTTTTTACCTATTTGCTTGTTGACTCCATCAATCAAGAGCGACTGCAATCTTACCGTGAAAAAATTTCTACGGGCGTATTTCATCTCATAAGCCAAGGTTTGGCACACCAGCAGGAAGATCGCCGTCAGTATTGGTTATCTGATGCTAGCCGTTTGTTTGGTGAGACATTCACTGTTGTGCCTATGCATATGGTGGATTTTAAGGGTCGGGAAATTCGTCGTATCAACCATGATGAAACCGTTGTCCGCTATAACCCAGCGACTAAAGAATCGACCATTTACCATCGCATCCCCAACGAAAATAACCTGATTACTGTCAAAATTTCGCAGATTAATGAGCGTCAAGTGCGAGCTTTGACAATATTTTTGTTTGATGATTTGTTTTATTATCCAACTGTATCGGCCAAAGAAAAACGCTTGCAATTTTTAAGTCAAAAATTCACCTATCCAATTGAGATTAAGCATATCGAATCTCTTGGTATTGACCCTGGTCAAATTGCACGCCTTCGTAGAGATGAACCTGTTATCTTGTATAAAGATGGCAACAGTGCTCAAAATTCATTAATTACACTGGTAATGGCAACGGAAAATGATGATGAGGTGATTGTCATTGGTCCTGTGGATTTGTTTAATTGGTTTCCGCTGAATCTTATTGTCAGTATGGTCCTGATTTGCATTTTGTTGGTCAGTCTTGGTGTGTATGGTCTGATATTTCCGCTTGAGCGTCGTTTACAGCTGCTGCAAGCAGGGGTGAACCGAGTAACGCAAGGTGATTTTAATACTCAGGTTCAGGTCGTGGGGCATGATGATATTTCTCAGTTGTCATCAACATTTAATGTCATGACTCGACACATTAAGCGGTTGATTGAAGCACAGCGTGAGCTGACGCGTGCAGTATCCCATGAACTAAGAACACCTGTGGCACGCATTCGTTTTGCGGTGGATATGCTGGCTGATGACGATGATTATGAGTCTAGGCAATGCCAAAAAAAATATATCGATGAAGATATTGAGGCTTTAAACGAGCTGATTGATGAGATTTTGACATATGCCAAGCTTGAAGAAGGTGCACCAAAGATGGATTGGGAGATGGTGAATTTAGAGGGTCTGATTGAGCAAATTAGACGAGAGACCAACGCACTTGGCAAAGAAATTGAGATACAAATTCAACTGTCATCTTCTAAAGCACAAGCGATGGCAGATAGGCGTTATCTGCATCGTGTGGTGCAAAATTTAGTTGGCAATGCCATGCGTTATGCCAAAAGCACGATTTTAATCAGTGCAGGAGTGGTTAAGGGTCGTGCTTTTGTAAGCGTAGAAGATGATGGACAGGGAATTAAACAAGAAGATCGCAAGAAAATTTTCGTGCCATTTGCACGCTTGGATGACAGCCGTACTCGTGCATCAGGCGGTTATGGTTTGGGTTTATCTATTGTCTCACGCATTGCCTTTTGGTTTAGTGCTGATCTAAAAGTTGATGAAAGCCCTTCTTTAAAAGGTGCACGATTCATCATGGACTGGCCTGCCAAGCAAGCAGGTGTTACCATCGCTGCTGATGAGCTGACTCAGGCCAAAGCGGATAAGATTGTGGCTGGTCAGTCATATTAATGAGTTTAGCAATAAAAACCAATCGACTGATTGTGTTTGACCCATCAAGAATATTTTGCTGAGAATTAATTTTTTTTGGGTTGATTGTTTAAACCTGTTCGTCATCAATACTTTCGTTGATGATTTGAGTGGTGAGTGGCATTTTGACCCTAACGCACAACCCACCATCTGGGTGGTTAAAAGCCTCTACCACACCTTGATGTAAGCGTGCAATGCGATTGACGATGGCAAGTCCCAGTCCACTTCCTTGTGTGGTGCGAGCAGTTTCGCCTCGCTCAAAAGGTTGCATGATGCGTTCTAGTTGGTCATCTGCCACACCCTGACCCTCATCCTTGACATGAATGATGAGTGTGGGAAATTTGGTGTATGAATCTTGCAATTGAGCATGATCACCTGCTTCTGCGTTTGGGGAGATGATGGTAGCCCCAATATGAATCGGCTCACGACCATAGCGAATGGCATTATTAACAAGGTTAATGATCAAACGCTTAACCGACAGCGGACGCACTGGTACATCTTGGGTAACATCGCATTCAAAAATAAAGCGTGTGTCAGAAAATTGCACCATGACTTCCTTAAAAATCGTGTTTAGATTGGTCGGTTGCACAGGTTCATCAGATCCATCTTTCATAAAAGAGATGAACTGCTCTAAAATGGCGTCCATATCCTCAATATCATACACCAGCCCTTCACGGAAAAATTCATCAGGAAGCATTTCGGCCGTCAGTCGCATACGAGTCAGTGGCGTGCGTAAATCGTGGCTGATGCCAGCAAGCATGATGGTACGTTCTTTTTGGGCTTGACTTAGCGTCATGAACAGTTGATTAAAAGCGGTATTTACTCGGCGAATCTCACGCGGCCCCTTATCGGTGGCAAGTGCGGTGGCATGACCTTCTTGAATGTAATTGATGGCAGCTTGTTCAAGCCGTTTGAGTGGTCTGTTTAGCCCACGCACCAGTATAAAGATTGTAAGTAGTGTTAAAAATGGCAAGCCCAGTAAAAATCCTGCCAATACTCCTGTGCTGTACTGCGAATAATAGGCCACAGGCTCACGCAACCATACATCAGGGTGCTTGCTGTCTTGAATCCACAGCTTTGGGGTTGGTTTGAATTTAAAATATACCTCCACATCACGCCCAAGTTTATTTTCAACTTCTTGGTCGAGTATGTTAGTTATGATACTTGCAAAAAATTTATCGGTGATGTCAGGAAAGTCATTGGGATTGTCAATAATTTGAATGTGGCTATTGCCTTCAAGCCAAGCTGGTATTTTAGAATCATTGGGCCATTTGTTGTGTGCATCATCAAGCAGGCTTAATTCGCTTGCCAAATAATTGGCGTGGTTTTTTAGTTCTGGCAAATACAAACTTCGCCAAAACAGCCAAAGCGACAGCCCAATGCTCACAAACACAATAAAGAATACCACCAAAATTGTTTGCCAGGCGTTTGAGTGTAAAAGATAATGCAGTTTGATAAAAATGTGTTTGGTGTGGTGCGTCATGGCCGTATATTGAATGATTTTGAGTGTCGCAGAGTACTGATTCTATCACAGCTTGATGGTTTTTTCGCAATTATTCATCTTTTTTGTTTGTTTTGGGTAAAGTAATGGTTGTTGTTTTGTATTTTTTGTAAAAAATGCGATATTTTGTGAATTTTACTTTGAAAGGCAAAATTTTTTTGGTATAATTGAAATCTTTTTAATGGTCTGGTTTGTCATCGGCTCATCCTCAAAGCGACAGACGGGCGATTTCCCAATTCTTGCAACAAATTTTTTACTTATTTTTGAAAAGAGAGTTTCTCATGGTAGTTATTCGTTTGGCCCGTGGTGGCGCAAAAAAACGTCCTTTTTATCAAGTAGTTGTTGCTGACAAGCGTGCTGCACGCGATGGTCGCCACATCGAAAAAATTGGTTTCTTCAATCCTTTGGCTCGTGGTCAAGAAGAGACTTTTCGTATTGACTTAGATGCTTATAATGCTTGGGTTGCAAAAGGTGCACAGCCTTCTGATCGTGTTGCTCAACTGGTAAAAGCCAAGCAATCTGCTTAATACGATTGACTTTTGTCAACCGTTTAAATTTAAAAAAAATCGGTTTGTGTGGTTCATTGATTCATTGAACTAGGACGCAAGCCGATTTTTTATCTTTACTGACCAATCTGCAAATAATGATAAAGACATGATGAAAAAACCAAATCTTCGCCGTGATGGGTTGGGTGCACCACCTGCTGATGAGCTCATTAAAATTGCTACCTTAAAAAAACCGTATGGCATTAAGGGTTGGCTATGGGTATTTAGTGAAATGGATAACCGTGCTGATGTTTTTGGTATGTCGCCTTGGTGGATGAAAACAGCAACTGGTTTTAAGCCTTTAACCGTTCAGGACTGGCGTGAACAAGGTTCTGGTTTGGTGGCAAGCTTTGTTGAAATTGCTGACCGCAATGTTGCTGAAACCATGAATGGCACAACGGTTTGGGTGCATAAAGACGCTCTTCCTGCACTTGATGAAGATGAATATTATTGGTCGGACTTGGTGGGGCTTACAGTCATCAATGAAGAAGGTGAGAATCTTGGTGAGATCAAGCAAATGTTTGAGACAGGGGCGCATGAGATCATTTCAGTTAAATCCAATAAAGACAGTATTGATGATGAGGATAGGCTGATTCCGTGGCACAAAGACATCGTACTTTCGGTGGATTTGATTGAAAAAACCATGTTTGTAGCATGGGGCAGTGATTATTAAATGGCGAGTTGATGATGTTTTTTGCGGTCATTAGTATCATGCCACAAATGTTCGATGCAGTTCGTAACTTTGGCATTACAGGGCGTGCTGTATCTCGTGGGCAGGTGGTGATGCATACCATCAATCCTCGTGATTTTACAACAGATAACTATAAACGCATTGATGAGCGTACCTTCGGTGGTGGACCAGGCATGGTGATGATGGCAGAACCGCTAGAAAAAGCAATCTTGTATGCTCAAACTTTAGCAGAAAAGTATTTTAAGCATCAGAATATTAACAATCCAATTTGTCCTGTTGTTTACCTGTCGCCACAAGGCCAGACGCTAGATGAATCAGGCGTACTTAAACTTACCAAGCATGATGGCATGATTTTGTTATGTGGGCGTTATGAAGGTGTAGATGAAAGACTGCTTGAAAAGTATGTTAATGCTGAAATCTCGGTGGGTGATTATGTGCTTACAGGTGGTGAGTTGCCTGCAATGATAGTGATGGACAGCGTCATTCGGCGTCTGCCTTTTGTGATGGGCGATGATAATTCTGCTGTAGAAGATAGTTTTGTTGATGGTTTGCTTGATTGTCCACACTACACCAAACCTCTTGATTTTCATGGAAAAAAAGTCCCAGAAGTGTTGTTGTCTGGACATCATGCCAATATTGCCAAATGGCGTTTTATTCAGCAAATCAAACGCACCAAACTACGCCGACCTGATTTGTGGGCAAAATTTACACCCACCAAGGAACAGGAGAAGTGGCTAAAATCGCTTGATGATGAGTGATTGTTGTAAAGGTTTTTTGTTGATTGAATCGGTATGTATTTACAAAATATTGATAATTTTTTTGAGAAAATTTGCAAATTTTTTTATGTTATGCCATCATCAGATTTTAATGTAAATGGTCATTATATTTTAAAAACCGCTTGAAAAAACAGTAAAAACTTAGTAGAATAATAGAGTTTTTTGCCCATGTGGTTTGGGTTGGCAGTTTGATGATATGACTGCATGATGATGATACGATATGCGACTTTTTAACCACTTTAAGAAAGTATGAGCCTATGTCGTTTGATTGGAGATTGCTATGAGCAATAAACATCCCCTAGTTCAATACATTGAAAATTCACAACTTAAAGACCACCCAGCATTTGCACCAGGTGATACGGTTGTGGTACAAGTAAAAGTTCGTGAAGGTGATCGTGAGCGTCTACAAGCGTTTGAAGGCGTGGTTATCGCTAAGCGTAACCGTGGTCTGAACTCATCTTTTACTGTTCGTAAAATTTCAAGCGGTATCGGTGTAGAGCGTGCATTCCAACTACACTCACCACTGATTGACAGCATCAGCGTTAAGCGTCGTGGTGATGTACGCCGTGCAAAACTTTACTATCTACGCGACCGTTCTGGCAAATCTGCGCGTATCAAAGAAAAATTGGGTGCAAAAAAAGTTGCATAATGCACAATTTTTACTCATTAAACCCTGCTTTTTGGCGGGGTTTTTTGTCTTGTAAAAGCTGATTTTTCCCTTATATTCTTATGTCATTGTTGAAAATTTTAAGAATAAGCCACTTATGAATGATGCTTTAGATTGCCAAAGTGATGATTTTGACCGACATTCCCATTTGTCTGCCATTTTAAAATCTCTGCCAAATCTACCAGGAGTGTATAAAATGCTTGGTAAAAATGGCGAGATTTTGTATGTGGGCAAGGCAAAATCTCTCAAAAATCGTGTCAGTAGTTATTTTGCTAAGACGATAGAACACCCAAAGACACGCGCACTGGTGCAACGAATTTATGACATTCAAATCATCATTGTGCGTGGTGAGACCGAGGCTTTGTTGCTTGAGCAAAACCTGATTAAAGAGCATCGTCCGCCTTATAATGTCATTTTGCGTGATGATAAGTCTTATTTGTATGTGTTCATGTCCACGGACAAGTTTCCACGCTTGGGTTTTGGGCGTGGCAAGGGCAATCATGTACATGGGCGTTTTTTTGGTCCTTATCCATCGGCAGCGGGTGCAAAAGAGGCCTTGTTGCTCATGCAAAAGTTGTTTATGATTCGAGATTGCACCAACAGCTATTTTAATACTAGAAAACGCCCCTGTCTGGAATATCAAATCAAACGATGCAAGGCGCCATGTGTTGGGTTGGTTGAGCATAAAGAGTATCTAGAAGATGTGAATGACGCATTGTTATTCTTAGGTGGTGAAAATGTTCAAGCACAACAAATGCTTGTTGCTAAGATGGAAAAAGCAGCAGAAGAATTAAACTTTGAGCAAGCGGCATTTTATCGTGATCGTATTACAATGGTTAGCGAAATGCAGGCTCGCCAAGCGGTATTTCGGCTAAGTGGTGAAGCGGATGTGTTTGCCATCAGTCATAAATCGGGCGTAACCTGTATTCATGTTTTGACCGTGCGTGGTGGGCGAGTGTTAGGTGGGAAAAATTACTTTCCTGATGAGGTGGTGATTGGCGAGGAAAATAATGCTGAGCGTCTGAGTGAGTTTATTTTGTCATTTTATTTTCAAGTCAGTGATGATTTGCCAAGTGAGCTTATCGTTAGCGAAGTGCTGACTGATGCGCAGACCATTGGTGAGTTGCTAAGCGAGCAATTTAATAAAAAAACACAAATCAAGCACCGTGTACAAAAACATCGTGCCGAATGGCTTGATCTTGCCAAGCTTAATGCAGATAATGCATTAAAAGCAAAAATGAGCGATTATTATGAATTAAAATCTCGATTTACCGCCCTTAAATTGATGTTGGCATCTGTGTCAAATCGCATCATTGACCGTATTGAATGTTTTGATATCAGCCATACCATGGGTGAGGCAGCAGTGGGGTCTTGTGTGGTGTTTGATTCAGGAGGTGCTCGTAAGCGAGATTATCGACAGTACGCCATTCACGACATCACAGCTGGTGATGATTATGCGGCGATGCGTCAGGTTTTAATGCGTCGGTATGTTAAGCATGAATTGCCAGATTTGTTACTTATTGACGGTGGCAAAGGTCAGCTCAATATTGCCAAGGAGGTACTGACCGAGCTTGGCAGGCTTGATGAAACTTTACTTGTTGGCGTGGCAAAAGGTGAAGGGCGTAAGGCAGGGCTTGAAGTATTGCACTTTATTGATCATGAGCCAATAGATTTGCCGATGGACAGTAAGGCGTTGCATCTGATCATGCATATTCGTGATGAGGCACATCGTTTTGCCATCACCAATCATCGCAAAAAAAGAGACAAGGCCCGTGGCTCATCTGTGCTAGAAGTCATTCCAGGTCTTGGTGAAAAAAGGCGTCGTGATTTATTAAACCACTTTGGTGGCATACAGCAACTCATTGGTGCCTCCGAGCTTGAAATCGCCAGTGTTAAGGGCATTGGCAAAGTGTTGGCAGGCACAATTTATAAAGCGTTACATGCCTAAAATCAAGTCAATGACAAATCAGTCAATCAATGAGTGCGTACCATCTTGCCTATTTGCCCGTTAATTGCCCTGTAATCCAGCGTTTGATGGGCGGTAAATTATTGCTGATTCTTAGAGCGGTATTGCGTATGATATGCATGGGGCGTGCATCGTTGGTAAATAATGAGACCATTGTATTGGTGCCGTGATATAGTGGGCGTGTATGGCTTTGGTGGCGTAGGTTGTATTTGGCAAGAAGTGTTGGTGCACCAATATCAAGATTTTGGTGATGAGCATCAATGATGAGCTTTCCTAGGATATCCACGCTGATCAAGCCTAAGTTATAACCATGTGCTGTTACAGGGTGCATACCAACCGCTGCATCGCCAATGAGAGCGGCTCGGTTGCTCTTAAAGGTGTTGGCATGAACGCCCATGAGTGGGTAGTGGTGCACTGTACCTGCAATGGTGCAAGTGCCGAGTTTATCGTTCATCATACGCTGAGCTTCTTTGGCAAGCTCATCGGGCGATAGGGCGAGCAATTCATTGGCTTGAGTGTTGTCTAGGGTGATGACGCAATTGGTTAAATTATCATGCAAGGGCAAAAGAGCAAGTGTACGCCCATAAAAGAAACATTCTTGGGCCGTTGCCTGATTTGAATGAGGGTGGCTGACACGAAAAACGATGACAGTACGCCCAAAATCATTCATCTGTGCACCAATGCCCAGTGTGCGACGCACAAATGACATACGAGAGTCTGCACCAATCAGTAAGCGTGTCTGTAAAGTTGTGCCGTCAGCAAGAGTTACACTTGCGTTGTGGTCGCTTGTTTCAATGCTTTTTATGTTGGCACAAGTCATTAATTGCACATTTGGTAAATCCTTAACCTCACTGTATAAAGCCTTGCGAATGTTGTGATTGGAAATTAAATTGCCCAATCTATCGGCAGAGCTTAATAGCTTTAAGTCTTTTGGTACTTTAAAATGTAAAGTATAATGAGAGTCGCCATTGTAGACTTTGGCTTCTTTTAGAGGGTAAATGTCGCCATCATCAAAATGTTGCCACACACCCAAGTTCTGCAGAATCTCTTTTGAGCGATGTGTCAGTGCAATCTCTCGACCATCATAGGCAGGATTTTCAATGCTGGTTAAATCGGCTTTATCAATGATGGTGATTTGTAAATCTGTGCCTTTAAAATATCTGGCAAAAGCAAGTCCAGCAGGACCTGCACCAATGATGATGATGTCATTTGGACGGCTCATGGCTTTCTCATTTTAAGTTTTTGGTAATGTTTACAAGTATTATGTCTTGGTTGTGTCTGTTTTGCGGTAATCGCTGAGTTCATTTTTAATGGCGGTATCTATCCAAGATTTTAAATCTTCTGACAGCTGTGCCAGATGCTCTGTTAAAAAATCATCTAATT
This sequence comes from Moraxella sp. Pampa, assembly GCF_035181385.1. NCBI lineage: Bacteria > Pseudomonadati > Pseudomonadota > Gammaproteobacteria > Moraxellales > Moraxellaceae > Moraxella > Moraxella sp. Pampa. The sequence goes on along the minus strand of NZ_JAXCJK010000001.1, from coordinate 860,436 downwards.
GTGCTGATAACTTGGTGGTGATGCGTCTTTGTATTTCCGACAGCTCTTCTTTATCAAACCCACTTGTATCATCATCTGTATTGATGGTTAATGATGTACTATCAAAGCTGTGCACCAGTTTGGCTGGTTTGGCAGACGACTCTGAGGGGGTGTTTAATAGCTCCGCTACGGCATCGCCAAAATTTTGGTTGGTGAATTGATAGTCCTTGGCGGATATTTCGCTGCCAAGCATATGAATGATGTCGTCAAGCTCTTGATGAAAGATTTGTTTGACAGGGCTTGGTGTGGCAAGCCAGCGTTTGGGAAATTGTAGAGTCGGAGAAAAAGTTGCCATAAAAAAATCCTAACTGATCATTTGCCAGACATTGTAAGATACGCGACACATAAAGTCAAAACAGTATTCTACACTTTATTGTTTTTTGTTATTGTTTTTTGCTTTATTTTTTAACTTTTTCACTTTGGACAAATGCGTCTGACTTGACAAGCTCAAAGCCTTTTTTATCCGCTTGTGTGGTGATAAATATCGCCTTGATATTATGTTTGTTTGCCATTTTTAGTGCATCAATGTATGGCACGGCAGTGAGTGCAGTTGCCCAGCCATCGGCCAATGCCACGCTGTCGTGCATGACGGTAACGCTTGGTGCAGAGTTTACCACAGGCTTGGCGGTACTAGGGTTGATGGTATGGCTGTATCGCACGCCATTAAATTCAACCGAATTGCGATAACCACCTGAGGTGGCAAGATGAAGTGTTTGGTTTTCTTGTTGACTGATGGTGGTAAATATTTCACGGTCTTGTACCGAGCTATTTAAGATGGGGGCGTCAATGGCGATGGTCCATGGCTTGCCTTTGTCATTTTTACCTTTGGTGGCAACTTCTCCGCCAATTTCTACCATGTAGTCATTAATTTTGTATTGCTCTGACAGTACGCTTGCAATGACATCTACGCCATAACCTTTGGCAATTGCTGAAAAATCCAATCCGACGCCATCGTGCGTTTTATGAAGTTTATTGCCTTGCAAGACGGTTTTTTCAAATCCGATTCTGTTTTTTAGGGCGTTGACTTCATCATCGGTGGGCGGGGATTGTAGGCGTTCAACACTCATCTGGGCACCAAAGCCCCATAGCTCAACAAGTGGGTAAACCGTGGGATCAAAACTACCATTACTGGCTGTAAAGATGGTTTGGCTATCATTAAACACCTTGATAAAGTCTTTATCAATCGTCAGCGGTGTGTTACTGGGTAAACGGTTGAATTTGGAAATGGTGCTGTCTTTGATGTAGGTGGATAGGCTTTGATTGACATCGTCCAATCGTTCATCAATCACAGACTTAATGGCGGTGATGTCTTGTTCGTTTGCTTTGAAGGTGATGTGGTAGCTTGTCCCCATTGTTTTGCCTTCAATGCGTTGATATTCGCTTTTTGGCGAGCAGGCGGTGATACAGATGATAGAGGTGCTAAGAATGATGGGTAAGATGGGTAAATAGTGCATGGCTGTATAATTTTTTTAATTGGAGGTTGGCTTATTCTAGCATTTTTTTTATTAGCATTGTTAACAAACAGACAAAGTTAAAAAACAGACAATCCGAGCAAAGGAGAATCGTTTGTCAGGCAGTCTTGACATAAGTTTCAAACACAAATTTTATGCCATTTTTTTTGCTCATGCCACTTTCGCTGTTGGTAAGTACGAATTTGGGTGGAATGTTGGGATAAAAAGTATCGCCTTGCACATCTAAATCGATGCGAGTGATTTGTAATTTATCACAAATTTGCAAAGTCTGTTTAAAAATCTCACCACCGCCAATAATAAACAGTTCACTATTTTGACCGCCGAGCACATCTTGGCTTGCCAGCTCCAAAACCTGTTCAATACTGTGGGCGATTTTAATGCCGTCAGCAGTCCAATTTTTGTCTTGGGTAACGACCCAATTCACACGATTTGGTAAGGCTTGTCCTATGCTTTCATAAGTCTTACGACCCATAATGATCACGCCATTTGTCGTAATTTTTTTAAAGTGTTTTAAGTCTTCGGGAATATGCCATGCCAATTGATTGTCTTTGCCGATACAATAATGACGGTCAAAAGCAACCACTTGGGTCAGCTGGATATCTTTTTGGGTTAACCTGTGTTTGATGTCAGATAAAGTCATTTTATACCGCCACTTGTGCTGTGATTCTTTCGTGCGATTGGTAGTTTGTGATTTGTATGTCATCAAAAGTGAACGCAAACAAATCTTTGATTTTTGGATTTAATTGCAATTGGCATAGCGGCAGGGGCTCTCGGCTCAATTGCAGTTTGGCTTGTTCAATGTGGTTATTGTATAAATGAGTATCGCCACCTGTCCAGATAAATTCACCCACTTGCAAATCACACACTTGGGCAATCAAATGTGTCAAAAGAGCATAGCTGGCAATATTAAATGGCACACCTAAAAATACATCTGCTGAGCGTTGGTAAAGTTGGCACGACAATTTGCCGTCTGCCACAAAAAACTGAAATAAAGTATGGCAAGGCGGTAGGGCAACTTGATTGGCCTCAATTGGATTCCACCCTGAAATAATCAAACGGCGAGAATTTGGATTGGTTTTAATTTCATTGATCAAAGATTTTAATTGATCAAAGCCGTCCAAATTGTATGCGCCATCATCATCTTTGCTTGCTCCAAAATTACGCCATTGGTGGCCGTATACTGGTCCCAAATCGCCCGCTTGCCTATCAAAACGAGCGGTTTGTTCTGCGGTTGCCCATTCGTCCCAGATTGTTACACCATGATCTTGAAGGTATTTGATATTGGTGTCGCCTTTGATGAACCACAGCAGCTCGTAGATGATGGATTTAATGTGTACTTTTTTTGTTGTCAGTAAAGGAAAACCATCTGCCAAATTAAATCGCATTTGATGACCAAAGATGCTTTGAGTGCCTGTGCCTGTACGGTCGCCTTTTTTGGTGCCTGTATTTAAGATGTGGGTTAAAAGTTCTAAATATTGTTTCATCGTTGATCTCTTATCGGGCTTTTTTGCTAATCAAAATTCTTATTTTTATATGCCAATACCATCAAGATTACACCAAAAAAAATCATCGGTAGGCTGTATAATTGACCTTTACTCATCCAACCAAAAATCAGCTCATAGCCAATGTCTGGCTGACGGAAAAACTCAGTGGTAAATCGGCTGATGCCATAGCCAAGCAAAAATAAAGCAGAAATGGCGTATCGTGGGCGTGGCTTGGCACTAAAAAACCACAGCGTGATGAATAAAACAACGCCTTCGGTGAATGCTTGATAAAGTTGGCTTGGGTGGCGTGGTAATAGGTGATATTCGCCAAATTGTGTGGCAATGCTCATTAAATCTGGGTTTTGGCTAATCAGCTCGTAATCGGCAGCAATTGCTTGTGGAAAATACATTAAGTGTGCATAATCGCCATGCGACACACGCCCCCACAGCTCGCCATTAATAAAGTTGCCAATTCGTCCAAATAGCAAACCTAGCGGTACACAAGGAGCAATAAAGTCTAATATGGTAAATGGGTGTTTTTGATATTTTTTGGCAAACCATAGCATGGCAATGATAACACCAACAAAGCCCCCATGAAAGCTCATGCCACCTTCCCAAACACGAAAAATATAGGCGGGATTGGAGATGAATTCACCAAAATTATATAAAATGACATAACCAATTCTACCACCCAAAATGACACCCATGGCACCAAAAAACACCAAATCCGACACCATTTCGGTGCTCAAATCACCATACTTTTTAGCACGCCAAGTGGCCAAAATATAGGCGGATAAAAATGCTAACATGTACATAAGACCATACCAATGTAGCTCAATAAAGCCCAAATTTAGGGCAACAGGATTATATTGTGGGTGGAAAATTGCCATAGAGTGATTTGCCAGACGATGAATGTTTTATAAAAAATTTTGTTTATTATAGCAAAAAATACCTAATTTTTTTCAATTTTAACAAGATGATGCCGTAAGTGATATAAAAAAAAGATCAAGCTTTTGGCTGATCTTTTTTTTGTTTGGCTTAAGAATAAGATAAAGTCAGTTCCTTTTTTAAAGGGAGTTCTTTTATCAGTTCTTGCAGTGCTCTTTGATACACACCCCGCTTAAAGGCGACCACTTGGTCTAGTGGGTACCAGTAACTGACCCACTGCCATTCATCAAATTCTGGTTTTGATGTATCAAAGCGTATGTGTTTGGTGTTATTTTCATCTAAGCGAAGCAAAAACCATTTTTGTTTTTGCCCAATGCACAAAGGCTCTTGATTGGTGCGAACATAACGTTTTGGCAGGCGATAGCGTAGCCAATCTTTTGTTACGGCGAGCAATTCAACATGATGTGGTTGTAGTCCAACCTCCTCGTACAGTTCGCGATACATTGCATCAAGTGGGGTCTCACCATAATCGATACCACCTTGTGGAAATTGCCAACTGTTGTGTCCAATGCGTTTTGCCCAAAGTACTTGCCCTTGTGTATTTGCCAAGATGATACCGACATTGGCTCGAAAGCCGTCTGAATCAATCATGACTAAACTCATTATTAAAAAAAATTAAAAAATTCTGCCATAAATCATGGCAGATAACATACCTACTATTAAAACAAATTTTTTACAAAAAGTGTAATATTTTTTTGCATTAAAATGTTTCTGTGGTGTTTTTGATGCTATCAATCAAAGATTTTATTAAGGCGATGGCATAGATTGGGTCTTGAAATGATTTGAAATGATAAGCTGGCAGAGACTAGATGAGTTTTAAATTTTAATTTTAATAATGAAAAAATGAAAAAAGGGATTGTACTTGAAAAAATGATTAAAAGCTGTCATAGTAGAGAATATTTTTGCTTGATAAAATACTTCATAAGCTCATCATTGACTATCAATGACTAAACTAAATAGGAAAACGATAAAATGACTGATATGAATGCCAGCGTGTCATGGCTAAAAAACGATGTGATTAATTTTAAGGCGACCAGCGGTTCAGGTCATGATGTGATGATTGATTCATCGCAAGAACTTGGTGCGCGTCCGATGGAGCTGATTTTGATGGGGCTTGGTGGTTGTGCCAGCTATGATGTGGTGAGTATTTTAAAAAAATCCAGACAGGCGGTTGTTGACGTTCGCTGTGAAATATCTGCCAAGCGTGCTGATGCCGTACCTGCGGTATTTACCGACATTCATTTGCATTTTGTGGTTACTGGTTCGGACATTAAAGACAGTCAAGTTGCCAAGGCCATTGAGCTGTCTGCTGATAAGTACTGTTCTGCATCTAAGATGCTTGCCGATGGAGGTGTGAATATCACGCATGGTTATGAGATTGTAATAAAAAGTTAAAAAAGTTGATGATATTAATATCATTGATATTAAAATATGGCGAAATAATAAATTATGAATGGTTTTGTGATGTTTGTGGCGAACTTTTCGCCAAAGATTGGTTTGGCAATTCAGGCGATGCTGGTGGCTTGTCTGTTGCCATTTGCATTTGCTGCACTTGCTAAGATTGTGGGTGGTTTTAAGATGTCAGATAATGCCAATCCAAGGGATTTTTTGGGCAGAACCACAGGACTGGCTGCCAGACTAAATGCCGTGCAAGCCAATAGCTTTGAGGGTTTGCCAATATTTTTAGCAGCTGTTTTGGTCGCCATGTATTGTTTTGTGCCACAAAATGTGATTAACATGATTGCATGGCTGTATGTATTTTTGAGAATTGGCTATGGCATGGCGTATGCACAGAACTTACCGTTGTTGCGTTCGGTACTATGGTTATTAAGCCTGCTGTGTTGTGTGATTCTGTTTTATTTTGCGATTTTGCTAAATTAGGTTTTAAAAAACCACCAAACTGGCAACTTTTTGTTGCGTTCGATTGTGTGGTTTGTTAATCTTGAAAATAGCGTTTTAGACCTTTTAGTAATAATTCTGGCTCGATAGGCAGTTTGTTTTTAAGCTGTTGATTTATCATGTCTGCCCCACCACCTGTCAGTGTCATGGTAAAGTCAGGATGGTCTGTCATGATTGTACGCACTGTCCCTACTATGCCAAACAGCACACCATGATTGACAGCATCAAAGGTTGTCCGCCCAAGCTCTATGCTGTCAAATCGTCCAGCCTTGACAGCAATCTGCTGAGTACCAGCATATAGGGCATGGCGTTGCATATAAACATTGGGTAGGATATAGCCACCCAAATGCATGCCATGCTCAATCAAATCAATCGTTAAAGCCGTGCCACAGCCCACCACACATTGTTTTTGCTGGGCATCTACCACCCCCAGCATTTGCAACCACCTATCTACGCCAAGTTGGTGCGAATGGTAGCGACTCATCAAAAGCTCATGATGAGCATCGACTTTGGCAAATTGGAATGGGACATTAAAGATTTGCAAAGTCTCGTGGATTGTGCTATTGATTTTTTCGCCCAAGACGCTAGAAATGCCGATAAATTGTGGCTCAAAGCTTGCCAAAGTCCCAAGCAAACCCAATAATAATTCATTGGGGGCTTTTAGATGCTCTCTTGCATCATGAGCGATGATGGTATCGTCATCAGCCACCCAATATTTTAGGCGAGTGTTCCCCAAATCTAGCCAAAGTTTTTTCACTGATTTTCCTTAATAATTTTTGCCATGCCTGCATAAATGGGTGTGATATCATCATGATGTGCCAATAGTAGCTCGCCTTGACTGCCAATGCCAATACATCTGCCTTGTGCAAATACATCGGTCATGTTGTTTTGTATAAAAATTTGTATGTTTTGGTTGTTTAAAAGATGATGGGCATTGAATTTATCAATGAAATATTGTAAATACATTGGTTCTTTGCATCTGTTGCAAATGTGTACCGCTTGAAGTATTGCATTTGCCATTGGGGTGTATAAATCTTTGGCGTGGATATTAATGGCAGTGTCTAGCATTTTTAGGCAAGTCGCTTGATACAGCCCATCTTGAATCGTGGGCGAGGTATTGACATTTAGACCCACGCCAACCACTACGCCAACCAGTGTACTTTTGTTGGATATTTTTTTAAAAATAGGCTCTATCAAGATGCCTGCCAGTTTATGAAACACACCCAAAGATTCATCATAAAAGCCGATATCATTTGCCCATTTTATGCCAACAGGGGATAGGTTGTTTAAAAGACGGATTTGGTTAATTTTTTGAATGATGGCTAAATCACCAAGCTCAAAAGCTACCGCAAGCGACAACAGACCTGATAATTGGTGCAGTTCAAAATGATTTTGACCGATTGGTGTGAATAGGGTTAAAAACACATTGCCTGCACCGCTCACCCAGCAGCGTCCATGCTGTCCTCGTCCTGATGTTTGGTGGTCGGCGGTATAAAGATGGTGTTTGTCATGGGATAACTTACCGTTGATGATGGCGTGCATCAAGGCGGTATTGGTGCTATCAATATTGGTAAAATGAGTATGTGTCATCGGCGTGAGAAAATCAGACATAATTTTTTCAAAACGAGAAAAATACGGTATAATATCATAAATTTTATTTGGAATTTGTACAAATGATGTATTTATGGTTTGTCATCGCAGGGGCGTTTGCTGGAGTGTGTGCAGGACTGTTTGGTGTGGGTGGTGGATTGATTATCGTGCCTGCACTTGTGTGGATTTTGGGTGCATACGGCTTTGCAAGTGAGATTATCCCCCATGTTTCAGTAGGAACAGCACTGGCGACCATCATCATTACCTCCATCAGCTCTTTGACCGCCCACAATAAAAAAGGGGGTGTGCGTTGGGATGTGTTTAAAAATCTAACTTTTGGTCTTGTATTTGGGGCGTTGTTGGGTGCGTGGGTGGCTACCCTTATTCATGGTCAGTATTTGCAAGGGCTGATTGGCGTATTTGCCATTGCCATGTCTGTACAAATGTTCATGAAAAAATCAGATGAGAACATCAAGCCTTTGCCTAAGCCGCTTAACCAAGGCATTGCAGGCGTGGTGATTGGCATGGCGTCAGCAATTTTTGGGATTGGTGGGGGGAGTCTGAATGTCCCTTATCTTACGCACGCAGGCCTACCAATTAAGCAAGCGGTTGGAACAAGTGCTGCCTGTGGTTTGCCAATTGCCATCGCAGGGGCATTGGGTTTTATGTGGTTTGGACAAAGTCATGTGGCAAATATGGGTGAGTCTGTGAGCGGGTTGATTGGTTTTGTACATCTGCCTGCGTTCGTGGCGATTAGTATGGCAAGCTTCATTACCGCCAAATTGGGGGCGAAAATCGCTCACAAAATGCCAGCCGCTACGCTTAAAAAAACCTTTGCCTGTCTGTTGATTGTGGTAGGCATACAGTTGGTGTATGGTAGTATGGCCTAATTCCCCAACAAAAAACCCTGCCATTTGCAGGGTTTTTTGTTGGGTGTGATATTTTAAATGATGCCCTGTTCTTTTTTGATGTATCGTAGGGTTTCTAGGGCATCTTGTGAAATGCTGTTAAGATAATGACTATGATAAGGCTGTTTGCCATGGCATTCTTTGCATAGGACTTTTAAATTACTGTAATGATTATGTTGCTTGACTCCATTTATATGATGAACATCAAGTAGTTGTCGATGGCTGGTTAGGTTTACATCGCATTCTTCGCAAGTCCAGTTTTTATCTTGGCGGTATCGCTGTGAAATCTGATCCCAGTTATTAGCATAGCCTTAATAAGCAAAGAGTCAATAAAAAACATATAAATCCCTAGACTGTTTTAATCAAATACACGATATTCTACCCCCCCGCATATCCTGTCAATCTAAAAATACTGGGCTTATTGATCGAATTATCTAAAAGAAACTTGGATAAAATTTTTGTAAAATTTGCTATAATACTTGTCTTTTATCCTAAGATTTTTATCATTCATTATGCGTCTAAAATCCTTAAAACTTGCTGGCTTTAAATCCTTTGCCAATCCAACTACTTTTACCTTTAAGCATGACATTACTGCCATTGTAGGGCCTAATGGCTGTGGTAAGTCTAATGTCATTGATGCCATTCGCTGGGTGTTGGGTGAGACTTCTGCCAAACAGCTTCGTGGTGGAGCGATGAGTGATGTGATTTTTGCAGGCGTAGAAGGGCGAGCTGCCAAGTCCTTGGCGAGTGTGGAGCTGACCTTTGAGCATACCCAAGATGAGACGACTGGCATTCGCCATGCCTTAAATTTGTACCAAGAGTTGACCCTCCGCCGCCAAGTAACCAAAGATGGTAAATCTGATTACTTCATCAATGGTCAGCGAGTGCGTCGCCGTGATGTGATTGATGTTTTTCTTGGCACAGGGCTGGGTGCTCGTAGCTATGCTGTCATCGAGCAGGGCATGATTGGGCGTATTGTTGAGTCAAGCCCTATGGAGCTTCGTTCATTCATTGAGGAGGGGGCTGGCGTGTCTCGCTATCAGGCACGGCGTGAAGAGACGCAAAAGAAACTAGACGAGGCAAAAGACAACCTAGAGCGACTATCAGACCTGCAAGGCGAACTGAAAAAACAGCAACGCACGCTACTTCGTCAAGCAGAATCTGCCAAAAAATACCAAGAGCTGAACGCTGAAATTGAAAAAATTAACAAAGAGGATTTGCTAAAACGCATTTTTGAGGCGTGGCAATATCATGAGAATAAAAAATTAGAACAGCAAAGCAGTAACGATGATTTTACTGTGCTTACCAATATTGTCAATAAAGCTAAAGCTGAATTGGATCGCTTGTCTGCGAAAGTTGCCGAAGGGCAGTGGCTAAAAGATGATGCAAAGGATAAGTATCATAATGCACAGATGGCAGAACAAACAGCCCAACATAATTTTTATACAGTAAGTCAAGAGCTTGGCCAATCTGATGAGAAGCTTCATCGTCTAAACACCATTAAGTCAGAGGCGAATGATGACATCAGGCATTCAACAGATGAGCTTGCCAAAATTGATGATGAACTTAATCAAATCACACCAAATTTAACCATGCTTAGTGAAAATTTGGCTACCAAAAAATCTCAATTATCTGCAATTCAAGACAACTGGCAGGGTGTTCGTGATGAAGTAAATGCCTTGCAAGCACAAAAAAACACGCTGGAAAATGCCCAAAAACTTGCCGAATCACAAAAATTGCGTGTGCTAAATGCTCGTGAAAAATGGATGAAAAGACATAATGAGCTGGTAATAAGCGGGCAGTCATTGGCACAGGAAAATACAACGGATAATGATGAATTAAAACGCCTGTCTGATGAAATCAATACCCTCAAACTTCGCCAAGATTCTTTGGCAGAATTTGATGATAAAGAGAAGCTAGATGAGTTAAATAAGCTGGTGCAGACTGCCCAAAGTGAGTATGGTACTCTTGAAAAACGCCATGCTGCTTTGTCTAGTGAATACGACATTTTGCATAAAATGCTCCATGCCAAGCCCGTTGTGCAAGAAGTTTGCAAAGAGATGAGTGATTTTTCGCATCTGCCACGCCTAAAAGATGTGGTGAAATTAAGTTGTCATGGAGAAAAATTTGCAGGCGTGCTTGATGGATTTTTGGGTTTTTGGCTCAACGCTCAGGTTTCAGACGATGTTGAAATTAGGTCGGTCTTGTCCATGCCAGACATTAAAGATAAAAATGCTACTTGCAGTATTTTTACCACAGGTGGTGGCTATGGCGTGAATGATGGTCAGCTGATTGCTTTTGGACAATTGTTTGACTCGCCACGCTTAAAGCTTTTTGATCACTGCTATCTTTTTGATGGTGATTTGACCGATAATGCTTTGGCACAACTTAAAAATAAGGCGTCCGATGGTCGGCTGATTTTGACAGCAACAGGCTGGCTGATTGGTATCTTTGGCGTGATGCACACCAGTGCTTTTGGGGCAGAATCATCTGTGCTGAGTCAAAAAGCCCAGCACAGTCAGCGACTTGCCGAGCTTGAAGATGAATTAAATGACGTTGAAGATGAATTGGCAAACAGTGAAAAGACATTAAAGGCTCATACCGCTCAGCTTGAAAATCTTAAAATTGCCCATGATGAGCGTACCGCCCAAATGACAGCAATTTTAGCAAGTCTACATAAAGCACAACAAGCACACTTAACATTGACCGCTGCAGTGCAAACCGATGCCATTAAGCGAGAAAATTTTGTCAAAAATAAAGCACGGCTTGATGAAGAGAAAAATGAAATCAGTGGGGAATTAAAGTCGCTAGAGATGGAGCTTGATGACATCTGTAAGCAACTTGCCGAGCATTTGCCAAAATTTGAGACTGCTCAAAATGCGATGCTTGCAATGACCAAAAATATGGACGAAATGAATGCTCAGGTCAAAACCTTAAATGATGAGTATCAAGCGTTGCAACTAAAAATTAATACGCTGGCACAGAAAAAAACGCACAGTCAGCGACTGCTTGAACTTGCCAAGAAAAATGCCGAGCAGGCGGATATTGACATAAAGCTGGTTAAAGACACGCAAGAGAAGCTGACTGCCAAACTGCCTGAGCTAGAAGCGGTGTTTAAAAATGCAAAAGCTCAGACTGCCATGTTGAAAATCACCAGCGAAGAACATGAGTCGGCCGCCAAAACTTTACAACTCATGCAAGCTAAGCTTCAAGAGAATCTGACAGAGGCTCATGCTAATTTTGCCAAAGCTCAGGCGCAATCTGCTCAAATCACCGCAGATGTGGCGGTGGGTGAGAGTCGATTAAGTGATTTGGCCCATGAGATGGTTCGCCTTGATGAGAACTTTAACCTGCCATCGACTTTGGCAGATTTTCGTGCCAAGCCACCCAAATTTAAAGACAATAGCGCCCATCTTGACGACATTAAAGCACAGCTTGCTCAGCTGGGTGCGGTCAACTTGGCAGCAGCCCAAGAGCTCAAAGAGCTTGAAGAGCGTGTCTCTCCGATGGACAGTCAAATCAATGACATCACACAAAGCATGGTGAAATTAAAAGATGCCATTTGTGCCATTGATGAAAAAACAAAATCGCTATTTTTGGGTGCACTAAACGCTGTCAATGAAGAGCTAAATACCTTATTTGGCAAGGTTTTTGGCGGTGGTCAGGCAAGTCTTGCACTCATTGATGATGACAATCTGTCTAAAGCGGATAAATGGCGAGCAGGTCTTGTGTTGATGGCACAGCCAAAGGGTAAGAAAAATTCACGCCTTGCGGTATTGTCTGGTGGTGAAAAAACGCTGACCGCTTTAAGTTTGATTTTTGCGATTTTCAAGCAACACCCAGCCCCATTTTGTGTATTGGACGAAGTTGATGCACCTCTTGATGATGCCAATGTTGCACGCTTCACCAGCTTAATTCATGAGCTTGCTGACAGCGTGCAATTCATCTTCATCAGTCATAACAAACTTGCCATGCAAATCGCTGATGAACTAAAAGGCATTACCATGCCGACAGCAGGCATCTCAAGTTTGGTTACAGTCAATCTAGAAGAGGCCCAAAAATATATTGAAAGCTAAGTTTTTCTGTTTATTTTAAATACTCTTCAAAATTTGCTCGAAGCTTGACCAGCTTTGGCGGAATGGCAAAATTGCAATACCCTTGTGTAGGATTTTTGATGAAAAAATTTTGATGATAATCTTCGGCAGGATAAAAAGTGGGTGCAGGGCGAACTTGGGTAACGACGGCCACACCATTTGCTTTTAGGTCGTTGATTTTATCATTGATGACATCAAGCTGTTTTTCATCAGTATAAAAAATGACAGATGCATACTGTGTACCAATGTCATTGCCCTGGCGGTTTAGTGTGGTTGGGTCATGCGTGGTGAAGAAAATGTCTAAAATGACAGACAAATCAATCATGCACTCATCAAAAATGACTTGAATGACCTCGACATGGTCTGTTTGACCTGTGCAGACGCTCTCGTAATTGGCTGTATCTTCATTGCCACCAGCATAGCCAGCGGTTACCGCCTGTACACCTTTGACCGCCAAAAATACGCTTTGAGTACACCAAAAACAGCCACCGCCTAGAATAATATTAGCCATAAATACTTCCAATAATAGTGAAAATGATAAAAAAATGCTAAAATAAGCATATCATAAATGACAAAATAATTCACCATCTTCTATGAGCATCAAAACCAACCCAAATACAAATGGGTATGACACCCTGTTTACCACACCCCTTGATAAATATGCCCGCTTTTCCTTTGATGAAGAGGTGGTTGCTTGCTTTCCTGACATGATACGCCGTAGTGTACCAGGTTATGGGCAAATGCTTGCGATGCTACCGATTTTTGCTCGCCGTCATTGTGCTTTTCGTCAAGTTGAACACGGGCAAAAATTCAGCCGTATTTATGATTTGGGTTGTTCGCTTGGGGCGGTGTCGTTTGCACTGGCTGATAAATTTGAGCCCAATGAATTGCAAATCAATGCGGTAGATATCTCTGCCCCAATGATTGATAAAGCCAAGGCGGTATTGAGTGAGCATTACCCAAGCCACCAGATTAATTTTATTTTAGATGATGTTTGTGATATAGAACTAAAAAATTGCGACATGATAATTTTAAATCTTACTTTGCAATTTTTAGCACCAGATAAAAGATTGGCTTTGTTGAGTAAATGTTATGATGCATTGAGCGTGGGTGGTGTTTTGATTTTAACTGAAAAAACGCACAATCTTGATGAGCAAAATGATGCTTGGCTGGTGGAACGCTACTACGATTTTAAACGAGCTAATGGATATAGTGAGCTGGAAATCAGCACAAAACGCAATGCCTTGGAGAATGTGTTAATTACTGACACCGAAAGCTTGCATCACAAGCGATTAAATCAAGCAGGATTTGATAGAAGTTTGACTTGGTTTAAGTTTTTGAATTTCTTGTCTGTTGTGGCGTTTAAATGACTTTTGAGCATGAGCATATTGATGAATAATACTATTTTTGATGCTGAGCAAGCACTGTACTTGCATTTATTGCAATTGAGCAAATATCACCCAAAGGCAGGTGAATGGCTGGCCAGACTGCCCCAGTGGTTGTCTGAGATTAAAGATAAGCGTCGTTATGCACATGCTCCATTTTATGCGTCAGCGGTTGAAAGATTGCCTGTGGTTCAGGTGGTTGATGTCAATCTGGCAGACAAGGTTGAGGCAGTGCTGGATTGGCAAGTGGCTGATTTTAAAAAGACGCACAGTTTGTTGGGCAATCTTAAACCATGGCGTAAAGGCCCATTTCATTTATCAACAAAAGGTGGTGGAGAAGGTGTTTTTATTGATACCGAATGGCGTAGTGATTTTAAATGGGAGCGAGTACGCAAGCATTTGGATTTGAATAAAAAACGTATTTTAGATGTGGGTGGCGGTTCGGGCTATCATGGTTTTCGAATGCTTGGCGATGGGGCAAAGTCGGTTGTTGTTATTGATCCTTCTTGCCTGTTTTATCATCAGTTTATGGCGATAAAGCACTTTATGGGCGTGGCTTTACCTGTGCATTATATTCCAGTACCACTTGAAAATTTGCCCGAACAAAGTGCGTTGTTTGATGTGGTGTTTAGCATGGGTGTGCTATATCATCGTGCATCGCCATTTGACCATTTGGAGCGGTTAAAAGGACAGCTTAATAAAGGCGGTACGCTTGTGCTTGAAACACTGGTTGTTGATGGTGATGAAAATACCGTACTTGTGCCAACAGACCGTTATGCACAGATGAATAATGTATATTTTCTACCAAGCGTACCTGCCTTGAAAAAATGGTTGGTTAAGGTGGGGTTTGTTGAGGTGCGTTGTGTGGATATTGATGTAACAACCACTGATGAGCAGCGTAAAACACAGTGGATGGATTATCATTCACTTTCAGATTTTTTGGATTTAAATGACCATGCCAAAACAATTGAAGGTCATCCACGACCAAAAAGAGCGGTGATGATTGCCAAAAAATAGATGATATGGAGGTCAGATTTTAAGGTTTTGGTTATAAATCTTAATGTCGTGGGTGGTTGTAAATCAAGCAAATGTTTGACTAAGTGAATGTATCAAATAAACCAAGTGCCCAGCACCCATTCAATGATGATTTTTAATAAAAATCCCACAAAGCCTGCACCGAGTGCCACAAAAATCCAGAATGTACCTGCCCGACCTGCATTGGTGCTTTTGGCCATGTCCCACATGATAAAAAATAAGAATGCAATAAAAATTGGCAGTAAAATGTACAAACCAGCAGCGGTGATGGTCTCTTCGGAGATGGTAAAGCTCATATTGTTTGCTCTCTTGAAATTCTAACTTGAAATTTTTCACGATGTGAGTTTGGCTAAATTATAACATAGATTGACAGGTCATTTCTCTTTGAGAATACAAGAAAAAACAAAGGCGTGGTATAATTTTTTCCACAGTATGCCAAAAAATTGATACAATAGATGTTTTTTGGTGCATCAATTTGATAAATTGAGTAAATATCAACATGACAAATAAACAAAAACCATCTGCTGTCTATAAATCCACCAAGGATAAGCAAAGCTCTGGGCTTTTGAGCTTATTGTGGATTGTTGTATTAATGCTTGTTGTATCAGCGTTGGCGGTGGTGCTGTACTTTTCGCCCATGGCAGAAAGTTATCGTAACAGTACTAAGATTATGGTTGTTGAAGAAGAGCCAGTTCGTCCAATCACTCAGACAGAGGCTGCGCCTTCACCTAATTTTGAATTTTATGATGTATTGCCCAAGCAAGATTTTCGCAGTGTGCCAGAGGGCGTGAGTGTGCAGGAAATCGCCGATACAAATGTACAAACGCTAGATGTTGATACAGTAGTGCAATCAGATAAGGGTGGGGCTGAAATACCTGAACAAAGCGAGGCCAATCAAAGTGATGATGCTCATGATACTCACAGTGTCGCTCAAATCACCACCACTTATATTTTGCAAATCAAAAGCTACCCAAATGCCAAAGATGCCGATGAGAAGCGAGCAGAGGTCATGCTGGCTGGCGTAGATGCGACTGTTGTGCGTCGTGAGGATAAAGCGACTGGTGCAAGTTTTTATCAAGTGGTCTCAGTGCCAATGACAACCAGCAGCCAAGCCAGTCAAGCCTTACTTAGATTGCGTAATAATGGCATTGATGCATTGATCGTGGAGCAACGCCATAAGTAAGATGAGCGTGTGCGATCATCTTTGATGCAATGATCTTGACAAAAAATCCCCAATGTTTGGGGATTTTTTGTTGCGTGATGTTATGTATGATTGTCATCACACACGAGATAGGTATTCACCAGTGCGAGTGTCAACTTTTACAACTTCTTCTTGTTGTACAAATAATGGAACACGAACCACCGCACCTGTTTCTAGCTTAGCAGGTTTGCCACCGCCACCAGATGTATCGCCGCGTATGCCTGGATCAGTTTCGATGATTTGTAGTTCAACAAAGTTTGGTGCAGTAACACTCAGTGGTGCACCATTAAATAGCGTGATGGTGCAAAGAGCATTTGAATTTTCTTTGAGCCATTGTGCTGCATCGCCCATGGCATTTTTGTCAGCTTGCAATTGTTCAAAAGTCTCTGGGTGCATGAAGTGCCAAAATTCGCCATCATTATATAAATAGTTCATTTCTGTGTCGATGACATCAGCACCTTCTAGTGTGTCGCCAGATTTAAAGGTCTGTTCTAAGACCTTGCCAGTTTTTAGGTTGCGAAGCTTGACACGGTTGAAGGCCTGACCTTTGCCAGGTTTTACATATTCATTTTCTAAGATTGCACAGGGATTGCCGTCAAGCATGACTTTTAAGCCAGCTTTAAAGTCGTTGGTAGAAAAACTTGCCATGATGATTACCTTTAAAAAAGAAAAATAAATTTGGGCGAAAAGTGCGTTATAATTGAGTTATAATAACGGTCATTTCGCAAATGTTGCTAAACAGCACATTATATATAGTTTTAATCAATATTGTCAAAAAATAATGCGTAATTTGTCAAAAATTTCTACTAAAAATTTATCAGATGCACCATTTTTTTATGAAAACTGGCAGGCAGAGTTGGCGGACAGCCTGTCTGATGTCGGTGAGCTATATGCATATTTGGGTCTGGATATGCCTGATGGGTATTATGCACCAAGAGGCTTTGGGCTTAGGGTGCCAAAAGCCTTTGCTGATAAAATGAGCAAGGGCAGTCTTAAAGACCCATTATTGCTTCAAGTACTGCCAGACATTCAAGAGACAATCTTGGCGGTGGGGTATACGCACGACCCGCTGGCAGAAAATGACCAAAATCCTGCAAAAGGCTTGTTGCACAAATACAAAAATCGTGTGTTGATTACGGCTACGGGGGCGTGTGCGGTGCATTGTCGCTACTGTTTTCGTCAGCATTTTGATTATCAGGCAAATATGCCAAATCGTGAAGAGCTTGTAAAGATTGGTGAATATATCAGCTCAAATCATCAGATTGATGAGGTAATTTTTAGTGGTGGCGATCCGTTAAGTTTAAGTCATCGTAGGTTGCTTGTTTGGTTTGAAATGATGAACGCTTTGTCAAATGTCAAAACCATTCGTATTCATACTCGCTTGCCTGTGGTTTTGCCAAATCGTGTTGATCAAGAACTTTTGTCCCTGCTCAAAAGCTCGCCAAAAAATATCGTCATGGTATTGCACATCAATCACCCCAATGAGATTGATGAAGTGCTGGCAAACAAATGTCAGCTACTAAGACAAGCAGGTGTTACTTTGCTGAATCAAACTGTACTATTAAAAGGTGTTAATGATGAGGTAAATACACTGTGTAAGCTGAGCCACGCGTTGTTTGATATGGGTGTTTTGCCTTACTATTTGCATATTTTAGATAAGGTTCAAGGGGCGTCTCATTTTGACTTACCTATTGCTCGTGCTGTTCAAATTTATTGGCAACTGCTTGAAAATATGTCAGGCTATCTTGTGCCAAAGCTTGTTCAAGAATTGCCAAACAGACCTTATAAAACTCCTGTCAACCTACATCAATAAAACTGCATCAATAAAAATTATCAAAAAATTGCTTGCAAAGTTTTAAAAATTTGTTAAAATAGCCACACTTTTTAGGCGTATAGCTCAGTTGGTTAGAGCACCACCTTGACATGGTGGGGGTCAGCAGTTCGAGTCTGCTTATGCCTACCATATTCAAAACCCCTTGAAATCAATGATTTCAAGGGGTTTTTTGCTGATTTGGCTAAATTTTACAAATTAAACTGTCTATTTATTTTGGGTATTTTAGCCAAAAATGCGTAAAATAAACGAAAATTTACGACAGGATTAAAGTCGTTATCCTCTTTAAATCCCTCCTAAGATTTAAATAGCTGTTTGGGTTTTATTTGGTTTAAGCAGGCTTGATAAAAGGCGAGTTTGGTACAATGACATGGGGCAACAGATGACAAAATTTTGCCAAAATGATAAAATATTTGTCAAAATTTGTCATATTTGGAATTGCCATGGTTTATGAACGAACTGTCTCTCAAGAGCTAAGCATTGCAGGCATTGGACTTCATAGTGGAAAAAAAGTTACATTAACACTCGCTCCTGCTGGTGTGGGACATGGTATTGTATTTGAGCGTGTGGATATGGGGGGTGTGGGCATTCCGATGAGTGCCGATCTTGTGCAAGACACCATGATGTCATCAAATTTAGTGCAGGGCGATGCTCGTGTGGGAACGGTGGAGCATTTGTTGTCAGCGATTGCAGCGTGCGGTTTGGACAATCTGATTGTCAAAGTGGACGCACCTGAAATTCCGATCATGGACGGCTCGGCTGCACCGTTTTTAGACCTCATTTATAAAGCAGGCATTCAAGAGCAAAATGCCCCTAAAAAGTTTTTAAAAATCTTAAAACCTGTGCGTGTGACTGATGGCGATAAATGGGCAGAATTGACGCCTTACGATGACGGCTTTTTGATGGATTTTGAGATTGATTTTGATCACGATGCCATTAAGGCCACTGACCAAAAGGCCAGTCTTGATTTTAATACGGCTAATTTTGTTCATGAAATCAGCTGTGCCAGAACTTTTGGTTTTTTAAAAGACTTGGAATGCCTGCGTGAGCGTAATTTGGCATTGGGTGGCAGTCTGGATAATGCGGTGGTGCTAGATGAAACTTCAATTTTAAATGAAGGCGGTCTTCGTTACCCAAATGAATTTGTTCGCCATAAGATACTTGATGCGGTGGGTGACTTGTTTATTATCGGCTGTCCGATTTTGGCACATTTTTCGGCGTATAAGTCAGGCCATGCACTTAATAATATGCTCATTCGTGCGGTGCTTGCCGACAAAAGCACCCATAAAATTGTAACTTTTTGTAACAGAAATGAAGCACCAATTGATTATTTAAAGCCAAATATTTTGTTTGAAAATTGATTAAAAAGCGTCTTATTTATTGGCGGTGCAAGGTTTTGGCAAACGATGTGTAACCTTTGATGAATTTTTATTATTCAGTCGTATTACTTAAAAAAATAATAAAATCCATTTGCAATAACTGGCAAATGGATTTTGGTTTTTTTGACATAAACCCTTTTGATTTCAAGGGGTTTGGCAGAGTTTTGACGAATGGCATTTTGTTGGTGCGTCATTCATTCTTTGGTGGGCTACAAGCTGTATTTTTGTATAAATTAGGCATTTAAAAGGGAATTTATTTACAAAACTTTACAATCTTTATCAAATAACATCAAGCCATTTTCGTAAATCTACAATTAACAACCGTTCACCTAATCTTCTTTGGCTAGGCGTAATAGCGCCTGCCTTAGTCCATCATGAGTGATGACAGTGGTCGCAGTTTGGGTTATAATGCGTTTTGTGTTTTCGCTTAAGGTTTTTTTGGAACTTAGTTGGCGACTGTCTGATTGCGTGGTTCTTGGTGTAACAATGACACCAAATTCTTCCAAATGACAAAATTTCTTATCATAACTGCGTAGCTTTTCTAGGCAACTTGCTGACAGGTAGCGCAGATGATTGGCGGCAGTGGTTGATGACAGTGATACTGTCAGACGATATCGGTCAGCTTGGGCAACTTGACAATCTTTGAGTATTTCTGCTGGTAATAGTGGCTTTAATGCTTGTTGTAATAAGGCGGTACATGATTGCAAATGTACGAGACGCTGAGTCAAGTGAACAGGAGGTTTTGCCCCTGCTGCGGCTTGTTTTTCAAGCGTGCTTGCCAAGTAATTTGGTGTATTGCTCTTTAAATGCAAATCATCTATGAAGTTAATTTTTGTTGAATCAGACATGGTTTTACCTTTTTTGCCATAAAAGCCATGGACATGGTGTCCAATAGAGCAAGTGTATCATGCCTTATGAGCAGATTGCTAACAAAATCATATCATTTTAAGCTAATGAGTGCTTTTGTAGTTCTATTGTGTTATGTATTAATAGACTGTTGGTAATCTCTGGCGTACTTGGATGTATGCCGCTGATAACAAGCTTTTAATCAAAACTCATGCAAAGCATCAAGACGAAAGGGTAAGATCTTGATGATTTGAGGAAAATTTATGAAAAGAGTGTTTTGGCTGATGTCGGCTGTTGGGCTGACTCTTGGACAATCTGGTACTGCACAAGCAAGTATTCAGGTTAGTCAGGGTAACTACATTAATGTTAATACTGTTAATAGTACAACCAATACCACCACCAATATTGATGATGCAATCAATCAATTGATTGCCCAATCGCAAAATTCAATGCCTGTTGTCTCGGTTTATCAACCGACAAACTCATTAAACGCCATGTCTAGTCTTATTGTTACCAATCAAGATGTGGTCTTGATGGATGATGTCGTTAGTGATGAATCAACATCTATTGTGGCAAAACTTAGCACAAATAGTGCACCAAGTATTGCTGCTCGAACAGCAGCTCGTGCTGCTCATGCCGGCAGTTTGGGGCGATGTGCTTTATATGTGCGTAAGGCACTACAATCAGCAGGCTATGAATTTACACCCAACCCTTCTGCATATCAATATGCACATGGCACATTAGCAGATGCTGGGTTTGCCCAGATTAGTAGCGATGATTATCAACCGCAAGTAGGTGATGTGGTGGTATTTAATCGCACGGCTAAAAATCCACATGGTCATATCCAAATTTATGATGGCAATCAATGGGTTTCTGACTTTCGTCAGCCAAAGTTTAGTCCGTACAGCCAGCATAATGGCTATACCGTTTGGCGTGATGCACGCTATGTGGATGCAAGTGCAAATACAGGTACGATGCTTGCTTTAAATGAGCATTAAATCGACTGATATTAATTAAATAAACCAACTTTTAGTTGGTTTATTTTTTTGTCAAATATTTATCCAAGAACGCTTATCATGAAAATCTGGTGGGTTGGTGTGGTTTTTGGCATAAAAAATTGCTGTATCGTTTTTGTATAAAATGACAGCAGGATTGATTTTGTTGATGGGTTTTGATTTGCCTCTAAAAGCTGGTGTATCAAAAATAACGGTTAGGTGGTAAACATGATGGCTACTGGTTATTTTGCTCATCTCGTCATTTTCTATGCTTTTTATGATGATCTGCCCATTGGTTTGTGCAGGCGGCATGATATTGGGTGTGCGATAATCAGTAAAATGGTATAAATTATAAAGACTACCGATCGAATGAGATGTGAAATTAAGCTCAACATAATCTGTGCACTCATCAAATCCAAAAAAGCATTCAAAGCAATTGCCCTGCCAAAGATAGTCTTGGCGAGCACTATCTTTGGATAAATTTGGCAGATGAAGCCAATCAGTACGCTTAATAAAATAGCTGATATTAGCACCACTGATATTAGTGCCATAATCATCTTGAAGGCTGATGGCAACATCAATCTTAGGTGAGTTTGGTTCGGTCGCTGTCAGGGTGTGTGAGTGAATTTGGGGAGATGCTATATTACCCCAAAAGACAGTTTGATGAATTGCCTTTGTATTGAGTGTATCTGGCATGATGGTATCGGTGTGATCAGGAAAAGCGTACCAGATTGGACAACTTGGCATTTGGCTCTGGATTTTTGCGTAGTAGCAGAACCATGCGTCCTATATGATGAATGATTTGACTTTTGGTGGCGTCTGCAATGGCATTGGCACATTCTTTGCGTTCGTCAGCAGAACCTGCTGGGATTTTGATTTTAATGAGTTCGTGATCATGCAAGGCTCGCTCTATCTCTTCAATCAGTGTATTGGTCAAGCCATTGCCACCAACGATAACGACAGGATTTAGGTGATGGCCGATACCACGCAGTTCTTTTAAGTCTTGCATTTTTGATTTTTTGTTGCTCATAGATTTTTCCAAAGTAAAAAATTTGCTAAATTTAACATATTATAGCAGAAATTATCCCAAATTAACTGATAAAAATGGTAAACTAGACCGGTTATTCATTTGAATTTTAAAAAATTAACAAAGGTGTAAAACGCTTCTTATGGCAACTCGCATTACCAATAAGAAATTTTCAAAATCAAGCCGTGCTTGGATGAAAGAGCATATCGATGATTTTTATGTCCAAAAAGCTCAAAAAGATGGCTATCGTGCTCGTGCTGCGTATAAATTACTTGAAATCAATGAAAAAACAGGCCTTATTAAAAAAGGTATGACGGTGGTGGATCTGGGTTCAGCACCAGGGAGCTGGTCTCAAGTTGCAGGACAACTTGTGGGTGATGCTGGAATTTTGATTGCCTCTGATATTTTGCCAATGGATACGCTTGAAAATGTAACTTTTATTCAAGGTGATTTCCGTGAGCAGGCGGTATTTGATAAGATTATGGCGGAAGTTGCTGGTCGGCGTGTCGATGTGGTCTTGTCTGATATGGCCCCTAATACATCAGGAATGTCGGCGGTGGATATGCCACGCATGATGTATCTGTGTGAGCTTGCGGTGGACTTTGCTTTAAAGGTTTTGCCAGAAGGTGGTGCACTCATTATGAAGGTGTTCCAAGGTGAAGGTTCGGCAGAACTTCGCAACGACATGCAAAAAAAATTCAGCAAAATAAAAAGTATTAAACCTGCGGCATCTCGCCCACGCTCAAAAGAGATGTTTTGGGTGGCTATTAGGTGATTTTTTATCTTGAATTTGGTAAAAATATCCACATATAAATACGCATCTCTGTTTGAGTGCTACCAAAATAGACAAATAGCAAAATGCTAAGAATAGGAAAAGTTAGTGAACAACATGGTAAAAAATACCTTATTGTGGTTGGTGATTATTGGTGTGGTGGTTGCAATTTTTAGCAATCTTGACCGTGCAAATGCTGATACTGACCAGCTGAATTATTCGTCATTTGTAACAGCAGTTTCCAAAGGTGAAATTAAGGAAGTAAAGATTGATGGCGAGGAAATTACAGGAAAGAAAGTCAATGGCTCCGCCTTTGAAACTGTGCGTCCTGCCATTAGTGATGATGGGCTAATGCCACTTCTAAGAGAGCATGATGTCGAGATCCAAGGTACGGTGCCTGAACGACAAGGTATTGGCTCTCAACTGCTCATTGCTGCTTTTCCTATTTTGCTCATCATCGGCCTATTTTGGCTGTTCATGCGTGGCATGAGCGGTGGTGCTGGTGGTGGCATGGGCGGTCGCAATCCGATGAGCTTTGGCAAGTCAAAAGCCAAAATGCTGACAGAGGACCAAATTAAAGTTACCTTTGCTGATGTGGCAGGCTGTGAGGAATCTAAACAAGAAGTCGTTGAGATTGTTGATTTTCTAAAAGATCCTGCTAAGTTTACCAAGCTGGGTGCGACCATTCCACGAGGTGTTTTAATGGTGGGTCCGCCAGGTACGGGTAAAACCCTATTGGCTAAGGCGATTGCAGGTGAAGCTAAAGTGCCGTTTTTTTCAATATCAGGCTCCGACTTTGTTGAAATGTTTGTTGGTGTTGGTGCTAGCCGTGTGCGTGATATGTTTGAGCAAGCCAAGAAAAACGCTCCTTGCATCATTTTTATTGATGAGATTGATGCGGTGGGTCGTCATCGTGGTTCTGGTATGGGGGGTGGCCATGATGAGCGTGAGCAGACTCTTAACCAACTGCTTGTTGAAATGGACGGTTTTGAAGGCAACGATGGCGTTATTGTCATTGCCGCAACCAACCGTGTTGATGTGCTGGATAAGGCTTTGCTTCGTCCAGGCCGCTTTGACCGCCAGGTATCAGTTGGCCTGCCAGACATCAAGGGTCGTGAGCAAATTTTGAATGTACATCTAAAAAAATTGCCACAGACCATCGGTGTAGATGTTAATGCCTTGGCTCGTGGTACACCAGGATTTAGCGGTGCTCAGCTTGCCAATCTTGTGAATGAAGCTGCCTTGTTTGCTGCTCGCCGCAATAAGTCTCATGTGGACATGAATGACTTTGAAGATGCCAAAGATAAGTTATACATGGGGCCTGAGCGTAAGTCAATGGTGCTTCGTGAAGATGAACGCCGTGCCACGGCCTATCATGAGGCAGGTCATGCATTGGTGGCTCAGTTATTGCCAAATACCGACCCTGTTCATAAGGTTACCATCATGCCTAGGGGGTGGGCTTTGGGCGTTACTTGGCAGCTGCCTGAACAAGATGCAGTGAGCAATTATAAAGATAAAATGCTTAATGAGTTGTCTATTTTATTTGGTGGGCGTATCGCTGAGGAGATTTTTGTCAATCGGCAATCGACTGGTGCAAGCAATGACTTTGAGAGAGCCACCAAAATGGCGCGTGCGATGGTAACTAAATATGGCATGAGTGATAATCTTGGCGTCATGGTTTATGAAGCTGAAGAACATGGTGGCTATATTGGTGGTTCTACTCGTACCATCTCAGAGGCCACTCAGCAAAAGGTTGATGATGAAGTGCGTCGCATTCTAGAAGAGCAATATGATGTGGCATATCGCTTAATTGATGATAATCATGATAAGATGCACGCCATGGTAGATGCTCTCATGAAGTGGGAAACTATTGATCGTGAGCAATTTTTGCAGATCATGAATGGTGAAGAGCCAAGAGAACCAAAAGACTATCAACATGAGGTGCCAGACATTAAAACGGTACCAACTGCTCCATTTGATGAGTTGCCACCGCCTTTACCTACAGCCTGATTGCTGAATTTGATTATCTAAAAAACACCGTGTGCATCACGGTGTTTTTTTATTTGGGAAATTAGCGTTGTTTGATGTGAATATTTGTTTACTAAAATACTTGCAATTTATCCGTTTTTTTTATAGCATGGTTATCTGTTTAACATGATAAAATGATAGAGAAAATTATGGCAGATTTTGTAAAAAAGCAGCTTGGTCGTGGTAAAAAAATCATCAGCATGGGATCTACCTTGGTTGGGGGTTTTCGTGCGGCCTATAAAATTGGTGCATTTGATAATCCGCCTAGAGATAGATTGACTAAATATATTCAAATTTTTTGCCAAAAAATGTGCCGTTCGTTTGGTGTTGATGTTGTGCCAGTTGAGCCAGTGCCACAGATACATGGATTGTGGGTAAGTAATCATGTCTCATGGCTAGATATCCCTGTGGTTGGTTCGGTTGCTCCCGTATTTTTCTTGTCCAAGGCGGAAATTGGAGAGTGGTTTATTTTTGGTAGGCTTGCCAAGGCTGGCGGTACACTGTTCATCAAGCGTGGGTCGGGTGATGCAGGAGGGGTGGTTGAGCAGATTGCTCATTTTTTGCGTGATGGCCATTCGGTGCTATTTTTTCCAGAGGCGACCACTACAAATGGCAAGCAAATCAAAAAAATTTATGGTAAATTATTGCAGGCAAGTATAGATACAGGATTGCCAATCTGTCCCATTATCACCGCTTATGTTGATAAAGATGGTAAACTTTCTGACGATGCGGCCTACTATGGTAAGCGTACGATGGCTGATAGTCTAAGGCGGGTGGCGGACAGTGATGGTATTGTGGCGTATGTATTACCATTGGTACCGATTTTTCCTAACAATAAAACCCAAAAGGAACTTACCACAGAGTTGCAACTGGCAATGGAGCATGGGTTGGCAGATTTGCATTCACGGATATTAAAGTCTTAATTTTAAAACCCAAAAAAATCGGACCATTTTTATTGTCCGATTTTTTTGATTTGATTGATTTAAATAAACTTCAAACTGCTTTCACCTTTTGGCGTTACTTTAAAAATTTGTACCTTAAACAGCACATCTTGACCTGCTAGTGGGTGATTAAAATCAACTTTTACCTCATCATCGCTGACTTCACTGACTACGCCTACGAGTGAATTTTTGCCTTGATCATTAAATTCCATCATCATGCCGATGGTTGGGTTTGGTTCGGAAATTGAGAATTTAGCACGGGGAAAAACTTGAACATTCTCTTTATTCCATTCGCCAAAAGCGTGTTCTGGTGATAGATGAGCGGTGCGTACATCGCCTGCTTTTAAATTCATCAATACCTGCTCAAACCCTGCCAGTAGACTTTCATCACCGATGGTTAGGCTGACAGGTTCATCACGCCCAAAGGTTGAGTCAATGACCGTACCATTAGGTAGGCTGACTTCAAAATGCAGATTGACAGTACTACCGTCGGTGATGCGAATTTCTTCGTTTGGTAAAATATTCATAGATTGTCCAAATAAAACCTAAATACAAATCTACCGCAATAAATCTGGCTTAATGATTGGTCTGCCAAGACCCACAGTAAGTGGCCAGAATTTCTCGTCAAAACAATGCTTTGTCTTGACGAGAAAACATTTGGCTTTTTGGGTATGGCGAATTAAAACTGTTCGGTCAGTTTAACTTTTTTGCACCATAAGCACCGACAGTTCTACCATCGGCATAGCGATAGGTACCACCCAGTTCTGCGGCATCATCACCATAAAATTGACCCGTTGTACTAAGGCCGTTGTGCTCGCCTGTAAATTTATTGCCAGAGATGGTGGCTTGTAACAGTCCTCTGCCATTTTTGCTGGGGCCAACGGTACCAGTCAAAATCTTTTTGTCAAAATCTACATCAAAGGCAGCCTCTAGTATGATACCGATAGAAATGTCTTGTTGGCGTTGATCAAATCTGGCAACATTGTCTTTGTTTATTTCGACAGCACGACCAACATAGGTAGCTGTGCCACTATTAGGCACATTGGTGGTTGCATTTCCTTGGGCAAAAAGATAAGCCTCACCATTGATGCCTTCGTGTGCGTAGCCATAACGAGTATGTTTAAGGAATGGGTTACCACTCACACGAGCTGTCTTATCCGTAAATTTTTGTATCTTTTCTAGATTGGCATTAAAGTTGTCAGGAATAAAGTCGATGATTGTGCCGTTGATCGTCAGTTGGTTAATGCTTGGGCTGTCAGTAATGATTGTATCAGGGCCTGCTTTGCCTTTTGTGATTGATATTTTAATCCCCTGAATGTCAGAGGTATTTGGTTTGATGGGGGTGTTGGTAAGGTCTGGCTTGGTGTTGGGTAATGCAATCGGGGCGTGCGTGCCAGAGCCACTTTTTCCACAGGCGGTTAAGCCAATCATTGCTAGGGCCAATAGGGGTAAAATTGCGGTTTTTTGCATGGTAGATCTCCTAATTAAATAATATAAAAAGATATTTTGGCAAACATTGCCAAATCAATGATGTTGAGCTTGCCATGCCATAGGCAAGCGGAGAATAATTTCTTAACTTTTATCTTTTTTGGCGAGCCTTCTCCAAAAAAAGCATATCCCATATCACTAATGTCATGCCTACGCACAACCCAATGTCTGCCACATTAAAAATTGGATAATGCCATACATTGGCATAATGAACATGAATAAAATCAATGACATAACCATGTAAAAATCGGTCAATCACATTGCCCAATGCACCGCCCAGCACCATCGCCAAACCCAGCGACAGTACTTTTGCAGATTTTGGGATTTTTCTTAGATGGACGATGACAAAACTTATTACCAGTAGGCCCAAAATTGCAAAAAACCACTTCTGCCAGCCGTTTTGGTCAGCCAAAAAGCTAAATGCTGCACCGTGATTATACGCCAAAGTCCAGTTTAATACAGGCGGTAGCACATCTACGGTCTGGTATAATGTAAAAGTGGCATTAAAATAATATTTAGTCACTTGGTCAAAAAGCAATACTATGAATGCAAGAAAATAGTATTTGACCGCATTTTGACCATTTGGCATTGAGATATTAGGCATGATGACGAACCTCTCCATCGCCTTCAACATTACTTACGCAGCGTTCGCATAATTCTGGGTGTGCCGTATTTGTGCCAACATCAGAGCGAATGTGCCAACAACGCGTGCATTTTTGACCATGTGCAGGTGAGATGACCACGCTAAATTCTGCACCTTGTTGAATGGTAGCATCGCTAGTGATGAACACAAAACGCACTTCATCGCCCAGTTTATTGAGTGCATTTACAGTTGTGCCGTCTGCGACTATGCTGGCCTTGGCAGTTAGGTTTGAGCTGACTTGTTTGTCTGCACGAGCATCTTCAATCGCTTTGTTCACTAGGTCTTTGGTGGCTAAAATGGCTTGCCAATCATCTATGGTAATGTTGCCCATGTCAGGGGTTGGTAAGTTGTACCATTCATCAGCAAATATGTATTTTGCACCATCATGACGAACAAATTCCCATGCTTCTTGTGCTGTGAATGATAAAATTGGGGCAATCCATCTAAGCAGGGCGTGAGCAATGTGATAAAGGGCGGTTTGTGCCGAACGGCGTGGCAGTCCGTCTGCTTTGGTGGTGTAAGTACGATCCTTGATGATATCAAGATAAAAACCCCCCAAGCTCTGTGAGCAAAACATTGATACCGCCTGTACGACTTGATGAAAATCCATATCGTCATAAGACTTGATGATCGCCTCTTGAGTTTCTTTGGCAAGATGCAAGATGAACTTATCAAGACTTACCAACTCATCTAGAGCCACAGCATCGGTTGTGGGGTTGAAGTCGCTGGTATTGGCAAGCAAAAAGCGAATGGTGTTGCGGATACGGCGGTAATTGTCCATCGCCCCAGCAAATACTTTTTGACCTGCACTCATTTCATAGCGATAATCAGCAGAGGCAATCCATAGGCGTAGCATATCCGCCCCTGTTTTATCAATCTCTTTTTGTGGTTCGACAATATTACCAAGTGACTTGCTCATCTTGTGGCCTTTTTCGTCCACCACAAAGCCGTGTGTCAAAACTTGCTTATATGGCGGACGACCATAAATGGCTTCGCTGACCAGTAATGACGACTGAAACCAGCCACGGTGCTGGTCGCTTCCTTCCAAATACAAATCGGCAGGGTTGGTCAATTCATCACGATTTGCCAAAACCGAAAAATTGGTAGAGCCTGAATCAAACCACACATCAAGCGTGTCGGTGGATTTGATGTAGTTTGGAGCATCGCTTTCATCTAAAAAGTCCGCCACATCGGCATCAAACCACGCTTCTATGCCCCCTGTCTCAATGACTTGGGCGACTTTTTGGATAAGTTCATAAGTGTTTGGGTGCAGTTCATTGGTGTCTTTGTGGATAAAAAAGGCAATCGGCACGCCCCAAGTCCGCTGACGGCTAATGCACCAATCAGGGCGACCGTGCATCATTGATTCAATGCGTTTTTGCCCCCAATCGGGCGTCCAATCTACTTGTTTGATGTCGTCCAACGCCTGTTCACGCAAGCCCCCCTCTTCCATAGAAATAAACCATTGGGGCGTGGCACGAAAAATGATGGGCGTTTTGTGTCGCCAGCAATGCGGATAGCTGTGGGTGATGACTTGATGATTTAACAGATGTCCGCTCGCTTGCAAAGTGGCGATAATCTTGGGCTGTGCCTTATAAATATGCTCGCCCACAAAGACTTTGGCTTCGTCTAAATACACGCCATTACCAGCGACAGGATTTTCACAAGGCAAATCATTAGCACGCCCCACATTGTAGTCGTCCACACCGTGTGCAGGGGCGGTATGCACAAGCCCTGTACCGCTGTCGGCAGTTACGTGGTCGCCTGTGATAAATGGCACTTGACGCTCGGCAATTAAAGGGTGCTGGGCTTTTAAAATGGTTAAATCCGCCCCCTTAACGCTTGCCACGGTTTGCACATTTTCTAAGCCTACATTTTTGGCAAAATCTTGGGTCAAGTTGGTGGCGATGATAAAATAAGCGGTGCGATTGATTGGAGTTTGATTTTCCAATAAATAAGCCAATCTTTCATCAGCATTAACGCTTTGATAAACCGCCCCTAATTTTTCAACCGATTTTTTGGAGCGTTCATTTTCTTTAATAATATGAAAATAAACTTTATTTCTTTGTTTAAAGGCATAATCCAACATCGCTTGTTTGATTTCATTATTGGCACAAGTCCCCCAATAATCTTTGGCAATAAACGAATAGCCAATCGCAATGCTGTCATCGCTTACCTTGTCATCATAAAACCTTGTGGTGCCAACAATTTGCCCTGTTTTTTTATCAATAATCGCAAAGGCTTTTTCTTTAATCGCCTTATCAAAATAAGGGTTAAAAATTTCAGGCTCGTTTCTTTTTTCTGGCATCAATTCCCAAATAACAGGGTCTTTGGCTTTTTCAAATAAAGCATCTTTGTCGTCTTTATTTAAAGTTCTTAACAAAAAGTTATTGCTATCGATTTCATTGGGAATAACAAAAGGAGTAACTTTATCGCCTTTGATGACCGCATAATCAAGCTCACTATGCACGCTAATGGCTTGGTTGGCAGGCAGTGTCCAAGGGGTCGTTGTCCAAATCACCGCTTGCAATTTGCCTTGTAAATTAGTGGTGGCGGTCAAATCATCACGATTGACAACATCAAAACCGACATAAATGGCGTCTGATTTTTTGTTGTCGTATTCCACTTCGGCTTCCGCCAAGGCAGAGCCACAATCTAAACACCAGTTTACAGGCTTTTGCCCACGCACGATATGCCCATTTTTGTAAATCTCGCCCAAAGCTCGCACGATATTCGCTTCGGTAGCAAAATCCATTGTCAAATAAGGCTTGTCCCAATCGGCAAGCACGCCTAAGCGTTTAAAATCCGCCATTTGTAGCGCAATTTGGCTTTTGGCGTAATCTCGGCAGGCACGGCGAAAGGCGGTGGCGGTAATGGGTTCGCCGTTTTTGTCGTTTTTTGGGGGTTGTCCCACTTTGCCAAACTCATTTTCTACTTTTTGTTCAATCGGCAAGCCGTGGCAATCCCAGCCGACAATATAAGGGGCGTCATAGCCGTCCAAGGTTTTGGCTTTGATGATGATGTCTTTTAATACTTTATTGACAGCATGACCTAGGTGAATTTGTCCGTTGGCGTAGGGTGGGCCGTCGTGCAAGATGTATTTTGGCAAGCCTTGTTTGGCGGCACGGATTTCTTTATAAAGCTCGTCCGTTTCCCATTCGGCCAGCCATTTTGGCTCTCGTTTGGCTAGGTCAGCTCGCATGGGAAAATTGGTATCGGCTAGATTTAGAGTGTTTTTGTAGTCTTTTTGTTCGGTCATCGTCTTGACTCAATTTTGAAAAGGAAAATGGTTAATTATACCGTAAAAGCAAGATTTTAGAAAGATGAAATTTGCCATGTCATTCATGCGTTTATTAGTAAACATATAAAAAAAATAGGAATGTATAACACCATTTGATTGATTAATTTTATCAATTGTTGATTTGTCAATATTGGCAATGTCAGCATTTTTAAAAATCATCAAAGACAAACTTGGCGTGCTGGTATACTGGTATATAAGTTATGTAAGTATTGATGGTCGGCTGGGTAATTGGTGGATTAACTGTTGATTGATTCATGAAATACGACATTGTGGAGTTTGATGTTTGGTCTGATCTAAAAAAATATCGCTTTTTTTTGCTTAATTTGTTAAAATTGTAAAGTTATGTCAAAGGTTTAATAGTGTATGTTTTTATTGTTCAGCTATGCATATAAACCATTAACTGTCTGTATCATGGCAGTCATTGACCATTTTTATCATCATTGTAAAAACCAATAACTGAGAGTTATTGGTTTTTTTTAGTGTTCAAAACGAGAAAATAAGGATAAAAAAATGTCTTTTTTCCCAAAATTTCGCCCCTATCAAGGCGACATTAATGTCACTCCTGTGGCAACAGATGAGTATCTACCCCCTGCTCAAAGTGCGATGCTTGGTATTCAGCATGTGTTGGCGATGTTTGGGGCAACAGTGCTTGCCCCCATTTTGATGGGTTTTGATGCCAATCTTGCCATCATGATGAGTGGCATCTGTACGATTTTATTTTTTATGATGACAGGTGGCCGTGTACCAAGCTACCTAGGGTCGTCTTTTGCATTTATTGGTGTGGTGGCGGCCGCTACCGCTCATGCGACAGGTTCTGGGGCAAATCCCAATTTGGCTTTGGCCTTGGGCGGTATTATTGCTTGCGGTGTTTTGTACGCTGCTATTGGTTTTTTGGTGATGGCGACAGGAACAAAGTGGATTGAAAAACTCATGCCACCTGTGGTAACGGGTGCGGTGGTGATGATCATTGGTCTAAACTTAGCCCCAGTTACTGTATCTGGTGTGGCAGGCAAACCTTTTGAATTGTGGATGACCTTGGTTACCGTGCTGTGCATGGGCGTGATTGCGGTGTTTGGGCGTGGCTTTGTACAGCGTCTTTTGCTACTACTTGGCTTGGTGTCGTCTTATGTGATTTATGCGATTATTACCAATGGTTTGGGTCTGGGTACGCCGATTGATTTTAGTGTGATTGGTAATGCTGCTTGGTTTGGTGTGCCAAACTTTTCATCACCTGTATTTGATGCTAATGCCATGTTGATTATTGCACCTGTGGCATTCATTTTGGTGGCAGAGAATTTGGGGCATATTAAGGCGGTTGGAGCAATGACAGGTGAAAATCTTACCCCATATTTAGGGCGTACCTTTGTGGCAGATGGTGTGGCAACGGCACTGTCGGCAGGTGTGGGTGGCACAGGCATGACAACTTATGGTGAAAATATTGGTGTGATGGCGGTAACTCGTGTATATTCAACCATCATCTTTGTGATTGCAGGTGTGTTTGCAATTTTTTTAGGACTGTCGCCAAAATTTGGTGCACTCATTCAGACCATTCCCGGACCTGTATTGACTGGTGCATCTATCGTGGTGTTTGGTTTGATTACTGTGGCTGGAGCAAAAATCTGGATTGATAACCGTGTGAATTTTGCCATCAATAAAAATCTCATGATTGCCGCTGTTACCATCATTTTGGGTACAGGCGATTTTGGCCTGATGATTGGTGATTTTAATTTGGGTGGTATTGGTACGGCAACCTTTGCAGCGATATTGCTCAATTGGTTTTTAAGCCTAAAAGATGATCATCAAAACCATGAAGATGGTTTGGTGCATTGATATTAAGGCTTAATTGTCACTTAATCAATATGATTTAATTAATGTAGCACAAGCAGCAAAAATGGCTTAACAAATTTTCTAAATGGTAAAATTAAGTTTGCACAGCCATTATAAAAAGATTATAATAACCCCATACCTATTGCTTATAAATCAAGTGATTTGATGGCGAAAGGCGACATTTCTACTGATTTGTCGCCTTTTTGATGTGAATCTTACCAGCTAACCAGCTGAATAATTGATACCAATCAAGATGATGTCATTCTTTGGCGATAATTTGGTATTGTCATGTGGCAATGATATTAAAGACAAACTATTTTATCAAAAGATGGTATTTCCTTTGGTTTGCTTGCCAAAGTGGTTTGAGGTTGGTGTTATTTTTTGGATATTTTGGAATTATTATGTACGACAATCCATTTTCTTGTGTGGCACAGCCAACCTTTATTGAAGGCGTGCATTGTGTCGTGAATGTGTTTAGCACGCCTTTGTGGGATGTGCTACTTTGGCTACTTATTTTGGTGGGCCTGTTTTTTACGGTGATGACTGGATTTGCCCAGTTTACTTTGTTTGGCAGAAGTGTCAAATCTATGTTGGCCAGTCGTCAAGGGCATGATGAAAACGAAGGCATCTCAGCATTTCAAGCGTTCGTTACTGGTCTGGCAAGTCGTGTCGGCGTGGGAAACATCGCAGGTGTGGCACTTGCCATTGGTATTGGTGGTGCTGGTGCGGTGTTTTGGATGTGGTTGATTGCACTTATTGGAATGTGTTCGGCATTGGCAGAGTCAAGTCTTGCACAGCTATTTAAAATCAAAGACAGTGCTACGGGGCGTTTTCGTGGCGGTCCTGCTTATTATATTAAGCAGGGCTTGGGTCAAAAATGGTTAGGCTTGGTGTTTGCAATTGCTTTGATTGTATGTTTTGGGTTTGTGTACCAATCTATTCAATCTAACACCATTACATTGTCAATCCAATCGGCGATGGGCTGTGTGAGTTCTGATGACGCTTGCCAAAATGATTGGCAGTTATATAAGCACATCGTAGGAGCGGTGTTGGTATTGCTGGCAGCTCCAATTATTTTTGGGGGTATTACTCGTGTATCAAAGATTGCTGAGGTGATTGTTCCTATTATGGCGGTGGTGTATTTGGCTGTATCACTTTATATCATCATTGCCAATCTTGGTGCTGTGCCACAAGTCATCACTCTGATTTTTACTGAAGCCTTTACTTTTGAAGCAGCAGGCGGTGGCTTGTTTGGTTCGATGGTGTCTGTGGCGATGATGCAGGGCATTAAGCGTGGTTTGTATTCGAATGAAGCAGGTCAGGGTTCGGCACCTAATGCAGCAGCGGCAGCGAGTGTAAAGCACCCTGTAGAGCAGGGCATGATTCAGATGTTGGGTGTTTTTGTGGATACGCTCATTGTTTGTTCTTGCACGGCATTTGTGATTTTGCTTGCCACCATGCCAGAAAATGCTGCCGAACTGTCGGGCGTGCAACTGACCCAAGCGGCACTTGCTAGCCATGTTGGTGGTTGGGGTCAGTATTTCTTGGCGGTCATTTTATTCATGTTTGCATTTTCTACCATTATTGGCAACTATGCCTATGCTGAATCAAATATGCAGTTTTTGAAAAACAATACGGTTGCTTTGACAATTTTTCGTATCGTGGTTTTGGGTTTTGTGTACTTTGGTGCGGTGGCAAAAGTTGCGGTTGTGTGGGATATGGGTGATCTAACGATGGGCATCATGTCGTTTATTAACTTAATTGCGATCATTCTTTTGTCAAAATATGTCTTTATTTTGATAAGGGATTACAATGCACAGGTTAAAGCAGGCGTTGCTGAGCCAGAATTTAAATTGGATAATCATCCGCAATTAAAAGCAAAAATCAAATCTGATATTTGGTAAATAATTTATCTACAAAAAAACCTGCTTTTTATGGCAGGTTTTTTTTATATGATTTTTTTTATCAATACCGTCATAGATATGATGATAAAAAAATAAAAAAGCCCACAAGAAAGCGGGCTTTGAATGGCTTGGCGTAGATTGATGCTTGATGATTAACGCTCCAAGTACTGAATCTTGCCTGATACACCGTCCCATTTTTCATGCTCTGGCATTGGGTCTTTTTTCTCAGTGATGTTTGCCCAAACTTGTGAAAGCTCTTCGTTGATGGCGATATATTCTTCTTGGCCAGCGGGGATCTCATCTTCTGAAAAAATGGCATTGGCAGGGCACTCTGGCTCGCACAACGCACAGTCAATACATTCGTCTGGATTGATGACAAGAAAGTTTGGACCTTCATAGAAGCAGTCCACAGGGCAGACTTCTACGCAGTCAGTATATTTGCACAAAACGCAGTTATCAGTTACAACAAAAGTCATGAGATTACCTTGGCTAAAATGGCTAATAGGTAGCGTGTATTCATAAAGCTAAACCCGAGCATAAAAATGCTTAAAAATTGGTGGTGTATATTTTAGCTTGTTTGGTGAATTTTCTCAAATAAATCCGTGTAATTTGTTATGCCAAAAACGAAAAATCATCCATAAAAATCGCAAAACGCCCTCATTGGCGATAATGGTTATTATTCATCTATGATGAGGGGCTTATTTTGAGTTTTAAGTTTTGTGATGCTAATTTTGCCAATCGATTGATAAAAAAAGACCGCCAGAAGGCAGGTCTTTTTTTAAGTAGCAGTAGCAAGCTGAGAGTTAATTTGCTTTTAGCTGTGCTTCTTTGGCCACTTTATAGCATTCTTCAATATGATCAAAAGCGATTTTTTTAAAAATCATGTAGCCGATACTTGCTGCAACCATTTGTCCGCCAAGTGGTATGTATTTGGCGATTTGTTTGCCAATTAGGCGACCACCAAAGCCTTGAATGGTCTTATTGACCACACCTCGAGTTGCTACCAATCCGCTAATGGCAACAATGCGTTCTTGAATGGTCTGTTTGCGTTTTTCTTCACTGATTTTGCTGTTTGGGTCGGTAGGTTCTTGTAGACCAAATTTTTTGGTAATTTCTGGCAATAGTTTTGCAAGCATGCCTACATCAATGGCCACATCAAGAAAAGGCACAGGAATGATGGCCACACCTGCAGATATTTTTGCACGAGATTTTGCAAGTGATTGGCATTCTAAGCGAATTTTTTCCAGATCAAGATTTGGGTTGAAATCTTTAGCGACAGG
The DNA here is from genome assembly GCF_035181385.1 of Moraxella sp. Pampa. NCBI lineage: Bacteria > Pseudomonadati > Pseudomonadota > Gammaproteobacteria > Moraxellales > Moraxellaceae > Moraxella > Moraxella sp. Pampa. Next base: position 824,119 of record NZ_JAXCJK010000001.1, on the reverse strand, counting down.
TTGGCTGATTGGCTTTAACATATCATTGTCCTTGTGGTTGTTCATATATGGCACAGCTTCGGCGGTGCGTGTGGTGTGAATTATAGCAAGTTACCCATCGGATTGTCCAGTCATGTTGTCAATTGTTGTGTGGTTTGGGCATTTTTGTAAACATTCTTGTAAAAACGCTATCCATGTTTTAGCTGGCGTGGACGAAAGCCAGTGCTGAGTAATGTCATGCCATATATAGTAGCGCCAAATATGCAGATAGCAAGCAGTGCCACAATGCGTAGCCACTGTGTCTCTTGTGTGGGATAAAGTGGTAGTATGGCATACAGGGCAAATGTCATCACAAGGCTGGAGAACCCAAACTGCATACTCATTTTTCGCCAGTGGCTACCAAAGCAAAAAATATGACGCTTATGTAAAAAATAATACAAAAGCCCAGCGTTAACAAAACTTGCTGTTGTCGTAGCAAGTGCCAGCCCTCCATGTAGGGGTAGGTTTAGCAGATGGAATACGCCGATAAACAACACACTAAAAACCATGTTAGCAAAGACAGCAACAATACCAATTTTTACAGGGGTTTTGGTGTCTTGCCCTGCAAAAAAAGCAGGTGCAAAAATTTTGATGAGCATGAATCCTAAAATGCCTCCTGCCATACTTTTTAGGGCAAAGCCACTCATCACTGCATCGTTCTGGCTAAATTCACCACGCACAAATAGTGCATTCATCAGCACATCTGAGAGTATAAACATCGCCAAAGAAGCAGGCAGGCCAATTAAAATGATGAGGCGTGCTGCCCAGTCTAGGGTTTTTTTGAAAACTGCATCATCAGATTTGGCATGGCTAGATGATAGGCTTGGTAGAATGACTGTACCGATTGCCACACCGATCAGACCTAAGGGCAGTTCGCTCAGTCGCTCCGCTGCATATAGCCATGATACCGAGCCACTCATCATTAAAGAAGCAAAAGCGGTGTTTAATAATAGGTTGATTTGCGTTACTGAGACACCAAAGATGGCTGGTAACATAAGCTTTAAAATGCGATTCACGCCTTCGTGTTTGAAATTTATTTTTGGGGTGATGAGTAACTTTTGTTGATGAAGCTGCGGCAGTTGAATGGCCAATTGTAAAATGCCAGAAATGGCGACGGCGTAGCCCAATGCCATGATTGGTGTATTGAGTAATGGTGCGAAGAATAATGCCCCTACAATCATGCAAATATTGAGCAATACAGGTGCAAAGGCAGGTGCTGCAAAACGACCATAGCTTTGCAAAATACTGCCAAAAAATGCTGTCATTGAGATAAATAGCAGGTAGGGAAAAGTGAGACGAAGTAGGTCGGTAGCGGTGTTAAACTTTACCGCATCACTATGAAAGCCTGGGGCAAACACCTGTACAACAAAGGGTGCAAATGCAATAACAGCCACCGTCAGGATAAGTAAAATCAGGCTTAACACCCCAGAAACTTGGCTGATGAGAATCTGCACATCACTGAGTGTGCGTTGCTGTTTGTATTCAGATAAGACAGGTACGAATGCTTGGGAAAATGCTCCTTCTGCAAACAATCGTCTTAAAAAATTGGGGATTTTGAACGCTACTAAAAATGCGTCCATGAGTCCGCCTGCCCCAAATACACTCATCAGCACGACATCACGCACCAAACCCAATATGCGAGAGAGCATGGTCATGGAGCTGACGACCATCGTGGAGCGAAAAAGCTGAGATTTGGCCATAGTGTGATTCTGATTATAAAAGAGTGCTTATTATAATGGATTTTGTGCTTTTATACTTATATACTTATGAAAAATTGATGACTGTTTGTCTTGTCAGCCCAATGCATTATTGATATTTGTTTTTTTGATGAGCTTTATCCACCATGGCTCGTAATTTCACCCAATCAAAAAATTCACCAGGGTCGGTTTTGCGATTTGGGGCAATGTCGCTATGCCCCATCAAATGCCTTTTGGTGTTTGGATACGCTTGATAAATGGCACAGATGATTTGGGTAAGTGTTGCATATTGAGCATCTGTAAATGGTGAAAAATCATCGCCTTCTAGCTCAATGCCAATGGTAAAATCATTACAATTGCCTCGCCCAAGATGATATGATTGACCTGCGTGCCATGCTCTGTCATTGAAATTGACAAACTGAGTTACCGCTCCATCTCTTTCAATGAATAAATGAGCAGAAACTTCCAACTTATCAATGGTGGCAAAATACGCATGGTCGTCTGTATTTAGCCGATTTTGAAAAAATGCTTTGACAAAATGAACGCCATTTTTATCCGTTTGCCCAAACTGGCTGGGTGGTAGGCTGATATTATGAATGACAATGCCATCAATGGTGGGACTGCCATGTTTGGTGGGGCGTGCGTTGAAATTAGGTGATGCGATGAACTCTGCACCGTGCAGTATGCCGTTTTTTATGGTGAAATGGTTCATGATGATGATATACTAAGCTGGATTTTTATTTTAGCTCAAATCATGATGAATGCCAAACATTTTTCTTGGTTGTTACCTTTGAGTTTGTTGTTGGTAAGAATGTGTACTGCCACTGATATGAGTTATAGATGATATTGTGCGAATTGGGCTGTTGAATATGTCAGTTGCCTGTACGCACCTCATTTTTGGTAAAATCATCGTCAAGCAGATGGTGCTTGTACTTTGGGTGTTTTTTAACTAAGTTTTTTTTAAAAAAAGTAAAAGAGAGCAATAAAAATGACAAAATGTCTCATCATTGGGCAAGGTAGCATTGGGCAGGCTGTGACCACTGAGCTGGCAAGGCATTGCTCTGTGGTAGGGGTTTCTCGTACGCCTAAAATTTATGATGATGTGCATAAGAATATCACACATTGGCAGATGGACGCATTGGACTTAACCGACAATGATCTGCAAGGCTTTACGCACATTGCTATTATTATCACGCCATCTGATGATGTGAGCGATAAAGTGCAGGCCTATCAAGGCAGTTATCTTGCGATTTGTCAGCATTTGGCAGGCATGATGGAGAAATTGCCAAACCTTCGTCAAATACTATTTGTCTCATCGACTGCTGTTTATGGTGAGAATGATGGGCAAGTCGTCAATGAATATTCGCCCGCCAACCCCACTTCGCCAACTGCCAGGATTTTGCTTGATGCTGAAAATATTCTTGTTCAAGCCTTTGGTGATAAAGCTGTCATCGTTCGCCCAAGCGGTATCTATGGTGAGAGTCGGCAGTATATGATTCGTCTTGCCAAATCAGCCCACACTGATGGTGTGGCAAATAAGCACTATACCAATCGCATCATGGATATGGACTTGGTGGCGGTGTTGGTACAAATTTTATTAAGTGATAAGCCAAAGTCGTTGTATTTGGCGACAGACTTTTGTCCCGCAACAAGTCTTGATGTGATGACATTTATCTGTGATGAATTACAAATCATACCGCCAAAAGTCATTAAAGAGCCGCCAACAGGCAAAATCGTCATGAGCAATCTACCGAAAAACTGGCTAAGATTTACCTGTTATCAACAAGGCTATGCATGGATTGTAAAAAGGCTATAATGATTTAAAAACTGCCAAAAAAATCAGCAGGTAGCTTTGCCCTTCAATTTTTTGACCCCTATATAAAACATTAAGCTAATCAACCCTGCAATCAAGCCAATCATGCCATTATATAGACTCTCGGTCAAACCGCCAAGCACGCCAGACAACAGTGCCAAATCTTTGGCTTGGTGGTGCAAGATATCAATACCATGTACCAAAATACCACCACCAACCAAAAACATGGCAAATGTACCTGCAATGGATAAAAAACTCATCAATTTTGGGGTAAAGTTAAGCAAAGCACTCCCTAGTTTTTGAACACCTTGGTTGGGGCTATGGGTCAGCTTTAATCCTATGTCGTCAATCTTTACGATGAGAGCGACCAAGCCGTACACACCGATGGTCATTAAAATGGCAATGGCAGTTAATGATATGGCTTTGGTCTGCAAGGTGCTGGCGGTCATCACCCCAAGAGAAATCACCACAATTTCAGCAGATAAAATGAAGTCAGTACGAATCGCACCTTTAATTTTTGCTTTTTCAAAAGCAACCAAATCTACCGATTCATTAGCATTGGCCATAAGGCGTTTGTGGTGTGCTTCATCATCATCTAAATCGTGGGGTAACAGCTGTGGGGCAAATTTATGCACTATCTTTTCTGCACCTTCAAAACATAAAAACAATCCGCCAATCATGAGCAGTGGTGTGATTAACCAAGCAGCAACATCACTAATGATGAGAGCGACAGGCACCAATATGAGCTTATTGATGAACGAACCTTTTGCTACCGCCCAGACGACTGCAAGCTCTCGGTCGGCACGCACACCAGCAACTTGTTGAGCATTTAATGCAAGATCATCGCCCAACACGCCCGCCGTTTTTTTAGCAGCAAGTTTTGTCATCATTGCCACATCATCTAAAATCATGCTAATGTCATCAATAAGTATCAATAAATTGCCATTTGCCATAAAACTCCAAAACCGCATTGGTTATTAATTTCATGCTTATTATACGAAGTTTTTTACAAAAAATTTGTAAATTTTGGTAGTGATTTACCAAATGTTATGAAAATTGTGCCATTTTATGGCATAATAAAAGCATTATTGCAATGTGTTTATTTGGTAAAAAATAACGCTTGACTGATTAAATTGTATCTGGCGTTTTAAGTAATAAAACCAATAAACTTAACTGACCGACCGCTTAATGTTTTAAAAGCTAGGAGATATTATTATGAAAATTCAATCATTGGTAGTTGTAATTGCCACCGTATTATTGACAGCCTGTGGCAACAAACATGAGCATGTACAAGCCGTAGATAAGCTGGCAGAAGCCAAAGAAGTTGCGTTGGCTAAGGCACCAAAAGCTGAGGAGATAAAGTTTGATGACCATGGCCAACCAACCTTTGCTCAAACATCAGGTGCAAGTACGGCCACCACAGCTGATGCCGATACAGCCACTACAGAACAGAAAAAATAAGCTATTGGGCGAGTGTGTCTATTTTTTTGTGCTGAGTGTTAAAAATTTGAGTTGTAATTTAGCTTTGTATCATTTATAATACGAAGATTATCTTGGTGATTTTTGCTTAATTTTTTTAAAACCAAATACCAAGATGATGGCCGCTGTTGCGGATTTTTTGTTCCGATTTGAGCTGATGCCCACGCCCAAGACCGTGACGCTATATAATATAATACAGCCTAATCGATGCCACTTGTCTTGTATTAGGAGTAACTATGCCTTCTGTTAAGGTGAAAGAAAACGAACCAGTTGATATTGCAATTCGTCGTTTTAAGCGTGCTTGTGAAAAAGCAGGTGTTTTGGCTGATGTACGCAAAAAAGAATTTTTTGAAAAACCAACCCAAGAGCGTAAGCGTAAAAAAGCTGCTGCGGTCAAGCGTTACAAGAAAAAAGTATGGCGTGAGCAAGTTCGCACTGTACGCAAGTACTAATTTGCTGATGCCATCAATGGTTTAAAGACCATTTGTATTGCAAATTTAACCCTAAGTCGTTTGATTTGGGGTTTTTGTATTTGGCTTTTGATATCATTTAGGCTGGTAAAATCTTAAAAAAGACTGTCCTATCTTTTTTTAAGATAAAGGTTTTATCACATTCTTTTTGCTTTTTTGGATAAAAGACGATGGGCTGTCTATAAAGATAAATTTTTGCCAATCATGATGAAGTGGTAAACAGTGTATTAAAGTGTGTTTGTGCAAAAATGTATATTGCCAAACCATCAAATAAAGTGTATAATTTTAATAAGAATTGTTATTATTTATTTTTTATCTGATGGATTTTTTTATAAGGTATTTTTCATGAAAGCACCAAAATTGCTGGTATTATCATTGACGGCCACACTTGCTTTAACCGCTTGTGGTGACAAACAGTCGGATGAGTCTAAGTCTTTGGCTGAACAGCCAGCCGAAGTCTCTGAAAATAGTGCTCATTTGTCTGCTGAAACGGCTGAATATAAAGCGTGGGTGCAGACTCAAATTGATCAGCTGGTTGTGGATACTGAAAGATTTGTTGCTCTGTTAAAAGAGGGTAAATTAGATGAAGCTAAGGCTTTTTATCCATTGGCACGCATGTCTTTTGAACGCTCCGAGCCGATTGCTGAAAGCTTTGGCGACCTTGATCCACGCATTGACAACCGTGAGGCCGACCTTGAAAAAGACGAGTTATGGACGGGCTATCACGCCATTGAAAAAATCCTATGGACACAAAACACCACCAAGGGAACAGAGCAATTGGGCGATCAGCTTGTTGCTGATGTCAAAGAATTAAAGGCGAAAATACCAACGGCTGAGGTTACTCCCATGCTGATGGTTCAAGGTGCTGTGGATTTGTTAAATGAAGTGACTACAACAAAAATTACAGGAGAGGAGGAGATTTTTTCAAAAACGGACCTTTATGACTTTAAGGCAAATATTGAAGGGGCGGAAAAGATTTTTGAGATTTTAGCCCCTGCTATTGAAAAGAAAAATCCTGAACTTGTGGTAGAATTGAAGACTAAATTTACCGAGGTGCACAAACTTCTTGATGCTCATAAAATTGATGATAAGCATTATAAAAATTATGATGAATTAAGCAAGGCTGAAATTGACGCATTGGCGGAGAGTGTCAATAAGTTAGGTGAGCCACTTGCCCAAATGGGCGTTGTGATGCAGTGATATGATGCGATGCGAAAAAAGCACTGATAATTGTGATTATTGGTGCTTTTTTGTGTGGTTTTATGATATGGTTTTATTGTACAGATGGAAAAAATAATGAATGGCCGTAGAAATTTTTTGAAAACCGCAAGTTTATTGACCATGACGGGTTTGGCTGGTTGTGCTAAAAATGTGGGGCAAAATCAAGCAAAAAAGCATGAAAATGCGACCGAAAAAGTACTCAATGGCCACTGTTTGGCGGATTTAAGGTATGAATTTTTTGGAAAACATCAATCAGGCATCACAACGCCTGTACAACGCCATGTGTATTTTTTGGTTGCCGATTTGCATAGTAAGAATGTTGATGAGATTCGCCAAATGTTTAAAGATTGGACGGATTATTCGGTAAAACTGATGAATGGCGAGAACATCAAACCTTATGGTAATAATCCGCACCTACCACCAGCCGATACAGGTGAGACTGATAGCCTAGGGGCGTATGGGCTAACGCTTACTTTTGGCATCAGTCCTACATTTTTAAAAAAATTAAATTTGGAGCATAAAGCACCGCCAGAATTTAGTGAGTTGCCAAAATTCCCACGAGACCAAATCAAAGATGAATTGTCAGGCGGAGATATTTGCATACAGGCGTGTTCTGAAGACCCACAAGTTGCCTTTCATGCTGTGCGACAACTTGTCCGTCAGGCTCGCTCGCTTATCACCATGAAATGGTCGCAGGCAGGGTTTAATAGCTTTGATAGCGGTCATCAAACACCACGCAATCTATTTGCGTTCAAAGACGGCACTGCTAATAAAACAACCATGCAAAACCCTGATAAATGGCTGTGGATTGATAATGGCGTGTTTCAAAATGGCTCGTATTTGGTTGTCCGCCTAATCCAAATGCACCTTGAAACATGGGACAGGACAAGCCTTGTTGGACAAGATGACACCTTTGGGCGACACCGAGCGAGTGGGGCGAGTATTGGCAAAACGGACGAGTTTGATGCACTTGATATCCATGCAAAAGACGATAAAGGCAATCTGATTGTCGGCGAAGTCAGCCATGCAGGGCTGGCTAATCGCACAGGATTGCAAATGCTAAGGCGTTCGTATTCGTATAGCAGTGGCATTGTACATGGGCAGTTTGATGCAGGGCTTTTGTTTATCAGTTTTCAAAAAAATCCCATGCAGTTTTCTGCCATTCAATCTGCTTTTGGTAACAAAGATAAAATGACCGAATACACCACCCACATCGGCTCTGGCTTGTTTGCCTGTTTTGGTGGGGTTACCCAAGGGGAATATTTGGGGCAGTCTCTTTTTGAATGATTGGTTTTTAACATACCAATAAATATGCTTTAAAACAATTCATAAAAAAAATTTGTCAGTACCATGACAACCATACAAATAACCAACTTAAAGACATGATGCACCTATGGCTACAACAATGAAAAAATTTTTGACTTCGCTAGTATTGGGCTTAGCTGTATGTGCGACTAATCCAACATTTGCCAATCAATCCGACACATCGCCCGTTTTTACCGAAACCCAATCCGACAAAGTTAATTTTTCGCCTATTTTTGTGGGCGTTTCTGATGCCATGAGTTTGGTGAATCATGCCAAAATTGATAAAGCAAAAGCCGAGCTTGACGGACTTTACCAAAATTTTCAAAACTTAAGCATTGACGACAAACATCAAGACTTAAAAAATACGGTTGTACTTGCGTTTAAAAATGCACTAAACCACCCAAACAAAACCAATCTAAGCGAACTATCAACCGCTTTATACGCCCTTGAAAAAGCCCAAAACCCTGTAGACTACACGCAGGCGAATGTGCGATTTGCTAAAAAAATCCGTCCTGCCACTACCATATTGGCAAAGGCGATTGATGATTTTAAAACAGATAGCGATGTGGAAAAATTGCGACAAGCCTATGATACATTCAACCGAGTGTGGGTTGCTAATGAGCGAGTGGTCAGAAATACACAAAAGTCGCATTATGGGGCGATTGAGACCGCTATGGCATTGCTGAGAGTGGCGATAGAAACGCAACATATCACCGCTATGGATAGCCAATTTAGCACATTGCAGGCAACCATTGAAAGCTATATTAACAATCAACCAATAGACGAGCCCAAACTGGCTGATGGTGTCAATTTGGCATACGGCATTGGGTTATTAGAACAAGGGCTAGCAGATTTTGAAAATGGCAAACTGGCAGATGGGCAAAATAGGCTCTCTGAATTTATCGCCAGTTGGGTGGTGTTTGAAGGCGATGTTGCTACTCGCAATCCTGCTTTGTATGCCCAAATTGAAAGCCAAATCCCAATGATTATGGCAAAAGGCGATAAGCCAAGTCAAGAAAAATTATCTAATATTATCAATGATTTAAAAGCAATTAACCCAACGGCTCACTATACGGCTATTGACAGTATGTTGATTTTGCTTCGTGAGGGTTTAGAGGCATTATTGATAGTCATGGCTTTAATCACCGCCCTAAATGCCAGTGGTCAAAAGCGTGGCAAAAAATGGGTGTATGGCGGTGTTGGTTTGGGATTATTGGGCAGTATCGCAGGGGCGGTCGCACTTTACCAACTATTTCCACAGGTGGCAAGTGGGGCAAACCGTGAGACTTTGGAGGGTGTGATTGGCATTGTGGCGGTTGTGATGATGATGGGCGTGGGGGCATGGCTACATTCAAAATCAAACATCAAAGCGTGGAATCGCTATATCCAAAATGAGCTTGGGCGTGCCATGACAACAGGTAGCTTTATCTCATTGTTTTTATTGGCTTTTTTATCGGTATTCCGAGAAGGGGCAGAGACGATTTTATTTTATGTGGGGATTTTGCCAAAGATTATGATGAGTGATTTTTTGCTCGGCATTGCGATGGCATTGGTGATTTTGGCGGTGGTTGCTGTGATATTATTCAAAACATCTGTCAAATTACCCATTCCGCTTTTGTTTAAAATTTTGACAGCAACGATTTATTTTTTAGGCTTTAAGATTTTAGGCGTGAGTATTTCGGCGTTGCAATTAACCAATCATTTACCACGCACCACGATAGACTTGCCAAGTGTGGCATGGGCAGGCTTTTATCCAAGTATGCAAGGGCTACTGGCACAGGCTTTGTATATAGCGGTGATTATTTGCCTGGGGGTTGGTTTATTAGGAGTTGGTCGGGGTAGGCATTAAAGAAATTGATACAATCAAGAAAGATGATAGTATTATTAACTGTAAATCCTTATAAAAATTAGGTATATTACTGGTATTAGGTTTGTATTAAAAATAGCGAGGCAATATGCAATACCCAGCTAAAAGTTTTTCTATCGTGCCTATGTTGGCAATATTTTTGGCACTGACTGCGTGCAATGACAAAGCAAATGCACCAGCAGAGCCTGACAAGTCTGTTGCAGTCCAAAAGATACCAGATGAAAATAAACAATTGGCCCAAGAACCGACAATACCAGAAGTAACAACAAAAGAAATTGGTGATGCTACCAAAAAGAGCATTGGTGCTGACAATGAACCCGTCAAAGCACTATCCATTGAAGAGGGTAAAAAACGCTATGAGCAGACTTGTAAAGTCTGCCATGGTCAAGGATTATTAGATGCACCCAAATTGACCAATAAGGCCGAATGGGCAAAACGCCTAGAAAAAGGCATTGATACCTTGCATCAGCACTCTGCCAAGGGTTTTAATAAAATGCCAGCCCAAGCTGTTGGTGCGGTGTCAGAAGCTGAAGTTTATGCTGCGGTAGATTATATGCTTGAACAAGCCAAATAGCCGATATTAAAAAGACATACAAAATAAGTGCGATTTTTTGATGGCGTAAGACAAAGCAACTATTTGATTTTATGGTGGGTGGCGTATGCTAAACCTGCACTTTATCTGCAGTTTTGTAAGTCTAAATAATACACCAATTTTGTTTGTTAAGTTTGTGATGGCGCTTAAAAAAAGCCAAGTGTACGACTTGGCTTTTTTTTGGTGGCTTGGTTTACATATTTGGATAGTTGGGACCACCACCACCTTCTGGCGTTGTCCAAGTGATGTTTTGGCTTGGGTCTTTGATGTCGCAGGTTTTGCAGTGTACGCAGTTTTGGCTATTGATGATAAATCTTACCCCCTTTGGTGTGGTATCATCTGCCACCACTTCATAGACGCCAGCAGGACAGTAGCGTTGAGCTGGCTCGGCATATAGCGGTAGGTTTTGACTGATAGGCACGCTTGGGTCGGTCAATTTGAGATGGCATGGCTGGTCTTCGGCGTGATTGGTATTAGAAATAAATACAGAAGACAGCTTATCAAAAGTCAGCTTACCATCTGGTTTTGGATAGTCAGGTTGAAAAGCGTGATCGGATTTATCCAATGTTTTGTAATCTGGCGTATTGTCATTGATGGTTAAAGGCAGTTTGCCTTTAAATAAGTTTTGTTCAACAAAAGTAAAAGCACCGCCCATCAATGTTCCCATGCGATGAATGGCTGGGGCAAAATTACGAGCGTTGTGTGCGTCTTCAAACAGCCATGAATTTTCAAAATTTGTCTGATATTCACTGACCTCATCATGCAAGCGACCTGCCTTGATGGCGGTAAAAATACTTTCGGCAGCAATCATGCCTGATTTCATTGAAGTGTGTGTGCCTTTTAGTTTTGCTGGGTTTAAAAAACCTGCATCATCACCAATCAACACACCACCTGCAAAAGTTAATTTTGGTAGGCTGTTAAGACCACCTTTAACTAAGGCTCTTGCACCATAAGATAGGCGTTTACCACCTTCTAAAATTGGACGAATGGTGGGGTGTAATTTTAGGCGTTGCAGTTCATCAAATGGTGAAAAGTATGGATTGGTGTAAGATAAGTCGCAAATCAAACCAAAACTTACCTGATTATCTTCGGCAAAATACAAGAACCAACCACCTGTTGCACCTGTTTCGGATAGTGGCCAGCCTGTACCGTGCATGATGACACCTTGTTCGTGTTTGTCGGCATCAATCTCCCACAACTCTTTTAAGCCAATCCCATAATGCTGTGGGTCTTTGCCTTTATCAAGATGGAATCGGCTGATTAAGCGTTTGCCCAAATGTCCACGACAGCCTTCAGCAAAGATGGTGTATTTAGCAAGTAAATCATAGCCAGGCTCAAATGATGATTTGGCGTTGCCTTGGGCATCTACACCCATATCACCTGTACAAATTCCTTTGACTGAGCCGTCGTCATTATAAAGAATTTCACTGGCGGTAAAACTTGGAAATAGCATGATTTCCATCTCTTCGGCACGAGCAGCAAGCCAACGCACGACATTACCAAGTGAGACGATGTAATTACCATCATTGTGTAGTGGCTTAGGTATGGCCCAACTTGGGGCTTGTATGGCTTTTTTATCATCTGGCATCAGATAAACACGATCTTCTTTTGCCTGTACTGTGATGGGTGCGTCCATGTTTTTCCAGTTGGGCAATAACTCATCAAGCGCACGAGTTTCCATGATTGCCCCAGATAAGATGTGTGCACCAAATTCTGAGCCTTTTTCTACCACGCAGACCATGAAATCGTCCATGCCAGCATCATTGGCAAGCTGTTTTAGGCGAATTGCTGCCGACAGACCAGAGGGTCCGCCACCGACAATCACGACATCAAATTCCATCGATTCTCTTTGTATATTTTGCATAAGTTGTCCTATTGGCTGTTGGCTTGATTTTGGTAACGAAAAGACTTTAAAAAAGATAAAAAATCACGCTCATCTGGCTGATAGAAATGAATGCTATCAAAAGCAATGCTTGTCAATCAAATTTTGTTATATTTTACCAATCTTAATGAATTAAACAAGTCAATAATTATCATAAATTGTGATTTGGCAGTACAACCCACCCAGTTTTGGTGTGAAAATTAGACAATCATTGCTTTTTTGGGAACAATTAAGCTACAATTATCAGCAAAATTGGGCAATGATGTTGTATGAATACTCATTATTGATGACCAAAAAAAGAGCGACGAATAGAGATGGGCTAATGATAACAAATGGCGATAATCCATACAAAAATAATCAAAAAATTACTAATAAAAACAATGATTTGAGTGAATTTATTTCTGCCATTGCTCCAAAGGGCGATCAACGAAAAATTCCGCCACTTGACAGGTGGCAACCCACAAGAATCCATGATTTTGACATTTTTATCAAGGATAATGGCGATTGGTATCACGAAGGCTCAAAAATGACCAGGCAGTCACTTGTTGATTTGTTTGCCAGCGTTTTATGGGGTCAGGTTGAAAATGGTCAGCGGGCGTATTTTTTAAAAACTCCAAGCGATTTATATCGCATACAGGTTGAGGATGTGCCATTATTCATCAATAAAGTGGATAAAATCCAGCAAGAGGGTGTGGATTGGATTGTTTTTGGTACGACCAATGGGGATCAGATTGTCCTTGATGACAAGCCTTTGTATTTTAAAGACTTTGTCAAAGAAGGGCGGGTGGAACATCGATTGTATCTTGACACCAGATTTAAACTGACTGCACGCATTGGTGCTAATGTGCTATATCATTTGATAGAGATGGGTGAGCTGTCGGAAATAGATGGTAAAGCGGTGCTTAACCTAACAAGTGGTGGCAAAATACACAGTGTGCAGGCGGAGATGAGTGATGATTAACCAACACTCAGATTTTATTGATGATCCAGACACTGCACCGATTGGTGTGTTTGATTCTGGCGTGGGTGGTTTGTCGGTGTATCGGCATTTAAAGACGATTTTGCCCAATGAGCGTTTTATTTACTATGCCGATACTGCTAATGTGCCATATGGCAACAAGCTCGGTGATGAGATTTTGTCTTTGACATTGCAGGTGGTGGCAAGACTGTGCGAGCAGGGCTGTAAGATGATTATCATTGCTTGCAACAGTGCGTCCGCCCATGCGTTGCCTGCAATCAGACAACGATGCCATGTGCCGATTATAGGGCTTGTCCCTGCGGTGAAGCCTGCTTGCACCATGACAAAGACCAAAAAAATTGCCGTACTTGCCACCCAAGCTACTTTGCAAGGCTACTTGTTAAATGAGGTCATTAAGGACATTGCCATGCCTGCTGGTGTTGATGTGTATAAACACTTTGAGCCACGACTTGTCCCTTGGGTGGAAAATGGCATGCCTATTGATTCACAAGTTGCTAAGTTGCTGATTGGGCAGGTAAAAATCTGGGCAAGTGAAGGGGTAGATGTGATTGTGCTTGGCTGTACGCATTATCCATTTTTTAAGGATTTTATACAAGCGTATATTGATAAAGAGTGTTTGCCAATTGCTTTGGTGGATTCTGGCGTGGCGATTGCCAAAAGAGCCAAATCCTTACTTGTGGCACTTCAAATTGAGGCAAGCACACCCAAAAATATCCCTTTGACTTTTTATGCCAGTCGCTTTGATGATAGACTTGCAGCGACAGTGGCAGGGTTGATTGATGAGCCTGTGGATTTTGTTGGTCATGACTTTTTGCCGATGGATAAAAATCAATGAGAGTCAAGTACCGCCCAACAAATCATCAAATCATTTGCCAAGACATGGTCGGCCAACCCAATCAAGATGACCAATCAAAATGATATTGATGTCAAATACACTGTCTTTTTGGATTGAGGGTATTGTAATTTATGACAAAATTTGGTCTAATGATGAGATGTTTTATTTGCCAAATAAGGAAAAAGTCATGTCAGATGCCCAACCAAGCCAAGAAATAGCCCAAGAAATTGTTAAATTTGATAAATTAGAAGAAAGTATGCGTGATGCTGAGAAATCTCGTACGCTAGAAGAACAGGTTGCTTATTTAAAGTCGCAGGGCATTGACCCATCAAAAACCTATGCCAAATGGGATGATGATAAAGAAGATGAGTGATTGTTCTTAAATACTTAGATACTTAAATATGTAGATAAATGCAAACATGGGCTATGCTCATCTTGCAAATTTAAACATCAATTTAAACATTAAAGTTGCATAAATACAAACAAAAACCCAATCGCTTGACTGGGTTTTTGTTTTTTTAACTGATGAGTTTTTAACTGCTGAATAATCATTGGCTTGGCACAAGTGATATTGTGCCATCAGCGTTTACCACACGGCGGTAAGTTTTTGGAACGATGCTTTTGATGGGTGTGGCAACCTGATGCGTACTTGGTATTTTGCTTACTGGTACTTGATATGGCATGGTGTCAGGCGTTGTTGGGTTGGTGGGTAAGATGTTTATTTGACTTGTGATTAAGCGGTGAAATTTTTTGCCTGCCCGACCATCTGGTAAAACGCCAACTTTGCTTTGATAGCTCATGATAGCACGGCGAGTATTATCACCGATGATGCCGTCAATGTTGCCAATGTCGTATCCTGCCATCATTAGTGCTTGTTGAATCTCTTTGGCTTCACGGCGGCTGATGCCTGGGTCATCGGTTGGCCAAGGGGTTGCAAAATTGGTATTGGTGCTGTTGGTTTCAATCAAAGTGGCCAAATGTGCAATCGCCAGTGCATAGCTTTCTGACGCATTATAGCTATAAAAAGTATCAAAATTTTTACCCACTAAAAATGCAGGACCGTTGATGCCTGCTGGTAGCAATAGGCCTGCTGATGCCATATTGTTTGGCAAAGGGCGACCATCTGGTAAAGTGATGCCTTGATTTTGCCAATAATCCATGCTTTTTTTGGCGGTGCGTCCGCTTGCACCCAGATAACCATTAAGTTTGACTTCATAACCCCAAGGTTCTCCAGCTCGATAGCCACGCTTGGACAAAAAATTGGCGGTACTGGCCAATGCGTCAGCGTTGCTATTTACCAAATCTTTGCGACCATCGCCATCAAAATCTACTGCCAATTCTAAAAAGGTGCTGGGCATGAATTGTGTCTGACCAAATGCCCCCGCCCATGAGCCTGTCATATCCTGTGGTTGAATGTCGCCATTTTGGACAATTCTAAGAGCGTTGGCGAATTCTTTACGAAAATAATTTTGACGGCGATCAAAGCATGAGAGTGTCGCAAGACTGCTAAATAAATTTTTACCACCTAATGTTGTGCCAAAATTGCTCTCTACACCCCATACGCCAAGCACATGTTCAGGTTGTACGCCATAGCGAGCGTAGATTTGGCTCAGGACTTGGGATTGTTCAGCTTTGGCTTGCAATCCAGCGATGACTCGCTCGGCATCAACCAAAGATGCGTGATAATCCCAAATATCTTTTTTAAATTCTGGCTGATGGTTTAAGGAGCGAATGACTGTTGGGTCGGGTTCACTGGGGCGATAGGCTTCAAAAGTTGCGTCAGAAATACCACGAAAAGCAGACGAGTTTTTTAGGTTGTCTAGGCACTGCTGAAAATGCGTGTTTGACAGATTGGGCAAATCGTTTGCCAAGGCGTGTGTGGATATGCCAAAAATGGTTAGAGTGATGATGAATTTGGCGGATTGTTTCATGCAAAAAACCTGCTTCATAGATGGTGAATGTGGGTAAAAAACCCATGTTAATTTAAAGGTGTCATTTCTTTGATGTTAGGCTTGTTGTTGAGGCTTTTAAATATTGATGACTTTTTTGCTGTGTTTTTCAAGATACCAAGTCAGACAAATTGCAGCAACAGATAATGAGACAACAAGTGCTGTCCAAAAGCCATAAATTCCCATGTCATAATGAAATGCCATCAGATAGCCTGGAGCGAGTCCACAGCCCCAAAAAGACACCAAGTGAATCATCATTGGTATGTTGGTTACCTTGTAACCACGCAGAGAACTGCTTGCTACACATTGAACTGCATCTGCCAATTGAAAAGCAGCGGCAAACAATAAGACTGTCGCAGCAATGCTGATGACCGCCAAATCGTCAGTATACATCTGGGCAAGTGGATAACGCAAGCCAATAAGAAGTGTTGCTGTTGCAAATGACATGAAAATCCCACTCAAAACTGCCACTCCAGAAGCATAACGAGCACGATGTGGTCTGCCTTGCCCCAGATAAAATCCTGTACGCACTGTGCTTGCAATGCCGAGGCTTTGTGGCAACAAGAAGATGAGCGAGGTTAGGCTGATGGCGATCTGTTGGGCAGCAACATAGTCTTCGGTTGTGCCAGACGAATCACCTTTGAGCCGTGCCACAAAAAACATGATACAGGTAAACAAACTGACCTCAACCAGAAATGATAGGCCAATTGGTAGACCCAGCCGTGTAATTTCGATGAGTGTTTTTAGATTGGGTGGGCTGAATTTATCCATCAAACCAAAAGGCTTGAAATAACGGTCTTTGGCGATGTAGATGGCAAGAATGAGGGTATTTAGCCAAAAAACAATGGCGGTTGCAAGTCCACAGCCTGCACCGCCCAAGGCGGGCATACCAAATTTACCGTACACAAACACCCAATTTAGTGGAATATTTATGACAAAACAAATCCAGCTGACAATCATAATCGCTCTTGGTCGATTAAGGCTTGACGCATAGGCGTGTAGTCCACGATGAATCATGGCGGCAGGCATGGCAAGACCAACAAACCATAGGTAGTTTTCAGTGATGCTTAAAGTCTGTGTGCTTAGATCAAAAAATGCCTTAAATGGCGTGATGGCCACCCACATGATGAGCATTCCTAAAATGCCTGTAATAAGTCCATACCACAGGCCTTGGCGACCCATTTCACCAATTTGGTTGGTTTGTTTTGCCCCGTACTGTTGGGAAATCATTGGATTGAGTGCTACCATCACGCCGAGCAAGGAGACATATACAGTGCCAAACAAACTGCTGCCCAGAGCTACTGCTGCCAAGTCACCTTTACCAGCACCGCCTGCCATAATCGTATCAACAAAACTGGTTCCCATTTGTGCAACTTGTGCAAGAAGCATTGGTAAGGCAAGAGAAATTAAGACATTTAGCTCTTTTTTATAAGTAGAAAAAGGGTATTTGGCGATGTCTAGCATGGAAGTTTCACAAAAAAAGATTAAAAGCCTAATCGGCTAAGCACCAAAATTAAGTGCTTAATAGAAAAATATTAAATCTGCTGCTGACCTGACGACATAAAATTTTGCACAGCTTGTCTGCCTTATTTTACCACAAAATTTGAGCCGACTTGTAACAAAGCACAATCTTAATCTTAAGGTTATACTTTGATGTTGCCAAAGGGGGTTGATGAAAACTATTTTGGCGGTACTATTTTTTAATGATTAATCAAAAACACTGGGTCTGATGATCTTTATAATCTCTACTGTTGATGGGTTGTGCTATAATGGCCGTTTTAGGATTGGGCGTTTGAATTTTGGGCCTTGCGATGTTTGTAGAGGGGGTATTATCATGATTTTAAATTTTACAGCCTATCTTTTTGTTCCTGCCATTCGCTTAGATAGGGTGCAAAAGGCATTTGATGGCGGTGCTGATATTGTCATCATTGACCTTGAAGATGCGGTGGCATCAGCACAAAAAGCCCTTGCACGCCAAGACTTGGCAGATTTTGATAAAATTACCAAGCGTCCTTACTGGCTACGCATCAATGCAGCACACACAACCGATTATGCTCACGACATATCACTCATTAAAAACTTATGCCATGTACAAGGTGTGCTGTTACCAAAGGTTGAATCTGCATTGTCCATCACCGCTTTGCATCAAGCGATTGGTTTGCCTATCATTGCTGTTGTTGAAACTGCCAAGGGCGTACTTAATATTGGTGAAATTGCCACCGCAAAAGGACTTTGTGCCATGACCTATGGCTGTTTGGATTTAACAAAGTCGCTCGGCATGATGCTTGGTACGCCATCGGCAAAAGTGGTACTCGACAAGATTCGCATGGATTTGTTGTTGCATTCAGCAATCAATGGCTTAAATCCGCCGATTGAGACGATTTTTGCGGATTTTCATGATGGTGATGGCGTGGCAAATTTTGCTAAATACGCCCAAAATTTTGGCTTTGGTGGACAGCTACTGATACACCCAAAGCAAATCGGCCCTGTTAAAAATGCTACCAAACCCAATGAAGATACACTTAACCTAGCCAGACAAGTACTAAAAACACACCAACAAACTGGACAGGCCGTTTTTTCTGTACAAGGAAAAATGGTGGATTTACCCATGATTGAATGGGCAAAAAAGTTACTCGGAGACTGACACTGATCAGTGTGTCAAATGCGTTTTTAGGCTTTGGTATGTTACTTATTGGCAAAAATGATGGCACAACATTCAATGATCATAAATGGTCTAGTATGGGCATACAACCAAACAATTTGTGTTGAAAAACAATTTGTGTTTGAAAATTTTTAAGCATGATCTGTTGTGATGGCGATGGCGTGCTTGATGTCGGTTAATTTTTGACTGACCATAAATAGTCTGTCTATGCCAAGGGCGATGCCACTGCACGCAGGCAGATTGTCGCAGGCATGGATCAGATTAAGGTCAATTGGCATGATGGGTCTGCCAAGCTTGCTACGCTCGGCATTGTCTGCATGAAATCTGGCCAACAGCTCTTTGCCGTCAGCAAGCTCGTCATAAGCGTTGGCAATCTCAAGACCATCAATATACAGTTCAAATCGTTTGGCAACCAAATGTCCATCATCGTCATGCACAGTCTTAGCAAGAGCAGCGGTTGCAGGCGGATAATCTGTGAGCAGTGTGGGCAAGTCTTTGCCCAAGTTTGGCTCAATCAGGTGGCTAAAAAGTAAGTCTAGCCAGCCTTGCCTGTCGTCGCCCATATCAAGCATGATGTCATGTGATGATGCACATTGTTGCAGTTCATCAATACTGCTTGTAAAGGGGTGAATGCCAAGTGATGCAAAGCTCTCTTTGTATGTCAGTCTTTTAAATTGAATTTTCTTGTCAAAAATAATGCCAATCAGCTCGCCCAATTCATCAGCAAGGGCATCAAGGTCAAAATTTGGACGATACCATTCAAGCATGGTGAATTCTATATTATGTCGAGAGCCACGCTCATTATCACGAAATACTTGGCACAGTTGATAAATTGGTACTTGCCATGTGGCAAGCAGTCGCTTCATGGCAAATTCTGGCGAAGTGTGCAAATAGCCTGTAACTGCTTTGCCCGCTTGATGAAAATTGGCAGAAACCGAATCAATAAAGGTGTCAGTATTGCCAGCATTGGATAAAATGGGTGTATTAACTTCTAAGATGCTCTTGTTGGTAAAAAATTGGCGAATTTGTGCAAGCATTTTAGCCCGTTGTTGGGCAAGTTGTAGGCTTTGTTGTGGTTGATAATTCATGATGATATCAAATGATGATTGTAAAATATTGTTGATGTTGTTTGGTTTTTGTTTTTAGTTGTCATTACTGTTTAAATCATCAAAAACCCACTCACGGCGTAAAGCGTAGTTTTTGCGTAGATTGTCAAAATCAATGGCATGAACACCTTGAGGCCCTACTGTACGCAAATTTATGTCATCTTGGCAAATGTCATAAAACTGTTTGAGTGACTGGGTCGGACGATTGTGAAGGCTGTATTTAAAATTTGCCCAAGTATGAGGATTTGGTGGTAGCAATGGTTTTAGATGTTGTAAAATTGGTAAATTAAAATGATGGCAAAAAGCTTGATAAATCATGTCTGTACCACGCAACTTGCCTTCAAGCGTATAGCCTGCGATGTGCGGAGTAGCAATGACAAGCTGATCAAGTAATACTTTATCAATGTTTGGTTCGTCTGGAAAGACATCTAGTACGACTTGCAGATTTTTTTGGGTGATGGCAGTCAGCAAGTCTTCTTGATGAATGATTTCGCCACGAGCTGAGTTGATGAGCATGGCATTATTCTGTAATTTTGATAAATAAGCTTTGCTGAATAATTGATGGGTTGGATGATCACCACCTTTGGTGAGTGGTGTGTGAATAGAAACAATGTCGCTGTTTTGCAATAAATCATCAAGCTGGCTATTGTTTAAATCAGATTTTGCCAAAAATGGGTCGTATCCCAAAATATGCCAGCCTAAGTCTTTGGCGTATTTGGCAAGTGTGCTACCAATATTGCCAAGACCGATTATGCCTAATGATGCAGGTTTGTTTTGGTATTCTGGGCGTAAACTGAGTATGGCGGTAATGACATACTGAGCCACAGAGTGCCTACTACACCCTTTGGCATTGGCAAAGGCAATGCCGTGCTGATTGAGGTGGTCTTGGTTAACATGGTCTGTACCGATGGTGGCAGAACCGATGAAACGAATGTTGATAAAATCGCTGATGGTATCTGCTGTGATGGGGGTTACTGAGCGAATGAATAAAGCGTGTGGGCGATACCGATCGATGGCTTGTTGATTGATGTCTCGGCCTTTGAGCTTGATGATTCTTGTGTTGTGAAATGCCATGTAATCATCAAGATTGGCAATATTTTCATCAGCGATGATTGTCAGCATGGTTTATTCATCCAGATTGTTTGATATATCTTTATTCATCATAGATTTTGGCGTGGCATCGCCTGAAATTGCGTTGGCATCATTTGGAACTGGATCATCATCTTTTTTGGCAAAAATTTCATTTTTGTGCTGACTGATCCATTCACGCCATACCGCAAGGCCAATCGCTAGCACCACAGGACCAATGAACAGCCCAACAAAGCCGAATGCGGTTAAGCCACCCAATACGCCAATAAAAATAATGATGAAAGGGATTTTGGTTGCACCACTGATGACGATGGGGCGAATCAGATTGTCCACCCAGCTAATCACCAAAATTCCCCATAATGATAAACCAATGCCTTCTGTGGTATGACCCTGAGACAACAGCCATAATGCGACACCTCCCCAAGCAAAGGGTGTGCCAAAGGGAATGAGTGCGGCAACAAAAGTTAATAAGGTTAATAAAATTGGGTTGGGTGTGCCCGCCATAATATAACCAAAACCTGCAAGTAACGCTTGAGCCAAAGCTGTTAGCCCAATGCCGTAAATGACCGCTTGTGTTGTTGCACCAACTGAGTTGATATAATCATCAATACGGTCGCCGACTATGTTGCGTAAGGCTTGGCGAATTTGACGCATGAGGCTTTTGCCATCACGATAAAAAAAGAATAGGGTCATGAGTGCCATGCCAAGTTTTGCCAGATTCTTAAAAGCAACATCAAAGGCAATTTTCCCATAGTACAAATGCGACTGTACCCAAGCACGCACTGCCATCATTGATGCTTCGGGGTCTTTATTAATTTCCCAAAGTAAATTTTTTATTTGCTGACCGACGATGGGTAGATTTTTAATATTATCTGGCAAATCCACATAGCCTGCTTGTAGGCGATGAATTGCCATACCATAAAAGGCAACAACTTCTTGTTGTAGAAAAAATACACCAACCACCAGCGGTATGCCGATCATCAATGAGATACTTACTGTCATGATGAGTGCACTTAAAGTTGGGCTAAGTAGTACTTTTTGATGAA
Organism: Moraxella sp. Pampa; assembly: GCF_035181385.1. Classification (NCBI taxonomy): domain Bacteria; kingdom Pseudomonadati; phylum Pseudomonadota; class Gammaproteobacteria; order Moraxellales; family Moraxellaceae; genus Moraxella; species Moraxella sp. Pampa. The sequence continues at coordinate 802,109 of NZ_JAXCJK010000001.1, read as the reverse complement.
AAAACCGATATAAAGGAAAGGTGATGTACGCCAATATCGCCCCCCAGATTGCAGGGGAAATAAAAAATTTTACCACCTGAAAACATAAAATCATCAAGATGGTAAGCAAGGTTAGGGCGAGCAGTCGCTGTAAGACGACTTCTTTTGACCAAGTTTCTAACATAGGATTGGGCTGGTGTTGGTGGTGTGATGTTGGGTATGACTGTCTGATATTTATTATGCCAAATTTTTGAGCAAATCGCTTGGTTTTTTTTGCAGTTTTTTGTGTTTTTTATATCAAGGTTGTGTTGCTGGGGTGATTTGAATGGCAAATGAGGTTTTTAGATTTGACAAGTCGATTAAGCCCATTGGCAAAGGCGATTTTATCTTTGTCGCTATATGGTTTTTGTCCGCCCATGTTGGCGGGCTCTAGTACGCCTGTGCCTCGCAGAGTTTCCATAAAGTCTCGTGCATTGAGCTTGGGTTTGATGTTGCTTAAAGTAAATTCCTCTCCACGACTGGTCAAAACTTTTGCTCCCTTTTGCAGTGCGTCATTGGCAAGAGGAATATCACTTGTGATGACCAAATCACCCATCAAAGTATGTTCTACAATATGGTCATCTGCCACATCAAAGCCCTGTGGTACTACAACCATCTGCAAGTGGGGCGATGGCGGCAACTTGATGAACTGATTGGCGACAAATATCGCCTGCACCTTGGTACGGTTGGCAGTTTTGATGATCAGCTCTTTGGCGATGACTGGCAATGCGTCTGCATCAATAAGAATTTTCATGAATTTTGACGGTTTTAATTGATTGATTTATGAACCGTTTAACCGTCCAGTCCAACCTTATTGGGTAGTATTTTAATTACTTTATCTACCGTCTCATCTAATGCGTCATCGCCTGTCATGATGGTGATGTGTCCGATTTTGCGTCCGTTCCGCTCATCTTTGTGGTAGTGGTGAAAATGCACGCCACGCATGGCAAGCAAATCGTTAGGGTTTGGAAATTGCCCAATAATATTGAGCATCACAGATGGCTGTATGATGTCTGTACTGCCCAGCGGCAAACCTGCGACCGCACGCATATGGTTTTCAAATTGGCTACATATCGCCCCCTCAATGCTCCAATGCCCAGAATTATGCACGCGTGGGGCAATTTCGTTGGCGATGAGTCCGCTGTCGGTTACAAATAACTCTAATGTCATTACGCCGACATAGTCTAGATGTTCTAATAATTTTTTGATGCTATTTTGAGCCTGTTTGGTCAGGCTCTCACTGTTTGGTGCTGGAGCGACGGTCTTGGCTAAGATGCCTTGATGGTGGGTATTTTCTACAAGCGGATAGTAGCGAATGTCGCCATCTTTGCCACGCACAGCGATGATGGACACTTCTCGTGTAAAATCAATGAATCCTTCGGCGATGAGTGGTGCGATTTGGGTTGCATCACCAAGTTCTGCCCAAGCTGCTGTAATATCACTGGCGGTTTTAATGACGAATTGACCTTTGCCATCATAGCCGCCACGAGTGGTTTTTAGTACCAATGGTAGTCCTAATTTTTTGCAGGCATCATTTAGCTCATCTAAACTATTGACCGCAACAAATGGCACGGTAGTGATATCAAGCTGATTAAACAACTCTTTTTCTTTTAGGCGATCTTGGGCAATGAATAGTGCCTTTGATGGTGGAAAAAGTGTATGTTTTTGTTCAATCTTTTTAGCAGAACTTAATGGTGTATTTTCAAATTCTAGCGTGAATGTGTCGCACGCATTGTCAAATTCATCAAATTCTACATTGGTAAATACTTGGCCTGTTAAAGTGGCAGGGCAGTTTGGAGTATCTTCTAAAAAGACGGTTGTGATGCCAAGCGGGCGAGCGGCATTGCCAAGCATTAGGCCTAATTGTCCACCGCCAAAGATTCCGATGGTACGAATGGGAGCAGGTGTAGTCATGATTGTTTCTTTTATTGCTTCTTTTAAATTAATTAAAAATAATTGGTTGATGCGGTTTAAAAATACCAAGCAAAATCATCTTATTTAATTATTCTTATTTGGGATAATTTTTTAAGATGATTTTGTCTATTTAGTTGGTATCGGCAACACCAGGAATCGGGCTGGCTAAAATCTTTTGGGTCTGGTTGGTGCGAAACTTGGTAACTTTTTGTCCCAATGCGTCATCATAGATGGCAAGCATCTGTATTGCCAAAAGCCCTGCATTATAAGCCCCTGCTGTACCAATCGCCAATGTACCAACCGCTACACCTTTGGGCATTTGAACGATAGATAATAGGCTATCCCAGCCACTTAGCATAGATGACTTAACAGGTACACCAAGGACTGGCAAATCGGTTTGAGAAGCACACATACCTGGCAAGTGAGCCGCACCACCTGCACCAGCGATGATGATGGCAAGCCCACGAGATTTTGCCGATTTGGCATAGTCAAATAAACGGTCTGGTGTGCGATGTGCTGACACGACTTCGCATTCAAACGGTACGCCAAAATCTACCAAAATTTGTGCAGCGTGTTGCATGGTTTCCCAGTCAGACTGACTGCCCATAATGATGCCAACTTTGGCTGTGCCCTGTGGCGATGAAATGGGAGGTGGCAAGGTGTTTGACATGATTTTATCCTTAAAATATAGACATTATAGCAAATTTTATTAAATAATTTTAGTGTTTTTGATGGTTTATTCTTGATGGTGTTAGCCAGCAAAGGTAAATGATCATCGCTATTTTGTGCTGGCTACTGACACAAATAAACGATTGTATTCGTTTGTTTGTATGATTTAATACTGCATGATTCAATACTGTTGCTACTAAAATCTTGGACTGAGTAGTGCCTTGATAAAATACATTATTAATGAAGGCTCGATGATGATGGTTGCCACCACACCAAAGGCTGCTCCAAACAAATGTGCTAAATGATTGGTATTGCCTGCACTTCGACTCTCAGCATAGATACTGTATGCCGTATAAAGTGCTGCAAAAATGATGGCAGGAATTGGCAAGATGCCAAAGAAATATAAAGTTTGCCAAGGAGAAAATAAAATAAATGCAAATAGCACCGCCGAGACCCCACCTGATGCACCAAGGCTAAAATAGCGTGGATTGTTTTGGTGTTTCAAATAGGTTGGTATGATGGCAACAATGATGGCAAGCACATAAAACAACACAAACCCAAGCGAGCCAAATTTATTGATATAAAAATGCTCAATGACCCGCCCAAAAAAATACAATGTAAACATATTAAAAAGCAGATGCATACCATCAGCATGGATAAAGCCGTGCGTGATAAAGCGGTCGTATTGTTTGAATTTATTGACAGAAATTGGGTTAAAAATCAACCGCCCCATGAGGGTGCGATTTTGCCAAGTGAGCAGACTGATGATGACAGTAATGATGATGATGGCGGTAGTATGATTCATAAATATCTAAAAAAATGGCTGTAAAATTGACTTATCAACCTTAACTTAAAACCGTAATTTGCTTTGCTAAGTGCAATGACTGAATGTAAATGGCAAATCCAAAAAGTACAAGAAAAGCTAAGTTGAGTGTGTTAAGTGGCGGTAAGTATAGCAGGTAAAATGGATTTGGCAAATGGCAAGTTTATGAAGTTATTGGTAATGTTTTGTTGAAGTATTGTAGCAAAGACTTTCATATTTGAATAAAATCAGTCAAAATAGCGACATAAAACAAAATTTAAAAATTTAAATGTTTTTCAATTTTATAAAATTATTTAAATGATGTTATGTTTAAATAAACTCTTTAAATAAATATTTTCTTAATTTGGCTGTTTATGTTAGTAGTGGCTAAAAGCAAATATTTATGTTTAGTTTAGGCATTCTGGCGTTTTATTGAGCGTTGGAATTAAGTGAATTTGTAAAATTTATTTAGATTTTTTTTAAGGTTTGGTTTTTATTTTTAATTGACAACAAAAGGAGTTCCTTATGAGCTTAATCAACAAACTGTCCGAACTGGTAACCCCTCATGTACTGGCTGCGACCACCACTCACGAAGGTGATCATGCTGTTAAATCAAAGTTACTTTCGGCATTTTATGCCATTTTTGCTTCTCGCCTAACTGACGCTGCTGCATTTGGTCGTGTATCAGCATTAAATACACTTGATTTAGATGATGGCTACAAAGTACTTAGTGCTGTGTTTGATGACGGTGCTACCATCAATCAAGCCGCAAAACTTAATGATCAGCTTGCCAAAGAGTTTAATTTATCTGCTGCGACTGCCAGCACACTGACCGCTGTCGCAGCTCCACTGGCACTGGCTGAGCTAAAAGAGCTTTCTGGCACCATCTCATTGCCGATATTTTTACAGCAAAACCTATCGTCATTTAGTTCGTTTGTACCTTCTTGGGCTTATGTATTATTGCCAGCAGGTTTATTTGGTGCTACCGCTACTGGTACGCAATCTATCAAAGCTGAACCTGTTGCTGTAAGTACGCTTCATAAAGAAGAGAAAAAAGAAGGCGGTTTTTTAAAGAGCTTATTGCCTATCATTGGGCTGATTATTTTGGCAGGTTTGGCGTGGTTATTACTTCGCAGTTGTCAGGATAAGCCAGCACCAGTAGCTGCACCAACTGAGCCAGCAATTGAAACACCAGCTGATATGGCGGTTGCCAATGCAACGCCTGCAACTTTGAATATTGCTGTTGATGAGACTGGCGAAGCGATATATTCATGTCGTGGTCAGGCAGGTGCTGAGGGCGTACTTGGCTCTATTCGCACTGTCATTGCTGGTGTGTTTGGTACTGATAAATGCTCTTTGCAAACAGTATCTGGCTATGCTGATACCATGCCAGTGGCAGAATATTTGCCTGACTTATTGGGTTTGATGAAAGGCGTGCCAAGTTCAAGTGTGAGCATTGTTGATAAGGTGATTCGTTTTAATGCTGCCAATGAAGCTGACATTCAAAAGCTGATTGATGCCGCTAAACGCATAGTGCCTGCCGACTTCACCGTAGAGGCTGAGCCAAAACTTGATGTGGCAGCAGCCGTTGAAAGCAGTATTCACTCAGCCAAACAGGCAATTGATAATTTGGGCAATCAGGTAACGATTGATGGCTTGGTCAATGCTTTGAATATGCAAATCATTAACTTTGCGGTGGATTCAAGCGAAATTCCTAATGAAAATAAAGAAATTTTGGATTTGGCTGCCCAAAAGATGGAAGCTTTGCCAAAGGCCACTCTAAAAATCATCGGTCATACGGACAACCAAGCGTCTCATGAATACAATAAGACCTTGTCTGAGGAGCGTGCTGCCGCTGTTCGTGATTATCTGGTGTCTAAAGGCATTTCTGCTGAGCGTTTGAGTGTTGAGGGTGCAAGCTATGACCACCCAGTGGCATCTAATGCCACCGAGCAAGGTCGTTTCCAAAACCGCCGCATTGAGTTCACCATCTTAAAAGAGGGCGAGCAAATTGCTGCCATCGGTAACGCACCGACCAGCAAAGCGACTAAAGCTGTAGCAGAACAAAACCAAGCAGCTACAACCACAGATAAAAAATAATTGAATAACTGATGGCAAACTGACTTTAATCATGATTCATTAAACCGTCATTTAATGACCTTGATTTAAGCAATTAAGACCAGATGATGTTAAACTATCATCTGGTTTTTTTATTGATGATTATAATGACAAAAGTGATTTTATTTAACAAGCCTTATGGCGTGCATAGTCAATTTCGTAAAGATAATGACAATATGCTGACTTTGGCAGATTTTTTTACCGATAAGACCTTGCGTGTGGCTGGCAGGCTGGATAAAGATAGTGAGGGCTTGCTTATCTTGACTGATGATGGTGCTTTAAACCATGCCATCACGACACCGCCCAACAAAGGTAATGCTAAGAAATTTGGCAAAACTTATCTGGTGCAGGTTGAAAATATGCCAAGTGAAAGTCAAATCCGTACTATTGAGAGGGGTGTGGTGCTAAAAGATGGTAAAACTTTGCCCTGTCGTGTCAAACTGCTTGATGCGTTGCCCATCACCGTATGGGAACGCAATCCACCCATTCGTGAGCGTAAATCGATTCCAACAGCATGGCTTTCTATCACAATTTTTGAAGGCAAAAACCGTCAGGTACGCCGTATGGTGGCTCATGTTGGCTTGCCATGCCTAAGGTTGATTCGCCATCAGGTGGGGGAATGGTGCTTGGGGGATATGAACGAGCAAATCGGTGTGGGAGAGCATCTGGTGGTTGAGCTCGGTGAGCAAGATTTGCGAAAACTTGGTGTGATTAAAACGCATGCCCAAAAAGATGGATTGGGCAAGGACACTAAAAAGCCATTACCCAAATCCAAGAAAATCCATCAATAGCAACAAGCATGCTCTATTTGGTATAAAAAATAAAACTCGCCGCCTTCTTTTTCTCCTCCAAAAAACTGGTTGAAAGTTTGGTTTTTTTTTGGGTGAGTTTTAAGACCGATAAGATGATTTATTAATCAAGACATTTTTCAATGATTAAGCTTGATCTTCTAGCCATGCATCGTTACCACCACTAAGACTGATTTGTCTATGATTATTTGAGTTGTTTTTAACTTCAAAAGTCATCAATTCATCACGGCGAAATGCGTGAACGGTGATGCTTTTTTGGTGGTGGTTTTGGTATTTGCTGGTTGTTTCTAATACTTTTTGGTCGGCTTTTAGCCAGTCGATGGCGATGATGACATCATTGACCGACAGTCCTGCATGGCTGGCACCGCCATCTCGAAGTAAATGCTTGATTTTTAGACCGCTTGCTGTATCTTCGGTGGTCATGCCCCAGACCTTTAGGTTATCTTTGGCGTCAATATTAACACCAAATTCACTCAAAACCTCTTCAATCGGTAGAGGTGTGCGTCCGATGACATAATTATTAAAAAAATGTTGCCAAACTTTTGCAGGAATGAAAGTTTGTATCACCTCGCCCAGATTATCATGCGTCATGCCAAATCGCCCATCTTTGCAGGATAATGCCTTTTGATAAAAAGCTCTAATGACATCAAACAGGCGGTACTTACCATCAGAATGTTTAAGTAGGGTCAAATCAAGAAGTAGGGCGACAAGTGCACCCTTGTTATAATAGCTTACGCCTTGGTTGGTATAATTTTCATCGGCACGATACAGTTTGATCCACGCATCAAAGCTAGATTCGGCAACACTTTGTGAATCACGACCTGCGGTTTGATAATAACGATTGATTTGTGTGCTAAGCAATTTGAGATATGTAGATTTGTCAATCACGCCAGCATGTAGTAGCATAAAGTCATCAACATAACTGGTGAATCCCTCAAATACCCAAAGTAGTGGTGTGGGTGCTTCAACTTGTAGGGTTGAGGTCATCATCACATCAGGGCGTACACTTTTGACCCACCAAGCATGAAAATATTCATGACTACATAGCCCCAAATAGCTTTGATAGTCATCGCTTGGTATCTTGCTTTCAAAAGCGGTTGGCAGGTTGGTTCGTGGGCTGACAAGTGCGGTAGAATTGATGTGTTCAAGTCCGCCATAGTCGTTGCCTGTTACCATTGTCATGAAGGTATAATCATCAAAAGGTGTCGTACCCCATTTATCAACATGAGTTTGGCAAATTTTTTGCACATCGGTTTTTAGGCGTGTCAGATCGCCATGGTGTTTGCCAGCGATGAAAAAACGATGCGGTATGACTTTGCCATTGCCATCAACGACCTCAAAGTCAAATACATTTTGAGTTGAAATTTCAAAAGGATAATCATAACTTTCAAAACAAGCGACTGGTTCAAGCTGATATAGTATGGCAGTATTTGTTTTTTGTACTTTATGCTTTAAGCCGCAGGCGAGCAAGGCATTTGGATTTTTTTGGAAAAATTCATGAGGAACGCTGAGTGTGATGTTTGCAGTGCTTTGTTCTTGACCAGTGGCAATGAGTAGCAATGAGCTAAAATTGCCAAACAGTCGTGTATTATCCACAAAAGCGGTACGCACAGATAAATCATGGCAATACACCTCATATTGTACGACAACCTTCTCTGTGGCTTTGATGTGCGTAAGCTGATAAGTGTTTTTGGATAACTTGATTGCATCGGTAAGTTTGCCATCATGTTCGTACTGCACCAGCGTGATATTCTTGCTGAACTCACGAATCAGATAGCTGCCAGCAACCCAAGTTGGTAACCATAAGGTTGGTGCATCTTGGTCGGCGGTAAACTCAATCAGTACATTCACCAAATGTGCGTTAAAACGATGAAAATCAACCACATAATTCATGATTTTTTCCTACTTTTATAAAAATTATCATCATATCATTTTTAGGTCTTGGTTAAAAGCAAAGTATGAAGCAAGGTGATTTAAATTGCATGATTTTTGCAATTTTTACACAAGTACTTGCAAAGTCTGTTATAATGCACTTAAGTCTATCGTCACACGGTAGCAAAAATCCACTTTTTAATAGGATAAATTTATGACAATCATCGCAAAAGATACTGTGGTTAAGTTCAACTATACCTTGACCAACAATCAAGGTGAGGTTCTTGATCAATCTCATGGTGAACCTTTGGCATATCTACATGGCCATCATAACATCATTCCTGGCCTTGAAGGTCAGATGGAAGGAAAGTCAGCTGGCGATAAGTTTGTGGCAGTGATTGCACCAAGCGATGCTTATGGTGAATATCTGGCAGAAGCTGTGCAGTCTGTGCCTCGTACCAACTTCCAAGGTGTGGATAACATTGAAGTGGGTATGCAATTTCAATCACAAACCGATGATGGCCATGTGATGTTGGTTACTGTAAAAGAGGTAACTGATGAGGAAGTTGTGGTTGATGGAAATCACCCATTGGCTGGCCAAGAGCTGACCTTTGATGTGGAAATCGTTGAAGTGCGTGCAGCCACTGCTGATGAAATCGCACACGGCCATGCCCATGGTGCAGGCGGTCATCACCATTAATCTTGGTTTATCTTTGTCAAAGATAAAAAAACTGCCTTGCCAAATCGGTCTTTATGCTTTAGACGGTATAGATGAAGATAAAGACTTTGGTGGGCTTTGATAGGACTAAGATTGCGACTAAGCTGTACTGTTTTTTTTGAACTTGATATGGCTTAGTCTTTTTGGTTTGTTTGATCCCATTTTGTGTTCATTGATGTGTTTGTAAACTGCTGTTTGATTTGCTTTTGTTATTTAATTTACCCTTACTTATTAACAAGTGTTTTGACTTGTGTTTTTTTGGGTGTATAAGTAAGTATTGGTATTTTTGATGGCAATTCATCATTGCATAAATAGATAAAATAAACAAATAAAAAATTCGCTCATCAAGAGCGAATTTTTTATTTGGGTGATAACCTGATTGATTAACCACCAAAATCATCAAGTAAGATATTTTCATCTTCTACACCCAAGTCTTTGAGCATTTTGATGACTGCGGCATTCATGACTGGAGGCCCACACATATAAAACTCACAATCTTCAGGAGCAGGGTGGTCTTTTAGGTAGTTTTCATACAAAACATTGTGAATAAAACCTGTATAACCTTCCCAATTATCTTCTGGCTGTGGGTCAGAAAGTGCTACATTCCAAGTGAAATTTGGAAATTCTGCTGCCAATCCATCATAATCTTCAACATAGAACATCTCACGCTTAGAGCGGGCGCCATACCAAAAACTGATTTTACGATCTGATTTTAGGCGTTTTAGCTGATCAAAGATATGTGAACGCATCGGTGCCATGCCTGCACCACCACCAATGAATACCATCTCAGCTTTGGTGTCTTTGGCAAAGAATTCACCATAAGGACCTGATACAGTGATTTTATCACCAGGTTTTAGGCTAAATACATAAGAGGACATCTTGCCTGGTGGAATGCTGTCAGGACCACGAGGTGGAGGGCTGGCAATACGAATGTTGAACTTGATGATGCCTTTTTCTTCTGGATAATTTGCCATCGAATAGGCACGAATGACTGATTCATCAACCGTAGAAGTATAACGCCATAAGTTAAAATTGTCCCAATCTTGATGATATTCTTCTGCAATATCAAAATCTTTGTAATGCACAGTGTGAGGCGGTGCTTCTAACTGTACATAGCCACCAGCACGGAACGGCACCACTTCACCCTCTGGGATTTTAAGGGTAAGCTCTTTGATGAAAGTTGCCACATTGTCATTAGAGATGACCTCGCATTCCCATTTTTTAACCTCAAAGAATTCTGGGTCAATCTCGATGCTCATGTCTTGCTTTACCGCCACTTGACAGGCCAGACGCATACCATCACGAATCTCGCCTTGGGTAAAATGACTTTCTTCGGTTGGTAAAATATCGCCACCACCAGAGATGACTTTACAGCGACATTGACCGCATGAACCACCACCGCCACAGGCACTGGATAGAAAAATTCCTTCGCCTGCTAAGGTTTGCAGGAGTTTACCACCTGCCTCAACTGAAATGCTGTTTTCGGAGTTTTCGTTGATATTGATATTGACATTGCCTGTGTTTACCAATTTGGCACGAGCCATCAGGATAACCACTACTAGGCTCATGATGATGGCGACAAACATACCTACGCCACCGAATAATAAACCAAATTCCATAAATCCCCCTTATAATGACATACCGCCAAAGCTCATAAAGCCTAACGCCATAAGCCCTGCGGTAATAAAGGTAATGCCAATGCCACGAAGTGGTGCGGGCACATCGGAGTATTTGAGCTTTTCGCGGATACCTGCCATGGCTGTAATCGCAAGTGCCCAACCAAGCCCTGAACTAAACCCATATACGGCTGACTCAGCAAAGTTATAATCTCTTTCCACCATAAACAGCACGCCACCCATGATTGCGCAGTTTACTGTGATCAGAGGTAGAAAAATGCCTAGGGCGTTATAAAGTGCTGGCATGAATTTGTCCATGAACATTTCTAAGACCTGTACTACTGCTGCAATCAGAGCAATATAAGATAAAAATCCTAAAAATGACAAATCAGTTTCAGCAAAGCCTGCCCACGCCAACGCACCATCTTTTAGCAAATATTGATACAGTAGGTTGTTTAGGGGTACGGTAATTGCCATCACGAAGGTAACGGCAATGCCAAGACCTAAGGCGGTTGAGACTTTTTTGGATACGGCAATAAAAGTACACATACCAAAAAAGTATGCCAGTGCCATGTTTTGAATGAACACTGAGGTGATGAATAAACTCACATAGTCCATTAGTGTCCTCCCTTAGAGTTTGGCTTGATGACAAATTCAGCTGGCTCTTGTAGATTCTTGTTTTTCATACGCAAAAGAGCGATGAATAAAGCAATCACAAAGAATGCAGATGGTGGCAGTAGTAATAGACCATTTGGCACATACCAACCACCATCACTCACTTTTTGGAGAATTTGAATGTCAAAGAGTGAACCGTTACCAAAAAATTCACGAATCACCGCCACCAAAAACAGCAGAACCGAATAGCCCAAACCATTGCCAAAACCGTCCAAAAAGCTTGGTACAGGTGGGTTACTCATGGCAAATGCTTCGGCACGCCCCATGACGATACAGTTGGTAATAATGAGTCCAATAAATACTGATAATGATTTACTGACATCGTAAACGACTGCTTTTAGTACTTGGTCTACAACAATAACAAGACTTGCAATCACCACCATTTGAACAATAATACGAATTGATGATGGGATTTTGTTTCTTAGTAATGAAATAAAAAAACTAGAAAAAGCCGTAACCAAAGTTAAGGCGACGCCCATCACAAGAGCATTTTTGATACTAATTGTTACTGCCAGAGCAGAGCAAATGCCCAGAACTTGTACGGCAATGGGGTTATTCTGGATAATTGGACTGATCAGAATTTTTTTGTTATCAGACATCTTAACTCTCCTTGCTTTGGCGTAGATTGTCTAAAAATGGCTTATACGCTTGCTCAGACAACCAAAACTGAATCATGTTATTGACCCCAGCACTTGTCAAGGTTGCTCCTGTGATGCCATCTACATAGTTGGGTGTGGGCTTGGGGGTGCCAGATTTAACCACACCTGTAACAATTTTATCGCCGTCATAGGCTTGTTTACCCACCCAAGTGGCACGCCATTTTGGTGTTTCAATGAGAGCACCTAAACCTGGCGTTTCTTTGTGCTGATAAAACGAAATGCCTTCGATGGTATTAATGTCGGATTTTAGAGTTAAGAACCCATAAATTTGCCCCCAAAGACCATTACCGTTAATGGGTAGGACAACATTTTTTAATTTGCCATGCTCATCATTAATGATAAAAACTTTCAAATATTTAGGCAGCGTGCCAATTTGAGCAGGGTCTTTATCAAGGACAATTTGGGTTGCTGTGTCTTTTTTGGCTTTTTCCACATCGTACGCACCCACATCACTAATGCCTGCGGATTTTAGTTCATCATCACTGACAAACTGCCCTGTTTTGGTATCAATGAGTTTGGTTTCTACATTTTCAAATAATTTGGCGACTTGACTTTCGTCATCTTTGGCAGGGTCAAATAGGTTGGCTGCCATCAGAATGTTTTTATTGCGGTCAAGTTCAATATTAGCAAGCTGTTTGGGTTTCATGCTAATTGCTGCGGCCGATACCAATACTGAGCAAACCAAGCACAGAATCAGAGCAGTCGCTAAGGTTGTTATATTGCTATTTTTGGCTGACATGAGCTAATCTCCGTGCATTTTGGCGTTTGATGTTAGCCTGTTTGACAAAGTAGTCAAACAATGGGGCGAACAAGTTGGCAAATAAGATTGCAAGCATGATGCCTTCTGGGAAAGCGGGGTTTACCACACGAATGACAACGGTCATAAAGCCAATGAGTAAGCCATAGCACCAGCGACCCTTATTGGTGTGGGCGGCTGATACAGGGTCGGTCGCCATAAATACCGCACCAAACATAAATCCGCCGATAACTAAGTGCCAATGTGGTGCTAGGCTCATCATTGGGTTGTTACCACCAATCATGTTGAAAATGAAGGCGGTTGCCACAAGACCGATGATAGACCCTGCAATCACACGCCAGCTGGCGATTTTGGTATACATGAGTACTGCACCACCAATCAAGATGGCCAAAGTAGACACTTCACCAATGGATCCTTGCATATTACCTAAAAATGCATCTGCCCAACCGATGGCTTGACCGTAGGCATTGCTAAACTGCTCAGGAGCTATGCCTGCGGCGGCCTGACCTAGTGGTGTTGCACCAGAAAAACCATCAACGGCCGTCCATACCGCATCGCCAGACATGGAGACGGGATAAGCAAAGTATAAGAACGCACGACCTGCAAGAGCGGGGTTTAGGAAGTTTTTGCCTGTACCACCAAAGACTTCTTTTGCCACAACAACACCAAAACTGATGCCAAGAGCAACTTGCCAAAGTGGCGTGTCTGGTGGTAGCGATAGGGCAAATAGTACTGATGTTACAAAGAATCCCTCGTTCACTTCATGACCACGAACCACCGCAAAGATGATTTCCCATAAGATACCCACGGCGAAGGTTACGGCATAAATCGGTAAAAATTGCATTGCACCATAGACAAAACAAGCCCAGATACTGTTTGGGTCATAGCCTGCTGAATTGGTGATGATGGTACGCCAGCCCTCAGGAGTAATGCCTGATTGTGTAATAAAGGTCAATGCCTGAAAGCCAACATTATACATACCCCAAAACATTGCAGGGAAAGTGCACAGCCATACAGTAATCATGATTCTTTTTAGGTCAATGCCATCACGGACATGGGAGGCACTGTAAGTTTGAGAGCTTGGCTGACGGAAGAAGGTGTCAAACATCTCAAAAATGGCGTAATATTTTTCATATTTTCCGCCTTTGGTAAAGGACGGCTCTATACGGTCAAAGATATTGTGAATGAATTTCATCGTTTAGCCTTCCTGCTCAATACGGGTCAAGTTATCACGCAAAATGTCACCAAATTCATACTTGCCAGGCGAGATGAAGGTGCAAAGTGCCAAGTCTTCTTCATCAAGTTCAAGTGCACCCAGCTCTACCGCCTCAACAATATCCCCTACAATAAGCGAGCGTAGTAGCTGGGTTGGTAGGTAGTCTTGTGGCATGATGTTTTCAAATGAACCAATCGGTACCATTGCACGAGGCGAGCCATTGGTGGTGGTGGTAAAATCGTATTTTTTACCAAAGAATTGAGAGATATAAATTGGTAAAAATGAAAAGCGATTAGCGCCAGGGGTGAAAAAGTGTAAGGCAGGGCGTTCACGACCTTCAGCAAGTACTGATACTTGGTTGTGAAACCGACCTAAGTAAGCGATTTTACCATCTGCCTTGCGACCTGACAGTACCGAACCTGAGATGATGCGGTTGTCATCACCTTTAAGCTCGCCTGCGGTCAGTTCAGTTAGGTCTGCACCACGGACGGTACGCACTAAGCGTGGATTGCTGACTGCAGGTCCTGCCAAGCTGATGATGCGGTCGGTGTAGATACGACCTGTGGTAAATAGTTTGCCAATTGCTATCACATCTTGGTAACCAATGGTCCATACTTGTGTGCCACGGGCCAATGGGTGTAAAAAATGAATGTGTGTGCCTGCATTGCCTGCTGGGTGCTTACCTGTAAAGCCGTGATACTCAGTGCTATTACCAACTGCTAGATTGGTTGCTTTGGTAGGAGCGATTGAACCGTGGCACACAAAAGTTTTTGGCGATAAGGTTGAAAGAATCGCCAAGCCATCATTGAATGCGTCAATGTGTTCGCTGATGATTTCGGTGGCATCAGCACATAATGGATTGGTGTCGGTTGCTGTTACAAAGATGGCAGAAGGTATGCTGTCAATTTCTGGTGTACGACTGAACGGACGCGTACGAAATGCTGTCCATTCGCCAGAAGCCACCAATTGCTGTTTGACAGTCTCACGGTCAATTGCCGCCAAATCTTGTGATAGATAAGCATTAAAGGTGACTTCATTGTCAGACTGATGATTGGCAGTGATGACGATGCTCTTAAATACTCGGCGTTCGCCACGATTGATGGCAGCGATTTGACCACTGACAGGGGCGGTATATTTAACACCCGCACGCTTTTTGTCCTCAAACAACACTTGTCCTTTAGCAACGATGTCGCCTTCCTTGATACTCATGGTCGGACGCATACCGATATAGTCGTAGCCAATGATGGCGACCTGAGTTGGCGTGTGTTCGCTAATCTGTTTGGTGGGTTCACCTGTGATGGGTAAATCCAAACCTTTTTTGATGGTAATCATAAGCGGATACTTAAATTAAGACCAAAACACACCAGCACGGGCAAACCCAAAAAAATATCGTGGCTACCGCAAGCGGCTGGCTACCAAATTTCCCAAAAACATCCAAAACTTACTGGCGTGGCAAAAACCTACTGGCAAGTTGCTTTTGTCCAAAGGGATATGCGTTAAGAAGATGTGGCTTTGTTACAAAGTAACAAAAACTTTGCCAAAACGACTTAACGCATACAATAAACCTTTAAATTATACGCTATTTTATCAAAAAATTACAGAGTTTTCGGTAAAAAACTGTTCAAAAAATAACTTAAATTCATGATAATAAATGATTTTTTAAATAGTAATCATGTTTTTGTGTAAATTTTGAAAAATGTTACCAAATTTTATGGTTATTTTGTTAAAATCAGTGTCATTCATGTTTGGTTGTGTTTTTATTTTTTTAAGGTGCAAAATGTCAATGTTGATAATTCCTGCCATTGATTTAAAAGATGGCAAATGCGTACGCTTAAAACAAGGGCGTATGGAAGATGATACGGTATTTAGCGATGATCCAGTGGCCATGGCAACAAAGTGGGTTGATCAAGGTGCAAGACGACTGCACTTGGTGGATTTGAATGGTGCATTTGATGGTGTGCCTGTGCATAAAGAGGTGGTTACCTCAATCGCCAAAGCACATCCAAATTTACCAATTCAGCTTGGTGGTGGTGTGCGTCGCCTAAGCACCATTGAGCATTACTTAGATGCAGGGTTAAATTATATCATCATCGGTACTAAGGCACTTGAGAATCCTGAATTTGTTGATCAGGCTTGTCAAGAATTTGCAGGGCATATCATCGTAGGTATTGATGCCAAAAATGGTTTTGTGGCAACACATGGCTGGGCGAATGTAACAGACATTCGTGCCACCGACCTTGCCAAGCGTTTCGCTGATGCTGGCGTGTCGTCCATCGTTTATACTGACATCGCCAAAGATGGTATGATGGCTGGTGTGAATATTGATGAGACCGTAAACCTTGCCAAGGCGTGCGGTCTGCCTGTCATTGCCTCTGGTGGCGTAACCAACATGACAGACATCGAGCAATTAAAACCGTACAGTGAGTATTTGCTTGGAGCAATCACAGGTCGTGCCATCTATGAAGGAACGCTGGATTTGTCGGTAGCACAAGCTTTTTTAGATGAGTGATTTTTTTAGGCTATTTTGAAATTATTTTTTCTTTTTTGATTTTTTTGTCTTAATCGGTTTTGTTGGGGCGTCATTGGGCTTGGTAATGAGTGCAAAATCCACTTGCAACAAATCCATATTGACCCCAGCGACCTTAATCAGCACTTGCTCGCCAAGCTTGAACACCGAACCACGCTCACCGATCAAGGACTGTTCTCGCTCATCATACTCAAAATATTCTTGACCAAGATTTGAGATGTGAATCAGACCATCGATGAATAAATCGTTGAGTGTGATGAACAGACCAAAGCTTGTTACGGTGGTGATTGTCCCCATGAACTCATTGCCCAAATGTCGTTGCATATAGTGGCATTTTAGCCATGTTTCAACATGACGGCTTGCTACTTCTGCTCTGCGTTCGGTGGTGGAGGTTTGTTCACCTGCTTCGTCTAGGTTTTTATAGATTGGTGTTTTAGCTTTGCTGTTTAATACCTTATCTTTAATCGCACGATGCAACATAAGGTCTGGGTATCTTCGTATCGGACTGGTAAAGTGGCTATATTCATCATACGCTAAGCCAAAATGACCAATATTATCAGGGCTGTAATTGGCCTGCATCATCGACCGAAGTAGCATGGAGTGAATACTTTGGGTGTCTGGTCTTCCTTCGGTTGCCTTGATGATGCGTTGATAGTCGGTGTGTGCTGGACTTTCATTTGGGAAAGACAATCCGAATGATTTGACATATTCAGACAGTCTGCCTGCTTTTTCATCAGATGGCTTATCATGATTGCGATACAGTACTGGTAATTCATGCTTAATGGCGAAGTTGGCAGCACAAGTATTGGCAAGTAGCATCATCTCTTCAATCAGCTTATGAGCATCGCCACGAGTGCGTTTTTTGATGTCTTTAATGTCGCCATCTTCTCCAAACTCAATATAGCTCTCAGAAGTTTCAAAGGCCATCGCACCACGCTCTTCTCGTTTTTTATCTAGGATTTGATAAAGCTGATACAGTGTATCCACCGATTTACACACCTCGGCATTTTTAACCAAATCATCGGGCAGGGTTTGATTTGTTGGGTCGTCAAAATAAGCATTTACCTGATTGTAAGTCAGGCGAGCTTTTGAGTGCATGACAGCAGGATAAAATTCATAGCCTGTCACTTTGCCTGCTTTAGATAGCTTGATATCTGCCACCATACACAATCTATCAAGCTTTGGATTAAGTGAGCAAAGTCCGTTAGATAGCACTTCTGGTAACATGGGTATGACACGATGCGGAAAGTACACGCTTGTACCTCGCTCATAGGCATCCACATCAAGTGGTGAATTTGGTGTTACATAATGACTAACATCAGCGATGGCAACCACCACTCGGTAATTACCACCTGCACGCTTGCTGGCAAAGACTGCATCATCAAAGTCTCTGGCGTCTTCGCCATCAATGGTGATGAGTGGTAAATCACGCAAATCCACACGACCCTGAAAGTCCTGATTGTTTGGCTCGTTATAGGCATTGGCCTGTGCTATTGTGGCATGACTAAATTCATGTGGAATGCCATGATTGATGAGCGTAGTTTCAATGATCAGCTCTCGGTCATTAAGATTGGTTAAAAGTTCGGTAATCTTGCCTGTGGCATATTCTTGGTAGGTTGGCATATCAATGATGGCAACTTTAACAGAATCTCCCTCAACTGCCCCAAAGGCAGTAATGTTGTCATCACTGACTGTAATCGGCTGGTGGGCATTTGCCCCTGAGAGCTGAACAAAATAACCCTCATCATCTTGTTTGACTGTACCGATGAATTCGGTGTTTGCTCGGTCGATGATGTTTTGAATGCGAGCCTCAGATTTACCCTTAAATTCTGTCGCTAAGGCCTCTACTGTATCTCCGTCAAAGACCACACGCATTTGCTTTTCATGAATAAATAAATCTGGCATGTCATCAAGCAAAACAAAACCAAAGCCTTTGGCATTTGCCGATACCTTACCAATCACGGTAGTTGGTGATGGAGCAATGCTAAAATGAATGCCATCTGTGCGTTCTAGTTGATTGTCTCTTAGCATGGCTTTTAGGCGGTTGTTTAGAGCAAAAAATCTGTCCTCGTCGCTCAAAATCTCAAAATGCAGACCTAGACTCTCTGCTGTTGCTGCCTCACCATGATTGTTCATCTTAGCGACAGTTTGTAAGATAAGCAGGCGAGATGGAATGGGATTGGTGTATTTATTCGCTTCATTGTGAGCGTTTGGATCGTTCCATGTGGAGGTGGCTTGTTTTGTCATGAGCTTTCTCTTAGTTTTTTTTATAAGTATGCTGGGTTAAAGTATCATTTGGAGGCTGGTTTGCCTTTATCAGGTGTTTTGATGGATTTTTATGGTTGGGTGCAGACAAAAATAAATCATATCAAAAATTTTGTCAAAAATTGAGATTTTAGGTTATCATATCATATTTTTATGTGATTTTTGCGTGTAAATTTTATGACCAGTATATTTTGGATTGATGATGCACGCCGAGCCGAGCAAGAGGGCTATGTCAGCCAAGTTGCAGCCATTGAAAAAGAGCTGTTTTATGATGCTTGGGACGGTATGGCGGTCTATTCTTTGTTGACTCAGTTTGGTGTTGGGCTGATTGTGGCTAAAATTGATGATAAAGTGGTGGGGTATTGCATTTATCAAATCATGTTTGAGCTGGCGGAGATTTTACGCATTGCTACCGATTCTGATTTTCAAAAGCAAGGTATTGCCACAAGCTTGATGAATGAATTTTTAAAAACCTGTCAGCTTAAAAAAGCCGAACGAGCGTTATTAGAAGTGCGGGCGGATAATTATTTGGCAATTGATTTTTATCATAAGTACGGTTTTTATCAAATTGATGCAAGAAAAGGATATTATAAAGATGATTTGGGTAAAATGGACGCACTGATTTTACAAAAAGATTTGTAAAAAAATGGTTTTTGTTTTATTGATTTGGCTTTATTTGATGCTGGCTTAGTCTATATTGATGCGAATAAAAGCAAGGCAGATCTCCTTGCTTTTTGTTTCTTTTAGTTTCATACAAAAACTTGGTATCGCTTTGGTATCGCTTTGGTATCACTTTTTCTTGGCAGGTCCAAGTAGCATACCCATCTGGCGACCTTCAACTTTTGGAGGCTGTTCAACACTGGCGACTTCTTCGGTGTCTTTGATTATGCGTTCAAGTTGGGCTTTGCCGATTTCTTGGTGTGCCATCTCACGACCACGAAAACGGATAGCAACTTTAACTTTATCTTTATCTTCCAAAAACTCCATGATTTTACGCAGTTTAACTTGATAATCTGCTTCTTCTGTACCAGGACGAAGTTTGATTTCTTTAACCTGAGTTTGTTTTTGGTTCTTTTTGGCTTCTTTGGCTTTTTGTTTTTGGTCGTACAAATAGCGTTTGTAATCCATAATTTTGCAAACTGGCGGTTTTGCGTCAGCGACAATCTCCACCAAGTCAAGGCCAGCATTGGTAGCGGCTTGTAAGGCGTTATTTAGGCTGACAACACCAAGCTGTTCGCCATCTTCTTTTACCAGACGAACTTCCTTTGCACGAATTTCTTCGTTAATATTTAAACGGTTTGACGGTTTAATGATCATTACTCCAAGAATACAAAATTGATTTTATTGTACTTGAAAGTATTGGGGATTTCAAGCATTTTTATGATGTTAAGCTTGTCAGTTGATGATCAATCAATAGTTAATTGGTGGCCAGATGTATTTTTATGTGCTTTGACCAGATTTCTTTTTATTTTTTTATCATCGTTCATCATTGCATTGACTGATTGCAATCATGATTTGATTGGTAACTGGTTGATGCAAAGCGATGAACACAAAGTGATGAAAATGATGAGAGATGTCATGGTGGCAAAATACTCATTTAAAAAATCATCAAAATCATGCTATAATAAGGCAATTTTTTCATTTTTGAGTTTTGAGATAGTCATATGTCAATCATGCTAAACCAACGCCATAATGCCAATGCCATTCGTATTCTTGCTATGGATGCAGTCCAAAAAGCCAACTCTGGACACCCAGGTGCACCGATGGGCATGGCGGATATTGCCGAAGTAGTATGGCGTGAGTTTTTAAATCATAACCCAGCTAATGCCAAATGGGTAAATCGTGACCGTTTTGTTTTATCAAATGGTCATGGCTCTATGTTGCTGTACGCTTTGCTACACTTAACTGGCTATGATTTATCGATTGACGATATTAAGAATTTTCGTCAATTACACGCCAAGACAGCAGGGCATCCAGAGCACGGCTATGCTGATGGCATTGAAACCACCACAGGCCCATTGGGTCAGGGCATTGCCAATGCGGTGGGTTTTGCACTTGCTGAGAAGACTTTGGCGGGTCAATTTAATAAACCTGACCATGCCATTATTGATCATCATACTTATTGTTTTTTGGGTGATGGTTGTTTGATGGAAGGTATCAGCCATGAAGCGTGTTCGCTTGCTGGTACTTTGGGTCTTGGTAAGCTGATTGCTTATTATGATGATAACGGCATTTCTATTGATGGCGAGGTTGAGGGCTGGTTTTCAGATGATACCGCCAAGCGTTTTGAAAGCTACAACTGGCAGGTGATCAAGATTGATGGTCATGACGCTGATGCCATTCGTCAGGCAACCATTGACGCAAAAAATGAAACCACTCGTCCTACCATCATCATCTGCAAAACTGTGATAGGTTTGGGTAGTCCAAATAAGCAAGGCAAAGAGGACAGTCATGGTGCACCGCTGGGTGTAGATGAGATTGCCCTAGCTCGTACGGCATTGGGGTGGGGCAGTGCCAATGCCTTTGAAATTCCTGACGACATCTATGCTGCGTGGAATGCCAAAGAAAAAGGCGAACAACTGGAAAATGCGTGGAATGCCAAGTTTGATGAGTACAAAAAAGCTTACCCAAAAGAAGCGGCAGAACTAGAACGCCGATTGTCTGGAAATTTACCAGAAGACTTTAATCAAAAAGCAAACGAGTTTATTGAGGCCTGCCACAAAAAAGGCGAAACGATCGCCACTCGTAAGGCAAGCCAAAATACCATTGCAGCATTTGCCCCACTACTGCCAGAGATTTTAGGGGGGTCGGCTGATTTGGCAGGCTCCAACTTGACGCTATGGAAAGACGCTAAAGGCGTGCAAAATCATGCAGATGGCAACTATGTACACTATGGCGTGCGTGAATTTGGCATGACTGCCATCGCCAATGGCGTGGCTTTACATGGTGGGTTTATCCCTTATACGGCCACATTCTTGATGTTTATGGAATATGCTCGTAATGCTGTGCGTATGTCGGCACTCATGAAGCAGCGTGTCATCAATGTCTATACACATGACTCCATTGGTCTTGGGGAAGATGGCCCAACCCATCAGCCTGTGGAGCAAATTGCAAGTTTACGCCAAACGCCAAATCACTTCACATGGCGTCCGTGTGATACAGTAGAAACAGCAGTGGCATGGAAGATTGCCCTACAAACCACTGATGCGCCAACATCACTCATTTTATCTCGTCAAAACTTACCGCACCAAGCTCGTACAGATGGGCAGCTTGCCTTGATTGAAAAAGGAGCTTATGTTCTTGCCCAAGAGCAAGGCGAGTTACAGGCCATCATCATCGCCACAGGTTCCGAAGTAGCACTTGCAATGAGTGCATACAATGTTTTGAGTGAGCAGGGTGTGGGCGTGCGTGTGGTATCCATGCCATGTGCTGAAATTTTTGTCAAGCAAAGCAAAGATTATGTAGAAAGCGTTCTGCCAAGCAATATCCGTAGCCGAGTGGCAGTAGAAGCTGGCATTGTGGATTATTGGTATAAGTTTGTCGGTCTTGATGGTAAGGTCGTTGGCATGACAAGCTTTGGTGAGTCTGCCCCTGCTGCAGATTTGTTCAAGCATTTTGGCATTACTGCCGATAAGGTGGTTGAAGCAGTCAAAGATATGATTTGATTGTGTTTTGGCTTGCAATAACACGCTGTGAAAATGGCGTGTTATTTTTTATGTAGATTGGCAGACTTACAAAATAAAGTCTTACAAAATGATTGATTGTCAGTAAAATGCCAGCCGCCAAAATCTTTTGTGCAGGTTATTGTTATGGGTTTTTGACGATAAAAATTTATGTGAGATATTTTTATTTTTTTAATGTTGTTTTGTTTAAAATGCCACCACGCTTAGCATAACTTGCCCAAAAAACTTGTCTAAAAAACTTTTTGAAAACTTACCAAAGCTAACAAAACTATGCTATGCTAATGCGTTTACAATGATGAATTAATGATAAAATTTTAAAGCATATGAAGCAATATACCGCATTAAATATCTTAAAAACAGGACAAAATGTTTTCTTGACAGGGCAAGCAGGTGCAGGCAAGACCTATCTTTTAAACCAATACATCAACTATCTAAGAGCCAGAGGCATTCCTGTTGCCATCACGGCAAGTACGGGCATTGCCGCCACACATATGAATGGCATGACGATACATTCGTGGGCGGGCATGGGAATTAAAGATACTTTTAGCACTGCAGACTTCAAGCGTCTAAAATCTCGCCAAGTGGTCTATGAGCGTATCAAAGACGCCAAAGTACTTATTGTTGATGAAATTTCTATGCTTCACGCCAAACAAGTGGATTTGTTGAACGAAATTTTAAAGGTGGTTCGTGAGGATAATTCGGCATTTGGTGGTATTCAGGTCATCTTTTCTGGTGATTTCTTTCAATTGCCACCTGTGGGCAATAAAGGCGAAACAAATAAGGAAAAGTTTGCTTTTATGGCAAAGTCTTGGCTTGAAGCTAATTTTCAGGTGTGTTATTTGACTGAACAACATCGCCAGTCTGCCCAAGATGAATCTGAGCGATTTGGCGTGTCATTAAATGATGTCTTAAATCAAATCCGAGCCCAAGATGTTAGTGATGCTGCCATCAGTGCTCTTAAAGCTACTGAGCGTAATGACATTGCCATGAGTCGCACTCGCCTATACACACACAATGCCAATGTTGATGAAATCAATGACAGTGAGATTGACAAGATTGATGGCAAGACTCGTGAGTTTATAGCAACTACCTTAGGGGATAAGTCGCTGGTCGATGCCCTAAAAAAAAGCATAAGAGCACCAGATAGTCTGACTTTAAAGGTGGGGGCAAAGGTGATGTTTGTTAAGAACAACTCGCATTTGGCTGTATCAAACGGCACGCTTGGTGAAGTGGTGGATTTTGCGTCATTAGGTGATGATGAAAGCTCTTTTGGGGGTGATGCACCAATTTATCCAGTGGTGCGTCTAAATGGTGGGCGACAAGTCATCGCTGAGCCTGAGGATTGGGTTATGGAAAATAATGAAGGCGATGTATTGGCAAGTTATACCCAAGTGCCTTTGTGTTTGGCGTGGGCGATTACCATTCATAAATCCCAAGGCATGACACTAGATGCTGCTGAGATTGATTTATCTCGAACTTTTGAGATGGGACAGGGTTATGTGGCATTATCTCGTCTTAGGTCATTAGAAGGGCTAAAACTATTGGGTTTTAACCAAAAAAGCCTACTGCTCGATGAATGGGTATTTCGTGTGGATAAACGCTTGCAAGAGCTTGCTGCTGAGCAAGAAAAGAAATTTAGCACACTAAATGCCGACACACTTGCTAAAATTCATGACACTTTTATCCATGTTTGTGATGGCATCACTCGTAAAGATGTCATTCTTGCTAATGAAAAACGCATGATTGCCGAAAAGCAGGCTATTGTTCAGCGTAAACACATCAAGGATAATGATATTAAGGCTTTAAAAGCGGAGAATAAGACAAGCCAAATTGGGCAGACTTTAAAACAAACCCAGCAACTGCTTGAAAATGGATTGGATATTGGTGAGATAGCTACCGAGCGTAGCCTTGCCATCTCAACCATTATTGGTCATATTGACCAGCTTTATAAGCAGGATAAGACCTTAAAAGTGGCACACATTCGCCCTGATGATATGATCATCAAGACTGTACAGCAGGCGTATGACGCACTAGAATCACAAGGTGAATTTACAGATGGTATCAAACTTCGTCCTATTGTGGAAATGCTAGATGGCTACGATTATAATGGCGTACGCCTTGCGTTAATTTTCATTAATAAAAAAGATGAACAAGATGACGCAAAAGAGGTGAATGATGGGCGATAAACAATCAAAACTTCGTCTGGCGATTAATGGATTTGGACGAATTGGCAGAAATGTACTGCGTGCCTTTATTAAGCGGGCAGATGAATTTGATGATATTGAAATAGTCGCCATCAATGATGTGGCAGACTTTGAACTGCTTTTGCATCTATTAAAATTTGATTCTACGCATGGTAGATTATCCAGTTTGGGTGTACAAGCTACAATCATTCACCAAGAAGACAAAACTTTTTTATCTTTATCAAAAGACGATAAGTATTGGCAGATTTTATTGCTCAATCAAGCAAACCCCAGCCAGTTGCCTTGGCTGGATTTGGGCATTGATGTGGCATTGGAATGTACAGGAAAATTTCGCTCGTATTTAGATGCAGCATATCACCTGACATCAGGGGCAGGACAAGTCATTGTGGGGGCCGCTCCTTTTGATAGCGTAGATGCGAGCATTGTCATGGGTGTGAATGATGATTTGCTAAGCCGTGATCTACCCATTATTTCAAGCGTTTCTTGTACCACGCAGGCACTTGCACCGCTACTTTTTGTACTCAATGAACGCTTTGGTATTGATGGTGTGATGATGACAGAGATTCATGCTGTTACTGCTGACCAAAATGTTTTGGATCAAAATCATCGGGACTTACGCAGGGCAAGGGCTGCTAGCCATAACATCATTCCTACAACATCAAGCAGTATCAGCGCTACCGAGCGTGTGTTGCCATTTTTAAAAGGGAAAATCAATGGGCATTCTATTAGAGTACCCACCATTAATGTGGCGGCAATTGATGTGAATATTGCTTTTGGACAGTCTGTAAATGTGGAAATGGTGGCAGATTTTTTAAGACAAGTCAGTCAAGACAGTCTCGTTGGTATTATGGGTTATACCGATGAACCGCTTGTTTCTAGTGATTTTGTTGGTGATTCTCATTCTCTTGTCATTGATGGTGGGCAAATCATGCAGGCAAATGGGCAAATTAAGGTTTTTGCATGGTATGATAATGAGTGGGGCTATGCCAACCGTTTGCTTGATATGTGCTTGGCATTGGCAAGGTGCTGATTTTAAAATCAAACTTGTGTTTAATAGGTAAAAAATAGGCTTAATATATTAAGCCTATTTTTTTATAACTTTGGCGATGAAAATTGATTAAAATTTTGCCAAAATCTCATCAAGGCTTAGCATGATTTTTTCGCCATTGGTGCGTTTGACATATTCGTATTTTTCTTCAGCGAGGTTTCTTTCGGATACAACGATACGATGCGGAATACCAATGAGTTCGAGGTCGGCAAATTTTACACCAGGACGCTCATCTCGATCATCTAGCAATACATTAACCCCTTTATCTTTTAGGGTTTGGTACAGTTCTTCTGCTTTTGTCTCAGCGGAGCCATCTTTTGAACGCATTGGCACAATAGCAACAGTGAATGGTGCGATGTTATCATTAGGGTTTGGTGTGTCTGCCCAAATGATGCCATTTTCATCATGATTTTGTTCTATGGCGGCAGCAATAATGCGACTTACGCCGATGCCATAACAACCCATCATTAGGGTAACAGGCTTACCTTCTTTGCCCAATACCTTGCAGCCTAATGCATCAGAGTATTTATCGCCAAGCTGGAAAATATGCCCAACCTCAATGCCTCGTTTGATGGAAATCACGCCTTGACCATCTGGGCTGATGTCGCCATTAACAACATTGCGAATGTCAACGATACTTGTAATTTTGGCATCTCTTTCCCAGTTCATACCGACAGTATGCTTGTCTGCTGTATTGGCACCACAGACAAAGTCAGACAATGCAGCAGCACTGTGGTCAACAAACACAGGAATGCCATGTTGTTCTAGGTCTACGCTGATATAGCCTTTGATGAGGCCTGCGTCTTTTATTTCTTCTTCGGTGGCCATGGTAAAAGGAGTGTGAACCTCATTGATTTTCTCAGCTTTGATTTCATTGAGTTCGTGGTCACCACGCAGAACTAGGGCAACCAATTTTGGCATTTGAGGATTGTCTTTTGAATATGAGCCTTTGACGATGAGCGTTTTTACTGTGCAAGACAATGGAATATCTAGGTGCTTGGCGACCTCTTCGCAAGTTGACATATTTGGCGTATCAACATCATGACGCTCTTGGGCTGGGGCTTTACGCTCATCTGTGCAAATGGCTTCGGCAAGCTCAATATTGGCGGCAAAATCTGATCCGCTAGAAAAAGCGATATCATCTTCTCCGCTGTCGGCCAACACATGAAATTCATGACTGGCAAAACCACCAATGGAGCCAGTATCTGCTTGCACTGCACGGAAATTGAGCCCCAATCTGGTAAAGATTCGGCTGTATGCGTCGTGCATATCTTGGTAGGTTTTTGCCAGACTTTCTTTATCAATATGAAAAGAATAAGCATCTTTCATGGTAAATTCTCTGGCACGCATTACCCCAAAGCGTGGGCGAATTTCGTCACGAAATTTGGTTTGAATTTGATAATAAGTGGTTGGTAGTTGTTTGTAACTCTTTAATTCATTGCGAGCAATATCAGTAATGACTTCTTCGTGTGTAGGTCCTAGTACGAAATCACGACCATGGCGGTCTTTAAAGCGTAGTAATTCTGCGCCATAATCTTCCCAACGACCAGATTCTTGCCACAGTTCGGCAGGCTGAGTTACAGGCATGAGCAGTTCTTGGGCGTTAATGCCTTCCATCTCTTCACGAACGATTTTTTCTACTCGTTTTAGCACTCTTAAGCCTGCTGGCATCCACACATACAATCCTGAGGCAAGTTTACGAATGAGGCCTGCTCGCACCATCAGCTGGCTAGATACGATGTCGGCATCGCTTGGCGTTTCTTTTAAGGTGGCAAAGGTAAATTGACTGGCTTTCATAACAACCCTTAATAAAAATAAAACGAGAAATACGCTATATTAAGGCAATATTCACCACTTGTGCAACTTAAATTTTAAAATTTTTGAAAAAATTTACTCATTATCTTGGTTTTGTGTTACATTTCTTATATCTTATAAAATCTTAAAAATAAATATTAGGAGGCGATGATGGCGACTGGTTCTCAATTTTCTTTCTTTCGGGCGGTGCTTTTGATGGTTTTGCTGATGGCGATAGGCATATTTGGCAAAGTGCTTTATGACAAGTCGAACACTTCGCAGGTGCAAGCAATCACTCGTGAGGGCGTGATTACTGATGTTCAAAAGCTTGCTCGTCTACAGTCGGCGGCCTTTGGGGTGGATACCATCATTACAGCAAACAAGGTAGGTACTTGGCAAAAACTTTGGCAAGATAAACAAAAAGGGTTGTTTGTGGCACATGGGCGAGTGCTGGCAGGGGTTGATTTATCAAAACTTACCCCTGAAATGGTGCAAGTTATCCAAAAACAAGATGTTAATGATGAACCTGTTACACATATCACCATTAGCGTGCCACCATCAGAGGTGTTTGAGGTATATTTGGATGATTTAGGGGTCTATGATTGGCAAACTGGGCTGTTTGGTATGGCAGATAATGACCCAAAGATTTTAAGTGAAGCACAAGCTTCTGCCAAAATCGAAGTGTTAAAAAAAGCTTGCCAAGGTGGCATCATGACGATGGCGGCCAGTAATGCTGCCGAACAAATTAAGGGTTTATTCGTGCTAACAGGGGCAACGGTCGATGTTGTGAGTCAGGGTGCAGGGGCGTGCCAATTGGTTAGATGATGAAAAGCGAGAATAAAATGCAAATAAAATTTTGCGGATTAACCAATCAAAGCGATATTGAAGTTGCTACACAGCTTGGCGTGAGTGCGATAGGGCTTGTGTTTTATCCAAAAAGTCCACGCTATGTTGATTGTGATAAAGCGGTTGTGTTGTGTCAAAAAATCCCTGCCTTTACCACGATTGTTGCCCTTGTGGTGAATATGGCACAAACAAAACTTACTCAACTGGCAAATCAAGTTAAATTTGATATTATTCAATTTCACGGCGATGAAACCGCAGATGAGTGCCAAAAGCTTGCCAATATGATAAACAAACGCTGGATAAAAGCCATTCGTGTTAAGCCTTGTGATGATAGCGACAGTATTTTAAATCAAATCCAAGCATTGGCAGATTGTGGGGCAAGTGGGGTGATTTTGGATACTTTTAACGACAAAACCTTTGGCGGTACAGGACAAAGATTTGATTGGGATAAAATCCCTGACAATTCGCCATTGCCCATTTATTTGGCAGGCGGACTAAATTCTAATAACATTGGCGATGTTGTGGGTAATCAATCGTTAATAGCAAAAATTAAAGGCGTTGATGTCAGTGGTGGTATTGAAAAGAAAAAGGGGGTAAAGTGTGCGGTTAAAATGGGTGGGTTTATGGAGAGTTTGAGAAAATTATGACAACTCATAATTTTATAGTAACAAAAGACATTGGTAAAATGTTAAAATGCCTAAATTATCATTCAAATTGGTTGGATTTTGGATTTTTAACGCCCAAATTATTGACATTGCAATTTGAAAAATTTCATCAAGGCGATGATAAAAATACAGAACATTTTCGTTATGGTTGTTTTTTAAGTTTTATTCAAAAACATCAAAATTTTAGCGATTTACAAATTGAGCAATTCATTATATTGGCACAACAAGATGATGATAACCTTATGGCAGGTTCGGCATTAAAAATGCTGTTTGAATGTGGAAAAATAACATCAAAACAATATGAGTTTTTAAAGAAAGAATTGCTTAATTTTGGTGATTGGGCGGTTAAATTGATTGAGCAACATCGCTTAATAAATGCTTTGTCGTCAAATATTTTAACTGCTGAATTACTAAAAGAATGTTTTGATTTTTCTAAAAATTATCAAACAAATGTTTTATTTCAAATTATTATTGACAAGACAAGCGATAAAGATATTTTGAAAAAATTCACAACAGATGATTTTGGTAAAAAAATTAGAAATTTAGCTAAACAAAAATTAAAGCAATTACAGCGTATTGAGAATTCTATGTAATTTTTTAAAGATTAAATAAGGAAAAAGCTATGAACATTCTAATCACAGGCGTAACATCAGGCTTTGGCTTGGCAATGGCAAAACGCCTTATCAAAGACAACCACACCATTATCGGTACAGGCAGACGAGCCGATAAACTTAGCGATATTAAAGCAGAATTGGGCGAGCAGTTTATCCCTTTGTGTTTTGATATTGGTAACTTAGATGATACCAAATCCGCCTTAGATAGCCTTGATAAAGCGTTATTAAATAATATTGATGTGCTTATCAATAACGCAGGATTGGCACTTGGTTTAGAAAGTGCTGACAAAGCAGATATTAGCGATTGGCAAGCAATGATAAATACCAATATCACAGGGCTTGTTAGTATAACCAACTTGGTTTTGCCAAAAATGGTTGCCAAAAACAGCGGACTTGTGATTAATATCGGCTCAACCGCAGGCAATTATCCGTATTTTGGGGCGAATATTTATGGGGCGAGTAAGGCATTTGTTAAGCAGTTTAGTTTAAATTTGCGTGCTGATTTGATTGGCAAAAATATCCGTGTTACCAATATAGAACCAGGGCTTTGTGGTGGTACAGAATTTAGCCATATCCGCTTTAAAGGCGATAATGAAAAAGCAAGCAAGCTGTATGAAAAAGTGGACTATATCCGCCCAGAAGACATTGCCGATATGGTACATTATATCGTCAATTTACCGCCCCATATTAACATTAACCGACTAGAAGTAATGCCTGTTGCTCAAACTTTTGCAGGGCTGACGGTGGTTAAGGATTTGTAAATTTTTGACCTTGGCAATATTTTTAATCATTTAAGTTATATTTTAAAAGGCACTTTATTATGACAGACTACACTCAATTCCCAAACACCACAGGGCATTTTGGTATACACGGTGGATGCTTTGTGTCCGAGACATTGATGAGTGCGTTAGAAGAGCTAGAACGCATTTATTTATCGGTCAAAAATAACCCAGAATTTTGGGCAGAATATAATGATGATTTGGTGAATTATGTGGGTCGTCCCACGCCTTTGTATTTTGCCAAACGCTTAACAGCAAAGACAGGCGGTGCAAAAATTTATCTTAAACGAGAAGATTTAAACCACACAGGGGCTCACAAAGTTAATAATACCATTGGACAGGCACTACTTGCCAAACTTGTCGGTAAAAGGCGTATCATCGCTGAGACAGGGGCAGGGCAACACGGCGTGGCAACAGCGACAATCGCCGCACGGCTTGGGCTAGAATGCGTGGTCTATATGGGGGCGGACGATGTAGAACGCCAAAAAATGAATGTTTATCGTATGAAACTTTTGGGGGCAACAGTCGTGCCTGTAACAAGTGGTTCTCGCACATTAAAAGATGCGATGAATGAAGCGATGCGAGACTGGGTAACCAATGTGGACGACACTTATTATGTGATTGGCACGGTGGCAGGCCCGCACCCTTATCCGCTTTTGGTGCGAGATTTTCAAGCGATTATTGGGCGTGAAGCCAAAATACAACATCTTGAAAAAGAAGATAAATTACCTGATGCGTTGGTGGCGTGTGTCGGCGGTGGCTCAAATGCAATGGGGCTATTTTATGAGTTTTTGAACGATAAAGATGTGCAGATGTATGGTGTGGAAGCAGGTGGCTATGGTGTGGCGACTGGCAAGCATTCTGCACCTTTGAATGCAGGAAAAGTGGGCGTACTCCACGGTAATCGCACCTATCTTATGGCAGATGATGACGGACAAATCATAGAAACGCACAGTATATCAGCAGGGCTTGACTACCCTGGGGTAGGACCTGAACACAGCTTTTTAAAGGATATGGGGCGTGTGAATTATGTGGTAATTGATGATAATGAAGCACTAGAAGCCTTTCGTATTTTGACCAAAACCGAAGGCATTATCCCAGCGTTGGAAAGCTCGCACGCCATTGCGTATGGTCTAAAACTTGCCAAGACATTGGGGCAGGACAAATCCATTGTCATCAATTTATCAGGGCGTGGCGATAAAGATTTGCATACGGTGATGACGGTGGATGGGATTGGCTTGGATTAAATGGGAGTAATTATGCAAACACAACTTGTAGTAACCGCAGACAATTATTTAATTGAAGAGTTAAAAACGGTAATTGAAGGCTTTATTAGCAAACATCAAAATGATGAAATTATGGTTGAAACCAAAATTAAAAAAGCGGTGACATTTGATGATGTTCGTGAGTTAAAAGGGATTTTAAATCAATATCACCCCAAGCCTTTGACTGATGAAGAGATTGAAAATGGTATTCATCAAGGTATTATACAAAGGGCAATGATAAAATGAAACAAACTTTTGTAGTAGATACCAATGTTTTATTGCGTTATTTTCATACAGATGATATAGAGCAAACCAAATTGGTTGAACCTTATTTTGAAAATAAGGATTATCAGCTTGTGATTACATCAGAAACATTATGTGAATTATATTGGGTGTTTCGTAAAACAATCAAATTGGATAATTCGGTAATTTTAACCATTATACAAACTTTAATAAATTCACCCAATATTAGCCTTACCAATTTTTCTGCTGTTCAATTTGCCTTAAAATTTTTGGAGTTAAATGGCGATTTTGCAGATGGCGTGATTGCCTATCAAGCAACTCAATTTGATAATGTAAAATTTTTGACTTTTGATAAAAAAGCTCAAAAAATTGCCAATGAGTGTGGTATTTTAGTGCAAAATCCATAGAATAAACTTTAAGGCAAAAAATGCAATACACGATTTATAATACCGACTGGCTTATTCAAGCGTTTCGGTCAAAGAAAAAATTAAAACATCTGTACTTTTGGGGCATACGCCCAAAGGCAATGGACAAATTTCTGATGCCTGTTTTAGTCAATGGTATCATTCGCCTTTTATGGTGGACGGCGTGATTTATCCAACCGCAGAGCATTATATGATGGCTCAAAAAGCTAAATTGTTTGGCGATATGGCGATTTTTAATGAAATCATTCACGCCAAACACCCCAAACAAGCCAAAGATTTGGGGCGACAAGTTAAAATTTTGATGAAAAAATTTGGAATAAACACCGCTTTGATATTGTCGTGCAAGGCAATATTGCCAAATTTAGCCAGCACCCAGAATTAAAAGCCTATTTATTAGGCACAGGTAATAGAATATTGGTAGAAGCCAGTCCTGTGGATAAAATTTGGGGCGTGGATTTGGCAAGAGATGATGATAAAATCCACAATCCGTTAAATTGGCAAGGCTTAAATTTATTGGGATTTGCGTTAATGCAAGTTAGAGATGAATTATTCAAAATAAGTGAGTAATAAAATGACCCGAATTCAAACCACTTTTTTGGCTTTAAAACAGCAAAACAAAAAAGCCCTAATCCCCTACATTATGGCAGGCGACCCAAATCCGGCTGTTACGGTGGATTTAATGCACGAGCTTGTCGCTCACGGGGCGGACATTATTGAGATTGGCTTGCCGTTTTCTGACCCTATGGCGGACGGGCAGGTTATCTCATTGGCAGGCGAGCGAGCATTGGCAAATGGCACAAGCACCACAAAAGCCGTGCAAATGGTGGGCGAATTTCGTAAAACCAACCAAAGTACGCCTGTTTTGTTAATGGGCTATCTAAACCCTGTGGAGATTATCGGTTATGATAATTTTTTGGAGTTGTGCGAGCAAAATGGCGTGGACGGTTTATTGCTTGTGGATTTACCGCCCAACGAAACAGACGAAACACTCTCCAAAAAACTTGCCGATAAGCATATTAATCAGATTTTTTTACTTGCCCCAACCACCCAAACCGACCGCCGTCAAGCGGTATTAAAGCACGGCACAGGCTTTATTTATTATGTCTCGGTCAAGGGCGTAACAGGCTCAAAGGCTTTGGATACTGATGAAGTGGCTCACCAAGTGCAAGCGATTAAAGCCGATACTGATTTGCCTATTTGTGTAGGGTTTAGCATTCGTGATGGCGAAAGTGCCAAGGCGGTTGCCAAATTTGCAGATGGGGTGATTGTGGGCAGTGAACTGGTTAGGCATTTTGCTGATGTGGGGCAAGATACCGCCAAAATTGACAATGCTTGTGCAAACATTTTGGCAAAAATGCAAGAGCTAAGAGTAGCGATTGATGAACTTTGATGATTAACGGTACTAAAAGTGAGGCTTGGGTATAAAAATTTATTTGCCAAATAAATAATACAAGTGTAAACTATATTAATCAAAGCATACTCAAAAGTATGCTAAATTGTTATTTACACAAAAAAATAGGATTTTTTATGTCAAATCAAGTTGTCGCTGATGCTACTGAGCCAACCGTTTGGCTAAAACGAGCCATACCAGGGATCAAGCAAGACCGTGTGGTTGTGCCATCTGCGGTAGATACTGAGCCATCAACCGAATGTCCAAATTGCCACTCATTAACAACCAACACAAGTCTGATTTTTAATCAATATGTATGTCCTGATTGTGATCACCATTTGTCTATGTCGGCACGCAAACGCTTAAATTGGTTTTTTGATGATATTAAAAGCGAGCTTGGTCAAGAATATCAAGCAGGCAACCCTCTAAATTTTGTGGACTCCAAGCCTTATCCTAAGCGTATGGCACAGGCACAGGCGAGCACAGGTGAGTCTGAGGCGTTGGTGGTCATGCAGGGTAAAATTAAAAATCTTGAACTGATTGCTTGTGCCTTTGATTTTAAATTTATGGGTGGCTCTATGGGGTCGGTGGTGGGCGATAGATTTGTATTGGCGGGCGAAAAAGCCCTAGCCGAACGCAAGCCGTTGGTCTGCTTTGCGTCAAGCGGTGGGGCAAGAATGCAAGAAGGCTTATTATCGCTGATGCAAATGGCAAGAACCAGTGCGGTCATTGAGCGACTTAGACAGGCAGGCGTGCCGTATATTGTTGTCTTAACCAATCCTGTATATGGTGGTGTTACTGCAAGTCTTGCAATGCTTGGCGATATTCATATTGCCGAACCAAAGGCAATGATTGGCTTTGCAGGTAAGCGTGTGATTGAACAAACGGTGCGAGAAGTGCTGGACGAGCCATTTCAGCGTGCCGAGTTTTTGTTACAAAAAGGTACGGTGGATATGGTCGTTCATCGCCATCAGCTTGTAGATACCGTTCATCGTATTTTAACAAAGTTAAGCAAACTGCCGAACGCTTGAGTTTGATTGGTGATACCGCCACTTTGATAAAGTCTGGCTGATCTAATGGTTTTTTGTTAATAATATGCTATAATTAAAACAACGCTTGCAATGCAGGCGTTTTCTTTGTAGTGATGGTCATCAAGTAGGTCTAGATAAGGCGATTGAGTATGCAAAATTTAACTGAGCATGACAGCCTAGAGGCGTGGCTGGAATATATCGCAGGGATTCATGTTTCTGCCATTGATATGGGGCTTGAGCGGGTTTTGCCAATCATCAAAAAATTAGGCATCTCAAACAATGATTTGAATGACCGTCCGTATATTTTTACCGTTGCAGGTACAAATGGTAAAGGTTCGACCACTGCAACCATCGCTCAAATCTGCCAGTGTGCAGGGTTTAGGACTGCTCTTTACCAATCGCCACATTTAATATCATTTACAGAACGCATCAAGATTGATGGCATGGCCATTGATGAATCAGATTTGGTTCAGGCTTTGGTGCGTGTTGAACAAGCTCGCCTTGAATGTCAATTGTCATTGTCTTTTTTTGAGATGACGACTTTGGCGGCATTTTTAATTTTTAAAGAATCAAATGTAGATGTATGGGTGTTAGAAATTGGTTTGGGCGGTCGGCTTGATGTGGTTAATGCGATTGAACCTGATTTGGCGGTCATCACAAATATTGGTATTGACCATGTTGACTGGCTGGGCGATGATATTGAAAAAATTGGCATGGAAAAAGCGGGGATTATCCGTAAAAATATACCTGTCATTTTAGGTGCAAGGGATTTGCCAAACAGTATTTTTGAGGTGATTGAGGCTAATGATGCCAAAGCTTATCAGATTGGTAAAGACTATGAGTTCTGTGAGTTCTGTGAACAAAGCAATGCTTGGCAGTACTCATCGCAAGGCATTACCCTAAATCTACCTAAGCCAAAATTATCATTATTAAATGCAGTCAATGCTGTGAGTGCGGTATTGGCGTCAGATTTACCAATTAATGAAAATGCCATTAAAGAGGGTCTTGTAAAAGTGACTCTGGCAGGGCGTTTTGACCACCGAATGATTAATGGCAAACGCTGGCTATTTGATGTGGCACACAATGCACATGGCATGAAATTTTTGCTTGAACAATTTGTGCCATACTGGCAGAGCCATAAAAATATCAATCCAAATGCTAAGTTGAATGTTGTGTTTTCCATGCTAGGAGATAAAGACATCGGTGCGGTGCTTGACTTGGTACAAGGTGAGTTAGATCAGGGCAGGCTTGTAATTAGCACTTGGCATATTGCTGCTATTGACCATGTGCGTGCCATGCCACTTGATGATATTTTAACATTGGTGCATCATCATTTAAAAAACCCAAACGCCATCACTCATGACAGTCTGGATTTGGCAGTGCGTGGTGTGATGCAAAAGGCGAGCGAGCAGGATTTGATATTGGTGTTTGGTTCGTTTCATACGGTAGGAGAGGTTTTGACGGTGCTTTTAGGTTAGGGCTGGTCATCTAATTGTGTGATAATTGTAAATAAACAAGGTGCTTGGTGCTTGATGGATTGACAACTTAATAGAAACATTGTATTTTTAATGGTTTGTATTATGATTTGCTCATCATAAAAAAGCAACATAAAAAGCAGATTAATGGTGCTTTATGATTTCAAAACAAGTGATTTTAGGTTCGGTACTACTCATTGGCGGTGCGGTAACGATTTTTGCCATGACGCAAAATAATAAACCTGCACAAAGTAGCGATACCACCTTAACACAAGTTGTTAAAGATGGTGGCTTGGTGGCAAAACCTGAGACAAAACCTTTGACCGCTGATGTGATGACAGAGGAAAAGCTTCTTATCCAAAAACAAAAGGAGCGAGAGCTTTACAATCAGCAACTTGCTCAAGAGGCTGATGAGCTTTTAAAAGAGCAGGAGCAGGCCAGAATGCTTGCACTTGATAAGGCGAAACAAGAAGCTGGTCAGATACCAAGTACGCACATCGGTGCAGATAGTGCCTCTAAAAGTGAATTGATTGCCGCACCTGAGGTGCAAATTCGCCCAGAGGCCGTCAAGGCGATAAGCACCCAAAAGAACGCACTTGAAGACAAATTGAATCAACAAAAACCGCTGACTGAAAAAAAATCTAAAGAAACGGCTGGGGAAGTTGAAGCTGGGCTGGGTGCTAAGTTACAAAGTGAGCCTACCTCACCAACTCAACCGAAAGTTGAAACTAAAACGGTGCCAGCTAAAGATAAGCACACAGTGGTTCGTGGTGATACACTCATTGGGCTATCTCGTAAATACGATGTTCCTGTTTCGGTATTGGCAACGGTGAATGGTATGAATCGCAATGATGCCTTGCCACTTGGTCGTACCATCACGATTCCATCATCAGCACAGCTTGCCAAAATTGACCGAGATAATCAGCAAAAACAAACATCGGATGCTCAAGCAACCACCACCAAAACCAAGGGCGAGCAAGTATCGGTGAATTCTAGCTCTGGCTATAGCTATAGTGTGCAAGTCGCCATATCTCCTGATAAAGCCAAAGTTGATGAAATGGTTGAAAAATATCGTGCAGCAGGCTATCAAGTGAGTGTCAGTCAGACCTCTCGTGGTATGCGAGTATTGGTTGGCTCGGCGGATTCTTATGATGCGGCCAATGAACTAAAACAGAAACTGGCTAAGGATTCACGAGTTGATGCCAAAGGTGCGTGGGTAAAAAAACTGGAAAAATGAATTTGACTTAAATGTATCAGGTTGGGCCAAATTAAGTTGTTAAATCACAAAAGCACGGTGCAACGCCGTGCTTTTGTATTTTTTTAGTCATTGATTTATTTGCTTTTTGTATTATTTATCTTTTTTTTTGAGTGATTTTTTTATATGAATGAAATAGTGATGATCTTTGGTGTTGTGTTTTTTATTTTATTGATTATCTGGTTCAAAAAAAATACAAAAACCCCTATTGAGAAGCCAGTTAAAGGCGATGATTTTCCCATTTGGCCGTTTGAGCGAATGCCCATCATGACAGATAGTGAAGTGCAATTTTTTAAAAAATTACAGCTTGCCTTGCCCGATTTTTTGATTTTTAGTCAAGTACAGCTATCTCGCATCATTGAGCCGAGTGATGAAGCGGGTAATGACCGCCAGTTTTGGTTTAATCGTGTGTGCCGTCAAAGTGTGGATTTTGTGCTGATTGACAAAGACTGCCAAACGGTACTTATTGCCATTGAGCTTGATGATTGGACACATGAGAGCCAAACTCGGCAAAAGCAAGATGCAAAAAAAGACAAGGCATTAGCGAGTGCAGGAATTCCCATCATTCGCTTTCATGCTGAAAAGATGCCAAGTATCGAGATGATACGCACAGATGTACTGGAAGTATTAAGATGTTTTGGTTAAAACAAGGTTGGGCTGTATAAAAACTTAATAACTTAATAAAAAAATAACACATCAATTGGTGTGTTATTTTTTGATTGATTCAGCAGAGGGATAAAAAAAATTATTTTTGCTTATAAGTCTTATGGCATGAGCCACAGCTTTCGTTCAGTCTGCCAAGTACACGACTGACATCATCGGCAGATTGTGCCTCTTTGGCAATGGCTGACAGTTCATCAGCGATAGCATTAAATTCGTCCGCCTGAGCTTTAAACCCTGCACCATCTGACCAAACAGCATCTTGTGATTTGCCTTTATTGGCAGAATCAGCAAAGCTTTCCCATGCTTTATTGGTACTTTCTTTGATAAAATCAGCCTGTTCTTTAAAAGTAGCGGCATCAAAGGTGTCTGGCTTTTCAACCATGCTTTTCATGATGTCATTGGCAGCACGCCAATCTTGCATGATGTTTTGGCGGGTTTTAATGTCGTTAGGGCTTTGAGAGGCTGAGTTGCAGGCGACAAGCATCAAAGCTGATGCGATGAGTACAACAAATGTTTTATTAGATGATTTCATGGCTGTCTTTGTCTAGATGGCTTTTATGTTGTTAAAGTTTGGCAAAAAATGCCTTGCTGAGTTTGTAATATATCATATTCATGATGAATGCTCAATGACCACGCTTTTTATGACAATAGATAAAAGACAAATAAAAACTTTGGCATACTTTTAGCTTTGGGTTGTTTTGTGTATTGTGCGTATTGCCCTACCAAAGACAATGGCTTTTTTTAAAAATACAAGAATCACAAAATTTAGACAAATTCATGGTTAATGATGATTTGCTTAACTTTTTGTTTGTGTCATCATTGGCAAAAAAGCTATTTAGTCATAGACAGCCAGTCTTTGGGTTTTAAATAAAAATCAGTCAATTCAAATTCTCGTGTGCCTGATTTGGGTTCGTAGCGGTATGACCAACTTGCCAAGGGAGGCATACTGACCAAGATAGACTCGGTGCGACCATTTGACTGCAAACCAAAAATTGTACCACGGTCGTAGATGAGGTTGTATTCAACATATCGTCCACGGCGATAAAGCTGAAATTCTCGTTCATTGGCGGTGTAGGCTTTATGTTTATTACGCTCAAAAATCGGTATAATGCCGTCAATATAACCTTGACCAACTGCCTGCATGAAGGCAAAGCATTGATCAAAATCCCAACCTGTTGTACTGGTGTTCATGTCATCATAAAACAAACCACCCACACCACGACATTCGTCTCGATGTTTTAGATAAAAATATTCATCACACCATGTTTTAAATTTGGGATAAATCTCACTGCCAAAAGGCAGGCACAGCTCATGTGCTACTGTGTGCCAATGCACAACATCTGACAAATTGGGATAAAAAGGTGTTAGATCAAATCCACCACCAAACCACCAAACTGGCTCACCGCCATTGATGGGTTGTGCCATGAATAGCCGTACATTGGCATGACTGGTAGGGACATGAGGATTTTTTGGGTGGATAACAAGCGAGACACCCATCGCTTGTGCTTTTGCTCCAGCAAGTTGAGGATAGCGTTCCGTGGCAGATGGCGGTAGTTTATTGATATGAATATGGCTGAACATCACACCGCCTTTTTCAATCACTTGCCCACCGCTCATCACGCATGAGCGACCCCCACCACCTTCGGCACGCTCCCAATCATCAGCAATGAATTTGACATTACTTGCACCATCAACACCGCCTTTATGTTCTTGATTTTCTAGAGCATGGCAAATATTTGCTTGTAGATTTAATAAAAATTTACGCACTGCCAGAAGCTTGGTCTCATAATCAACTAAAATTAAATCTTGCATGAGCTTGCCTTTTGTATTTTTTTAAATGATGATTATTTAATTTTATTGGTCAAAGTTGTCAGTAAAAGCTGTCAATACTTAATGTTTGATATGTTTGCTTGGCTTAATCAGATGCCCCATTTTGGCATCTTTAACATCTAAATAACCTTCATTGTGCGGATTGACACCAACGATGAGCGGAATGCGTGCGACAACATCAATACCCAATGATTTTAGTTCATTGATTTTATTTGGGTTATTTGTCATGATGTTTAACTGTTTGACCCCTACATGGTCAAGCATTTCTTTGCACATTTCATAAGTGCGTGCATCGGCTGGCAGACCGAGTAATAAATTGGCTTCTAGGGTGTCATGCCCTTGGTCTTGCAAGGCATAGGCACGAATTTTATTAGTAAGTCCGATGCCACGGCCTTCTTGGCGTAAATACAAAATAGCCCCACAGCCGTGCGATTGTATCGCTTGCATGGCGGTGTTTAATTGTGGGCCACAATCACATTTAAGCGAGCCAAACGCATCGCCTGTCAGACACTCAGAATGAATGCGTATGATGGGTGTGATGGTAGGATTATCACTAGGTAGGCCGCAGCTTAGCATGATATGCTCTTGTCCAGTTTCATTTTCAAAAACATGAATGTCAAAATCACCATGCACTGTAGGCAGTTTGGCTTTGCTGATGAAATGGTACAAAATAAACCCCAAAAATGGCAGTATGCCAGTCGTAATTCTTTATGGCTTGATGGATAATTATGAAAAATAATAAAAATCGTATCATCTGGTTAAAAATAATGGTGTTTTTCTAGCAAAAATAAAGCCCATCTTGTAAAATAGTCGCATGATGTTGCTAAAAATGCTATTATGCCACACTCTTTGATTGATTGAAAAGCGATTGATTGAAAAATGGTGGATTATTACGCCGCACGACCTAATACTGATTAATTGGAATACAGCCAGTCATGCCAAATTCTACTGACAGCCAAAATTTTCACCCCAAGATTTTTGAGAAGATGCCAATAGAGCGTCCAAGCACCCCTTTGCTTGATAAGATTGATTCCCCTAAGGATTTAAAACGCTTGGCGATTGATGAGCTGTGCCAATTAGCCGATGAGTTGCGTGAATATCTTTTGTATTCAGTGGGACAGTCGGGTGGGCATTTTGGTGCAAATTTGGGTGTGGTAGAGTTGACGGTCGCTTTACATACCATTTATGATACGCCTTACGATAAACTTGTGTGGGATGTGGGTCATCAGGCCTATGCCCATAAGGTACTGACAGGTCGACGGGACAAATTGGCAGGCATTCGCTCAAAGGGTGGTTTAACGGCATTTCCTGAGCGTATGGAAAGTGAATATGATACTTTTGGTGTGGGGCATTCATCAACATCCATCTCAGCAGGGCTTGGCATGAGCTTGGCCAGCCGTCTCTTGGGTGAGCATCGAAAAATCATCTCTATCATCGGCGATGGGGCAATGACAGGCGGTATGGCCTTTGAAGCGATGAATGATGCGGTACAGCAAAATGCTGATTTGACGGTCGTACTCAATGATAATGATATGTCAATCTCACAAGCAATAGGTGGATTTAGCCGTCATTTGGCACGGCTTTGGCAACGAGGTTTGGCTTTTGATATTGACAAACATGGCAATATTTTGATGACCAAGCGTGAGATTAATGCTGATGATCGTCGGGTACGCCACTATCTACACATGGCAACTGATGTC
Source organism: Moraxella sp. Pampa (assembly GCF_035181385.1). Lineage (NCBI taxonomy): Bacteria > Pseudomonadati > Pseudomonadota > Gammaproteobacteria > Moraxellales > Moraxellaceae > Moraxella > Moraxella sp. Pampa. The sequence continues at coordinate 760,564 of NZ_JAXCJK010000001.1, read as the reverse complement.
AAAGAAACGCTTGAGAAAATTCCTGCTAAAATTGGTGGTAATATCAGCAAAAGCATTGGCAATCTATTTGGTAAAAATGCACCGCCAATGCCTTTATCGGATAAAATAGCCGAAAAGCTCAATGATCATATTTTTCCTGATAATTTATTTAAAGCAATTGGTTTTACTTATCTTGGCCCTTTTGATGGTCATGATTTGCCAAAACTTTTGCAGGTTTTTGAGCGAGCTAAGCGGTTAAAGGGGGCGGTACTGATCCATGTGCATACAGTGAAGGGCAGGGGGTTTTTACCTGCTGAAGCTGATCCCATCAAATATCACGCCATTGGTAAATTGCCCAAAGCTGATGTATCGGACAATGTGCCTACCAAGCCTGCCAAAAAGTATTCTGATGTTTTTGGTGAATGGCTCATGGAGACCGCAGATGATAAAAACATGGTTGCCATTACCCCCGCCATGTGCGAAGGCTCTGGCATGGTTGAGTTTTCTAAGTCGTATCCTGATAAGTTTTTTGATGTTGCCATTGCTGAACAACATGCTGTAACATTGGCTGGTGGCATGGCGACAGGTGGGCTAAAGCCTGTGGTGGCAATTTATTCTACTTTTTTGCAGCGTGGCTATGATCAGCTGATACATGATATTGCCTTACAAAATCTTGATGTAACCTTTGCAATTGACCGAGCAGGGCTGGTGGGTGAAGATGGGGCGACACACGCAGGGGTGTTTGATTTGGCGTATTTGCGTTGCGTGCCAAATGTGGTGATTGCTACGCCAAGTGATGAAAATGAATGCTATCAATTGCTCAATGCTTGCTATGAATATAAAGGTGTGTCAGCTGTTCGCTATCCTAGGGGCGTAGGAATTGGAGCAGGTATTAGCAAAACTGCTCAAAAGTGGGCCATTGGTAAAGGTAAAATTGTTTTTGAAAAACAATCTGGTGGTGATGGGCACTTGGTGTTGTTTAACTTTGGTACTCGTTTGGCAGATGCTTTGGAAGCGATAAAAAAATTGACCAATGACAATATGTCTATAACAGTCGTTGATATGCGGTGGGTTAAACCGCTTGATACAACACTGATTGACGCATTGGTAAAATCAGCAACTCATGTGGCAACCCTTGAAGAGCATCAAATCATGGGCGGTGCAGGTTCGGCTGTTAATGAATACTTGGCGGATAAGGGTGTTGCCTTACCGATTAAAAATATTGGCATTAAAGATGAGTTCATCGCACATGGCTCGTATGCTGAACAACTGGCAGAGTGCCAGCTTGATGAGAAAGGGATTGCTGAACAGCTACAAGCATTGCTACAATCTAACAAGTATTAAGTGGATTGCTTTTACATCTTAATATTTTAATCAACATGATTTAATCAACAAGGTGTTTTGTGTGAAAATGATTGCTTGGGTGTGTGTAAGCATGATTGATGATATGCAAAAAAATGTAAAAACTGTCATCACTGATTGGGCTGGCAAAAAACATGGTAAATATGCTCAAATTAAGCTATAATAGCGGTTTTGCATGATGAATGTAAAAAACACTCTTTAACTCATTTAATATTTAATAAAACTCATCAAAATTAATTTGCAAGGTGTATTATGGAGCCGATGGTAGTTATCGCATCACAGGTAGCACAAAAAGTAGGTCATGAGATTTTGCGTGCTCACGAAAATCGTCATCGTGTTGATCTGGCAGTTGAGTCAAAAGGCTTAGATGGTTTAGTTACGAAGGTTGACCGCTATGCCGAAGAACTGACCATTTCTTTATTAAAAGAAAGCTACCCAAACCATTCCTTTTTAGGCGAAGAATTTGGCTTGCAAGAGGGTAAGGGCAGTGATGCTGAGTGGTGCTGGGTGATCGACCCTCTAGACGGTACGCACAACTTTGTGCATGGTGTGCCACATTTTTGTGTGTCCATTGCTGTTCAAAAAAATGGTGTAACAGAGCATGGCGTCGTCTATGACCCTGTGCGTGATGAGATGTTTACTGCTTCTCGTGGTCGTGGTGCACGCCTCAATCAGCGTCGCTTAGCCGTCTCTGATTGCAAGACCATTGCAGGCGGATTATTTACCACAGGGCACCCTTATGAGCGTATGGTGGGTGAGGCTCGCACCAGTTTTGCGCGTCAGCACTTTGCTAGCCTACAAGCCATCTGTGAAAATGGTGGTCAGGTGCGTCGTTTTGGTTCGGCAGCATTGGACCTATGCTATGTGGCAGCAGGGCGTTTTGATGGTTACTTTGAGATGTCATTAAAGCCTTGGGATGTGGCAGCAGGCGAGCTGATTGTTACTGAGGCACGAGGCGTGGTTGTGGACCATCACGGTGCAAATCATGCAATGACCACTGGTTCGGTGTTTGCGTGCAATGTTAAATTGCTTAAACCGTTAATGCAATTGGTTATCCCAGCTTGGGAAAACTCGTTGAATAAGTGATTTTTTGTTGTTCTATATCAAGTCTTTAATGTACAATTATTAAAAAACCCAAGCCGTTAAAAGCTTGGGTTTTTTATTTGAAAATTTACTCATTAAAGCAAGTGTCAATCTAGAAGGCTTTCGTATTCTGTCAGATTTTTCTCAATCAACTGCGGTAAGACATCAATGTTTGGTAAGGCACTATTACAAGCGGTAATGCCAAAATCAAGTTTGTCTTCATAATTGGTGAGCGTGATATTAAGAGCTTGACCATCAAACAATACTGATGCAGGAAAAATTCCTGTCAAGCGTGCACCATTTAGGTAAAGCGGTTCATTCTTACTGGGCACATTAGAGATGATGAGATTAAAGGCTTGTTTGGCAGGATAAAGTCTGGTTGCAAGATTGATGCCAGCCCAGCCATAAATCAATGCACTGTAATTAATCACTTGTGCTTGCGTCATGCGAGAAAAGCGTCTTTTGCCACTGTTAATGCTTGCTTTAATGGTATTTAGCCTTTTAAGAGGGTCGTATTCATCGGTTGCCAGATTGGTCAATAAAAATGACAGCTGATTGCCGATTTTACTTTCATCTTGGCGTAAGCTGACTGGCACAAAGGCAACCAAGGGTTTATTGGGCAAAGCGTTTTGACTGATGAGGTAATCTCGTAACGCACCAGAGCTTACCGCCAAAATGATGTCGTTGGTTGTTACTGAAAAATACTGAGCAACTGTGGCAAACCGCCTTTTATCAAAGGATTTGAATATGAGCGAGCGAGTGTTTGAGATACGCTGATTTAGTATGGATTTGGGGGCATTAAAGGTGCTTAGAAAATTTTTGCGATGGCGATGCTTAAAACCTCGTATGACTTCACGAATGACAGGCTTGATGGTATTGATTTGCTCTTTGATGATGTTTATGGGTGGTTTATGAATGGGTAAGATGGCATCGATTTGACTGCGGTATTTGGTGGATAATGACCAAAAAGGCAGGCTGAATTTGTCATCGGGCGAACAAGATAGTGATTGTTGAAGTAAACGCATGGCAGCGATACCGTCCATCATGGCGTGATGCACTTTAAGATAAATGGCAAAACGCATGGGTGCACCATCTTGTTCTGGCTCAATCCCTTCAATGAGATGAAGCTCCCATAAAGGCCGTTTACGATCAAGCATTTCTCCGTGTGCAGCCGAGATATGTGCCATGAGTGTGTCAGTACCACTATTGGCAGGGAGCTTGATGTGTTTGATGTGGTGATTGATATCAAAATTCTTTTGGCTGTCCCAAAAGCCAAATTTGACCAAAACCTGATCAAAAGGAAAGCTGGGCGTTGCGTTATTGGCTTTGATTTGCTGAATAAACTCGCTCACATGGTTGCCATCTACCCCCAAGGGCATTTCAAAAATACAAAGCCCTGCCACATGCATGGGTTGTTTTTTTGATTCTAAAATCAAAAAAAGATAATCAACAGCAGTTAAAGCACGCACGGTGGTCATTCCTTGTGACTATTGAAAAAAGTATCCAGTTTGTGGACTGCTTGCAACTGCCGTTTTTCGCATGAGCATTCTACCTGCCAAAAAAGCTTGACGACCTGAAATGACAGCATTTTTCATGGCGTGTGCCATCAGTACAGGGTTTTGTGCGTAGGCGATGGCAGAATTCATCAACACACCATCACAACCAAGCTCCATTGCTATTGCTGCATCAGAGGCAGTGCCAACACCTGCATCTACTAAGATTGGCACATTGGCATTTTCAATGATGATGCTTAGCGTATGGCGGTTAAGTATACCCAAGCCAGAACCAATCAAGCTACCTAAGGGCATGACTGCCACACAGCCCATGTTTTCTAATTCTTTGGCAATGATTGGGTCGTCTGATGTATAGACCATCACATCAAAGCCATCATCAATCAATACACGCGCCGCTTTTAGAGTCTCGGTAACATTGGGGTAAAGCGTTTTTTCATCGCCTAAAACTTCCAATTTGACCAAATTATGCCCATCAAGCAATTCACGAGCAAGCTGGCAGGTGCGAATGGCACTCTTGGCATCAAAGCAACCTGCAGTATTTGGTAAAATGGTATAATCTTTGGGTGAAATCACATCAAGTAGATTTGGCTCACCCTTATGTTGACCGATATTGGTGCGACGAATTGCAACAGTAACAATTTCACTGCCACTGGCATTGATGGCATTGCCTGTCTGGGTTAAGTCTTTGTACTTTCCTGTACCAACCAGCAGACGAGATGAAAAAGAGCGGCTACCAATATTTAAAATATCATTGTCCAGACTGTTTGGAGATTGAGTGGAGATGGTTGTGGTCATAATATGGCTCTTGTTGTGTGAATTTTAAAGATAAAATTGATAAGAGTGCTGGTTAGTATAGCAAATTTTACCAAGTATTTTTACTAAAAATTAAGCTAATTGTATGATGATTGATTTTGATCAAATATTGGGTTGATAACCAATTTTTAGATTGATTAAAATTTTTGATATAAAAAAATTGGCTAGATGTTTGGCTAAATATCAATGAATGCGGTCATATGGGGTGTTGAGAAATATTGAATTAAATAAAAAAAGCCTACTTATGAAAAGAGGCTTTTTTTTGAAAATGGGGTGACTAATGGGACTTGAACCCACGACAACCGGAATCACAATCCGGGGCTCTACCAACTGAGCTATAGCCACCATAATTTTAAAAATAAAAAAATAAAATCAGGCAAATGGCGCGCCTGGCAGGATTCGAACCTGCGACCACCTGCTTAGAAGGCAGATGCTCTATCCAACTGAGCTACAGGCGCTCATGTGGCTTAATGTTAGTTTAGCAATGTTATTACTTAAATAATAAGTTAATAACTACTAACAAAAAAAGCCGTTAAGGCTTTGAAATTGGTCGGAGTGGAGGGATTCGAACCCCCGACCCTCTGGTCCCAAACCAGATGCGCTACCAAGCTGCGCTACACTCCGATTTACTTTTTAACCTAGGCTTTAACTTTCGTTATCTGCCATCGTTCGTTGTGGTGCGTATGATACAGGCAAGATGCCAGTGTGTCAATTAATTTTTTTAAAAAAATAATAAAAAATTCATAAATATTTGATTTTATTGATTTTTTTAAATTATCGTATTTGTCAACTGATGACATCTTTGACAAAAATTGTTTTTAATGGTGTCATCAGTTGTTGTTGGCTACCAAAAAATACTTTTTAATTTTGATAGTGTTCTATTGTGTTTTGGTGTCATCATTTTTGCTGATGATTTTCATGCCAAGGGCTTTTGCGGCACGAGTACCGCCTGTCAGATGAATGATGTTGCGATTGGGGTTGAGGTCATTTAGGTAATTGACGGCTTTTTCGGCTTTGGTGCCACCACCACACAAGACATAGATGTCGCCTGTGGTGGCGTCTAGCAATTCTTGATTGAGCATATCTAGCGGGACATTTTTTGCGTGTTGTATGTGCCCGTCTTGGTAGTTTTGTAAGTCTCGCACATCCCAAATGATTTTGTCTGCACTTGGGGTGAAATCTTTAATATCCAGTTGGGTTATCATTCTTTGCTCCAAAGTAATAAAAAAATAATCAAAAAATTGTATAATATTTTCAATTTAACACAAATGATTTAAGATGACAATGGTAATAAATGCTAAAAAACGCTGTGCTTGGTGTGGTGATGACCCAATTTATCAAGCTTATCATGATGATGAATGGGGAGTGGCTTGTCATGATGATAGACGCCTGTTTGCCATGTTGTGTTTAGAAGGAATGCAAGCGGGATTAAGCTGGATTACTATTTTAAAAAAGCAAGATGCTTATTATCGTGCGTTTGATGGCTTTGATGCAATCAAAATTGCCAAATACGATGAACAAAAAATTGATGAACTGATGAATAATGCTGGCATCATTCGTCATCGCTTAAAAATACAGGCGATTATTGGCAATGCCAAAGCCTATTTAAAAGTAACGCAAAATCAATCATTTAATGATTATATTTGGGGGATTGTTGCGTGTCATCAGGCTCAGACACCGCTTGTTAATCAGCCAAAAAATTTAGCTGACATTCCCACCCAAAGCAATGCAAGTGTGATGTTATCAAAACAGCTTAAAAAAGACGGCTTTAAATTTGTCGGTGCAACCATCTGCTATGCCTATATGCAAGCCTGTGGCATGGTAAACGATCATATGAGCGATTGCGACTTTAAATACACCAAAATCTAAATTGTTTCAAAACTTGCCCAAAAAAAAGAATAAAGTATTTTTAAAAAGAAAGCGTAAAAAATTCATTCTCCCCCTATATTTTTTTGGCAAATTTTAGTAAAATTCGGTTTTACCAGTAAGCGTTGAATGATTATGACTAAATTTATCTTTGTAACAGGTGGGGTGGTGTCATCTTTGGGTAAGGGCATTACTGCTGCATCTTTGGCGGCCGTTTTAGAAGCTCGTGGCCTAAAGGTTACCATGACTAAAATGGACCCTTATATCAATGTTGATCCAGGGACGATGAGTCCATTTCAGCATGGAGAGGTTTTTGTTACCGAAGATGGTGCAGAGACCGACCTTGACTTAGGTTATTACGAGCGTTTCTTGCGTCATTCAAAAATGAGCAAGGTGAATAATTTTACCTCGGGGCGTATTTATCAGACTGTACTTGCCAAAGAGCGTCGTGGTGACTATCTGGGTGGTACGGTTCAGGTCATTCCTCATATTACTGATGAGATTAAGGCACGCGTGCGTGCATCTGGTGAAGGGTTTGACATTGCTATCATTGAAATTGGTGGTACGGTAGGTGATATTGAGAGTTTGCCATTCATGGAGGCGGTGCGTCAGCTACAAGTGGAGCTTGGGCATGATAATTCAATGCTCATGCACCTAACTTTACTTCCTTATATTAAATCTGCCAGTGAACTAAAAACGAAACCAACTCAGCATTCTGTCAAAGAGCTACTCTCTATTGGTATTCAGCCAGATGTCTTGGTATGTCGCACCGAGTATGATGTTGATGCTGACACCAAGCGTAAAATTGCCCTATTTACCAATGTGCCAGAGCGTGCTGTTGTGGTGTGTAAAGATGCACGCAGCATCTATGAAATTCCACGCACTTTTTATGAGCAAAATCTTGATGATTTGGTGTGCGAACGCTTTGGTTTTGATGTGCCAGAAGCCGACCTGTCTGATTGGGACAAGGTGATTGAAGGCTTATTCACAGCACAAGGCGAGATTATTGTGGCGATGGTAGGCAAATATGTTGAATTGCCCGATGCTTATAAGTCAGTTAATGAAGCATTATTACATGCAGGCATTCACAATAAAACCAAAGTCAAAATTCATTATATTGATGCCGAAAAATTAGAAACCGAACCATGCTTGATGGACGAATTAAAATCATGCGATGCGGTTTTGGTGCCAGGTGGTTTTGGTGAGCGTGGTACTTTGGGCAAGATGATGGCGGTGCGGTATGCTCGTGAAAATAATAAGCCGTATTTGGGTATTTGTCTGGGTATGCAACTTGCTGTGATTGAATTTGCACGCAATGTACTGGGGCTACAAGCCAACTCAACCGAATTTGACCGTAAGGCTGCCGATCCAATCATTGGGCTGATTACCGAATGGTTTGATGAAAAAGGTGAATTACAAATCCGCTCAGATGATAGCGATTTGGGCGGTACGATGAGACTGGGTGCACAAGAGGCACAGCTGGTGCCTGATTCAAAACTTGCCAAAATTTATGGTGCACAGAATATCACCGAACGCCATCGCCATCGCTACGAAATGAATAACCGCTATATTGAGGTGCTTGAAAAAGCAGGTATGAAGATTTCGGGTTACTCCGCTAAGCAACATTTGGTAGAGGCGGTGGAAATTGAGAACCACCCTTGGTTTGTGGCGGTGCAATACCACCCAGAATTTACCAGCTCGCCTCGTGGTGGACATCCGCTGTTTAATAGCTTTATCAAGGCGGCAATTGATGTGAAAGGCTAACAAATACAAAGCATGCCAAAAAGTTGGTGTGCTTTTTGTTCAAGGTGTTTTAAGTCAAGTAAAATGACTTCAATAAAAAGGAAGTAATGATGACGCAGTCATTAAATAGACCCAATTCACACATCAATGTGGCGGGGATTGAAATTGGCAATGACAAGCCTTTTGTGCTGTTTGGTGGCATGAATGTGCTAGAAAGTCGTGAACTTGCTTTTGAGATTGCTGAGTACTATATCGATATTTGTACCCGCCTAAACATTGGCTATGTATTTAAGGCAAGTTTTGATAAGGCAAATCGCTCAAGCCTGCATTCTTTTCGTGGTCCAAGCCTTGAGACTGGTTTGACTTGGCTAAACGACATTAAAGAAAAATATGATGTGCCAATCATCACCGATGTGCATGAGCCGTATCAAGCTGCACCTGTGGCAAAAGTAGCGGACATCATTCAGTTGCCTGCCTTTTTAAGCCGTCAGACCGATCTTGTGAGTGCGATGGCAAAAACTGGGGCGGTCATCAATATCAAAAAGGCTCAATTTTTGGCACCACATGAGATGCAACACATCATCAATAAATGCCTAGAAGCTGGTAATGATAAGGTGATTTTGTGCGAGCGTGGCACCTCGTTTGGCTATAATAATCTGATCGTGGACATGCTTGGCTTTGACATCATGAAGGCGATGAATGTGCCTGTCTTTTTTGATGTAACGCATGCACTACAAGAGCCGGGAGCCAGAATTGACAGTGCTGGTGGTCGTCGCCATCAAATCACAACCTTGGCTCGTGCAGGCATGGCGACAGGATTGGCAGGTCTGTTCCTAGAGGCACACCCAAATCCTGATGAAGCAAAATGCGATGGTCCTTGTGCATTGCGACTTGATCAGCTTGAACCTTTTTTAATGCAGTTAAAGCAGATTGATGATTTGGTAAAAGGCTTTGCCATGCTAAACACGCAATGACCAATCCACCACTTAAATCATGCAAATTAATCATTGGTGTTTAGATATTTTACCACTTTGACAATGATTTTATATCCAATCAATTTTATGATAAAAGGAACACAATATGTACGCTGAAACTACTGATAATGCCTTTGAAATCAAAGACATTGTTGCTCGTGAAATCTTGGATTCTCGTGGCAACCCAACCATTGAGGCTGATGTGATTTTGGCTAATGGCGTATGCGGTCGTGCCGCCGCACCGTCTGGTGCATCAACAGGTTCTCGTGAGGCCCTTGAGCTGCGTGATGGCGATAAGTCTCGTTATCTGGGTAAGGGTGTAAAAAAAGCTGTCGCCAATGTTAATAGCCAAATCCGTTCAGCACTCATGGACAAAGATGTTACTACACAAGCTGAAATTGACAAAATTTTGATTGAGCTTGATGGTACAGAAAATAAAGAAAAACTGGGAGCAAATGCCACGCTTGCAGTGTCTTTGGCTGCTGCGCGTGCTGCAGCGATTGCTAAAAATTTACCGCTACATCAGTACATCGCCAATCTGCGTGGTCAGACTTCTTTGACCATGCCTGTGCCGATGATGAATATTCTAAATGGTGGTGCACACGCAGACAACACTGTGGACATTCAAGAATTTATGATTGAGCCTGTAGGTTTTACCAGTTTCTCTGAAAGTCTGCGTGCAGGTACAGAAATTTTTCATAGTCTAAAATCTGTCCTAAAAGCTCAAGGGCTAAATACCGCAGTGGGTGATGAGGGTGGTTTTGCACCAAATCTACGCTCAAATGAAGAGGCCATCACTGTCATTATGAAAGCCATTGAGCAAGCAGGATATAAGGCAGGTCAGGACATTCATCTTGCTCTTGACTGTGCGTCTAGCGAGTTTTACAAAGACGGTCAGTATGTGTTAGAAGGCGAGGGTAAATCTTATACCAGCGAAGGTTTTGCTGACTATCTGGCAGGTTTATGTCGTCAATATCCAATCATCTCTATTGAAGATGGTCTTGATGAGAGCGACTGGGACGGCTGGGCGTATTTGACCAAGCAACTTGGCGACAAGGTGCAGTTGGTGGGTGATGATTTATTTGTTACTAACCCAAAAATCTTAAAGCAAGGTATTGATCAGCATATTGCCAATGCCATTTTGATTAAATTTAATCAGATTGGTACGCTGTCTGAAACACTAGACGCCATTTATCTTGCTAAAGAAAATGGCTATGCAACCGTCATCAGCCATCGCTCTGGTGAAACCGAAGACAGTACGATTGCTGATTTGGCGGTGGGTACAGCGGCAGGTCAGATTAAGACAGGTTCGCTATGCCGATCTGACCGTGTTGCTAAGTACAACCAACTATTACGCATTGAGCAACAAGTAACTGCGGCTTTTCGTGGTCGTGAAGAATTTATCGGACTGCGTGGTTAATTGAGTGTATCTGTGGTAAACACAACAAAAAACTCAGCCTTCATGACTCAGCCTAAGCGTTTGGGTGGGGTGGGCTATGTGTGCCTGATAGGTTTTGCACTTGTCATATTGCTACTGTTGCAACATCAATATTGGCATGGTGAAAATGGCCATGCCAGTTTGAATGTGTTAAATGAACAAATTGCTAAACAAAACGCCATCAATACCGAGCAAGCCTATATCAATAATTTGTTGCGTGCTGATGTGCGTGATTTAAAAACTCAAACATCAGCCATTGAAGAGCATGCAAGACTTGACTTGGGATTGATCAAGTCTGGTGAAACCTTTTTTCAGTTGTCAAATGCACCTGTAACTTACAGTCGGCAAATGAACCAGGAATTGGACCAAGAGGCAGACGCCATTGAGCCTATTGAGAGCTTGGAAATAGATGACGGCACAGCACAATGATGATAAATAAGATTGGCACAATGCCAGTCTTATTTTTTTAATCAAACTTATTTTAATTAAATCAGGTAAAAAATGACAAATACACATCGTGCCATACACGCACTCATGGCGGCAGCAGGCAAAGGATCACGCTTTGGGGCTGATAAACCTAAGCAATATCTGACATTATCGGATAAAACTGTGTTAGAAGAGAGTATGGCAAGATTGAATATTGACGGTATTGATGACTTAACTTTGGTTGTTGCCCAAGATGATATGTATTTTGGGGATTTGACACTCATCTATGCCAAGCCAATTTATCAAGCGTGGGGCGGAGCAGAGCGATGGCAATCGGTGATGAATGGTGTTAAAAAGATTCGTGAGCGGGGTGCAGGTGATGATGATTGGGTGTTGATTCATGATGCAGCACGCCCTTGTTTGCCTGAGTCTGATTTGATGAAGCTTTTGCGTGCATTAGACAGTACGCCAAGACAAGGAGTGATACTTGCGACACCTGTCGTTGATACTTTAAAGCAAGTTGATGATGATAATATTATCAAAACAGTTGATAGAAATGGGTTATGGCAAGCACAAACACCACAAGCTTTTCATCTAAAAACACTTGAAAATGTCTTATCTAAGGTTTTAGAATGTGGACTAAATATCACCGATGAAGCAAGTGGTTTTGAAATGTTGGGGCATGGCGTGCAAATTGTGCATGGTTCACGGCTAAATATGAAGCTAACCCATGCAGAAGACTTGCCACTACTGCGACTTATTGCAACAAGTTTATTGGATTGATGACGCATTTAGGAGGGTTATGCCAAGTATTATCAGCGTGTTCATCATTGCCTTTATGCTTGGTGTGTTGGCAGTCATGCCAAAAACATCACTTGGTGATGGTTTGTCTGCATGGTTTTTGACACCTTGGCTGTTTGGTGTATTATCAAGTGTGCTTGTGGCATCAGCTTTTGGGCTGATGATGACAAAAAAATTGCACTGTTTTGCGTTGAAGCGGACATTGCAATTACTGCTGTTGATGGTGCTGTTTGTACTATTTGGTTTGCGTGCGATGATGGCACATCATGAATTTGAGCAATTTACTATTGATAAGCCTTATACCGTAACGGCAACGGTACATATTGATGAAATCAGCGATGCTATTTATGACAAGTTTGCTGGTACAAGTTATCGGCAGAGGGCAAGGATTGATGACTTAAATTTGGTGCTGCATTTAGAAGGTGATGGCATGACAAGTTTGCATAATCCTTTTGCCAGCCCTCACGCTTCTATGCCATCTGTGCAATCAGACTTTTCTCAGCCCTCTCAAATGTCTTGGTCATCTGGCCTTGTTTCACTGCCCAGCACCATGACTGTACTGCTGATGGCAAATGCCAACACCACCAAAAATTTGCATCATCTTGATGGGCTAACCCCTAACACAACTGCTCGCATGACACTATTGCTTGAGCCAATTGACACAAAAAAAGGTGAAAACGGCTTTGATGGTAATATTTGGCTACATACCAGACACATTCATGCTAATGCACGCGTACTGTCAATTGATGATGTGGTGCATCATGCTGCTTATGATGATTTTGCTGAATATTTACAGGGGCTTCGGCAAAGATTACGAACGCATTTTTATGATGATTGGCATACGCTTGATACGCCAAATCAGCAAGCCAGAGCAGTGGCATTAAGCCTACTAACAGGCGATCGTGCGTTAATTAGCCGCACAACCAAAGAGCTGTATCAGTTGGCAGGTATTTCACATTTGCTTGCCATATCGGGCACTCATGTGGTGTTTTTGGCGGTGATGCTTGCAGGGCTCATAACAGCGATATCAGACAATATTTGCCCTAAGATTTATACCTCGCTGTCGCGTTGGCAGATTCGTCTCATCGTAATGATTGTGGTGAGTGTTGTCTATGCGGTTTTTACAGGATTTGATGTGCCTGCTGTGCGTACGGTTTACATGCTTGTTATGATGTCAATAGCAAGGTATCTGGTATTGCCCATCTCAAATCTAACCATGTTGTTTATGGTGGGTTTGTTTATGGCGTGGCTTAATCCCTATGTGCTATGGCAGGCAGGTTTTTGGTTGTCCTTTGTGGCGGTACTGTTGCTCATGTGTTATGAAGCCCAAGTAATACAGGGTGTGCCAAACGGTTTTCGGTTATGGCAAAACATAAAGCAACTGATCAGATTGCAAATTTGGCTGTTCATTGCCATGTTGCCACTATCCTTATTATTTTTTGGCAAAGTGTCATTATGGGGTGTTTTGGTTAATTTGTTTGCTGTGGGTTTATTTGGTGGTGTTATTGTGCCAATCAATCTGTTGGCAGGCGTGGCATTTGTCATTTCACCAAGTGTTGCCGATGTGCTTTGGGGCTTATCATTAGCGATTTTGACTAAGATACACAATGCCTTTGAGCTATTTTTGTTGGGGGATTCTTGGTTGTATGCACCGTTTGGGGCGGCGGGCTTTTTGCTTTTTGGGCTGATGCTTTTGCCAATGTTGAGTAAAATCTTGCCTAAGTATATGGCGGTTTTACCATTGTCAATACTGACTTTGATGCTGATGAATGATGTATTTTTTGCACAAAAAAATCAGACGACTGCACTTAGAGTCATACCAACAGGCAATGAAAATTTTCAGGCGGTATTGATAAAAAATAACACACAAGCATGGTTGCTGTTGTCTGATTTTGGGGCAAAACCACTGTCTATCAGCCAAATCAATATTTTGACAGATGGGTTAAAACGCCAAGGTGTGAGTACATTAACAGGCGTGGTTGCTCAAACGCCAAACGCCAGCTTGCCCAGTGTGGTGGCAAGCATTCATGAGCGATTGCCGATTTTGCATTATTGGCAAGCAGGGCGTACGCAGGTATCTTTGAATACTTTGGCGGTACAAACTTGCCAAGCAGGGCAAATTTATCAGATGGAGGGCTTGTCGGTGCGTGCATTGACGGGTTGGCAAGAGATTGCTGATAAGACAGTTTGGGGCTGTACCATTGAGATACAAAGTCAGCAACCCATGCAGATTGATTTGGTTGCTACTGCTGATAAAAATGCCAAAAATTTTCAGGTCGCTGAGCAATCTAAGAATTATGATGCGTCTGATGATGTGGTCAATCCAGCCACGCCAGAGACGATTTATCGAGTGATTGTCAATGGAGCAACACACGATAATACTTGGCAACTTTGGCAGTGGATTTGCCAAGATGAAAAATCCAATATTGCTCCCAAAAAAGCCTCTTATGATGGGCTTTGGCTGTCTCATCCGCTTTCTAAAAGTGATGCAAATGTGCAACAAAAATTCATGACAGCACCGTGGTAGTCATTGTCCAGGCTATCATCTTGATGGCTTTTAGGGTACAATACGCACTATTTTGTCGAGGTCATCGTGCTTTGGCAAATCAACATTTAGTTATTGTGAAATTTAAAAATAAGGATAAAGACATGGCATGGCCACCAAATCCCAATTCTCATTCTAATCATCAAACATCGATTCCATCTGCATCATCAAAGTCTGCAACGCCAGAGTGGCAAATCATCGAAAAAACCATGTTGGCAAGTGTTCAAGAGCAGCGTCGTGCACGCCGTTGGAGCATATTTTTTAAGCTATTAACTTTTGCTTATGTGGTGCTTTTTGCATTAATATTTTCCCGTGGTTGTGCTCCAACTGAAATGACAAATGCACCACTTGGCATTGGCGAGCCACATTTGGCAGTTGTTGATGTTCAGGGGGTGATTTCATCAAGCAGTGAGGCAAATGCGTATCACATCAACAGTGCATTGACTGAGGCTTTTGAAAATGATAATGCCAAGGCGGTGGCGATTGCCATCAACTCACCTGGTGGTTCGCCTGTGCAATCTGATGAAGTCTGGCAAATGGCAATGCAGCTCAAAAAAGATTATCCTAATAAAAAGCTTTATGCTGTCATTGGTGATACAGGTGCGTCAGGTGCTTATTACATTGCGTCAGCAGCAGATGAAATATGGGTAAATTCATCAAGTTTGGTTGGTTCAATTGGTGTGATTATGTCGGGCTATAATATTGAGAAACTACTGGACAAAGCAGGCGTGGCTGATCGCACCATGACCGCAGGAGAATATAAAGACATCTTGTCCATCTCTCGTTCGATGTCCGATGTTGAGCGAGCCCATGTACAAAAAATGCTGAATACCACGCATCAAAACTTCATTGACGCTGTCAAACAAGGTCGTGGCGATAAACTTAAAAATCCTGATGAGAATCAATTATTTACAGGATTATTTTGGACAGGAAAAGATTCTGTGAAGCTGGGTTTGGCAGATAAGATTGGTGGTATGTCGCAACTTGAAAAACAGCTTGATTTAAAGCAGGTTAATTATAGCTATGTTGATCCTGTTAAGCAATTTTTTGACCGTTTTGGTGTGCAAGTGGGCAAGGGTTTGGGTCAGGGTGTTAAAATTGGTATTTTAGAAGAGGATATCTCTTTACGCTAATGATTGAGTTGGTTGACATCTTGATGTACTAATAAAAAAGGCGAATGAAAGTTCGTCTTTTTTATTGTGGCAATGCTGATTTTTTAGTTGAATGAGTAATCTAGCAATCCATCTAGCAATCTAAGTCGCAATTTTTATTAATGTCAGCCAAGGCCTCATCAATAATTTTTTGACTGACACCTTTTTTGCGTAATTTTTCGATGAATAAAACATCATCGGCTAGGCTGTAATTACAATTATCACGATCAAGACCTTGACGAATATATAAGCGAATTAGGCCTTGAATGCGGTTAAAGCCATGCACACTGGCAGTCTCTTCTAGATGGGCGATGATTTCTTCGGATAAACGAAGATGCACAGGACGCATGATGATTTCTGGGTGGCTTAGGTATTTGTTTTTAATTTTTGGGGAAATCATGAGATATTTTGGGTTGTCAATGAGTGATGAGTTTTATATTTTATCATAAATTTTATTAAAATAACCAATTGACCATGATAATAACTGTGACAATTTGTGATTTTGACAAGTTTCAACCCAATGAATTTTTAATGATAAATTTGGCGTAATTTGTCAGCTAAATTTGTTATAATAACACGAATTTTAACTAAGATAAAAGGTGTTATTATGTCTTGGCAGCAGCTGCATTTACAATGCTCAAAAGATCAAGTTGAGTTTGCCGAAGCGTTATTTTATGAAGAAGGGGCGGTTTCGATCATTCTAGAAGATGCTGGTGATGAACCATTGTTTGAGCCAATGCCTGGTGAAGAACCACTTTGGGCGGATGTGGTCTTGACCGCCATTTTTGATACCAATTCTGATGACCGCTTTGATGGTACAGACTTTGAAGGCATGGCAAGTACGATTGCCGCCCAAGTAGGCGCAACTCGATTTTGGACGACACGACTTGACGATAAGGACTGGTCTCGTGAGTGGATGAAACATTATAAGCCTGTCAAATGTGCGGGCAATTTATGGATTGTGCCAGAGTGGCTAAAAGCCCCTGATCCAGAGGCAATCAACCTGATTTTAGACCCTGGTCTTGCTTTTGGGACTGGCTATCATGCCACAACGCGTCTATGTCTTGATTGGTTGTCTGGTCAAGATTTAACCGATAAAGTTGTGATTGATTATGGCTGTGGCTCTGGCGTGCTTGGTGTGGCAGCCTTACTACTTGGGGCAAAGTGTGTTTATGCTGTAGATATTGACCCACAGGCAATCTTGGCGACCAAACAAAACGCTGCCTTAAATGGCGTGGCTGACCGCCTAGAAGTGTTCTTGCCAGAGGAATTTTCTGCTTTTCAAAAGGCAGAGTGCCTACAAGCTGATGTCATCACAGCAAATATCCTTGCCAAGCCACTCATTGGCTTTGCACCGTATTTTAGTATGTTGCTAAAAGATGGAGGATTAATTGTACTGGCAGGTCTGATTGAAAATCAAACCCAAGATGTGATTGATGCTTATGTGCCATTTTTTACTCTTGATGATGTATTTAATTATGCCAATGCAGATGATCATCATTGGCATAGATTATCAGGCGTTAAGAACTGATAAAGCCATGAATTTTAAAGTATCAATGTAAAAACCCATGCACATTGGTATGCTGGCTAATATTATCGTATGCTAAAAATCAAAGTCAGGTACGCACCTCTTTATAAAAATTGCTTAAAGTGGTATATTATGGGTGCTTTGTTGGTTTCTTTTTGTATTTTATATTATATTAAGGTGTGTTATGAGTTTTGAGCGTTTTGCCTTGCTGTCTGTGTCTGATAAGGCAGGTATTGTTGAATTTGCCAAAGGTTTGAGCGAAGCTGGTTTTGGCATTTTATCTACTGGTGGTACATTTAAGTTATTGACCGAATCTGGCGTAAAAGCCATTGAAGTCTCTGCCCACACAGGTTTTAGTGAAATGATGGACGGTCGTGTTAAGACGCTGCATCCTAAAATTCATGGTGGTATTTTGGGTCGCCGTGGTATTGATGATGAGGTGATGAATGAACATGGCATTGACCGCATTGATATCGTTGCTGTCAACTTATATCCATTTGCCCAGACTGTTGCCAAACCTAATGTAAAAATGTCAGACGCCATTGAAAATATTGACATTGGCGGCCCTGCGATGGTGCGTTCTGCTGCCAAAAACCATGCTCATGTTGGCATCATCACAAATCCTGCTGACTATGAGCGTGTGCTGAGTGAGATTAATAATACTGGTGAGATTAGCTATGCCACCAGATTTGATCTGGCGGTCAAAGCTTTTGAGCACACAGCAGGTTATGATGGCATGATTGCTTCTTTCTTTGGAGCAAGACTCAATGAAAATGCTGTTTGCCCAAGCGAAGATTCAACACCAACAACTGATTTTTCGCGTACTTTTAATGCTCAGTTATATAAATCTCAAGAACTACGCTATGGTGAAAATCCGCATCAAAAAGCGGCATTTTATGTAGAAAGCGGTGCAAAAGAGGCATCTGTTTCAACAGCTTGCCAGCTCCAAGGCAAAGAATTATCTTATAATAATATTGCCGATACAGATGCTGCCTTAGAATGCGTTAAATCATTCACCAAGCCTGCTTGCGTCATCGTTAAGCATGCCAATCCTTGTGGTGTGGCGGTATCGTCAGATGGGATTTTAGATGCTTATAATTTGGCTTATGCAACCGATCCAGAGTCGGCATTTGGTGGTATCATCGCCTTTAACCGTGAGCTGGACATCAATACCGCAAAAGCCATCGTTGAGCGTCAATTTGTTGAAGTGATCATCGCCCCAAGTGTGGCTGACGGTGTGTTAGACATCACAGGTGCGAAGAAAAATATCCGTGTGCTTGTCTGCGGTGAGTTGCCAGCTCCCAATCATCGTGTTGCTCAACTTGATTATAAGCGTGTTAATGGCGGTCTTTTGGTACAGGACCAAGATTTGGGCATGATTGATAAAGATGATTTGAAAGTGGTTACTAAGCGAGCACCAACCGACGCAGAATTAGATGATTTAATTTTTGCTTGGAAGGTTGCTAAATATGTTAAGTCTAATGCCATTGTGTATGCCAAAAACCGTCAGACCATCGGTATTGGTGCAGGCCAGATGAGCCGTGTAAATTCTGCTCGCATTGCCGCCATTAAAGCTGAGCATGCAGGCCTTGTGGTTGAAGGTGCGGTCATGGCATCAGATGCCTTTTTCCCATTCCGAGATGGCATTGATAATGCCGCCGCTGCTGGTATTAAGTGCATTATCCAGCCTGGGGGTTCTATGCGTGATGATGAGACAATTGCTGCTGCTAATGAGCATGGGATTGCCATGGTATTTACAGGAATGCGTCATTTTCGCCACTAGTTTTTTTAAATACAAAAAATCCGCTCAAGTTTGAGCGGATTTTTTATTGATTTGATTAAAAATAGCTTAGGTTTTTTAATGACTCAACCAAATTTAATGACAGTCCAATCTAGTGGTTTAAAAAATCATCTGTTGCTTCATTAGGTATGGGCGATTCTTTGCTATTTGGTTTGGTGTGAGATGGGCTTTCATCAAAAATGCCGTTGGTTTGGTCTGTTTGTATGTCTATCAAGCGATCATCACCAAGTTCATTGATTTGGTCATCAAATTGACCGTCATAAAAAAAACTGCTGGTACAATCAGCATAATTATTGGGGGTGTACTGACGAATGACAGGCAGCCAAAGTGCATTTTGACAACCCTCTTGAGACAGTAACCCTGTACCATTATCCAGCCATACCCATTCAATATTGTCTGGTTTGGCAAGATTGACAGGCTTGTGTTTTAGTGATTGCATGAATGCACGCCAAATCGGCAAGGCGTGTTTACTGCCTGTCAGGCCTGCTGGTTTATTATCATCTCGCCCAACCCATACTACCGAAACATAGTTGCCACTATATCCTGCAAACCAAGCATCTCGCCCATCGTTAGTTGTGCCTGTTTTGCCTGCTAAGTTTAGGCCAGAATCAAAATTTCCTGCTTGTGCTGTGCCATGTTTAAATATTTGTTGCATGGCATGATTGGTAAGATAAGTTGCCTCTGGCGATAGACGGATTTGGGTACGCTTGTCGCTATTTTGTAGGACATTGCCTTTATCGTCAATGACCTTATTGATGGTGTGTAGAGGTGTACTCATGCCACCATTGGCAAAAATCTGATACACACCAAGCATTTCTACTGGTGATAAATCTACCGCCCCAAGTAATATCGATGGATAATTAGAAAAACTTTCATTGACGCCAAGTGAATTTAATTGGCGATGAAAAATATTAAGACCGAATTCCATGCCAACATTAACTGCTGCTTGATTATAAGACTGTGCAAGGGCGGTCATTATGGGTGTCTGGCCGTGTGATACACCGTTGTAATTTTTTGGGGTCCAAGCTTTGCCATTGATGGTGTAGCTGATAGGGCTGTCATCAACACTGCTGGCAAGGTTGTAACGACCTGACTGAAAGGCGGTAAGGTAAATGACTGGCTTTAATAGTGAGCCAACTTGGCGTTTGGTATCAATAGCACGGTTAAAACCTGTGAAGTTATCACGACTACCAACAATAGAAACTATCTCGCCTGTAGTGGGGTTGGCACTCACCAAAGCACCTTGTAGATTGTTGTTGGTGCCGTTGATGATGGCTTTGGTGGCGTGTGCTTGGGCGATGGGGTCAAGTGTTGAGATGATTTTAAGACCTCGATTTTGCAGGTCTTCTTCACGATAGTAGGCTTTGAGCTCACGAGAGATCGCATCAAAAAAATCAGGAAACCGACTTCGAGAGATGGTTGGGGTCTTAACCACATCTAGAGCTCTTTTGGTGGCGATGTCGTATTCGCTTTGGCTGATTTTGCCTGTGGTGAGCATATTGTGCAATACTGTATTTCGCCGTTCTAGTGCACGCTCTGGGTGTTTTCTAGGATTGTAATAACTAGATCCTTTGGCAATACCAACAAGCAGGGCATACTGATCAAGGCGAAGTTCAGATAGAGGCTTATTAAAATAAAACTGAGAAGCAATACCAAAGCCATTTATCGAGCGATTGCCATTTTGCCCAAGGTTAATTTCATTTAAATAAGCAAGCAAAATTTCATCTTTGCCGTAGTGTAGCTCTAACAACAATGCCATGATTGCTTCATTGGCTTTGCGTCTGAGTGTGCGTTCAGAATTTAGATAAAAGTTTTTGATGAGCTGTTGGGTGATGGTTGAGCCGCCTTGGCGTGCACCACCTGTCAGATTTGATAAAATCGCACGAGCTGTACCACGCAAAGAGATGCCATGATGCTCAAAAAAATTGCGGTCTTCGGTGGCAACAAGTGCATTGACCAAATGTTTTGGCACATTGTCTGGTGTGAGCAAAATGCGATCTTCATTGTTTTGTGGATAGATGCCACCGACATTGACAGGCTCTAGGCGTAGCATGCTTTTGTTGGTGGGACTGCTTGTCATAAGGCGTGTGATTTTGCCATTAAGAAGGCTTATTTTGATGGTTTGTTTGCTCTCCACATCACCGTTGCCGTAATCAAAACCACGCGTATAAATTGTGTAGGTATCGCCCGATTTTTGATAGCCACCTTGCGATGATGAATTTTGACTGTAGTTGAGCAATTTTAGCCAAGTATCAAGATCATCATTATTTAAAGGTGCATTAGGATATAGTTCTAACGGTCTAGAATAAACGGTTGCAGGAATGTCCCAACGGCGATTTTCAAATTTATTGATGATTGTGCTATTTAGATAATAAGCATACAACCCAAGCAAAATCATTGCCGTCATGATAATGATGAGTAGAATAAAACCAATCACCGAGCCGTTTTGGTGCTTTATCGCACCGTTTTTTGGTAAGTTTTTTATTGACATAAGATTTTGTTTTATAAAAAATGATGAACCATACTAACGATTTGTTGGTATTTTGGCAAGTGTTAAAATGATTTTTGCCTGTGATTTGCCTGTGATTTGCCTGTGATTTGCTTTGTATTGATTTGACCTAGGTATTCTTAGTTTTGTTCTGATGGGCAATATGTGGGTGGAACACTTATTAAAAGCCATTAAAATATGATTATGTTATAATAAAGTCTGCAATCATGCGATGAACTGTCGGAAAAAAACAATGAATGCCGTGAGCGATGTGGATAAAAGCGTTGATGAAATTGCCCACTCTTTAATTTTACCACCTGAGGGTGCGTGTTTTCACTGTGGTGAGGTGCTACCAAAAGAGCCATTTTTTGCGGTGATTTTTGAGAAACCACGCCCTATGTGCTGTTTGGGGTGTCAGTTGGCAGCCCAAAGTATTGTAGAGTCTGGGTTGTCTCAGTATTATCTTGACCGCCGTGAGATTAGCCCAACTGCAAGTTTACCTGATGCGATGAACTTTGATGCATATAATCATGATGACATCAAAGCGCAATTTGTCTATGCTGAAGATGGCGGTAATACAGCAGAGTTATCGGTACTCAATCTACGGTGTTCAGCGTGTACTTGGTTGATTGAGACACGACTGCGTGCTATTGATGGTGTGCGTATGTGCCAAGTAAACTTAACTCAGCAAAGAATGCGTGTCAATTGGGACGAGAGTCGCTGTGATATTGGGCAAATTTTACAGGCGGTGCATTCGGTAGGTTATGAGGCCAAGCCGTATCGCCAAGATACACACGAGGCCATGCTAAAACGCCAAAATAAACAAATGCTCATTCGCTTGGCCATTGCAGCACTTGGGGCGATGCAAGCAATGATGTTTTCTATTGGTATGTATTTTGGTGAGCATACAGGCATACTCATTGAACATCGAGATTTTTTGCGTTATGTGGCACTTTTTGTTACCATTCC
This sequence comes from Moraxella sp. Pampa, assembly GCF_035181385.1. Lineage (NCBI taxonomy): Bacteria > Pseudomonadati > Pseudomonadota > Gammaproteobacteria > Moraxellales > Moraxellaceae > Moraxella > Moraxella sp. Pampa. The sequence continues at coordinate 738,083 of NZ_JAXCJK010000001.1, read as the reverse complement.
TGTGATTTTTTATGCTGGCATACCATTTTTTTTATCTGCTTATAATACTTTAAAAGTACGCCAAGTGAATATGGATGTGCCTGTATCCATTGCTCTTATCACAACTTTTAGTGCAAGTGTTTATGCGACCTTGACAGGGACTGGCGAGGCGTATTTTGACTCGGTATCAATGTTTATTTTCTTTCTTTTGGCAGGGCGTTATATTGAGCAAAACGCTCGTCTAAAAGCGTCAAATATGGCCTCAGACCTTGTGGTAATTGAGCCGATTTTATTATCAAAAATTGCTCATGATGATGATTTGGCTGTCCAATTGATGAACAATGCAGGCTGTCAAGATGACAATAGAGACATCATCAAAAATTGGTGGCAATCTCATCTAGACATTCATACTGATTTGCCAAATGCTCATGCTGATAAAGATAAAATACTTGCCCAATCGGTGGTGGTAGGCGACATCATTCGTATTGATGCAGGTTCACACATTGTCTCTGATGGTGTGCTTTTATCTGATACTGCCACGGTGTCGCAGAGTCTTTTGACAGGTGAAAGTGATTTGATTGTCAAAACTTGTGGCGATCAAGTGGTGGGTGGCTCACAAAATGACAGTCAGCCTTTTTTTATGGTTGTTACCACCAAAGTTGATGACAGTCAGATTGCTCTGATTGACCGTCTGATGAATCGTGCAATGAGCGAGAAGCCTAAAATTGCCCAAGATGCCGACAAGATGGCGCGTTGGTTTGTTGCTCGTGTATTGATATTGGCTTGCCTTGTTTTTGCGGTATGGTGGTTTATTGATAAAAACGAAGCACTGTGGGCAACGGTGGCGGTGCTTGTAGCGACCTGCCCATGTGCATTGAGTCTGGCTACACCCATTGCATTGACAGTGGCGACTAACCGCTTGGCAAAGAATGACTTTTTGGCAACCCGTGGTCATGTCATTCAGACGCTTTCTGAGGTCTGTTGTGCTTGTTTTGATAAAACTGGCACATTGACTTTAGGGCAGGCAAATCTATTAGATACGGTCAGCGTAATCAATAAGACGCAGGCTTTAAAAGTTGCTGCAGCTCTTGAGGTTGGCTCAAAACACCCTGTGGCACGGGCGATTTTGACGGCGGCACATGGTCTACATTTGCCAGAGGTTAAAGACAGTGTTCACCATGTGGCAGGTGGTGTTGAGGGAGAGATTGAAGGGGTTTTATATCGTATAGGGCATGAAAAATTTGTCCGGCCAAAAGGTGAATTGCCGATCAATTTGGCGGAAAATCTTGCCAAACATCAGGCCAATATGTCGGTGCTTTTATCGTGCCATGTGGCAGGTGAGTGGCAGGTATTGGCAAGATTTTATTTTAACGATGCCATTCGTGCTGATGCAAAGGCAATGATTGATGAATTAAAGCGGCAAGGTATCATGACCATCATGCTGACAGGTGATCCTAATCCCAATGCCCTTAAAGTAGCAAAATCGTTGGGTATTGAGCGTGCTTATTTTGGCCTAACGCCAGCAGATAAGGTTGATCATATTAAAGATTTGCAGGCCAAAGATGCTACCGTATTGATGGTGGGTGATGGCATTAATGACGCACCAGTACTTGCAGCGGCAAATGTTTCAACGGCAATGGCAGGAGCGGCAGACTTGGCACAAGTATCGTCAGATAGCGTATTGCTTGGGGGGCGACTATTGTCAATTAGCAAGGCAATTGATTTGGCAATTAGGACTCAAAAAATCATTCGCCAAAACCTTCGTTGGGCAATTATTTATAACGCCACGGTGTTAATTCCTGCGGCATTTGGCTATGTACCACCTTGGCTTGCGGCAATTGGTATGTCGCTGTCTAGTCTGCTTGTGGTGGCAAATGCCATGCGGTTGAAGCGTTGATTTTAAAGGTTGATGTCATTACTTGTGTATTTAATTGATGGCGATACAAGCTTAGCATTCTGCGATAAAACTTGTGATGCTGTGATGCAGTTTGTCTCGTTTTAGATTGATAAAAAAACCGCACTTAAAAAAATGCGGTTTTTTATGTTATTGACTTAAAATCAATCGTCTTGCAAATAGCCGATTAAACGCAAAAATTCAATATACATCCAAACCAGCGTTGATAGAATGCCAATGCTATAGGTCCATTCGTATTCTTGTGAGACGCCATATTGCACGCCTTTTTCAACATTATCAAAATCAAGCAACAGGCTAAATGATGCAATGATGGTAACAAAAACGCTAAAGCCAATTGCTACCATGCCTCCATCAAAAAGCAAGGGCAGACTTGAGCCAAACAGTCTAAAACCAAGTTGCACAAGGTATAAAATACCAATGGCAATGATGGCTGATGTTAGGATTGAGCGAAATTTTTCGGTAACTTTGACAACACCTGTGGTGTATAGCGTCAGCATAACGGCTGCTGTGATGAAAGTTGCCGATAAGGCTGACAATGGCACGCTAGGATATCTAAAATACATGATGGTACTAAATGCACCTAGCAATACACCTTCACAAAGGGCGTATGGTACAGCAAGGCTTTTGGCTAAATGTGGCTTAAACGCACTTGCCAAGCCTAAACCCATGCCAGCAAAAAGGCCGACCAATGCCAGTGGATACAGCATATTTATGGATATACCACCCATCAAAGCATAAAAGAATACGCCAAAACCAGAGATGGCAGCAAGTGCTAACAAAAATGCACTTTTGCGAACCACACCGCCGACAGACATGGTAACACCGCCGACAGCAAGTTCGGTGCGGCTAATGATAGGATTTGCCATATTTTTTCCTTGTATCATTTAAGGTTGTGGATAATTATTTAATTGATTATAAAGAGATTTTTTTAAAAATCAAGTTTTTTGTAGGGTTGATAATTGATTTTGTTTTTCTAAAAACTTGTCTTGTACTAAGATTGTGTTTTTTGGTATCATATGCTTTATTTTTTTATTGGTTGTTATGTCGAATTTTATCAATAATCACCCAAAGCGTCCGCCATTTCGTCGTATTGGCGTTATGGGGCGTGCTGGAAAAAGCAGTGTTATACAAACTTTGAATGAGCTGATTGCTTTACTTGATGAACGAGATTTATCTATTATTATTGATACTGAAACGGCCGCCATTCAGGGTTTGCAACTTGATTTTGACAGAGTGGATGGGCATCAATTTAAGATTGTTCCGCGTCAAAAAATCGGTGAATATTGTGATTTTGTGATTGTGGTTGGTGGTGATGGCTCGATGTTGCACGCAGCCAGCGTTTTGGCGGGTACTGATGTGCCCGTACTTGGTATCAATCGTGGTCGTTTGGGATTTTTGGCAGATGTCAATCCTGATGAGTTAAATGAGCGTTTGTTGCGGGTATTAGATGGTGATTATTGGTTGGTTGAGCGGTTTTTATTAACTTTCAAAATTGTACAAAATGATGAAAATGGTAAGCCGACCGATGTCGTCATTCATGAAGATGTGGCACTTAATGATGTGGTGCTTCACGCTGGAAAGTCGGTACATACCATCGACTTTGAGCTACACATCAATGATTCGCCTGTCTATCGTCAGCACGCAGATGGCCTGATTGTTTCTACACCAACAGGTTCAACTGCTTACTCGTTGTCGGCTGGTGGACCAATTATCCACCCAACAATTGATGCAATTTGTCTTGTTCCTATGCACCCACACACGCTGTCAAGCCGACCGCTCGTGGTGGCAGGCGGTAGCCAAATCGCCATCAATATTCACAAAGATAACCGCACACAGCCAATGGTTGGGGCTGATGGCAAGGCGTCTGCACCACTTGATAATGACCAAACTTTACTGATTGCCAAACATGAAAAGACATTATTGCTACTACACCCACCAGGCTATAATTTTTATGAAGCGTGTCGCACCAAGCTTCACTGGAATTTGTATAACGAAGAATTTGCCCTAAAAACTTAAATGATGGAAAATTTATGAATAAGCAAGACATTTTAGACAGTCTTAACCCTGAAATTGTTGCCAAGCTTCGCACTGCCATTGAAATTGGCAAATGGGAAAATGGTGTACGCCTAACAGATGAGCAACGCCAAACTTGTATGCAGGCGGTGATGGTTTGGGAACATGAATACCTGCCAACCGAAGAACGCACAGGCTATATTGAAAAACCAAAAGACAAACAGGGCAATATCATTGGTGAAGAATGCGATGTCGAGCATGAACATCATTACCCAAATGCCGAGCAGCCTGTGGTGTTTAAAAATTAATATTTAACAGCTGTTGAAGATTTTAACAAATAAAAAAAGCCATAAAATATGGCTTTTTTTATTGATACTATGAATGATTAGTGAATCAAGGGACGAATCAAACGATAGTTGGCAGCGGCTTTTCTCGCACCAAGTACACAAGCTACAAAGGTTAGCAATGTGCTAATCAACCAAAACAGACCAGAATATAGTGCAGCTTTGCGAGCAGCATCTTCGGCGGCAGCCAGAGCTTGTTCTGCTTTAAGTTTAGCATCAGCAACCGCTTGTTCGGTTTTGGCTTTGTATTCTTGATAAGCAGAAACTGCTTCGTTACGAATCTGTTGGGCTTCAGCTTCACTTAGGCCTTCGTTTTGTAACTGAACGATGATTTCATCACCAGTCAAAACATGCTCAATTTCGGCAGCACGCTGTTTGGCGTAGTCATCTAGATTTTTCCAAGTATCAATGCTGGTAAAGTCCATGTTTTTGACTTCATTTTTGGTGGTGTTAACCATTTTTTCTACCACATTGGCAGATGCACTGATTTGCTCTTTGGAGAATGTTTCGTTGTTTTTAGCAATCCACTGTTCAATGTCTTCGCGGCTGATGTTGCCAGTGGCTTGCTGATAAAGCTCTTGTGCTTTATTGGTGATACCTTCGTTTGATGATGTGTCTGAGGCGGCTGCACCTGCTACTGCTGCAGAGCTAAGAGAGCCGATAGAGCCAATAACACTGGTGGTTGCACTGGCGGTTGTGTTGATGGCAGAGCCAGCAGTGCGAACAACACTGCCCAACCCATTCATGGTTGAGAAGGTTGTGATAACAACGATGGTGGCGGCGGTCAAAATACCAATTAAGGTAGCATCTTTTGGTAAAATGTCAGTACCATCGCCAAACAAAGCCTCAGGTGCTGATGCTTTAACAGCAAAATAACCTGCCACAAAAGCACTGATTAAAGCTGTAATGATGGCATAAACTCCCGCAGCAATACCAGCACCTCGCAAATCTAATGACAAGAATGAGCCGATGACCAACGCCAAAGCGAGCATGATCATGCTAACGACCAAACCCATGATAAGTCCGGCTAAAATGCCACGCCATGAAGGTCGTCTGGCTGCTCTGAATGAATATTGCATATTTTTTCCTAATAATCAGTGATGTAAAATATTAAATATGGATTGCTGATTTCTTGCTTAAAAAGTTTTTTTGCTCAAAAGGCAAGCCATTGATTGTTTAGGCTGACCAATAAGCCAGCGATGTTTTGATAAAATCATCAGTTAAAAAGCCATTGATTGAATCACAATTTAAATATTTTAAGTAAGATGGATTGATGAATTTTGAATTTTAAAAAAAATAATCAAAATAATTCAGACAAAATCAATCATCAATTCAATATAAGATAAATTGCCATCAACAAAAGAGGAAAAATTCCCCTTTTTGCTTCATTTGGCTTATTATAATCAAATTTATTTTTTGATGGTAGTTTTTTTAATGGCTTTGTATTATTTTTTTGTAACAATATTGTAGGTATTTAGCAATCTGTGTAATATTATATGTCATTGTAGGACATATAAATAAGATGTATCGAGCTCTATACAAGCACTCGCCAAATCACAAAACCTATTGCCAATATATGAAAAATCACACCTACCCACCAAATGGGTACGGTCAGCCCGATGGCAATCAAACCAAAAAATCCGCCCAACGCAATCCAATCGTATCGTTTTTGGTTTAAAAAATCAGCTCTTAATGCTTTAAGTTCTCTTAGCTCTTTGTCTTGTCTTGCTCCCAAAGTTGCCATTGACTGTATGCCTTGAGTCAGTAGTTTGGGCAGCTCGGTAGCTGACAGTAGCAGTTCTGGCACTTTGTTTTTGATGTCGCTGAGATTTTTGACAGGGTCAAGCTGGTCTTTGACCCATGCGGTGAGTATCGGCTTGGCAAGAGACCAAATATCAAGGTTGGGATACAGCTCACGCCCAAGCCCCTCAACATGGACAAGCGTCTTTAATAGTAGCATCAGCTGGGGCGGTATGCTCATTTGATGACGACGAGCGATGTTTAAAATTTCAAATAAAATTCCTGCAAAGTCAAGCTCGCTCATCGGCTTTGATACCACGGGGCTGACCGCACGACTCATGTCCTTAATTAAGATGTGTCTGTCGGTAGACGGAGGTATCCAGCCAGCCTGAGCAATGATGTCTACAAGTGTTGTGTAGTTGCCATTCATCACAGACAATAGCAAGCGTGCTACGACAAGCTGATCATCTTTGCTTAATTCGCCCATGATGGCACAATCTAGGCCTAGATAGCGTGGATGGGCGACTGCACCGCCATTAGGCAAGGTCTCAACAAAGATATTGCCAGGGTGCATATCGGCATGGAAAAAATTATCACGAAAAACCTGAGTAAAGAAAATTATAAGGCCATTTTTGGCAAGTTCGGCTCTGTCATAATTGAGTGCATCAAAAGTGTCGGTATGTGAAATTGGCACACCAAAAATTCGCTCAGATACCATGATAGACTTGTTTGCCAAATATACTTGTGGCACATAGATGAGCTTTGAGCCTAAGAAATTATTACGCATCTTGGTGGCGTTGGCGGCTTCTAAAGTCAAATCCAGCTCATTGAGCATGATTTGCCGATAATCTTCAACAATATCAATGATATGTACTGCACGAGCCATTTCTATACGAGCTGATAACCAAGTTGCTAGCTCTCGCAGAAGTTCAAAATCTTGTATGACGACGGATTTAATGTTGGGGCGAACAACTTTAATAACGACTTCACGCCCATCGGTCAGAGCACCAGTATGCACTTGGGCAATACTGGCAGCAGCCAGTGGCTTATCATCAAAGCGGGCAAACAACTCATTGATGGGTCTGCCCAAACCTGTTTTTGGGTCTTCAATTTGTGCTTTTAAAGTATCAACATCAAAAGGGGCGACTTTATCTTGTAGTAATGATAACTGCTTGATGATGTTAGGAGGCAAAAGGTCTGAGCGAGTAGAAAGTAGCTGCCCTAATTTTAAAAATAGTGTACCCATCTCTTCTAGGGCAAGTTTGACACCCAAAGGGTTATGCGATTTGCCAGTGCTGGCAGGGTGCAAACGAATCAGACGCACCAATGGGACGAGTTCTGGCACCTCATTAAGGTGGGTGTCTAGGCGATATTTGGCAGCGATGCGATAGATGGATAATAGACGGTTTTTGTGAGAGATGAGCATGACTATGATTGAGATTGATTTTTTAGAGTAGTTAAGCGTACCTGTTCGCGTTCAATGTCAGCTTGTAGACGGAGCAGTTCTTGCTTTTTTTGACTGATTGTGGCATCAAGCTCGCCTTGGGGTGGTTGATTTGGTATGAGGGCATCAATGAGTAGCGATTTGACAGATGATAGTATAGGGGTGATGATGGGTGATAGCTCTTGGGCAATCAAATAAGTATAACTGCCTGCATTTTTACCAATGATATTTTCTAGTTTGTCAAAAACATCAGGTCTAAAATCATCGGTTAGAGCTTTTATACTGGCCAAAACTTTATAATCGCCTTTTATTGGCAGGTTGCCTGACCGCCTATTACGCATAAGCCTAAGTAATTCACTGGGTGTGGCAACGGTCAATAGACAATCGGGTGTGGCAGGTGGCACATCGCCTTGTGGCTCAAAAATGCTTTGGCTGACAGGCTCAAAACGCAGATGGTCATCGCAAAATAGCACATCTAATGAGATGGCGGGCTCTTGAATGATTAACCGCAAAGTTTTGCCCGTCAGCTGGTTAAGATGATAGGTGGTATTGGGATCGGCATTTAACGCCCCATTAATGATACGCTCTACCAAACCAAGTGCCAATACACTGATCATTAGCGTGCCTTAAAACCACGATGCACTGCTACGATACCGCCTGTTAGGTTGTGATAATCGCAATTAACGAAGCCTGCTTGTTCCATCATGCTTTTTAAGGTGGCTTGGTCTGGGTGCATACGAATTGACTCAGCTAGATATTGGTAGCTTTCTGAGTCGTTCGCCACAATTTTGCCCATGAGAGGCAAGGCGGTAAAAGAATAGAGGTCATAAGCCTTTGATAGCGGTTCAAATACAGGCTTGCTAAATTCCAAGACCAACAAGCGACCACCAGGTTTTAGCACACGATGCATGGCTTCTAGGGCTTTTTGTTTGTCGGTAACATTTCTTAGGCCAAAACTGATGGTTACTAGGTCAAATGAATTTTCAGCAAATGGTTCTAGTGTTTCGGCATTGGCCAATACAAAATCAACATTATTACAGCCAGCATTAATCAGGCGAGTGCGACCAACTTCTAGCATGGCCTCATTAATATCAGATAGCACCACACGCCCTGAACGACCTACCTCACGGCTAAATACTTTTGCCAAATCGCCTGTCCCTCCTGCGATGTCAAGCACTCTTTGACCTGTGCGTACACCAGTCAAGCTGACAGCATAGCGTTTCCACAATCTATGAATGCCAAAACTCATCAGGTCATTCATGATGTCGTATTTGGTGGCAACAGAAGTGAATACTTCGGCAACTTTGCGTTGTTTTTCTTTGGCGTCTACTGTCTGATAGCCAAAATGGGTGGTTGAGCCGATATTTTTTGAGTAGCGATTTTCTGTGTCGGCTTGTCCTTGTGGTGTTTGCATGGTGGATTGACCTTGTGGTGTACCAGCAGGCAGGATATTTGGGTTGGTGAAGAGATTGTTGGTGCTGCTATCTTGACTCATGACTTTTCCAAATGAAACCAAATAATTCATGATAATGATACCACTAATCTGTCTATTTTCATACAAAAATTGGTGTATTTTAATGACAATATGTTAAAATTGTCATTAAACTGTCATATTTGATTGATAGGATATTGCAGTACTACTTTGATGGTTATTTTAGTGATTTTGTCACTTGGGTGAGCAATCAAGCATTTTTAAGTTAAGTCTTTTGGTGTATTTATGGTAAATTCAGCAAAACAGACCACGCCAGTGGCGGCAAATATTTTCTTTGCATTGTTGCTTGTGGCGGTCTGTATTTATTTTGCAATATGGGGTCTGGGATATACAGCACACCATCAGGTGCTACTGTTTGCAGTGGCAAGTTTTTTTGGCATATTCATGGCGTTCAATATTGGCGGTAATGATGTTGCTAACTCGTTCGGTACTTCGGTTGGTGCAGGCACATTATCTGTAACTCAGGCACTTGCAGTAGCGGCAATTTTTGAGGTATCGGGTGCGGTTTTGGCAGGTGCTGCGGTTACTGACACCATTCGTAGTGGTATTGTGGATATTCAGGGTCTTGGTGTATCGCCAAACCAATTCATCTATTTGATGCTATCAGCATTGGCAGCGGCTGCATTTTGGCTACTTTTTGCTACCAAAAAAGGATTGCCTGTTTCAACCACGCATGCCATTGTTGGTGGCATTGTGGGTTCTTCTGTCATGCTCGGCATTAATATTGGTGGCACAGAACTTGCATTTTCTACTGTGCAATGGTCTAAAATTGGTGAAATTGCGATTTCTTGGGTGGTATCACCGCTACTTGGTGGGGCGTTGTCATATGTTTTGTATGGTTTGATTAAGAAAAATATTTTGGCATACAATGAAAAGGTGGAAGCTCGTGTTAAGATATTAAAGGCAAGAAAAAAGACCATCAAGCGTGAACAAAAAGAATATTTTGAAAGCTTAAATGAGAGCGAAAAACTGCCCTACACCACCGCATTGCTTCGTGACCAAGAGGCTTTTGCTGAAGAAGAGTGTCATAAAGATGAACTGGAAACAGACTACTATCGTTCGTTGCATGACATTGAGCACGAACGAGATAATTTGGACACTCTAAAAGCACTGAAAAACTGGGTGCCACTCATCGCAGCGTTAGGTGCGATCATCATGACAGCAATGGTGGTATTTAAAGGCCTAAAAAATACTGGATTAAATTTATCTACTTTGCATGCTTTTTTGGTCATGGGTATGATTGGTGCGATGGTGTGGCTAACTGCTTTTATTTATACCAAGACCATCCGTGGTAAGCACAAAGAAAATTTGGGTAAAGCAACCTTTATTATGTTTAGCTGGATGCAAGTATTTACGGCGTGTGCTTTTGCATTCTCACATGGTTCAAACGACATTGCCAATGCGGTCGGTCCTTTTGTGGCAATTTTAGATGTCATCAAAGAAAATGCCATCGCTGCCAAAGCCACTGTCCCTGCACCTGTCATGTTGACCTTTGGTGTTTCACTGATTGTTGGTTTGTGGTTTATTGGCAAAGAAGTCATTCAAACTGTTGGTACAAACTTAACCGAAATGCACCCAGCGTCTGGCTTTGCAGCTGAACTTGCGGCAGCAGCGGTGGTCATGGGTGCATCAAGCTTGGGTATCCCTGTATCAAGTACGCATATTTTGGTCGGTGCGGTGCTGGGCATTGGCATGGTTAATAAAAACACCAACTGGAAGCTTATGAAGCCAATCGGCTTGGCTTGGGTTATTACGCTACCAGCAGCAGCGGGCATGAGTGCGTTGATGTTTTTGATTTTAAGTAATGTATTATAAGCCAATTAATTTTTAAGCCAATTAAAAAAACAGTTTGTGCAAGCAAGCTGTTTTTTTTATTAGATGGTATTGTAGATTTGGCAAGGGGTGGATTTTAAAGAAAAATCTCAAATAACCACAACGCTTTGGTGCATTTGAGATAAAATTTGATATACTAGCCATGTTTTAATTAAACATTCACTTGATGGTGATAATGAGGTATTTATGACAGAGCAAATAGAACCTACTTTGGAGCAAAGACGCATCATTTATCAGGCCAGACGAGGTCTAAAAGAGTTGGATTATTATATTGACCCTTATGTCAAGTCAAGCTATCTGATTGCACCAGACGATGAGCAGGCGGCATTTGTACGATTGCTTGAACATGAAGACCCCGATTTGTTGTTATTTTTTTTGGGGCAGCAGCGTCCAGAAGATGAGGGTGTTGCAGCACTCATTGAACGCATGAAACAACTTAAATATGCCAGCAATCAATCATAAACAATTTGCCAAGTCTAGATTTTCTAAAAACCGCCTAAGTTTAGATGTGGTGTTGCATCACCATGCCATGCCAACTGTTTGGCTGGTTTATTCATTTGTCTCATTGGTGCTGGCATGGCAAGCAAAACTGCCATGGGTGATGATTGGTGCGGTATTTGTGGTGGTGGTATTGCTGTCTTTTATGTTCATCAATCGCCCAAAAGTTATCGCTTTTAGCTGTACTCATATTGATGAATTGTGGGATATTAAGGTGTTGACTTGGCGAGGGCGTATCTTGTATCAAGGCTACTTGGTAGACATACAGGAAATCAATGTTACAGGCAGGGCATTGTTTTTAAAATTTTATGCGATTGAGCCTAAGCGACGCACGCTTGATGTCGTTGTTCATCGCACGAAGGTGAAAGATGATGATTTTCGTAGATTGTTGGGGCTTTGTGCCATAAATACATCAAGCTTTGTTTGATTTTAAGGTAGGTTTGGTTAATAGTTGTGATTGCGTCTTTTTCACTTTAAGTATGGTTTTTATAAAAACAAGTTCAAGTTTGAGCTGTTTTTTGTTATGATGGCTACAATGGGCAAAGACGATAAATATCATAAAAAAAAAGGTGCAATATGGCAAATTTGGCATTATTTGATTTAGACATGACCATGCTTAACGTAGATAGTGATCACAGTTGGGGGCAGTTCATTGTTCATAAAGGCTTGGTTGATGCGTCCGTCTATGCCGATGCTAATGATAAATTTTATCAAGACTATATCAACGGCACACTAGATGCAGTTGCGTATAATGAATTTGTGGCGGCATTTTTAACCACCAAAACCATGACAGAGTTACACGCCTACCGTCAAGAATATTTGGATACTTGGATTGTGCCAAATATGCGTCCCAAAGCAACCGCTCGGATTAATGCTCATAAAGATGCAGGCGATACGGTTGTGGTGATTAGTGCAACCAATGATTTTGTCGTAAAGCCAATCGCTCATCTTTTTGGTGTAGATGATTTACACACGATAGCCACCGAACTTGAAATCATTGATAATCATTACACAGGAAGTGTGAGAGGCAGGCCAAATTTTAAAGATGGCAAACTGTATCATTTGAATCGTTTTATTCATGATTGTATGAATGATGGCAAAATTTTTGAACGCTTAATTGCGTATTCGGATTCAAAAAATGATTTACCACTTTTGAATTTTGCAGATGAGGCGGTATGTATAAACCCTGATGAGATTTTAAAAGAGCAGGCGGTTAAAAACGGTTGGCGTATTGAGGATTGGTCAATATAACTATTGATAATATTTTTAATGCAATATTTTGACTTTGCACCAAAGAATCAAAAATGCTACTTTTGTGATTGAATGGTTAAATTTTTTTAAATCAGTTTAAGAGAGTTTTTATTTTAATTGACACAACAAAAAGCAATGAATGATTGTCTATAACAAGAAAAAAGTCGATGATAATCATCGACTTTTTTATGTATGGTGGGGTCGGAGAGACTCGAACTCTCACACCTCGCGGCGCCAGAACCTAAATCTGGTGCGTCTACCAATTTCGCCACGACCCCAAGTTGTATACCAAGACAACTGTGCTGTCTTGATGGGCGGTATTATACGCAGTTTTCAAGATTTGGCAAGTGTTTTTTTTAAACATTGGATAAATAATTTTATAACCAATTGTTTTTTATGAATTTATTTTTTTATATATGTTTTTGATTGTTTGTATTGATGATTTGCCATATTTTGAGTGCTTGTGCCATGCTTGCCACATCGTGCACCCTTACGATATTTGCACCCTTTTGAGCGGCGAGTAGATGGGCAACCATGCCAATCATATCTCGGTCGGTGGGTTGGTGTTGGGTCATTGGTTCAAAATTATTCAAAATTTCGCCCAAAAAGCGTTTGCGAGATACACCAAACAGCATAGGAAGATTGAAATGAGTGATGATTTTATCCAAATTTGCCATCAAGGCGACATGATGAGAATAATTTTTGGCAAAACCCATGCCCACATCAATGATGATATTTTCTCGCTGTACGCCTGCATTCATCGCACGATTGATATGATGACCAAGCTCTGTGATGACATCTTCTACGACATTGCTGTAATTGGTCAAATTGTTCATATTGCTCGGCTCGCCACGAGAATGCATGATGACAACGGGCAATGCCAAACGGCTTGCCATCTCAACGGCACCATCTCGTCTTAATCCACGCACATCATTCCAGATATCTGCTCCCAAATCTACCATTTGTTCAATGACTGCAGGGCTACTGGTATCAATAGATAATAAAAGTTTGGGAAAATGATTGCGAATCTCTTTGATGATGGGTGTTAGGCGTACCAACTCCTCTTTGTCCGATACATCAGAGGCATAAGGGCGGGTGGACTCTGCTCCGACATCAATAATGTCCACACCCCATTGATTCATTTGCTCCACATGAGCTAGGGCGGTATCAATATGGACGAACCGTCCACCATCTGAAAATGAATCTGGTGTAACATTGAGTACACCCATGATGGCTGGCGTGGATAACGCTAGGGTTTTGCGATTGGTGTGTAAAATATGCTCAGTCATGGTACAATAAAAACTTGAAATCCATCATAATATCACAATTTAGGTTGTCTGTTATATCATAATATCCTAATTTTGGTTATATTGTGATTTTAAGAACTTTTACAAGGAAACTCTTTGCAATATTTTGAAAGACATGAGGGCGGAGAAAACGCCATATTGGTACATCTTGACATTCGTGAGATGATTGATCCTGATGATTTAGAAGAATTTCGCTTGCTGGTGCATTCAGCAGGGGCAAACGAACTTAAAATCATTACAGGGGGTCGCAATAAGCCCCATGCCAAATATTTTGTTGGCACAGGCAAGGCGGAGGAAATCGCTCAGGCGGTAAAGCAACATGAGGCAGATATTGTGATTTTTAATCATGATTTATCGCCCAGTCAGGAGCGTAACCTAGAAGCTTTGGTAGAATGCCGAGTACTTGATCGCACAGGCTTGATTTTAGATATTTTTGCTCAGCGTGCTAGAACCTATGAGGGTAAGTTGCAAGTGGAGCTTGCTCAGTTGTCTCATCTTGCCACTCGGTTGGTGCGTGGTTGGACACATTTGGAGCGTCAAAAAGGCGGTATCGGTTTGCGTGGACCAGGTGAAACACAGCTTGAAACCGATCGCAGGCTTTTGCAAATTCGGGTTAATCAATTAAAAAATAAGCTAGATAAAGTCAAACAAACTCGTCTGCAGGGGCGTGCCAAACGCCAAAAATCCGACATTCCTACCATATCGCTTGTTGGCTATACCAATGCTGGAAAATCCACGCTCTTTAATCTGCTTGCCGATGACAATATTTATGCCGCCGACCAGCTTTTTGCCACACTAGATCCCACGCTACGCCAGGTCAAATGGGCAGGCGTGGGCAAGGTTGTCTTGGCTGATACGGTAGGCTTTGTGCGTCATTTGCCACATGAGCTTGTGGAGAGCTTTCATGCTACTTTGGAGGAGACTTTGGAGGCGGATTTGCTCTTGCACATCATCGATGGTAGTAGTCCTGATATGCACGAACAAATTGATGCAGTCAATGCGGTGCTAGATGAAATTGGTGCAACAGCCCCTGTGCTTCTTGTGCATAATAAAATTGACAAAACTGCAGAACAGCCCACCATTCATTATAAAGAAAAAGGGGTGCCATCTCGTGTTTATGTTTCGGCTCGTGTAGGTCTTGGTATGAATGAGCTGACCCAAGCGGTGCAAGAGTTGCTGGTTGGTGATTTGTCTGAATTTAATCTTACTTTACCACATGATGCAGGTCAATTTAAAAATGCTTTACATGAGCTTGATGTCATTACTCATGGTCAATTTGATGAAACAGGGTATGAGATGCTGACAATTCGTCTTGCCCCTGCCAAGCTAAAAGAACTGCTTGGTAAATATCATCTAAACCCTTTTGATGTTTTGCCACCGCATCAGGCGAGTACTTTGATGCCAGTTTTAGAAGAGTTTGAAAGGGTGGATATTAAAAAAGATAATGACAATGATGGGCTAGACCCTTTTTGTTGGTAGATTGATAGATTCGTCTTTTTATGATAGGTTTTGTGGTAAATATACAAAAAGTAAATCATTAAGTACAAAAAACCGCCTTTTTAATATTAGGTGGTTTTTTTGCACTTTTTTAATACCTTAAATTTTCTTGTAAGTCATCATTTTATTATAAAATAACAAATATTTTTTTAAATTGGTCTTTGTGGCTTGACCGTAATAATAGATAGTGCTTTAATAGAAAAATACTCATCACCCACAAGGAAGACCATGAAATCGCCTTATTTGACCAAGTCGCCTGTCTTTTGGTTTGGTATGTTAGCGACAGTTGCCATTGTTATCTGTGTGCGTGAGCTGGCGTTGGTCGTTTGTACTGCTTTTGGCATACCAACTGCAACCAACATTGTTGGCTTGGTGTCGTTATTTGTCGGATTGTTGGCAGTCAGATTGATGAGAGGCGGTCTGCCAAATTGGCTGTCATCATCGGCCAGTGTACTACTTGTAGATAGTGGCTTTGCTTTCTTGCCCGTATCAGCAGGGGCGGGCGTTTTGCTGTTTGGGTTGGGAGCGGATTTGCTGGCGGTATCTTTTGTGATTATTGCCAGCACTGTGGTGCCATTGTGGGCATTTGCCAAATTATCTGAAAAATGGCTAAAAAATGACCAAATCAATAATGAAGGAGAGGGTCATGCCTAACACCACACTTGATGGCACCACGATTTTTATTGCTTTTGTCATTACGCTGATTGCTCATATTGGTGCTAAATATGTTTTGCGATATCTGAACAAGTACATTCGCGGCGTACCCATGATCATCATTGCCATTGTTTTGACGCTGGCCATTTTATTTGTCATCAGATTGCCATATGAGCTTTATTATGCCAATGCTAAGGTGGTATTTGACCGCTTACTCGGTTATAGCACAGTACTGCTTGCTGTTCCGCTTGCAGGCATGAATTTTAAGGGATTGCCCATCAAAAAACTGTCCATGATTGTATTTTTGGCAAGTCTGGTTGGGGCTTTGGTGCCAATGTTGCTGGCGTATTTTGTCGGCCTAAATATGCAAAGTATTCTTGCGTTTGCTACTCGTTCGGTAACCACACCAGTTGGTCTGTCTGTCGCTCAAATCATTGATGCACCACTTGTGATGGCAAATCTGATCATTATTGTTTCGGGTATTTTGGGTGCAGGACTGTGCCGAATTTTATTTAAAAATGTTACAGATGATAGGGCAAAAGGTCTGGCACTTGGTTTGGTTGCCCATGCGATTGGCACAGTAGAGGCATGGACGATAAGCCCAACGGCAGGGCGTTATGCGGCATTTGGTCTGGCGATTAATGGATTGGTTACGGCAGTATGGTTGCCTGTGGTCGTTGTGGCACTGCTTGGTTAAAGCTTGGTTAAATAGCGATTTGGTAAATGTGATGACCGCAGGCTGTCATCACATTTAGATATTTGGCGGTATCATATCCAATTTGGTACACCGCTATGAAATCTAAGCTCCTCATCGGGGCTCTCAATCAACTCGGCTTCTACTTCACGAAAGAAATCTACTCGCTCATCGATGTTTTCATCGGTGATTGACTGAGCCAATTGGATATAATCCTCATAGTGGCGGCTTTCAGATTTTAAAAGATACTTGTAGTATCTTGCTAATTTTTCATCATCAATGACATCTGCCAATGCCGAGAACCGTTCGCATGAACGAGCTTCAATAAACGCTCCTACAATCAGTACATCAACCATTGCTGCAGGTTCCCATGTTCGTTTATGTTTGAGCAGTCCTTTGGCATAGCGACCAGCAGGTAAAGGCGACCATGCAATGTCTCGTTCTTTCATGAGTGCCAATACTTGCTCATAGTGTAGCATTTCTTCACGCACCAGCTGAGCAAGTTTTTGTTGTAACTCACGGTGAAATTCATAACGAAAGATGAGATTCATCGCCGTACCTGCTGCTTTTTTCTCGCAGTTGGCATGGTCTAGCATGAGTAGCGGTAGGTTATTTTTGGCAACAGACAGCCATTTATCAGAGGTGCGTACACCCAAAAATTGATGAATGTGGCTGATGTCGGTGGTGGCTTTGGTGTGTGTTGTGATGTTGGCCAAATCGTCATCACTACTGATATTGCTGATGGTGTTTGAATGGTGTTGCATGATGGATTGTCTGATTGGTTAAAATTGGCTGATTGAACAATGTGATGTAAATATTTATGATGTAAATATTTGTTATGTCCATGTAAAAAATGGCTTAACATGACTTAATAATATTACAATACGATGATTATTTTAACATATTTAATATCTTTTTTTGAAATAATCAGTGCTGGATTTATGTAAAAATGTTAAAATCGTGATGAATCTGAGAGCTGGCTGAGTGCAGATAATGTGTGAAATAAGAATTTATCTTAATATTAACAAAAAAATATGAATGAAGAATAAATTTTAACTTATTGATTTTTATGATAAAAATTTAAAACTGATAAAAATATTAAAAATTATGATTAAAAAGGTGTTGCAAAATATGTCAAAATTGGTATTCTATTAGCCGAAGTAAGGATTTGGCAAGTATTATCTTTAAGGTTGTTACCAAAGAAAATATTTGTCATTCTTTTTATTTCATTAAAGAAAGCAATCTCGCAGAGAATGAATCGTTCATTACCTGCATTGGGCGCAGCTTTAGCGACCCAACTAAAAATGTAATGTGGAGAAACCCATGAAAAAACTACTTTTAGCATCAGCCGTCGCTGCTTTATCTATCACAGCTGCACAAGCTGCGCCTCAAGTTTACGGTAAAGCGTTCCTAACTCTTGATGTGAAAGATGACAATGGCGACAACAAAAACTTAAAAACTGAACTAAACTCTGTTGGTTCACGCATTGGCATTAAGGGTGGCGAAGCTCTAAGTGCTAATACTGACCTAGTGTATCAACTAGAATACGGTGTCGGTATTGACAACGAAAGATCAGTTCAGTTTAGCCCTCGTGACACTTATCTAGGTCTTGCAAACAAGCAATACGGTACTTTGGTAGCTGGTCGTATTTCTGGTATTGATGGTTATGTTGACTATGCCAATGTTACTGCAGGTAAGCCAGTTGGCGGTAACAATGTATTGGCCTCTTATGATGCTGACCGCGTAAACAATGCTGTTGCTTACTTCTCACCAGAGCGTAACGGTTTGCAGTTCATGGGCATGTATGCAGTGAACGAACTAAATGCAAAACGCGAATCATTTGGTATTGGTGCTAAGTATGAACCAACTGACGCTCCATTTAAAGTTGGTGCAAGCTATGTTCAAGTTCAAGATGGCGAAGCTAGCAAGGCGACTCGTGTGAGCGGTGCTTATGCCATCAGCCCAGTGTTGACTGCAGGTGCATTGTATCAAAATACTGATTTTAACACTAAAAACAACGAAAATGCGTTCACGCTGTCTGCTAACTACAAAGTGGCTCAAACACCTTTCACCACTTATGGTCAGCTAGATTTTGTTAATAATACTAAAGGTATTAAAGATACCAAAAAACAACGCATTGCAGTTGGTGGTAAATACGCATTTAACAAAGCAACCACAGGTCATATCTATGGTGCTTACCAAGCTTCTAAAAAAGCAGATGATAAAAATACTAACGCATACGGCATCGGTGCTGGCGTTGAATATAAGTTCTAATTTGGTTTAGAATCTTATATCAAAAAACCCACTCGTTTTTGAGTGGGTTTTTTTTGGCTGTATTTTGATATTTTATAAAAATGCTTGATCTGTATTGGCGTGCTAGTATTGTTAGCAACAATAAAGACTATGTAACATTTTTGTTGCTTGGTTTTTTTATTATTGTTATTAGTCATATTTATGATGTCATGCCAAGCTGGCAACCATTAAAATAATGTTATAATAAACCATTCATAACAAACCATTAACATATTCGGTTCTAACCAATGCGTAATATTCATCAACACATCAAAACCATCAAGAGATTGGCAGTCGCCACATTTTGTAGTTCTATTTTATTCATGTCTATGCCTACGATGGCAGATAATGCTCAGCTGTCAGGCTTATTTGGTCAAAAAGTACAAAAATTTTTACCCGTGCATCAGGCTTTTAATGTCAGTGTAGATGTTAATGATCATGAGGTAGAGGTTGTTTTTAAGGTAACACCAAATCACTATGTATATCGTGATAAGATTGTGCTTAATTTACCAAGTGGGGTAAAAATGTCGGCATGGCGATTCAATAAAGAACCAACAGTGATTGATGACCCAAGTTTTGGACAGGTGGCGGTCTTTGCAGAAGATGTGGTGGCTCGTGCAACACTTAGTGGCGTGGCGAACAATGCACCTGCATCTTTACGCTGGCAGGGCTGTGCCAAGGCAGGGCTGTGCTATCCGCCAGAAATAACGAAGTTTAATCTGTCGTTGTCAAATACAGATGCCAAGACAGATTGGCAGTCAGTCAATGATCAAGCTGATCAATCTACAACCAACCAAACCAAAAGTACACAAGCTCAAACCAGTCAGGCGGTCAATTTGGCATCTAATAACGCCAATCATGTCAAGCAAGGCATTCAACAAAAATTAGTTGCAACCATGCCTAATAATACCCCTAATAACATTGTTGCACCAAGCCCAGTCGATGATCATGATATTGCTGATGATGGTGATGTAAGCGGTGCATATGATGGTAATATCGATGGTGCAATAAGCTTGGCTGATGATACACCTATCAATACATCTACTGTTGATGGTTTGGCAAATCATGAGCTCAGTCATGGCATTCAAAAAGATGATGTTTTTGGCATTCATGATAAACCTGTATTGGCGATTGGTTTGTTGTTTTTGGCAGGGTTGCTCCTCGCATTTACACCGTGTGTCTATCCAATGATTCCGATTGTGGCAAATATTGTTGCACGCCAAGACGGGGTTGATAGCAAAAAGGGGCTACTACTGTCCGCCTCTTATGGTGTGGGTGTATCAACGGCTTATGGATTGCTTGGTGCTTTGATCGCATGGTTTGGGCGTACGATAAATATTGTTGGTTACTTGCAAAACCCTACTGTACTGATTGGCTTTGCAATGCTGTTTGTGGTGCTTGGCTTTTATATGTTTGATGCCATCAAGGTGGGACTTCCTGCATTTTTGCGTGATAAATTACAGACCACGTCGCAGTCTGCTGACGGTAAGTTGGGCAGTTTGGGTGGAAGTTTTTTAGCTGGAATGCTATCGGCACTTGTGGTATCCCCATGTGTGTCGGCACCGATGGCAGGGGCGTTAGCGGCGGTATCAACAAGTGGCAGTGTGGCGTTTGGCTTTTTGGCGTTGTTTGCTCTTGGGCTTGGTCTGTCTGCTCCACTCATGCTTATCGGTATGGCACAAGGCAGATTCATGCCAAAAGCAGGTACATGGATGGTGCGGGTGAAAGAGTTTTGTGGGTTGCTTTTGTTTGCGGTAGCGATTGCTTTGATTGAGCGTGTTTTTGTATCGCCTGTGGTGCTTGTTATTTGGGCATTATGGTTTGCGGTGGTGGCTGTGTGGCTGTGGCATTTGGCTAAGCTACCATTTAAGGCAGTATCAGCCTTGGCATTCATTTGGACGGCCTGTCTGTTATTGGGTGCAAGTATGGGAGCGAGCGATACTTGGCAGCCACTTGGTTTGATGAACAAAAACCAAAATCAGAGTATCGGTCATCAGGACCACCATATCACAACCTTAGCTGATTTAGATAGGATTTTGGCAAGTCATGATAAAGTGTTGGTAGATGTTACAGCCGATTGGTGTATTGAATGTCGTATTATGGAGCGTGAGTTGTTTGCACATCGCCCAGCGAGCATGGCTGATGTGCAGGTGGTGAAATTTGATATCACGGAGACAAGTGATGAAAGCCGTGCTTTGCTGATGCGTTATGACCTCATCGGACCTCCTGCGTTGCTGATGTATAAAAATGGCAAACTGGTTAAGATGATGCTTGGGCAGACAAACCGTGCGGATTTTGAAGGTGCATTGACAGCTTTTTGATGAGCTTGATGAAAGCAAGCTTAATACATAACTTTGGTATTGATTTAAAATCTTCATTTTAAATACTATAAAAACAAGTAAAATAAGCCCTCAATTGATGAGGGCTTATTTATTTTTAGGGTTTTTAAAGGATTATCTTTTTTCTTTTAGACGCTCTTCCCAGAAAGTGGCGTTTTTGATGCCCAATTTAATAGGGTCAAAAGTGTAATTGGTTACGCCAGCTTTTTTCTGCATTTCGTAGTCTTTTAGTGAGCTGATGGTTGGTTTTGCCATAAAGAACATGACTAAAATGCCTACAATATTAAGCCAAGCAGTAATACCTACACCAACATCACCCATATCCCAAATGTAGCCTGCACTATTGACACTGCCGTATGCAACAAATACCAGCACCGTAATTTTTGGAAGCCACATACTCACTTTTTGTATGCCTGTACTCATTTTGCGAGTGAGGTAGGCAATATTGACCTCGGCGATATAATAGTAAGCCAAAATGGTAGTGAAAGCAAAAAAGAAAATGGCAATGGCGATGAAATAATCACCAAATGGGCCAAAAGTTTGAGTTAATGCCATTTGTGTGAAAGCAGGCGTACCTATCTCAGCAATTGCAGGGTCTACATGCTGAACAATGAATTGACCTTGTTCTAGAGTGCCTTGTACATTATAAGTACCCATGGTCAAAATCATGAATGCCGTTGCAGAGCAAACGAGCAAGGTGTCTACATACACAGAGAATGCCTGTACTAGGCCTTGTTGAGCGGGGTGCTGTACTTCTGCTGCACCAGCATGATGAGGGCCTGTGCCTTGTCCTGCTTCGTTTGAATATACCCCACGCTTAACACCCCAGCCAATCGCCGCACCAAGACCTGCCATTGGGTTAAAAATGTCGCTCATGATCAGGCTAAATATTGCAGGCACTTTATCAAGGTTCATGACCATGACCAGTAGGGCAAGCAAAATATAGCCTAATGCCATGAATGGTACAACAAACTCAGCCACGCGTGCGATACGCTTGATGCCACCGATGGTAATGATTGCCAAAATTGCAACAACAACCGCCATGACCATAACACGATTTGTGCCAACATCAGCGCCTAAAAAGTTCATCATGTTGCCATCACCTGTGATACGAGTTACAGCACTAACCACACCGTTGGCTTGTACACCAGGCAGGAATACGCCACAAGAAATGATGGCAGCGACAGCAAATAAAATGGCATACCATTTTTGACCCAGTCCTTTTTCAAAATAATAAGCAGGGCCACCACGATACTGACCTGTCAGTGGGTCGCGTTCTTTATAAATTTGTGCCATGGTAGATTCTGCATAAGCGGTAGATGCACCCAAAAACGCCACTACCCACATCCAAAATACTGCCGATGGACCACCAAAGCCGATGGCCGCTGCCACACCTGCAATATTACCTACGCCGACACGGTTGGCAAGTGCCACTACAAAGGCTTGAAAAGATGATATGCCGTCTGCACTTTTTACACCACTAAACATCAGACTGATCATCTCTTTGAGCATTCGTACCTGCACAAAGCGAGTGATGATAGAATAAAATAAGCCTGCACCCAAGCAAAGATAAATCAGTGCTGGACTCCAAATAATGCCATTTAGGCTACCAATAATTTGTTCCATAGTATTCCCTTGATTTTTTGGAATATTAAAATAAAATTATGATTCATTCATTGTTGGTTCATTAACATAAAAGTGCTGTAAAAGTTACATGAACACAGTACTTTAACCAAAAAAACCAAGAAGATGAATTCCCTGTTGCAATTTGCCATATTTTTGTAATAAATTCCACTAAAATTTACAATTTTTTTATATTTTTTTACAAAAAATCTTGATTTGTTATTATTTGTTATTAAAAAGGGTTAATTTGGTGTACTTCTTTGATGTGCTAATTTTTGTTTAAAGCTCATTTAAAAGCTTATGGCTTTTATAACTTTTGGCTTTTATAAGATGAAATCAAACTTGATTTGACTTTGTCGTTTGATGATTGTGTTGTGCTTATGTAAGGTTTTTACTTTTTAACTTGTTTTTTGCTACAATGGCATAATATCAATACGGCTTGCTTAGATTGTTAAAATTATTGTTAAAATTAAAAATTTATTAGATTACTAAAACCAGCCGAGTTGTTTTTTGTATTCTGTGTTATAGTTTGATGAAAATCCTTCACTTTAAAAAACTTAGTTACTTAATTTAGTTACTTAATTTACCCAATTACAAGGAAAAATTTTATGAACTCTTTTAAAAAACTTGCCTCTGTTGCCTTACTTGCCAGTTCATTAGGTCTGTCTGGCTGTGGCTATAATGCTCTACAAGCTCAAGATGAGCAAGTAAATGCATCATGGTCAGAAGTGGTGAATCAATATCAGCGTCGTGCAGACTTGGTGCCAAATCTTGTTTCTGTGGTTGAGCGTTATGCTGAGCATGAGCAAGGGGTTTTTACCGAAGTGGCAGCAGCGCGCGCAGCAGCAGGTAGTGTTCAGCTGACACCAGAGATGCTTAATGATCCAAATGCCATGAAACAATATCAAGAAGCACAATCGCAGATGACCAGTGCGTTGTCTCGTTTGATGGCGATTTCGGAAAATTATCCACTGCTAAAAGCAGATGCATTATTTCAAGATTTACAATCGCAGCTTGAAGGTACAGAAAATCGCATTACGGTAGCTCGCCAGCGTTATATTCAAGATGTGCAAGGTTATAATACAACCGTTCGCCAGTTTCCAACCAATCTCACAGCGATGGTGTTTGGTATGAGCCCAAGAGCGAACTTTACGGTAGAAAATGAAAGAGCAATCTCCAGTGCACCAAGTGTTACTTTTAACAATGGCACAAATAGCAATGGCACAAATGCTAATACAACCATGAATACCGACAATGCCAAAACAGCGACCGTAGGACAATAAAATGGCAGTCTTGCCAAATTTTAATAAAATCCACAACGCTGATATTGCAAGGCTTGGATTTGTGCTGTCGGTGTTGCTATTTGTTGTGCTACTAGTACCGCAGGCACTTGCCAATTCGGCAAATATCATCACTGCTGATACTGCTGGCGATAGTTTAGAAGATGATTTGATGGCGATCGTCATTGCTGATCATGGTGCTATCAAGCAGGCGTTGGATCACAACACCACTAAAACCTTGGTGAATTCAACGCCATCGCCTTTGACCGATTCTGTAAAAGAGTTTGTTCGGCAGATTGACGGTGAACAGGCGATTGATGATGGTATTGCCACAAGTATGGCGAAAGGCCCACCTATAGCTTTTGATGCCAAAAACATCACACATGACAAACTGATATTAAATGAACCTGTTGTTGATGCAGCACACATTTTAACTGCAAGTGAAAAATCGCACTTGACAGAACAGTTGCGTGCATTGTATCAAGATAAGTTGGCACAAGCGGCGTTGGTGATTGTGCCTAGCACCGAGGGTGTGCCTATTTTTGATTATGCGATGGCGGTAGCTGATCGTTGGCAATTGGGCAATAAAGATACAGATGAGGGCTTGTTGATCGTGGTTGCGATTAATGATCGTAATTTGTACATTTTGACAGGCTATGGACTAGAAGGGGTATTAACTGATGTGGCTGTCAGTCGTATCATTCGTCATGACATTACTCCTTTATTTAAAACTGGTCAGTATGCACAAGGGCTATCAGCAGCGATAGGCAGTATCAGTGAGCGTTTGCGTGCTGACCCAGAGACTTTGCGGCGTGCTGATGACATGAGTCAAGAGCAATACTCATATGATGATGAGGGTGTTTCTTTCATAGGATTGTTGATTTTTGGGTTTGTTATTGGTTCGTTTTTGACATCAATATTAGGCAGGGTGCTTGGTGCAACGATTACCGCAGGTGGTGTGGGACTTGTTGGCATGACACTTGGTGCAGGTTTTATGTCAATTTTGGTTGCGGTCATACTCTGGGTGTTTTTATTACTTTTTAAGGGTGGCTCTGGAGGTGGCGGTTCTGGTCGTGGCGGACATGGCGGTACAGGCGGGTTGATTGTGTTGCCAAAGAGCGGCGGTTTTGGCTCAGGTGGTTTTAGCGGCGGTGGCGGCGGTTTTGGCGGTGGCGGTGCTGGTGGTTCATGGTAACATTTATGCCTATCAAGTCCAAAAAAATAAGTTAAAATGCTTTAATCTTAAAACTAATCTAAAACTGCCATAGTCATCATCAACCATTAATCATAGGTTTTAGTGTGATTTATGGCAGATTGGTAGGTGTGGCTTGTGAAGTTTTCTTAATAAAACATAAAACCGCTTTACTTTTTAATACATTCATTATTTGATTTGGCAATTTATGCAATACATTCAATCAAGAAAAAGTTTATCCAGACTGTTGCGGCAGCTTAGTTTTATCCCAATTTTGCAAAATCGCTGGCTTAATGATGATTTGCGTCATACGCTGACCCAAGCTGTTGCACAGGCAGAGTCTGGCCATCGTGGCGAGATTTATTTGGTGGTTGAAAATCATTTACCAATCAGCCGAGCCTATCATTTAGATTGTCGTGAGCGCGCGCTTGAATTATTTGGCTTGCACCGTGTGTGGGATACTGCTGAGAATACAGGTGTGCTGATTTATGTCAATGTTTGTGAGCGTGATTTGGAGATTATTGCTGACAGAGGGATTGATGGCTTTGTTGATGAGGTATTTTGGCAAAATTTAATCGCAAAAGCCTTAAACGCTTGCAAACAAGGGGATTTTGCCAAGGCGATATTGGAGCTGATTGGTAACATTGGTGATTTATTGCGTATACATTATCCAGACGATGATGTTTTTGGTAATGAGTTGCCTAATGAAGTGGTGTTTTTGCAATAGCTTCTTAGCAATATTTGGGGTGCTTGATTGGACTGTCTACTATTTTAACGGTTAAATTTCAACAGGTATTTTTAGTTATTTATGTACAGCCATTGCTCATGATGATCATTATAAAATATAGCACAGCTGATGTATGAAATTTATAAAAAATAATGCGTTTTTCTTCTTGTGTTATATGGATTGTTTTGATAAAATGGCAGCTTAGTTTTATGTCCTAGTCGTGCTCGTTATCAAGTGTCATCAAGGGATGACCACGGCACACAGGTTTTTACGGAGAAGTAAATGTACGCAGTAATCAAAAGTGGTGGTAAACAGCACCGTGTTAGCGTTGGCGAGACATTAAAAGTTGAGCTACTAAAAGCTGAAAAAGGCGAAACGCTAAAAATTGAAGAAGTACTTATGATTGTTGATGGTGCTGACATTAAAATTGGTCAGCCTGTTGTTGCTGGTGCTAGCGTTGAAGCAGAGGTGGTTGAACATGGTCGTGGCAAGAAAGTGCGTATTGTTAAGCACCGTCGCCGTAAGCACTACCATAAAGAGCAAGGTCACCGTCAGTGGTTCACTGAGCTAAAGATC
Source organism: Moraxella sp. Pampa (assembly GCF_035181385.1). NCBI lineage: Bacteria > Pseudomonadati > Pseudomonadota > Gammaproteobacteria > Moraxellales > Moraxellaceae > Moraxella > Moraxella sp. Pampa. The sequence goes on along the minus strand of NZ_JAXCJK010000001.1, from coordinate 711,393 downwards.
AAGGCAATTAACGCTTAAACCATCATTGATGACTTTATAATATTGATACTATAAAGCATCCACATAGGAGATTTTCTAATGGCACATAAAAAAGCCGCAGGTTCTACTCGTAACGGTCGTGACTCTAATCCAAAAATGCTTGGTGTAAAAGTATTTGGTGGTCAAGATGTTGTTGCAGGCAACATCATTGTTCGTCAGCGTGGCACCGAATTTCATGCTGGTCAAGGTGTTGGCATGGGTCGTGACCATACATTATTTGCCTTAACTGACGGTGTTGTTAAATTTGAGACCAAAGGTCAATTTAACCGTCGTTATGTTTCTGTTGTTGGTGAATAATTTTTTTAGACATTACTTTAACGACCAAACCCAATACTTGTGTATTGGGTTTTTTACTATTAATTGTTGATCGTATATATTGGGTTATTTGCCAATCCATTGGCGTATTTTTTCTTGCTCTTCTTCGCTGGCGTTGAGCCAAAGCTGTGTGAAACCATCTAGATTGCTTTGTGTCATTGGTTGTTGGTGCTGTTCTTGTGAAGGTGTGGTAATCAAATCTTGATTTATGATGGTGTTTGCTTTTTGGTCAGATGATGCGGTATTATCACTATGATTAAAAATACTACCAATACTTTGAGTCAGTCCTTTTAATATGCTTTCTTGTCGTTCTGCTGTGCTATTTTCTTTAGAAATGACCTGACCATTTTGAATGATGGCAAGTGCTGGTGCTTTAATGTAGGCCTTGGCAGATTTGTAGTTGTTTGGTTGATTTGGCATGACTAACTGGTAGGTTTGATTGTCTTTTAAATCCGCAGTAATGGTAACATGATCAGATTTTAGATAATCGTGCTCACCACGAGATAGATCAAACATACGATCATAGCGTGCAGTGATGATGTGGCGACCAGCTTGTAATTTAAAATCTCGTTGTAGTGGTTGTAAGACACCATGGCGAATTTCTTGACTGTTAATGGCGATAACTTTAATGTTGTCATCAATCAGCAGGTGAACTTCAGCGTGTACGCTGATGCCCATCAATAAAGTGGCAATGCAGATGGCGATTTTTTTCATAAATTTTCTTGGTTCCCTGCTTTTTATTTCAAAAATTATGTATCAGTTTTGTGTTCGGATATTTCAAGTAGGAATGTTTCTTTGTTGATGATGTTTTTGGCCTCATCAATGGTTTTTTTTGGCACTTGTACACGAGACAAATGTGTCAATAGTGGTGAGATTTTATCCAAAACTTGAATCATGTCACCTGCGTTACGCGGTCCTTGATTTAACATATAGTCAAAAATTTGTTCAGGCAGTCGCCAATTTTTGCGTCTTAGGATTGTATCAAGTAACTTTCTTCTGTCGTCAATGTCTTCATTGGTGGGTAGGCGAAAAGTTGGTGCAAGAGATAGGCGGGTCATTAAGTCAAGCAGTCCAATTTCAAGCTCTCTGGCAGGACTTTCAGACAAAAATACCATTTGTCTGCCTTGTTCACGCACGCGGTTAATGAGATGAAATAGACCCTCTTGCCATTCACGACTACGCTCAATCAAGTGTAGATCATCGATGATGATTAAATCAAACATTTCAAGCCCAGCAAGTGCACTGACATCTTCATCGCTATTAATCATGTCATCAAAGCTTAGACTGATGGCATTTTTTTTGTGATTTTGGGTATAGTCACGGTAAATGGCTGCCGCCAAATGTGTCTTGCCAAAGCCAAAATCACCAATAATGAAAAGCTCTCGCAGATTGCCAGAGCGTAATTCATGAAGGGCTTTCAATACTGGGATGAAACCTAAGCCAGCAAAGTCAGACAGGCTAGCGTCTTGTTTTAGGTCAAGATTGAGAGACGGTTGTGTCAAATCATTCATTAAGTATAAATCTTATCTTGTCTATTTATTGTATTATTCAAAGTATTGCACTGTCAATATTAAACCATTATATAGCATATTTTTAGAAAAATTAGCAAGTATAATCGCTAATTTTTTAATTTTACGCTCTAATGGTTGCTTTTTGTGGGTTTTGCCAACTTACCATAGCTTGTATTGTTTTGTACCGACATACCACCTGCTTTGTAAATAAGCACTGTAAGCATGGCGAAACAGCACATTGATGACGGCAGAGACTGGCAAGGCGATTAACATACCAATAAACCCAAATAAGGCAGCTCCTGCTAACACTGAGAAAATTACCCACAGTGCGGATAATCCAATTTTGTTACCCAAAAGCAAGGGCTGTAATACATAACCTTCTAAAATCTGCCCAATGCCAAAGGCACCAATGATGAGCAGTAGGTACTTCCAATCAAAACCGAACTGGAAAAATCCCGCCACCAAAGCCAAAACGATACCCACACCAAAGCCTAGGTAAGGAACAAAACTTGCAATACCTGCACCAATACCAATAATTAATCCAAGCTTTAACCCAATCAATTCGAGTTGTACGGCATAAATTGCCCCTAGTAATATCATCACACTAAATTGACCCTTGGCAAAATTCATTAATGCTTCATCACAATCTTTGGCAATTTCAATCACTTTTGGTCTAAAATCAGGTGGAATGGCATTGGCCCATGTTTGCAGACGCTCTTGCCAATTGAGTGAAAAATAAAAGGTCAAAATCGGAATCATGATCAAAAGACCGATGTTATTAGCAGCACTCATGCCAGAAATAACCACTTGTTTGAGAACCATCTGAGCATCAGACATTTGGTAGTTGGCTTGAATAAAATGACTGACTTCATTTGAGATGACATCAAAGTCAACTTTGAGCAGTCTGTTGCTGGTAAATTGCCCTAGCCATGGACGCACAACCTCATTATACCATTTTAATAAAGTAGGTAAACCCTCCCACATCACTTGAAGCTGTGCCCATAATAGGGGGGTTAGCCAAACGATGGATAGGGCCAGTATGAGTGTGATGGATAGATATACCAGTAAGATGGCAACCACTCTGGGTAAAAATCGGTCGAAAAGATGAATGAGTGGATTTAGAAAATAAGCCAAAATGAATGCTGCTGCAAAAGGGGCAATCACTATCCGTGCCAAGTACAAAAAATAGACAAACAAGCAAATGCCTATCAAGATGAATAAACGGCGAAAAAAAGGATCTAGGGTGCGAGGATTCATGTTATGTATTCTTAAATGTGCATTCTTAAACGGCTTTTAGCATGGGGTGGAATGTTTCGCCAAACCCAACCATGGTTTAGCCATGAGTATAATATGAATATAATAAATAAAAATCAAAAAAAATACACATTATTTTTATAAAATTTTCATAAAAAAGCATAAATTTTTATGAATGATGATTTTTGATGGGTTTTTGGAGGATTTTTTTGATATAATGAATCATTCATTCTTTATAATGGCGATATTAAAAAGGTTGTTTATGATGCAGCAAACTTCACTAAGCTATAAAGACGCAGGCGTGGATATTGACGCAGGCGAGGCACTTGTACAGCGTATCAAATCAGTTGCCAAGGCAACCTCCCGTTCTGAGGTGGTTGGTGGCTTGGGTGGATTTGGTGCATTATGTCGCATACCACAAGGCTATAAGTCGCCATTACTGGTATCTGGTACAGATGGTGTTGGCACTAAGCTAAAGCTGGCATTGGATTTAAGCCGTCATGATACCATTGGTCAAGATTTGGTGGCGATGTGTGTTAATGATTTGCTGGTGTGTGGTGCTGAGCCTTTGTTTTTCTTGGATTATTATGCCACAGGAAAATTAGATGTAGATACAGCGGAGGCTGTCATTAAAGGCATTGGTGATGGTTGCAAATTATCAAACTGTGCTTTGATTGGTGGTGAGACTGCTGAAATGCCAGGAATGTACCAAGATGAGGATTATGACCTTGCAGGTTTTTGTGTGGGTGTGGTTGAAGAATCAGAGGTCATCACAGGTGAGAATGTGGCAGAAGGTGATGTATTGATTGCATTGGCATCTAGCGGTGTTCATTCAAATGGCTATTCTTTGGTGCGTAAGGTTATTGAAGTTACCAATACCGATGTGGTTAATACACAACTTGGTGATGAATCATTGGCTGATGCTTTAATGAAGCCGACTCGCATCTATGTCAAATCTGTCAATGCCCTACAAAAAGCTGTTGGTAATGCCAATATTCATGCGATGGCTCATATTACAGGTGGTGGTCTGACTGAAAACTTGCCACGAGTATTGCCAGAGAATTTGACCGCACAGATTGATACAGCAAGTTGGCAATTGCCCCCAGTCTTTCAATGGCTACAAAAAGGTGGCAATATTGAGACGCTTGAAATGTATCGCACCTTTAACTGCGGTGTTGGTTTTGTTTTGGTTGTACCACAAAATAAAGCCGACAAAGTGCTTGATTTACTACAAGAGTATGGTGAAACTGCTTGGGTTATCGGTGATATCATAGCACGCAAGACAGATGCGGTAACTTATTGTTAATCTGATGACAACTTTTTTGGGTTGGTTTTGTTGATAGAAATAAAAACATGAAAAAGCTAAAAATTGCTGTCTTGGTATCGGGTAATGGCTCAAATTTACAAGTGATGCTTGATGCCATGCAAGCAGGTCATCTGCCGATTGAAATTGTCGGTGTCATCAGTAATGTTGCAGATGCTTATGCGGTTACTCGTGCCAAAATTGCTGGCGTAGACACAGCGGTGCTGTCTCATGTGGCAAGTGGCAAGAAAATGGGCATTCGCACCTTTGAAAAGCATGCGTTAGAATTGCTCAATGAATGGTCACCTGATTTGGTGGTATTGGCGGGCTTTATGCGTGTTTTATCGTCAGAATTCATTCAAAATGCACCATGTGCGATGATAAATTTGCACCCATCATTATTGCCAAATTATAAGGGCTTAGACACGCACGAGCGTATCTTAAAGTCTGGTGAAACTGAGCATGGTTGCAGTGTGCATTTGGTAACAGCAGAGCTTGATGCAGGGCAGGTGTTGACTCAGGCGATGCTGATTGTGAGGTATGATGATACGCCAGAAAGTTTACGCCTGAGAGTGCAAAAGCTGGAACATCGGTTGGTGTTATTTACGCTAGAACTCATTGTAAAAGGTGTGTTGTCGCTTAACAAAACACCAATTTCCATCAATATACCAGTACCAATTAAGTTGCGTTTTGATTGATGGCTATGTACAAAAAAAATCCCCAATTTTTATCAAAGAAATTGGGGATTTTATATTGTTTGTAGTTAATCAGTGGTTTTCTTTGGCATGGTTTAAAGTATATTTTGGGATTTCTATGATCAAATCTTTGTCAGCGATGATGCATTGACAAGATAGGCGGGAGTTTGGTTCCAACCCCCATGCACGATCAAGTAAATCGCCCTCAACATCGTCCATTTCTTCTAAGCTATCAAAGCCTTCACGCATGATGACATGGCAAGTGGTGCAGGCCTTTGACATATCGCAGGCGTGTTCAATCTTGATGCCGTGTTCATGCAGTCCTTCAAGTAGGTTTTCACCTGTTTTAAGTTCAACTGTTGCACCTTGTGGGCAAATTTCATGATGGGGTAGAATGGTTACGGTTACCATAATTTTCTCGCTTTTTTCATCTTCATTGGTTGATTCAAGTTGGTCAATTTTAATAAATGATTCAGCTTTGCCAATCAGAGGTGTTTGTCCCTGTGAGTGCTGACTTGACATTTTGATCCATGATGACAGCGGCAAAATGGTCGCTTAGGGGTTTAAGTCTACTGTTGGCAGTATCAATTACCTTTTTATCATCGCTATTTAGAGCTTGGCGTAGCTCTTGTATGGCAAATTGAAGCTTAGATTGTTCATCAATATTTAGCAAATGGGAAAATTCCACCAAAGCGGACTCTAAGGCAAGGATTTCTCTCTCAGCTTCAACTTTGGCCTCAATCAGCATGCGAAGACGCTTATCTTCATTGGCATACTCAAAACCAGCACGCAATAGCTGTTCTTGTTGCTTGGCGGAGAGCCCATAGCTTGGACTGACTTGAATTTGACTGCGTGCACCTGTGGTTGTTTCTTGGGCAGAAACGGTCAGTTGTCCGTTGGCATCAATATTAAAGCTGACCTCAATGCGTGCGTGCCCTGCTTTCATTGGTGGAATGCCATATAGTTCAAAGCGTGCCAAAGTACGACAGTCTGCCACTGTTTCTCGCTCGCCTTGCACGACATGGATTACCATGCCTGTTTGATTGTCTTGATGTGTGGTGAAAATCTGACGGCGTGCCACGGGAATTGGTGTGTTTCTAGGAATGATGACCTCAGTCAACCCGCCCATGGTTTCAAGCCCTAAAGATAATGGCGTTACATCAAGCAATAACAAATTATCATCACGCTTGTTAATCAGCTGATCGGCAACACGAGCTGCACCAAGTGCCACGACTTCATCGGGATTTAGTGTACAAAGTGGTTCTTTATCAAAGAATTCTCTTACCGCCTTTTGAATGGTTGGCATTCTGGTTGAGCCACCAACCAAAACAACTTCACATACATCGGCTTTGCTGATTTTGGCATCTTGTAGCACTTGCTGGCAGATCTGTAGAGTGCGACGAGTTACAGGCTCAATAATGTCAGCAAGGATATGGTTATTTAGTATTATCTGAGTAGGCGTATCGGCAATATCAGTTTCAATCATTGTGGCATGGCTTGTACTGAGTGCTTGCTTGTGCTGTCGTGAAAGTTTGGCAAGGTTTGATTTTTCTTGATTGCTGATATCATTAGGATTAAGTTTGGCGGTTTTTATCAGATGATTGGCAATCAATCGATCAATGTCATCACCGCCCAAGGCACTATTGCCACCTGTGGCAAGCACTTCAAACACGCCATCAGACAAGCGAAGAATTGATACATCAAATGTTCCACCACCCAAATCATACACCAAATAGATGCCCTCTGAGGCATTCTTATCCAGTCCATAGGCAATGGCAGCAGCGGTTGGTTCATTTAATAAGCGAAGTACGGTCAATCCCGCTGTGGTTGCTGCGTCTTTAGTGGCTGTGCGTTGTGCTTCATCAAAATAAGCTGGCACAGTGATTACTGCTCCTGCGATGCTGTTGGGCGGTAAGATGGCTTCGGCGTGGTGTTTTAAATGCGACAATATATGAGCCGATGTTTCTACGGGTGATTTTTCACCTTGTGCAGTAACAAAAGTCGGCATGGTATGCTTGCCACCTGATAAAGTGTATGGGTGAGAAAATTTAATATCCGCTTTGCTACGACCCATGAACCGCTTGGCGGATATGATGGTATTTTTGCCATCTTCGCTGTACTGCAAGGCTGGTTTGCCGACCAAAGGGCGATTGGATTTGTCCCCATAATAGACCACGCTTGGTAAAAGTGGACTGTCGCCAAAGTTTAGAACATCGGCACGCCCAGAGCGTACCACACCAACTAAAGAGTGTGTTGTGCCTAAGTCAATGCCTAAGGCAAAACGGTGTTGATGAGGGTTTTTTGATTGGTTGGGTTCGCTAATTTGCAATAAAGACATGGTATCTCTTAAAAGCTGGCTATGTGCAGTCTATCTAAGACGGCAAATGAAAAATGGCTGACTGATAAATTTCAAGAACACTAAGCTATCACACATAAAGGTCATCATCAGGTGTGTTCAAGTTTTCGGTCAGCTTGTGCTCAACATCAATCGTAAGCTTTTCTAAAAACTGAATTTTTTGCGCATGACTGATTGCTTTTTGCCAATCTTGACTATGGTAAGATGAAGAAAATTTGGCATTAAAAGCTGATTTTTTAGCATTGATATCGGCTAGAATTTGGTTTAAATCCTCGCTATTGTTAGCATCATCTAGTGCCATACGATATTCTAACATTTCGTCCAAAAAATCCCAATCATTAATTGACGCATTCAAATCGCATGTTACACCAGCAAGACTGAGCAAATGAGAAGCGCGAGTGTCATCACGATTTAGTGTATCAAAAGCATGGTTGATGAGTGATGCCATTTGTGTCGGTATTGTATCACTACTGGCTTGGTCGGGGTGATATTGTTTTTGTAAGGCTAGTAGTGATTTTTTGAGTGTGTTTTTATCAATCTCAAAAGATACAGGCAAGCCGAATAATTCAAAAAAATTGTTTTTATTCAAAGACATAAGACACCAACTATACTGTAAACGATTCGCCACAACCGCATTCGCCTGTTTGGTTGGGGTTGATAAATTTAAAGCCAGAGTTTAGCCCTTCGGTAACATAGTCCATTTTTAGACCGTCCAAATACACCAAACTTTTGGGGTCCACAAACACGCCCACACCGTCATTGTCAAAACGCACATCGCTGTCATTGGGTTCGTCCACAAATTCAAGCACATAGGCAAGCCCCGAACAGCCTGCGGTACGCACGCCCACCCGAATGCCTTCGCCTTTGCCACGATTTGCCAAAAAATCTTTGATGTGTTTGACAGAATTTTGGGTTAAGTAAATCATAAAGTGCCTTTTAAGATTTGCAAGTAGGATTTGCCAAGTTTTAATCAGTCAAAAACCACCACACCAATTAAAACTTGGGCTTTATATTACTTAACGACATTAGGCAGACATTTTGGCTTGATAGTCTTCAATCGCCGCTTTAATCGCATCTTCTGCCAGCACCGAGCAATGCACCTTGACAGGGGGCAGTGCCAATTCTGTGGCGATATCTTTGTTTTTGATGGCGGCCGCTTCGTCTAGGCTTTTGCCTTTGAGCCACTCGGTAACCAGTGAGCTTGACGCAATCGCAGAGCCACAGCCGTAGGTTTTGAATTTGGCATCGGTAATCACGCCGTCATCAACTTGGATTTGCAAACGCATCACATCGCCACAGGCAGGCGCACCCACCATACCTGTGCCAACATTTTTGGCGTTTTTGTCAAGATTGCCCACATTGCGGGGGTTTTCGTAATGGTCAATGACCTTGTCTGAATATGCCATAGGTTTTCTCTCTTGGTTTGAGGTAACTTGTCTTGCTGACGGCTAGAAAATTACCTTTAAAAAATAAAATCATAAATAAGTTTAGGGTGCAACCTTGCCTTGCCATTCAATCATATCTTTTTGGGCAAAGGCGTATTTTTGGTTGTCGCTTTCGCTGGCTGGGTCAAGCGTGCAGGCTCTATATAAACTTTGTGCCTTATCTTTGTCGCTTAATACCAATGGATTTGATAGCGTTTGAGTATAGTCAATATCATCAACTAGCATTACTTCAAACAGCTGTCCATTTTGGATATTGTATTGTATATTCACATCTTGATTTTTAAACTCATTAGGATACCCAATGACTTCCAAATTATAGGTTGTACCTTCTTCAGGAGGTGGCAACTGATTATAATTCAGTGAAAATCGTATCAAAGTGTGTTTGGTTGCCCCTTGTTTGTATGCACCAACAAAAAAGTGCGTTGCCCCTTTTGGAATAGGGAGCGTACTTGTGCCTTTTTTGGGGTCATAAATGTCCAATTTTGTCGGTGTTTTATTACCAAAGCCAACCAAAAACGGTTCGTTAAAGCTTTCAATAAGCCAATTATCAATCAGCACGCCAGTTGTTATGCCGTTTGTAATTCTCCATTCGCCAGTGATGATAGGAGAAGCGGAATACAAAGTGGTAGTAACTTGATCGCCTTGTCTATGCCATTTACCTTGTATAAAGGCTAAGGCACCCACGCCCGCCATCGCTGTGCAGTATGACCCATCTGACAAAAAAACTGTCATTTTTTGGGTCATCGCACCTGTGTTTTCATCGTTATAGGCAACAGCGGTTAAAGGCTGATTTGGGGCGTAAGTGGGCAACACAGTTTGGGCGTTTGCATTAACGCTTACCAATAAGATTAGACCAATTGCGAGTTTTTTCATTTTAGTTTCCTAAAAATTCTAGCAAAATCAATGCTCTTGCCACTCAACCTTACTAAAATCTACGCCTTCTTTGAACATATCCCACAGAGGCGACAGTTCACGCAGTTTGTCCACCGCTTCTTTGATTTGGGCAAGCACCGCGTCAATGTCTTTTTCGGTGGTATAACGCCCAAAACTAAAACGGATAGACGAGTGGGCAAGCTCATCAGGGCGTCCGATGGCACGCAAGACATAAGACGGTTCAAGTGTGGCAGAAGTACACGCCGAACCGCTTGATACCGCCAAATCTTTTAGGCTCATCATCAGGCTTTCGCCTTCAATAAAGTTAAAGCTCACATTTAAAATATTGGGAATGCCAGACTCAAAACTGCCGTTTAGATAAATCTCTTCAATGTCTTGTAAGCCATTCCACAATTTATCACGCAAAGCCTTGATGTGGGCGTGGTCTTCATCAAAGCGTTTGGCAGACAAAGCAAACGCCTCGCCCATTCCCACGATTTGGTGGGTCGCTAGCGTGCCAGAACGCATTCCACGCTCGTGTCCACCGCCGTGCTGTTCGGCTTTGAGTCGCACACGGGGTTTACGGCGGACATACAAGGCACCAATGCCTTTGGGGCCGTAGATTTTGTGGGCAGAAAAGCTCATCAAATCCACTTTGAGTGTTTCAAGGTCAATCTTGATTTTGCCAACCGCTTGGGCGGCGTCCACGTGAAAAAGCACGCCTTTTTCACGCAAAAACTCGCCAATGCTGGCAATATCGGTGGTCGTGCCAAGCTCGTTATTGACCGCCATTAGGCTCACCAAAATGGTGTCTTCACGCACGGCATTTTTGACCATATCAAGGGTAATCAAGCCTGTGCCTGCCTCAGGGTCAAGATAGGTAATATCAAAGCCTTCTTCTTCAAGCTGACGACAAGTGTCCAAAATGGCTTTATGCTCAATTTTGCTGGTGATAATGTGCTTGCCTTTGCTGTGGTAAAAATGTGCCACGCCTTTTAGAGCAAGGTTGTCCGACTCGGTCGCCCCACTGGTAAACACAATCTCACGGCTGTCGGCACCCACCGTCTCGGCAATCTGCAAGCGGGCGTTTTCTACCGCTTCTTCGGCTTGCCAGCCAAAACCGTGCGAGCGACTGGCAGGGTTACCAAACACCCCGTCAAAGGTCATGTATTTGACCATCTTGTCCGCCACTTCTTGGGCGATTGGTGTGGTGGCGGCGTAGTCTAGATAAATTAAGGAATTCTGGCTCATGCTGGATTTACCCCAAGTAAGTTAATGGTGTTAATGTGTTCTTTTTTATCGCCTTTATCACCGTGAATTTTGTGCTCTTGGCGGTCAGCGATATTTTGTGTGTTTTTTGAATTAAGCAATTGATCAAGAGTAACATTACTTAAATACGCTTCAATATGGGCAGATAAATTATACCATAAGTCATGTGTTAAGCACATGGTGCCATCTTGACAATCGCCTTTACCGCCACATTGCATGGCATTTACGCTTTCATCAACAGCAGTAATAATACTCATGATGTCAATTTCATCAAGAGGTTTGGCAAGATGATAACCACCAGAAGCACCTCGTGTGCTATTGACCAAACCTTTTTTACGAAGTTTTGAGAATAATTGTTCGAGGTATGAAATAGAGATGGATTGTCGTTTGGCGATGTCAGACAGTGAGACTGCACCTTGATGACGGTTTTCTTGTACTGCCAAGTCAAGTAGGGCAGTAACTGCATATCTGCCACGAGTGGTTAAACGCATACTAAAAATACCTAAAAATATTCAGTTGCTGCTATTTATTTTGTTTTGAATAAAATAAAAAAAGTAAGAGTAATAAACTGTTGTTATTATAATAATTCCGAGTAAATAGGTCAAGATTGTTTGATTGCGTTTGTTATATTTTTTATCAAATATCTGTATTGATAAAATAAATTGATGTGATGGTATTTGATGTAAAAAAATAAAGATGGCAGCGAGTGCTGGGCAAGATATGTCATTGAATGGCTCAAACGCCTTTGGTAAATGGGTAATAAGTTAAGAATATGGTCAATTGATTAAAATAAAAGCGTATCTGGTGGTACGCTTTTATTTTTACTAAGTTTTCCAATCACTTTAAAAAAATTAAACCAGTTTGCATGAATTAAAAAAATAAATGAGAAAATAACGAGATGACCGCCAATAAACTTGCAATAATAAAACCAATAAAAGTGCTTTTTTGTTTGTTTTTGGCTTCAACAAGCTGAGTACTAAGACGAGCGTTTTGGGTGCTTAATTCATCAATTTTGTTAGATTGATTGGACAGCTTTGCTTTAAGCTCGCTGATTTTTTCAGCGTGGTCTTGTGGTGTTGCTTTATTTTCCGATGTTTTTTTGACTTTTCGCAAAAGTTGATCTATTACGCCACCGACACCAAGTTGTACCAAAAACTCTTTAAGCTGTGTTACTTGTGTTTGATTGCCACGGATTTGCAGTTTTTCAACCGCATCAATACTGTGATTGCTAAGCACGCTCATGAGCTGAAAGCTATAAGCATTCACCATGATATCAGCGGTTTCTTTATGGGTGGGTAATTGGGTGTCAAGTAAAATGCCATGCTGATTAAAAGTGGCAAATACTTGTACATGAGGTAGATAAGTACGAATACTGACCACAGCACCATCTTGAACGAGTGGATAGGCAAGTTGGCGTAATTTTGGGTTGAATCTGAGCATGAGAGTCATTGCTGATTCTAAAAAAACCAACATGACATTTAAAACACCTTGTGAAATCGCACCAGATGGTTTGGCAGTGTCATTGGCTAAAGAGCTGTTTTTAGATTGGATTGGGTGAGCCGTCATAAAATTATCCTAGGGTTTATTTGTAAATATTTACAATAACTGAAACTGATTTAAATTTTAAATTTATCTTAATTAAACTCATTTGATTCATTAAACAAGGTAAACCTTGTTTGAAGCTTGATTGTACGCTTGATTAAGATTGTATCCTAAAAAATCCAAAAATCAAAATAACTGTGCAAAAAATTGCAGATTTTTGCAAAAAATATACGATTTTTACCGCATAAATTACATATTTGTATAAATTTTTGTATAAATTTGCTTGCGTATTGTGGGTGATTTTGCTATAAGGTTTTATTATGACTAAAAAACGCATCAGTAAGTGAGGGTTTGTATTTGCGTTATCATCAATTTTTTAGCCAATTGAAAGATTTTTACAAACTTTTCACTGGTTTTTTGTAAATTTTACAAGATTTTTGCAGTTAGCTACTTGTAAATAACCAGCGATAATCATACAATGAACACAACGACAGACGCAATGTTGTTTGTTGGTATACTATTTGATTCATTTAACTCTACCGTTGTGAGGAATTTTCATATGAATAAGTCAGAACTAGTTGACGCAATTGCAAACGAAGCTGGTCTAACCAAAGATCAAGCTGCTAAGGCACTAAACGCATTCACTTCAAGCGTACAAGGTGCGTTGGTGCGTGGTGATGATGTGGTATTGGTTGGTTTTGGTACTTTTAGCGTAAAAGAGCGTGCTGCTCGTAGTGGTCGCAATCCAAAAACTGGCGAACCGCTACAAATCGCTGCCAGCAAAGTGCCAGGCTTTAAAGCAGGTAAAGGTTTAAAAGATGCGGTGAATTAATTTTCACAGCACCTTACTTATAGACAATAAACGCCCTTTGCAAAACAGGGGCGTTTTTTGTTGAGCATTTTATCTTGCCTGATGAAAAGATATTAGGTTTATTTGCTTTATTATTTAAAGCAAAACTTATCTGGCGTCAATAAAAAAATATGAAAAAATTTTGAGTATTTTTAAGATTTAGCGTATTATAGTAAGGTTTAATTTCTTTAATTGAATTTTCTAAAAAAGTGACTTCTTATGGAAAAATTGCGTGATTTTTTGCAAAGTTGGCCAGGTCGGATAATGATGGGGCTGATTTTGGTGCCAATGGCATTTTTGGGCGTACAGGGCATCGGTGGTGGCGGTGCGATGGGTTCAAATGAGCTGATTCGAGCGGGGGACAGCACAATCGGAATGAATGTATTTCAATCTGAATTAAATAGCTATCGCACACAGCTTTTACAAAGAAATGATCCTAGCATGATTAATGAAGAGGCACTGGTTGATGAAGTGATTGAGTCGCTCATCAGTCGTGCGTTATTACAAAATCAGGCACATATTTTGGGTATGACGGTTTCAGATGAGGCGATCAGTCGCCTGATTGCCCAAGATGGGAGCTTTCATGAGAATGGGCAATTTTCTAACGATATTTTTGCACTATTTTTGCAGAATAACAATCTGACCAAAGATGAACTTTTTGATAGATTTCGCACGCAGCTAAACATTCGTCAATTGACAGCAAGTATTTTGGGTACAGCGATTTATCCAGATGCACAGGTCAGTCGCTTGATTGACCTGCAATTAGAAACCCGAGAGGTTTGGGTGCATCGCTTTGACTGGCAAGATTATGTCAATGGTATTACGGTGTCGCAAGCTGAGATTGAGGCGTATTATAATGCCAATAAAGATAAGTTAATCCGTCCAGAGTCGGTAGATTTAACTTATATTGAGCTGATGCCCAATGACATAAAAGTTGGTCCGCCAAGCGATGCAGATGTTACCGCTCAGTTTGATGCTTATTTACAGCAAAAAGGCATGACTGATGGTCGTGAGCTGTCGCAAATCCTACTTTCTGGTACTGATGCCAAAACCAAAGCTGATGATATTAAGGCTAAGCTAGACAAAGGTGAATCTTTTGAATCGCTTGCTAAGGCATATTCTGATGATCCAAGTGGTAAATCAGGTGGCTATATTGGCAAGTATAATCCTGCTGTTTTTGGTCGTGATGCAGGGGCGGTCAATGCAGCGTTGGCAGGTCTGAAAGTTGGTCAGGTCAGTATGCCTGTTAAGACAAGTTTTGGGTATCAGATTTTTAAAGTAACCAAACTTGGTGATGTGACAGTTGATGGTGTGCGTGATGAATTGGTGAAAATGGCAACTGAAAAACAACGCCAAGTGGCTTATAATGATTTGATTGGTAAAATTAATACAATGGCAACCGATGGTATGGGTGTTGCTGATATTGCCTCAGAAGCAGGTCTTTCAACGAAAATCATTAAAAATTATCCAAAGCAAAATAATAGTACAGCATTGGCACAGCCTGTGGTGATTGCAGCAGCATTTGATGATTTTACCATTCAGGATCAAGCTGTTAGTGCTAATATTACATTAGGTGATAAAACCGTTTGGGTGCAACCAACCAATCATCAAGAGGCTAAGAGCTTAACATTGTCAGAGGCAAGTAACGACATCAAGGCGGTGCTTACCAAACAAAAAGCCACTCAACTGGCACTTGATGCTGCCAAAAAGGTTGTCAGTGATGCTAAGGCCACCAATGCCAAATCATTGATGTTACCAAGTGCAAATTTTGGTATGACTACACGACAAAATCCAAACTTATCCCCTCAAGAGCGTTCAAGTTTATTCTTGCATCAATCAAATGCTCATGATGTTTGGGCGGTACAAACAGAAAATGGGGCGAGTGTGATTGTGGGTGGACCTGTTAGTACACAAGCAACTGCACAAATCTCAGCGGTAGAGAGAATGCAAGCTGCCTTGATGATTCGTGATAATATCGGACAAGATCAGCTATCAGACTATATTGAGTACCTTAAAAATACCACAACTGTCAAAGTAAATAAAGACGCATTAAGATAAGCAGGGTGTATAAAAAACCACGCTAATGAGCGTGGTTTTTTATGGTCTAAAAGATATCATATGTAAATAATGTGGCCTATGTGCATATGATATTACTTAAATCTTTATATCAAACCCTCTTTTTACCAGCGAATTGGTGTGATGTGAGGGTTGGAGGATTTTAGATTTTCGTAAGTTCCTTTAATAAAGATGTCTTCATTGACGGTGTTAATGTTGGTGTGGCCACAAAATGCCATTGTAATATCACATTCTTTATAAATAATCTCCAATGCACGGCGTACACCATCTTCGCCATAAGCACCTAAGCCATACAAGAATGAACGCCCAATCATCGTACCTTTTGCACCAAGGGCAATTGCTTTTAACACATCTTGACCTGAACGAATGCCACTATCCAACCAGACCTCACAGTTTGAGTTTTCAGCTTGTACAGCTTGAACGCAGTCAGATAAGGCAGAAATAGAGCTTGGTGCACCATCAAGTTGGCGACCGCCGTGATTAGAAATCACCATGGCATCTGCGCCAGAGCGAGCGGCTAATACAGCATCTTCTGGTTCCATGATACCCTTGATAATCAGCGGACCACCCCATAAGTCTTTAATGCGAGCGACATCGTCCCAGTTTAGGCGTGGATCAAACTGTTCGGCTGTCCATGATGACAAACTTGATAAGTCGCCAACGCCTTCGGCATGACCCACAATATTGCGAAATGTATGGCGTTTGGTGCCAAGCATATTAAAACACCACTCAGGCTTGGTCATGAGATTGATGATGTTTTTTAGGGTAGGTTTTGGTGGTGCTGATAGGCCATTTTTGATGTCTTTGTGGCGTTGTCCAAGTACTTGTAAGTCTGCTGTTAAGATAAGGGCAGAGCAGTTGGCCGCTTTAGCACGATGGATAAGATTTTCCATGAATTTCTTATCACGCATGACATAAAGCTGAAACCAAAAGGGTTTGGTGGTATTTTCTGCCACATCTTCAATGGAGCAAATTGACATGGTAGACAGTGAAAAAGGAATGCCAAATTTTTCAGCGGCACGAGCAGCATGAATCTCACCATCTGCCCACATCATGCCCGTAAAGCCAGTTGGGGCGATTGCCACAGGCATATGCACTTCTTGCCCAATCATCTTGGTAGCAAGTGAGCGACCTTCCATATCTACCAGCACCCGTTGGCGTAGCTTAATGCGATCAAAGTCAGTTTCATTATTGCGGTAGGTGGTCTGAGTCCATGAGCCTGAATCTACATAGTCATAGAACATGCGTGGTACTTTGCGTTCAGCGATACGACGCAAATCTTCAATCTCGGTAATTTTGCTTAAATCTGCCATAAGACGACCTTCTTTGATGAGTTTATAAAATGTCAATATTAAAAATTTACCCAATCATTAGGGTGTAAAAAAATAAAAATATGATCAATTTTCGTTGTTTATTTTACCGCTTTTTTGTTCAAAATCCCAATGATTTTGTCATCTTTTTAAAAAAATGATTAAAATTAAAATAAAAACAGGCTTGATTGACAAACCTGTTTTGTGATGCATGAAAAGTGTTTAGGCTTTAGCACCAGTTTTTGACATTACGCCAAAAAATACAATCGGCCAAATGATGGCACCAACCCACCAGATAGGGTTGAAAATGATTGCCATACCAACCAAACCTGCCTGAATGGCATAGTAAGTCATGGCAATCAAGGTCTTGCGAATGATCATACCTTCTCGGTTAATCATGCCCACAACTGCACAGGCTGCAACAACATTATGCACGCTAATCATGTTGCCTGCTGCACCACCAACCGCTTGTAGAGCAACAACTTTAGCAGCTTCAATGGCGTTTAGGTCAATTTGTGCGGCAGTACTCCATTGAAAATGACTAAACATCATGTTGGATACAGTATTTGAGCCTGCAATGAATGCACCCAATGCACCAATCCAAGGGGAAACCAATGGCCACATATCTGCAAAAACGCTGGCAGCACCTGCCGCTAGGACTTTTGGCATAGCAAGGATTGGCTCAGCAACATCGGCAGGTGTGCCAGAGTTGATGAATACTTGTACCATTGGAATTGAAAATAGCAGGGCGGGTGCAGCGGCAAGCATGGTTTTGCCAGAAGCTGACCAGCTTTTTTTGATTGTGTCGCCTTTCATGCCAAATAAGAAAATGCAGATGATAGAGACAAGCAATAGTACCGTACCAGGTGAATACAGCAGTTGAGTTTTATTGGTGATTGAGGTGTCTAGTATGTTGCTAAAAGTAATCACCGCATTTTCATTAAGCCATGCCTTTAATGGCTTGATGGTACGAGTAGCAACCAAGATGCCAATCACCAGCAAGTATGGCGTAAATGCACGCATGACAGAGAATTTTGATGTTTCATTAATGTCTACATTGGTGGCGGCAAGTGTGCCTTTCCAATCATCTTCCCACTCATTTCTTGGTGCAAAATCAAAGGTTTGTTTTGGTGTTAAAAAGCCATATTTTGCTGCAGGAACAACAATGGTAAGACCAACAACAGAACCGATCAGTGATGGCAACTCTGGACCGATAAATGTGGCAGTCAGGTAATAAGGAATGGTAAAGGCAAGTCCTGCAAAAATTGCAAACGGTGCAGCCTTTAAGCCTTCAGTGAATGAACGCTTTTCACCAAAGAATCGTGTCAAAAACCCGCATAAAATCAGAGGGATTAAGAAGCCAACCACTGAGTGTACAAAGCCGACATTTGCACCGATTTGCACAATATAATCGCCAAAAGCAATGCCTTGCTCGGCAATGGCAGCACTCACATCTTCTTTGTTTTCAAGACCTGAATTCACACCGATTAAAATTGGTGTGCCTACCGCACCATATGATACAGGTGTAGATTGAATGATGAGAATTGCCATCACACAAGCCATTGCAGGGAATCCTAAGGCAAGTAACAGTGGTGCACCCACTGCAGAGGGTGTACCCCAGCCTGTAGAACCTTCAATCAGTGAACCAAATAACCATGCAACGATAATCATCTGTACACGGCGGTCAGGAGTTATATTCATAAAGCCTTGACGAATGGCAACAATCGCACTAGACTCTTTGATGGTGTTGAGCAGTAAAATTGCAGAAAATACAATGAATAAGACATTTACGGCGGTCAATACACCATGAATGGTAGCAGCAGCGACTTGGTTGCCACTGGTATGCCAAACGAAATAAGATAATGCCGCTGTTGAAAAATAAGCAATCGCCATTGCAATTTTGGCGGGCAGACGCATCACAACCAGCAAGGCAAAAACAATGAGAATTGGCAATAGTGCCAAAAAGGTAAGCATGATAGACGCTCCATGTAACCATCTTAATGTTAAATGCTAAATAAAATGATATAGCACATCAAATTATGGTTTGTTTTTTATAAAAAAGATATTAAAGTAGAACAGTTAAGTGATCACCACTTAAAATTCAGTGGCATTTTACTCACTTTTTTATCAAAAAGGAATATGTTGATGTTATTTTTTAATATTATTTTTTGAGTGTAATGCGTTAATAAGGGTGGTAATTTACCATTTTATTTTTAATCATATTTTAAAAAATCGTTAAATATCAATGTTTTATTTGTTCAGAAAATATGATTTATTGATGATGACAATCATTATTATTTAATATTAATTATTAAATTACTAAATGCTGTTCAAAACGCACGATGATGAACCAATGAGAAAATATCCATCACACCAAATGGGTAGCACAGTATTTTTTTTGGTGTGAGCAAAACAGGAATTGTCAGACCAAGTGTATCAATGAGAAAGTCATCATTAGCGTCTGTCAAATCAAGTTGGCAAATGTTTGGTAAAGTTTTGGTGGCATTGACTTGTGATAGCAGGTGATTGACCTCATCGCACAAATGACAACCCTTGGTGCCTATCAAATGCCAGTCGTTTGAGGTGCTTTGGATATCAAACTCTGATAATAATCGATGATGAAAAGCTTTAAAATCATCATCGCAAAGCTGGTTTAAAGCAAAACGACTGGTGGTTAAATTGGTCAGATGATGGATAAATTGCTGATTATTCATAAGGACAAAAGCCAAAAATGGTGTACAATACCTAGTGAGGTATTTTTTTAATTGATGATGGCAGGTTGTGCTACTAAAACTTTGTCATTATATCGTAAACTAGGGCTGTTCTGTGTTAAAAAAACTGTTTTGTTGGATTTTTCTGCCCATTTTGGTGGTTTTTTTGGGTTTTAATATGATGGTTGCAATGTTGTTGGTTGCAGGTAAGGCCATGCCAGTTACTGAGTCAGCTTTTATGTTGGCACATCGTATCAATGGTGGTTCGGTAACGCAAACTTGGGTGGGGTATGAAAATATTGCCAAATCAGCCAAGCAGGCTGCCATCGTCAGTGAAGATGCCAAATTTAGCCAGCATCATGGTTTTGATTTTCAAAGCATTGAGCTTGCCATCAAACGCAACGAGGCAGATGGTGCTGTGTCTATGGGTGGTTCAACCATCACCCAGCAGCTTGCCAAAAATCTGTTTTTAACATCGCATCGCTCATACATTCGTAAGGGTGAAGAGGCGATCATTACGATGATGATGGAGTCTGTTTGGGACAAAAAACGCATCTTGGAAGTGTATTTGAATGTTGCAGAATTTGGTGATGGTATTTATGGCATTGAGGCAGCGGCACAACATTATTATGGCAAGACTGCCAAAAATTTAAGTCGTGAACAATCAGCGCTTTTGATTGGTATGTTGCCAAACCCCAAATATTTTCAAAAAAATAAAAATGCCAAACGCCTACGCAACAAACAGCGGATTATTTTGCGTCGTATGAATGGTGCGGTTTTACCCAAATGACTTTGTGGTGCATTTGCACAAAATTAGGACAATAAATTTAATATCAAAAGACATTTAAAAAAATATTAAGACAATCGGTTGATGTTTTTTTAGGAGGGTAAATATGACTCAAGGCACCAATGGTCAAAACATCATTAACACTATCAATAACACACCAAGTGAGCAAGTCATTCAAAGCATAGAACAGCAAGCCATGCAGAGCGTGCTAGGTACTGTACCACCGCCTGCTGATTTGCATCTTATTCAAAAAATCATCAATCAGACGGGTAAGTTTGAGCCTGAATGCTATATTAACCGTGATTTATCAACTTTGCGTTTTCAATTGCGAGTATTGGCACAGGCAGTCAATCCAAGGCACCCATTGCTTGAGAGAATGCTTTTTTTGACAATTTTTTCATCAAACATGGACGAATTTTTTGAAATTCGTGTGGCAGGACTGCTTCAAAAGATGAAAAATGGTAATAAATCAAGCAGTCTTGATGGGCGTAAGCCTTCTGAGCTTTTGGCGGAAATTAGCCAAGTGGCACACCGTGCAGTCGATGAACAGTATCGTATTTTAAATGAAGAAATTTTACCAGAACTTGCCAAGTCGGACATTCGTTATCTAAAACGCCACGAGCTGACAGATGCACAAAAGGCGTGGATGCGTGAATATTTCTTTTTACAAGTGCTACCAGTTTTAACGCCAATCAGTATTGACCCTGCCCACCCATTTCCACGCCTTGTTAATAAGTCGTTAAATTTCATTGTCAGCCTTGAGGGTAAAGATGCTTTTGGGCGAGACATTAACCGTGCCATCGTCCCTGCACCACGCTCTTTGCCACGCGTCATTCGCCTGCCTGATGAGCTGACCGATGGCAAGGATCATCATGTGATGCTATCGGCGGTCATTCATGAGCATGTAGGCGAGCTTTTTTTGGGCATGAAAGTCATAGGCTGTCATCAGTTTCGCCTAACTCGCAATGCTGACTTGGCCTTGGCAGATGATGTTGAAGATTTGGCAAAAGCACTTGAAGGAGAGCTGGACAATCGTCGCTTTGGACATAAAGTACGCTTAGAGGTTACAACCAATTGCCCAAAAGAAACTTATGAATTTTTATTACAAGAGTTTGAACTCAATGAAAGCCAGCTATACCGTGTTAATGGACCTGTGAACTTGACACGAATGTTGACCAGTTTTGCCAAACCTGAATTAAAATTTATGCCATTTACTCATGCCATTCCTAGGGCATTTCGTGGTGTAGAGGCAGGGCGTATTACCAAAGAAAGTGACGCATCTATGTTTCATGTCATCAAAAAGCAAGATGTGCTGGTGCATCACCCATTTCACTCTTTCATGCCTGTGGTCAACCTGCTTTGGGAGGCGGCAAATGATCCTAATGTGCTGGCCATCAAGCAGACAATTTATCGTTCTGGTACAAATTCTGAAATTGTACAGGCGCTTGCTGCAGCCGCTCGTAATGGTAAGGAAGTTACCGCTGTCATTGAACTGCGAGCACGCTTTGATGAGGCGAGCAACATCGCAGTTGCTAATATGCTCCAAGAAGCAGGTGCGGTGGTAGTTTATGGTGTTGTTGGTTATAAGACACATGGTAAGCTGATGCTCATTGTACGCCGTGAAGAAGAGCGGATTTGTCGTTATGCACACCTTGGCACGGGTAACTATCATGCAGGCAATGCCAAAGCCTACACCGACTACGGCCTGTTCACCGCAGATCAGCACATTTGTGAAGATGTGCATGGCGTATTCATGCAATTAACAGGCATGGGTCGCCCAATGCCCTCGCATCAAATTTTACATGCACCATTTACTTTGCATGATGGTTTGGTACAAATGATTAATGATGAAATTGAACACGCCAAAAATGGCAAAAAAGGACGCATTATCATGAAATGTAATGCCATTACCGAACGCCAAATGATCAACAAGCTGTATGAGGCAAGTCGTGCAGGTGTTCAGATTGATTTGATTGTTCGTTCAATTTGTTGTCTGCGTCCTCAGGTAAAAGACTTGTCTGAAAATATTCGTGTGCGTTCAGTGGTGGGTAGATTCTTGGAGCATACACGCGTGTATTATTTTGGTAATGACAAAGATAACGGTGGTCAAGAACGCTTATTTTGTTCCAGTGCTGATTTGATGGATAGAAATTTATTACACCGTGTGGAAGTGGCTTTTCCCATATTGGATAAAAAATTATTTAAACAAATCTATCAAGATGGGCTCATGAATTATCTACAAGATAATGTTCAGGCATGGGAGCTGGACGGGCGTGGTGAATGGAATCAGGTGCACCATGATGGTAAAAAAATTCACGATGCACAACAAATCCTATTGGAGAAAATCTGCTCATGATGCGTTGTCCTTGTGGCGGTAGCTATTACCAAAAATGTTGTCAGCCACTTCATGATTTTAGCGTTGTTGCTACTGACGCTCAGTGGTTAATGCAGTCTCGCTTTTCGGCATTTTATTTGAAAAATATTGACTACATCATTAAGACGACCGTACCAGCCCAGCAAAATCTGCTTGATAAGTCTGCCTTGCAATCTTGGGCAGACCAGACGAGATGGACAAATCTTATGCTCATCAGTCATACCCCTAAGGTGGATAAACGCCATGCCCAAGTGCATTTTAAGGCTTATTTTTATGATGGCGATAAAGAATGTTGTCATGATGAACTGTCCAGCTTTGTTAAGGTTGATGACCGCTGGTATTTTCTTGATCCAACAGTCCCTACCGACCTAACCAATAAACAACCTTGTTTGTGTGGTAGTGGTGAAAAGTTTAAAGTTTGTTGCAAAAAGTTTTTGGTGTGATGCTGGCGTGATGTTTGGCAGTTTTGGCATGGCAAAAGTTGATTGTTTGGATTTTTAAATCAGTAAAACGATAAAAAGGTGTATAATATGCCTTTTTATTTTATATATTCTACTTTTTGGCTTGGTTATGAAGTTTATCGTCAAATTATTCCCAGAAATCATCATGAAAAGCGAATCGGTTCGTAAGCGATTTGTTAAGGTGTTAAGAGGTAATATTCACAATATTTTGGTGCGTCATGATGAGCGTGTGCGAGTTATTTGCCATTGGGGATTTTTGGAGGTGCGATTTGGCGATGACAATCTGTGTGATGTGCTACTTGGTGAACTGATTTGCATACCAGGCATTCATCATATTTTGGTGGTGGAACAATCGTCTTTTACAGATTTGCATGACATTTTTTTGCAAACACTTGATAGAGTGGGTAATGACTTGCATGATAAGACTTTTTGTGTGCGTGTCAAACGCCGTGGTAAGCACGATTTTGATTCACTAGAAGTGATGCGTTATGTCGGTGGTGGTCTGAATCAGCACATCCAAAGTGCCAAAGTTCAGCTCAAAAACCCTGATGTTACGGTCAAACTAGAAATTGACCATGATGAGTTGCTGTTCATTAAAGAGCGACATGAAGGCTTGGGTGGCTTTCCAATCAGCACCCAAGAAGATGTATTGTCTTTGATTTCTGGGGGTTTTGATTCTGGCGTGGCAAGCTATATGTTCATGCGTCGTGGCAGTCGTGTGCATTATGTGTTTTTTAATTTGGGCGGGAAAATACATGAGGTTGGTACGAAGCAAATGGCGTATCAGCTTTGGCAACGCTATGGCAGCTCGCACAAGGTTCGTTTTATTACGGTAGATTTTGAGCCTGTGGTAACAGAGATTTTGACCAAAATTGATGATTCGCAGATGGGTGTGGTGCTTAAACGCATGATGATGCGTGCAGCAAGTACCATCGCTAAATACCATCGTATTCAAGCACTTGTAACAGGTGAGGCACTTGGACAAGTGGCCAGCCAAACTTTAACCAACTTACATATGATTGATAAGGCCAGTGATGTTTTGGTGCTAAGACCGCTCATTACGCATGACAAACAAAGCATTGTGGCAATGGCAGAACGCATTGGTTCGGCCGATATTGCTAAATCCATGCCTGAATTTTGTGGTGTGATTTCCAAAAGCCCATTGGTTAAGACTGTTGAGCATCAGATCATTAAAACCGAAGAAAATTTTGATTTCACCATTCTTGATGACGCCATCAATCGTGCCACTTGCATTGATATTCGTGATATTGCCAATGAACAGCATAAAGAACAGGCGATTGAGGTGGTTCATGATGTCTTGTCAGGTGAAATTGTAATAGACATTCGTACACCTGATGAGATTGATGATAAGCCTTTAGATATCAGTGATGCCCATGCGGTGATACAGATGCCATTTTATCGTCTTGGTGCTGGATTTGGCAATCTTGATCAGAGCAAAACCTATCTGCTATATTGCCAGCGTGGTGTGATGAGTGGTTTGCAAGCAATGCACCTAAAAGATAAAGGTTTTGATAACATCAAAGTATTAAAACCCATACAGTCTAAATGACCTATTTTTAAGAATCTTATTGATCCGCTGATCAAATGGTGGTTGTTAATGTTTATCAAGTTGATCAACCAGTATTGACCATCAGCTTATTAACCATTAAAGTGGTAACATGAATAACAAACTCATCAAATCATCCATCAAATCAATTCCCAATTACCCAAAAGCAGGCGTTATTTTTCGTGATATTACTTCATTGCTAGAAAACCCTGAGGCATTCAAAGCGGTGGTTGATGCCATGGTGGCGCAGTATCAAGATAAATCAATCACCAAGATTGTCAGTACCGAGTCTCGTGGCTTTATCTTTGGCGCGCCGATTGCCTTGGCGTTGGGCGTGCCATTTGTGTTGGTGCGTAAGCCAAATAAACTACCCAGACAGACCATCGCCCAGTCTTATACCTTAGAATATGGCAAAGACACACTACAAATCCACACCGATGCCATCAGCGCTGGTGATAATATTCTCATCATTGATGATTTATTGGCGACAGGCGGTACGGTGGAGGCGACTGTTAAGCTGATTCGTCGATTGGGTGGTGTGGTGCAGCACGCTGCCTTTGTGATTTGGCTAGATGGCTTGGGTGGCGATATTAGATTGCAAGAACTTGGTATTGAGCCATTTTCTTTGGTGGATTTTCAAGAATGATACCAACAGAGTAAAAAAAAGTAATGATATTTACCCCGCTTTTTTGTTGATGTGAATGCTTGGCATTACTGGCTTTTTTGCATGGTTTTGGTTATAATGGTCAAAACCATTTTTTTGTAAAGGAAAAGACCGATGAAATTAACATCTGCTTTATCTGCTGTTATTTTAGCGTGTACCCTAAGTGCAGCAATGCCTGTATTGGCGAATGATTTTGGTACAGCCATGTTTTATTATAATAATCAAAACTATACTCAAGCTTTCCCTATCTTAAAAAAACTGGCGGAGCAGGGCGATGCAAATGCCCAAAACAATTTGGGTGTGATGTATCGCAAGGGATATGGCGTGCCACAAGACTATCAGCAAGCGGCAAGTTGGTATAAAAAAGCTGCTGAACAAGGCGATGCAAATGCTCAGTATAATCTGGGCTGGATGTATGGCAGTGGATATGGTGTCAGTCAAAATTATACCGAAGCGATGGTGTGGTATAAAAAAGCTCATGCTCAAGGTCATGCAAAAGCTACTGGTATGATTGGTGTGAGCTATGATTATGGTGATGGTGTTGAGCAAAATAAAAGCACTGCCAAACAATGGTATGGCAAGGCCTGTGATTTGGGTGAGCAGCAAGGCTGTGATGATTACAAACGACTTCATCAGCAGGGCTATTGATTTAAAAAAGAAAAAGGCAGTAATTACTGCTTTTTTCTTTTTTCTTGTGTGTGTTTGATGATTGGCGTGGCTTTGAAATTAGATTAGCCAATCATATAATCAATCACTACAGGAGCATGGTCAGAAAACCAAGTATCTTTATACACCCACGCACCCACCGTACGCTCTGCCCAATCTGGTGAACAAGCTTGATAGTCAATACGCCAGCCCACATTTTTAGCACGAGCTTGTCCACGATTTGACCACCACGAATAAACATCTGATTCTTTACGCACGATACGGAAAGTATCGACATAGCCGAGCTCATCGTAGATATGGTCTAGCCATGCTCTTTCGTGTGGTAGACAACCTGAGGCTTTTTGGTTGCCAGACCAGTTTTTGATGTCGATGCGTTTGTGCACAATATTGTAGTCGCCACAGATGATGACAGATTTATCTTCATTACGCCAGCTTTGTAATATGGCTTTGTATTTGTCTAAAAATAAATCTTTGCGGGCTTGAGCATCATCACCTGACGAACCAGATGGCAGATACAGCGATGAGATGAATACAGGTTTGTCCAGCCCCAAATCAAACTCTGCTGTGATAAATCGACCTTGTGAATCAGCCAATTCAAAACCAAGACCACGACTGACTGAACTGATGGGCAGGCGACTATAAATGGCGGTGCCTGCATAGCCTGCACGCTCAGCGGAAAATAGATGAGCATACCAGCCGTCTGGCTTGAATTTGTCTGTCCATTGTTCGTGTGTGATGCGAGTTTCTTGCATACACACAACATCAGCTTCAGATTGTGCTAGCCAGTCAAATAAACCTTTTTTCTCAGCAGCACGCAATCCATTGACATTAATAGAGACGACACGCAATAGTTTATCGCTATTGACATTGTGATGGGATTTGGTTCGGTGTAGATAGGGCATGATGGATTGTTTTATGTTAAAATTTTGTTTATTTTAACATAATGGCTTTTTGTGGGGCAAAAAAAATCAGTCGTTTGAGCAACTTATTTTTTATAAATCAGTCCCCGATGACTGTTTCTTCGTTTGATTTCCAATTATACGCTCCATAAAGTAGCATTTGCATTTGGCGTGTACAGCGATGCAACATGGCTTTTTTTTGACTGTCCAAGTTGGTATGAGGCATGTCTTCTTCATTATCTTCGTCAGCAAGGTTGGGTAGGTAGGTGAGTTCAAGCCAATCAATAATCCAAGAAAAACTCAAATTTACCCCAATTTCTGCCAAAAGATATCGGTCTTCGTTGCCGATATGTTCAAACGCAGGCTGTAATGCCAAATCATCACTCATCACCTTGGCAAAAAATTTAATCTGTTCGCTAATGGCATGACGAACCGCTTCTGAGCCACCAAATCGTTCGCTGGCGATGAATTGCCAGTAACGAGGTTGTGCATCTACCGCTTTAAAAAATAGCTGTACACTTTTGGCGATCTGGCGTTCAAAACTGCGTTTTTTGCCAAGTTGCATATGTTCACGCAGCATTGCCATCGCACTGCCTAGCTCGTCTTCCACCAGTGATTTGCCGAGACTTTCCATATCATCAAAATGCCGATAAAAAGCAGTTGGCACCACACCCACTTCGCGTGTTACTTGACGCAAGCTGATTGAGCTGTATCCTTGCCCTGTCATGCACAGATCTAGTACAGCATTAAAAAATGCTTGGCGAGTTTGACGCTTTTTTTGTTCACGAGTAGCAGGTTTGTCTTGGGTCATGGCAATATTCTTTGTAATTGTTTTAAAAACTTGGTGAATGAGTGTATATTATAATAAAATTCATGATATTTTCAATGAAATTCATAAAATGTTGCATTTTAACAAGAAATTGCTGAATGTCAGCAATAAAAAAAACCAAGCAAAATAAGCCTGGTTTTTTTATTGGGTTTGGCTTGGCTTATGATTTGGTGCAGTCAAGCAAGACATTGCTACTGTTGTTTAGTATTTGTGCTTTGTCGCCATTGAGGATTAGGGTCATTGGCTTGTCTTCGCCTTCAATACCATCATCTGTCATGAAGCGTTGTTTGTCTTGAGGGTCTTGATTTAAATCATAAACGATGTCATCTGCGGTTAGGTGTGCTTCGATTTCACCTTCGTGATTGTGTACAGCGATGTGGACGGTTTTATCGCCACATTGAAATTTGTCGCCAGCATCGTGATGATGGTCATGATCTGCATGGTCATGATCTGCATGGTCGTGTTTGTCATCATGGTCATGCTCGCTTGCTTGCATATCAGTATTGACAGGGCTGACTTCAGCAGACTGTGTATCAGTGGTAGGCTGTGCAGGCTCGGCTGGTTTTTTATCGCAGGCGGTCAGGCCAAGAGTTGCGATGAGTGATGCTAAGATAATTTTTTTCATGAAAATGACTCCAAAGTATATTAAAGTATATTTATGCTATATTATTACAAGCTAAATTATAACAAAACAATGATGGCGTGGCAATGATTGCAATAAAAAACATCTAAAAAATAAAGACATTGCCAAATTGCCAAACAGTCGTGATTTATTATGGCACCGCCATATTTTGATGGCTTGGCGGAATGCTGATTTTTTATTTCATTATTGAGTAATTTAATTTTAATTAAATGATAAAATAAAGGTTGATATACCATGATACCAACCTTTTGCTAAATAACACATTAAATAATCAAACGGCTTACTTTGCAATCTTGGTCAATGATTTAAACCTTTATACATTAAACCTAAAATGCATCACATCGCCGTCTTGCACCACATAGGTTTTGCCTTCTAAACGAGATTTACCTGCCGCTGCCGCCCCTTTTTCGCCATTGTGGGTAATAAAATCGTCAAAGCCAATCACTTCGGCACGAATAAAACCCCGCTCAAAGTCGGTATGAATCACCCCTGCCGCCTCTGGAGCGGTCGCCCCCACGGGCACTGTCCATGCACGCACTTCTTTGACCCCTGCGGTAAAATAAGTTTGCATTTTTAACAGCTCATAGCCTGCTCTGATGACACGGTCAAGCCCTGCTTCGCTCATGCCCATTTCCGCCAAAAACTCCGATTTTTCATCATCATCTAGTAGGGCAATCTCCGCCTCTATTTGATTGCATAGTGGCACGACAATGGCGTTATCACTTTTGGCAAATTCACGCACTTGGTCAAGATAAGGGTTGTTGTCAAAGCCGTCTTCTGACACATTGGCGATATACATCACAGGTTTTAGGGTAATCAAACCGTAGCTTTTGATGAGTTTTTTTTCGTCATCGTCAAGACCTGCTAGGCGAGCGGGCTTGCCGTCTGCCAAAAGTGGCTCAATTTTTTGCATCACCGCCAAGGCACTTTGGGCGTCTTTGTCGCCCCCTTTGGCTTTTTTGGATAGGTTGGTGATGGCACGGCTTACCGCCTCCAAGTCCGCCAAAGCAAGCTCGGTGTTGATGGTCTCAATGTCGGACAAAGGATTGACTTGTCCGTCTACATGAATGACATTGTCGTCATCAAAACAGCGTACCACATGGGCAATGGCGTCCGTTTCACGGATATTTGCCAAAAACTGATTGCCCATGCCCTCGCCCTTAGATGCCCCTGCCACAAGCCCTGCAATGTCCACAAACTCCATGCTGGTCGGCAGTACTCGCTCAGGCTTTACGATATCGGCAAGCTGTTTTAGGCGTGGGTCTGGCACAGGCACGATGCCTGTGTTGGGGTCTTTGGTGCAAAAGGGGAAGTTTTCGGCGGCGATGCCCGCTTGGGTGAGTGCATTAAACAGTGTGGATTTGCCGACATTTGGCAAGCCTACGATACCGCAATTAAAGCCCATAGTGCTCTCTCTTGATTTTTTTAGCTATTAATGTGATAGGTATTTTAGCAGATTTTAATCAAAAATGCTTTATTAAAATCTATCCACTTGGGTTTGCCTACCAATTCTTACCAATCTAAACTTATAAATATCATAACCATTTATCTTTATAAATTCATAAAAAAATTTTGTCCGATTTGTCCAATGAGAGGTTGATATGAATTAATGGATTGTAAACACTTAAATACCAACTTGCCCATCTGTCATCTTAACGGCTGTTCATCAACTCATCAATAAAAAAGAGTGCAAAATTACTTTTTGCTTGTTATAATAACAGATGCTTTATAAAGTATTCTTTGTAAATATTTTTTTACTCCCTTTTTAAACATTAAGGAAATCATCATGGCAATCGAACGCACTTTATCTATCATTAAGCCAGACGCAGTTGGTAAAAATCACATTGGCGATATCATTGCTCGCTTTGAAAAGGCTGGCTTAAAACCAGTTGCTGTTAAATACAAGCATCTTACTCGTGAAGAAGCTGAAGGTTTTTATGCTGAGCACAAAGAGCGTGGCTTTTTTAATGATTTGGTAGCATTCATGACATCAGGTCCTGTTGTGGTATCTGTCCTAGAAGGTGAAAATGCTGTTTTGGCTCACCGTGATATCTTGGGTGCAACCAACCCAGCTGAGGCAGCTCAGGGTACCATTCGTGCAGATTTTGCGGTAAGTATTGATGAAAACGCTGCTCATGGCTCTGACAGCACCACTTCTGCCGAGCGTGAAATCGCTTACTTCTTTGGTGCAGATGAGATTTTCCCACGCACTCGTTAATTAATTTGCCGTACTAACCTTTTGGTGATACACAAAAACAGTCCGTCTTTGATGGGCTGTTTTTATTTGATTGGGATTTGTTAGACAACAAAATTCATGACTTTAACTAAAATTTTTAGTATAATACGCTGTTTATATTTGTATTGACATTTTATCAATAGTGATACCGACAAGATTGTACAAAATAGCAGAACGCCATGACAAAAATTCCCCTAGTACAAACATCAGCCACGCCCAAAGATGACCAAAAAGACGATGATCAAAAAGTCAATCTGCTTGGTATGTCCAAGACGGCCTTGGGTGAGTTTTTTGTGTCTCTTGGTGAAAAGCCTTTTCGTGCGACACAGGTGATGAAGTGGATTTATCAATTTGGCGTAACAGATTTTTTTGAAATGACTAATATTTCAAAAAAACTCCAACAAAACCTACATGAAGTGGCGTGTGTCGTGCCACCAAAAGTAAAATTCAAACAATTTTCTGAAGATGGAACTCGTAAGTGGGTTTTTGAGGTGGCGGGCGGTTCTCTTGTTGAGACAGTACTAATCCCTGCTGAAGACAGTAAGCAGTTTGGACGCAAGACGCTGTGTATTTCTAGTCAGGTAGGCTGTGCACTTGATTGCTCATTTTGTAGCACAGGAAAGCAAGGCTTTGAGCGAGATTTAAACGCCAGCGAAATCATTGGCCAGCTATGGGTGGCAAACCAATCTTATATGGAAGATGTTACCCCTACTGAGCGTGAAAATTATGTTACCAATGTAGTGATGATGGGCATGGGTGAGCCTTTGCTTAATTATGAGCCTGTGTTGTCCAGTATGTCTTTGATGTTAGATGACCATGCATTCGGGCTTTCTAAGCGTCGTGTTACGCTTTCAACTTCTGGCATTGTACCAAAGATGTACGAACTTGCTAAGGATATTGATGTGTCGTTGGCAATCAGTTTGCACGCACCGAATGATGAATTGCGTGATGAACTTGTGCCGATTAATAAAAAATACCCATTGTCAGAGCTGATTAAAGCTGCCAAATCCTATGTACATGATGAAAATCCACGCCATAAAAAGCATGTAACCATTGAATATGTCATGCTTGCTGGTGTGAATGACAGCGATGAACACGCTCATCAGTTGGCTGCATTATTAAAAGGCCTGCCAAGTAAAATCAACCTAATTCCTTTTAATCCATTTCCGCACGCTCCATACGAGCGTTCTAGCAATAACCGCATTCATGCCTTCTCTAATATTTTAAATCAGGCAGGATATGTTTGCACCATTCGCCAAACTCGAGGCGATGACATTGATGCAGCGTGTGGACAGCTTGTAGGGCAAGTGGCTGACCGCACTCGCCGTGCCAAAAAATGGCAAGAAAGTATCCAAAAACGCCAAGAAAGTTCATGATGGTGTTTGTCGTGATAAAATGATTGGTAAAATAACAAAAGACTTGCTAGAATGATGATGCGATATTTATGGCAATTTGCTAACCATCTTGGTTGGTTGAGGGAAATTGGCTGGGTTTGTGGATTGAGTGTTGTGCTCACTGCTTGCCAAACGACTCAGCCGAGCCTTCAATATGATAAAACAGCACTTGCCCAAATCCGCACACAGATGGCTGGACAGTATATTTTATTGGGCAATCTTGATGAGGCCAAAAGACAGCTTGATATGGCGATGGCGGCTGATGCACATTTTGCACCCAGTTATGATATGATGGCTGTACTATTGCAGACCGAAGGCAGTGCAAATAATTTGGCACAAGCAGACGAGTTTTTTCGTAAAGCGATTCACCTAGATCGTGATTTTATGCGTGCTTATAACAACTATGGCGTGTATTTATCTCAGGTTGGGCGAGCTGGCGATGCTGTTGGATATTTTGAAGTAGCAGGCAATCATTTGGGCTATGAAGGGCGAGTTCAGGCGCTTGAAAATCTTGGCTTTACTTGGCGACGATTGGGCAATGTAAAGCGTGCCAACGACGCTTTTTATCGTGCCATAGATGGCGGTAGCGTGAACTTGGCGGTCTATGAAATCATACTAAGTCAATTAATCAGCCAAAATGATGTAAATCGAGCAAATGCGATTTTTGAGCGACTAAGCTTGCATGTATTGATGGATTCTTTGAGTGATAAACTGCTTGTTATGGGCATTCATTTGGCGGGTAGGGCTGGCGATGATGCCAAGGCAAAACAACTGACTCAGATTTTGCAGGAAAAATACCCAAACAGTGACAAAATGACAATTACTGATGTGCTAAAAAAATCAACTTGATACTGACTTATATCAATGATTTTTTTTATAACAAATTTATTAATGAATTTAACTGGTTTAACCAATTTAACCATAATGCAAAGACAATGATTGGAGTGTATGAGTGGGCAATCAAGCAACTAACGAGCCAAAACCAACCAGTAATTTTGGTAGCCGTCTAAAAAGTGCACGCAACGCAAAAGGTCTGACGCTTGATGCGGTGTCTGGCGAACTGAATATCTTGAAGCGGTATTTGCAAGCCTTTGAAGATGAGGACTTTGCTGCGATGCCAAAGTTTGCTTTTGCCAAAGGATTTGTTACAAATTATGCTAAATATTTGGGGTTGGATGCAACAAATATTGCCTTGACTTTTGAGAAAGCGTACCCTAATGCCCTACGCCAAACTAAGGCGAGCGACATAAAAGCACCATTAACGCCAATGGGTACTTTGCAGCGTGGTCGCCCAAAAGTGCGTATCAATCCTGCGTTGATTATTGGCGTCGTTGCTTTGTTGGTCTTGGCATTTGTGTTATTAAAAGTTGTGAGTAATGCCATTAAAAATGATGACTCGGACCTGCAACAAGATTCATTGGTCATGACACAAAATGATCAAGCAGTCGGTGCGGCGATTACGACTGCCAGCATTGCTTCTTTGGAAGTTCGCTCAAAAGGTGATGTGGATATTGTTGTTACTGATGCATTGGGCAATGTTTTGTTGCAAGGCAAGCAACCTCGTGGTAATTATATGCTTCAAGGCACAACACCGATGAGCGTTGAGATTGATCGTCCTGCACAGGTGGATCTTAATTTTAATGGCAGTGCGGTAAAATTGGGTGAGTATATCAAAGATGGTAGGGCATCGCTGACTTTGCGATAATTATTTTTTTAGTAAGTTGTTGATTTATCATCAAACCAAGGTAAGTCATGCTTTAACGATGTAAAAATTTAATCATGTAAAAGGTAGATTTTTAAAAATACCCTAGTTTTTTTAAACTTGCCAAAGCTGTTGTGATAACGACTAAAATAATTTCACCGCCAGTTAAAAAACAATTAACCAAAATTTGTTTTACTGATTGATTGCAAAAAAGCATGATTTGCAGACAAAGCACCAATCATCATTTTCTTAGGAAGCTCCATGTCAAGCCACCAAAATCCCATTATCCGCCGTCCCACTCGCCAAATTATGGTCGGCAATGTTGCCATTGGTGGCGATGCCCCCATCAGTGTGCAAAGTATGACCAATACCGACACTTGCGATGTGGCAGCGACCGTTGCTCAAATTCAGCGGTGCGTGGACGCAGGGGCGGATTTGATGCGAGTGTCCACACCGACAATGGATAGCGTGAAAGCCTTTGGCGAGATTAAAAAACAAGTGTCCGTGCCACTCATCGCTGACATTCATTTTGACTATAAAATTGCCTTGGCGGTGGCAGAAAATGGGGCAGATTGCTTACGGATTAACCCCGGTAATATCGGCAATGAACAAAAAATCAAAGAGGTCATCGCCTGCGCCAAACACCACAATTTGCCCATTCGTATTGGCGTGAACGCAGGTTCGCTGGAAAAAGATTTGCAAAAAAAATATGGCGAGCCGACAGGGGCTGCCATGCTAGAATCAGCACTTCGCCACATTAATATTTTGGAGCGTCATAATTTTGACCAATACAAAATCTCGGTCAAAGCAAGCAATGTGTTTTTGACGATGGACGCTTATCGGCTCATTAGCAAACAAGTGGATTGTCCGTTGCATTTGGGCGTAACCGAAGCAGGCGTGTACCGCACAGGCACGGTCAAGTCGGCGATTGCCTTGGGTGGGCTGTTGTTGGAGGGTATTGGCGATACGATGCGAATATCGCTTGCAAGTCCGCCAGAAGATGAGATTAAAATCGGCTTTGATATTTTAAAGTCTTTGGGTATTCGCTCTAATGGCGTTAATTTTATCGCTTGTCCGTCTTGTAGCCGTCAAGAATTTGATGTCATCAAAGTGATGAATGAATTGGAGGCTCGCTTAGAGGATATCCGAGTGCCAATGGATGTGTCGGTGATTGGCTGTAAGGTCAATGGGCCGGGCGAAGCCAAAGAGGCGGACATTGGCGTGGTGGGGGCAAACCCCAATTCTTTGGTGTATAAAAATGGCGATAAAAGCCATTTGATTGACACGGCAAAATTGGTGGACGAAATTGAACAAATGGTGCGTCAAAAAGCCAAAGATTTGGCGGATAAACGAGCGAATGAGATTTTAAGGGTGGCTCAAAATTGACAAATCGTTAACAAATGGTTAAATGGTGGCGATGGCCAATCTTGTGTTGCATGGCCTAGATTGTGCTAGTTTTATACATTAAAAGAAAAACCACTTAAAGATTAAAGAATTTACCAGTCATTGGGTGGTTGTGTATGGTTGTATGTTTTAGTGCATTAAATTTTAACTAATTTTAGCCAAACTGAATGAAGTTTTCACAAACGATGAATAGTAATTCATTTAAATAAAAGCTTGTAAATAACTGATAAATAATAAGATTAAGTGAGTACAAAAATGAGTAAAATCACTGCCATTCGTGGCTTTAATGATGCCCTGCCAAGCGAGGCACAAAAATGGCGTAAACTTGAACAAATACTTGCCGATGTGTTAGATGGCTATGGATTTAGTCAAATTCGCTTGCCACTGGTTGAAGAAACACAATTGTTCGCACGAGGTGTGGGCGAGGCAACGGATATTGTTGAAAAAGAAATGTTTGGTGTGGTGCATGGTGGCAAGTCTGATGGCGAGAGTGCTTCTTTTACTCTGCGACCAGAAGGTACGGCAGGCTGTGTGCGTGCGGTTATTGAGCACAATATGCTAAGAGGAGATGCACCAAAACTGTGGTACATCGGCCCAATGTTTCGCTATGAAAGACCACAAAAAGGGCGTTATCGCCAGTTTCACCAGCTTGGTGTGGAGGTTTTTGGTAATGAATTGCCTGATGGTGAGGCAGAATTGATTGCCATGACTCATCGTTTTTGGCAAAAGGTAGGTGTTTGTGAGCATGTCAAATTACAGCTAAATACTTTGGGTGAGGCAGACGAGCGTCAGGCCTATAAGGCATCGCTGGTTGAATACTTAACTTTGCATCACTCAGAGCTTGATGAAGACAGTCAACGAAGATTAACAACCAATCCTTTGCGAATCTTAGATTCCAAAGATGAGCGTACACAAAAAATCTTGCAAAACGCACCAAAATTAAGTGATTTTTTTGGTGATGAGACACGCACGCACTTTGAGCAAGTCAAAGCGTATCTGACGGCTTTGGGTATCAGTTTTGAAATCAATGAAAATTTGGTGCGTGGTTTGGATTATTATAATAAAACCGTGTTTGAGTGGGTAACTGATAAGCTGGGTTCTCAGGCGACTGTCTGTGGTGGTGGTCGTTATGATGGTTTGGTGGGCGTGCTAAAAGGTAAGCCCGAACAGTCTGAGCCTGCGGTAGGTTTTGGCATGGGTTTAGAGCGTTTACTGCTGTTGATTGAGGCAGTCAATCCTTTTGTATTGACTGGAGAAAGCGATGTATTTGTGGTTGCACACCCTGAGGTATATGCACAGGCTTTGGTTTTTGCCGAAGAACTGCGTAATGAACGCCCTGATTGGCGTGTAAAAATGTCCAGTGCATCAAGCTTAAAATCTCAATTTAAAAAAGCGGACAAATCAGGTGCAAAATACACAATTATCTTGGGTCATGATGAAATTGAAAAAGGTGTGATTGGTGTCAAAGATATGGCAACAGGCGAACAGAGCATTCAAGACAAATCATGGTTTAAGCAGTGATGCGGTGTTGATTTGGTATCTCATTTGGTAAAATTGAATAAAAGGCAAAGTAATGGCACAAGAATTAGTAAATAAAGCAGATAAGCAGGCGATGATTGCCTTAAAAAAACACGGCAACACCATTATTTGGGTGATTGTTATCGTACTTTTGGGCTATTTTGGTTGGGAATATTATCAAAAAAACCATGCGAAGGTTGATACTGTTGCTGCTGATTTGTACACCAGCATTGATGAGCGTAGCGATGCATTGAGATTGGCCGCTCAAAATCCTGATTTAGATAAAGCTGCCAAAGAGATGGCAACCAAAGAAGAGGCTGTGTTATTTGCTGATATTGACAGGCTTGCCAGCGAGCATCCAGATACAGCCTATGCGTGGCAAGCACTCATGCTAAAAGCTCGCCAACAGTCTGATAGTGGGCGGTTGTCTGATGCCATCATCACGCTAGAAAAAGCACAAAGCTTAACCGTTAAAGATGATGGCCTGATGGCACTTGCTCATTTGCGTTTAGCAAGAGTTTTGCTTGATAATAATGAGGCAGATAAGGCGTTGCAGATTGCCAATAAAGAGTTACCAACAGCATTTGAGGGTTCTCGCCAAGAGGTTTTGGGTGACATTTATGTGGCAAAAAATGAGATTGAACAAGCCAAGAAAGCCTATACCGCTGCTTGGGAAGCCTTGCGTGAACGCCAAGAAAATCGTGCAGTTTTAACTTTAAAGTTACAATCTTTGGGTGTTGAGGTTGAAGAAATTACCCCAAAAACACCGATCGTTGCTAATCCTATGCCTGTACAACAAAAAGAGCTTGGGATCGATGCGAGCGAGTCTTAAAAACACAAAATACACCAGAAGGTAATGTATCATTATCAAGTCAGTCTTATCATGATGTTTAACGAGACTGATGATTTTGACCGTCATTCATGAGGATAACAGATGAATACTCGTTTTACAAAAATAGTTTTGGGCTGTACTATCGGAGCGGCTGCTTTGATGGGCTGTCAGCAAATCATCAAAGGTGAAGACAAAAGTCCAGCCAAACTTATTAAAATAGCCACGCCTATGACGGTGCTATCGCCTATTTTTGAAGCATCGCTT
Source organism: Moraxella sp. Pampa (assembly GCF_035181385.1). Classification (NCBI taxonomy): domain Bacteria; kingdom Pseudomonadati; phylum Pseudomonadota; class Gammaproteobacteria; order Moraxellales; family Moraxellaceae; genus Moraxella; species Moraxella sp. Pampa. The sequence continues at coordinate 673,604 of NZ_JAXCJK010000001.1, read as the reverse complement.
GAACAAAGTCGTGGTCTGACTAAGGGCGAGCGTGTCAGCAAAAAAGATGTGATTGATTTGCAGGTGGCACAAAGTGGTGGTGTGCTGATTGCTGTCAGTCGTAGTGGTGTGGTCAGTGCATTTGATGATAAGCAGTCCATTTGGAAACTAGACCTGCAAGAACCTGTGACCAGTGGTGTGGCCATTGATGAGGCGGGTTTGGTTGCAGTGGTGGGTACTCGCTCGGGTAAAGTTATCGCACTTAATGTTGGTACAGGCGAGAAACTGTGGGAAACTGCATTACCAACATCAACTCCGACACCTGCATTAATTCATCATGATAGAGTGCTATTGTCTGCCAATAATGGCGTATTATATGGCTTAAATCTTCGTACAGGGGAAAATGTGTGGCAATTTGGTACCCAAAAAACTGATTTGAGTATTCGTGGCGTTGCCAAACCGCTAAGTCTAGATGAACAAACGGTGTTATTTGGTACAGCAGATGGTCGTATTCATGCGTTAGACTCAAGTACAGGCTCACCACTTTGGACTCGCCGTGTGGGCATGGCGACAGGTGGTAGCGTGGTTGAACGCCTTAGCGATGTAGATGGCACACCATTGGTTGTTGGTCAGCATTTATATGTCACCAGTTTTAGTGGGCAGATTGTCGGTTTTGATATGGCAACAGGCCAAACAATGTTTGTCTCTGACATTTCTAGCACTAGGTCAGCGACTGTACTTGGTGATGTGCTTGTTGCAGTTGGTATTAGTGGTGATGTTAAGGCCTTTAATCGCTTGACTGGTGAGACATTATGGCTAAATGACGAGCTAAAAAATCGCAAATTGACCAATCCTGTGGCTATAGGTGATTATGTGGCTGTGGGTGATTATGAAGGTGTGATTCATCTGTTTGACCGTAATGGCAGTATTGTTAGCCGTGTTCAGACAAAGGGTCAATTAACCAGCTTGCAAGTCATTGATAATCGCTTATATACTCAAAGCACATCAGGTGTTGTAAGTATTTGGCAGTTTTAAGTTTGATGAACCATTTTGCCCTTTGTCGTCTGATGATGGCAAAGGATTTGGTATTTTTATCCATTTTATTTTGTTAATTTAAAATTACTTTTTTTTGAGAAATTCATGAGTATTAAACCTGTGGTCGCCTTAATTGGTCGCCCAAATGTTGGAAAATCCACTTTATTTAATCAATTTACCAAGTCTCGCCAAGCACTTGTTGCAGATATGGCAGGTTTGACACGCGACCGTCAATATGGCGATGCACATTTTGAAAATAAGTCATTCATCGTCATTGATACAGGCGGTATTGGTGAGGCGGATGATGGCACAGGTAATATTGATGATTATATGGCGACCCAGTCTTATACCGCCATTCATGAAGCGGATATTGTGGTTTTTGTTGTAGACGCAAGAGTGGGTCTGATTGGTGCAGATGCAGAGATTGCTCGTTTTTTGCATACTTTGGGCAAGCCTGTTTTTCTTGTGGCAAATAAGATGGATGGTGTGCATGAGGCGGCATCAGCAGAATTTTTTGAGCTGGGTTTTGGTGAGCCATTTCCGCTGGCCGCTAGCCACGGTAAGGGTGTGACCAGTTTGCTTGAAGTATTGACCGCTGATATGCCAGAAGACAGCGAAGATGATGATGAGAATATGGGGCTAAAGCTTGCCATCATCGGCCGCCCAAATGTTGGTAAATCAACATTGGTGAATCGCCTGCTTGGAGAGGAACGGGTGGTGGTGTTTGATATGCCTGGCACGACTCGTGATAGCATTTATATTCCTTTTGAAAGAGGGGGTAGGGCTTATACGCTCATTGATACCGCTGGTGTGCGTCGTCGTGGTCGAATTGATGAGAAAGTTGAAAAATTCTCAGTGGTTAAAACTTTGCAGGCCATTAAAGATGCCAATGTTGTTGTGGTTGTTATTGACGCACATGAGGGCATTGTGGATCAAGACTTGCATATGCTTGGCTATGCACTTAATGCTGGTCGAGCGATTGTGATTGCAATCAATAAATGGGACGGATTGACTGATGATCAAAAAGATTTCTTAAAAATTGAAATTGATCGACGCTTTAACTTTGTGCCTTGGGTAAAAATTCATTTAATTTCAGCACTTTATGGTAATGGGGTAGGAAATTTATACCCATCAATTCATAAGGCCTATGACGCCTCAATGTTTAAGGTCTCAACTTCTAGGCTGACCCAAATCTTACAAGATGCGGTGGAAAATCATCAACCACCGATGGTGGGCGGTCGTCGTATTAAGTTAAGATATGCCCATCTTGGTGGTCATAATCCGCCAGTCATTGTCATTCATGGCAATCAGACCAGTGCGTTGCCGAAAAGTTATCAGCGTTATCTTGAAAATATTTATCGTAATGTTTTTCAACTTGAAGGTACGCCACTTCATGTGGAATTTAAACAAAATGCCAACCCATACGAAGGCAAGAAAAACCCAAAAATTAAAAATAAAGCCAAAGTCATGCGAGAACGCAAACGCATCGCTGAGTTTAAAAAGCGTGATAAAAAACGCAAATAAAACCAGCTTTTTGATCAATTTAAATTGGGTGGTTGATCAAAGATAAAAGGTGTGCTACTTTGGTGTTGTAGTATCGTTCGTATGGGATTAAAGCTTTGTCTGTGTTCTGGCAATATCCCATGTAAAAAAATCGCTTGGGTGTGGGCTTTGCTGGGGTAGCCTTTGTTCTTGCTTAAATGATAATCTGGATAAATTTTGGCATAATCATTCATGGCATTATCACGATGAACTTTGGCAAGAATACTTGCACAGGCAATGCTGGTATGAATGCCATCGCCCTTAATGAGTGTATGAATGCTGTTTTCGTACGCTTTAAACTCATTGGATAATGTCGGCTTAGCGTTACCATCTATTAAAATGGTCAAATCGTGCATCGGTGTGATGTGATTGATTGTCATTAAATTTTCAATCGCCAATCGCATACCCAAAAGTGTGGCTTGGTAAATGTCAATGGCATCAATCACATGGGCTGGAATGTCAATAATTGCATGGCTTTGGCAGATTTCTTTGATGGGATTAAATGCTAAATTGCGTTTTTTCTCAGAAAGTTTTTTGCTGTCATTGATCATGGCAATCGGTGTGTTTGTCAAATCTACTTGTCCAAATTCACCCGTCAAATGATTATCCAAAATCACTGCCCCAACAGTCATTTGCCCAAATAACGAACCTCGTCCAACTTCATCAATGCCGATGATGATGGTGTCTGATTTGCATTCGTGATTCTTATGGCACACAATCTTGCAATCTTGAATGTATGTGTTTTGTGTGTGAGCCTTCATCTTATTTATTACTTTTATTATCCAAATAATGAGTCAAAACCGCTTGAGCAGAGTTGTAAGCACTGCTGAGTTGTTTGATTTTACTGACGGTGTCAATCAGCTTATTTTGTTGTGTGTTTGGGCTGTTGAGAATGTCTTGGGCGTATTTTGCAATGTTATCGGCTGTTGCATCCGTCTGAATCAGCTCTGGCACGATGGGGTAGCCAGTTTGCTCAAAGGCTAGGATATTAGGTAAAGAGACATAAGGGGTTTTTATCAAATGTTTGGCAATGGCATAGGTTAAAGTACTGACTTTGTAAACCACAATCATTGGTGCTTGTAGCATCAGTGCTTCTAAGGTTGCCGTGCCACTTGCTAAGATTGTCAAGTCACTTATCTGCATGGCATACTGACTTGCGGTATAATCATGGTCGTATTCAAAGGAGTGTTGATAATCAGTTGGTGTAAGAATAGTCAATCTTGATGATAACTGAGGTACTAAATCATCAATCATCTGCTTTACTATTGGTTGATGTTCATCCTTAGCAAGTGGTAAAATTGCATTAAGTGATTGATTTTTTTTATATAATTGATTAAAACTTGCCAACAAGATTGGTAAAATGGCATGAATTTCACCAATTCTAGAGCCTGCCATCAAACAAATTGTATTGGTAGATTTGTTGATTTTTTTTGGTTGCAAATGATGAATGAGTGGGTGGCCCACACAAATTGCAGGGTGGTTGTGTTTGAGATAAACAGGCACTTCAAACGGAAAGAGGCATAACACCAAATCAGTTGCCGCCTTAATGTTGTGAATGCGGTTTTCACGCCATGCCCAAATGCTTGGGCTAACATACTGCACACAAAATATACCTTTGGGTTTTAGAGCCTTACCCAATCTTAAATTAAAATCTGGAGCGTCAATTCCGACAAATATATCAATCTTTTGCTGATTAAAAGCCGTTAAAATTTCTTGTTTGGCACGCAAAAGATCAGGTAAGTGCTTAATGACTTCAACAATTCCCATGACTGATAAACGAGCCATGTCTATGACACAAGCCAATCCTGCTTTTGTCATTTTTTCACCGCCCACGCCCACCCAGCGAATATTTGGGTGTAGGGCATTCATTTTATTCATGAAATCTGCACCAAGTGCATCGCCTGATATCTCGCCTGCAACAATGCCAATGGTCATGCTTTGCGATGTCATGAAAGCTCCTTAACAATGATGATACATATCATACCAATTTCATGCCTATTTTAAAAAATAAACCAAAAAGGGTGGTTTTTGTGAAAATTTTACGATACCTAAAAGTAAGGCTGGTCAATACAAACATAAGGTTTGTTTGTTATCTTGCCATCGTTCATAAAGGCCGATTGGACAATTTTTTGTTGTGTTTTAATAATACCAGTACTGCACCATTACCACCATCATTGGTTGGGGCTGAAACAAATGCCATCACATCAGAGATTTGGCGTAACCAACCGTTTACGCAGGTCTTGATGATGGCGTCTGCACCTTTGCCATGCACAATTTTAATGACAGTTTCACCACTTTTTAGGGCATTTGAGATGATGGTCTGCACTGCTGTGCGAGCCTCTTCAATGCTGGCACCATGCAAATCCACCGCATCATACCAACGAAGTTTACCTTGTTTTAACTGCTCAAAGACTTTGTTTTGTAGGGTTGGATTTTTGTAGCTCAAAAATGCTTCACCTGCCACAGGGTTGAGCAAAGCTTGCATGTCGGATAAATTCACCCCAGACAGTTCTTCACCCCCTTCGGCATTGGCACGGCGAAACAAGGTGGTGGGGTCTTTGGAATCAGTTTTTGTGCAAAAATTGACCGATTTTTCGTGTTTTAGAGGGGTAACACCGCTCATTGCCTGCATGAATAGTACTTTATCTTCGTCAATGCCTTGGTGATTAAAGCGTTTGACTTGGCCAGCCACCTCTTTTTTGCCCATTACTTGTTCGGTGGTGGGTTTGTCGTTGTTGTCGGTTTCTGGTTTGGTAGATGACTTTGTGCCAATTTCTTTGAGTTGGTCTTGAAAGTCTTTGGAAAGTAGGTCTTTAAAAGTTGTCATGATGTGCTCAAAAAAATGAAACCATTATAGCAGATTTGTACTTGTGTTTGAATATTTGCCTTATTGCAGATGTGCAGATTTGAATTTGCTAAGATAAAAAATACGAAAAATAGCCAGCGATAGTTTGGTCAGCATTATTTGTTAAGGCTTGTCTCTGTCTTTTTTACCTCTTCCCACTCAAAATTCCGCTGGCTACAATCACACCGATCCCAAGCAAACTTAGCCAGTCGAGTCGCTCGCCAAACAGCCATGCACCAAATAAAATGGCAAAAACTACCGTCATATAGGATAAGGTCGCCACGACAAACTTTTGTCCAACTTGATAAGCATAAGTCATCAAAAGCTGTCCGCCCAGTGCCGTTACCCCAGTGCCGACGATGTAAAGTAAGCTTTCTGGATTGATGGGGGTAAAGCCAAAAAATACCGCCAATACGCCTGAGATGATGGTGGACAGTAGCGAAAGATAAAACACAATTCGCCACGCAGGTTCACCAAGTAAGGATAATTCTCGCACTTGTAAATAAGCATAACCGCTAATCGCTCCGCTCACCAATCCTAGTATCATGGCAAAAGTGTCGCCCCCTGCGGTCGGTTTTAGCAAGATGATCACGCCAACAAAACCTAAAATCAAAGAAATCCAACTGATTGGTGTGGGTTTTTGTTTTAAAATAATGATGGATAATAAGCCTAAAAAAATGGCAGAAGTGTTTTGTAGCGTGCTGGCGGTGGCAAGGGGCAAATGTAGCACTACATAAAAATTCATGAATAGGGCGACTGAGCCAGCCAAGGATCGCCAAAAATGCTCTTTTGGGTAATTGGTACGAAAATCTCGTCCTTTAATCCATGACAATCCGCCTAGAATCACAAGGGTGAACAGCACTCGCCAAAAGGTGATTTCATAAGTGTGCATGGCAAACTTTTGCCCAGAGAACTTGACAAAAACCAGCATGAGTGCAAAGCATAGGCAAGCCATGACCATATAAAACGAGCCAAAAAACGAGCCTTGATTGCCATTTGTAAGAGAAGGGTTCGACATGGTAAGAATCATATGATTAAAAAAACGTTCGCTCCAAGTCTGCTCAAAGTGGCCATTTTCTCCACCATGGTTTAATAGGCTTATTACGAACGGCAATGTTTGGTCAGATTACTAACTTTAATCTTTTTAATCTAAAAAATCCGACATTAACGATTGGGTAGGTGTGTCTTGATGTCTTTGGCGAATTGACGCAGGACATCAACAGTAGTGTCCCAATCTAGACAGCCATCTGTTACTGATTTGCCATATTCTAACTGTGATAGGTCGGCAGGGATATTCTGACGACCGCCTTTTAGGTGGCTTTCAATCATCAAGCCCATGATAGACTTATTGCCATTTTGAATTTGGCTGGCGATATTTTGGATCACCATTGGTTGTAGATAAGGGTCTTTGCCTGAATTGGCATGGCTTGCATCTACCATAATTTTACCATTGGTTTTGCCTTTGGCAAGTTCGTTTTCAGCAGCGATGATGGCGGTTTCATCATAATTGGGTTGGTCGTTACCACCACGCAAAACAACATGAGCATATTTATTACCCTTTGATTTGATGATAGAAACTTGACCATCTGACGACAGACCTAAAAAGCTATGCCCTGATTTGACCGCTTGCATGGCATTGACCGCAACTGTCATGGAGCCGTCCGTACCATTTTTAAAGCCAACAGGACAAGATAGACCAGACGACATTTCACGGTGAGTCTGAGATTCAGTGGTTCTTGCACCAATGGCTGACCAGCTGATTAAGTCTTGCATATATTGCGGTGTGTTGGGGTCTAGGGCTTCGGTGGCACATGGCAATCCTTTTTCATTCAGTTCAAGCAGTAGTTTACGAGCCATGCCCAAGCCTTTTTTGATATCAAAGCTGTCATTCATGTCAGGGTCGTTGATCAGTCCTTTCCAGCCTGTTGTGGTGCGTGGCTTTTCAAAATACACACGCATGACGATGAATAATTCATTTTTTAACTCTTCTGCCAAAATTTTTAGTTTATCGGCATATTCGTGGGCAGCGGTGGTGTCATGAATTGAGCAAGGACCAACCACAACCAAAATTCGCTTATCTTCACCATCTAAGATATTTTCAATGGTTTTACGACCTTGCAATACAGTGTTAAAAGCCTGACTGGATAATGGGTAAGTGCGTTTGAGTTCAGCAGGTGTGATGAGCGGAGTGATTTTTTCGATATTGATATCATCGATTTCTGTGTGGTGGGTTAAAAATGACATAAGAGCACCTGATTGAATTGACATAGAAAAATAACAGCCATTATGCACGCAAAGCAACTGTTTGACAAGTATCTAAACGCCAAAAATCATCAAAAGTTAAAGTTTTATTTGTGATATTTAAATAAATGATAACAAATAGTTATTAAAAAATAATGAATTCAATAATCACTTACTTATACTTATACTTATACTTATACTTATACTTACTCATGCTTAATTAATATGTATTTAAGCTGTATAGTTAATTGGTTAATTAGTAATAATGAACAACCACTGCTAAGACATATTAATTGTTTTACAAAAGAGTTGATGTCAGGTTGTGTTGTCATGAAAATGGCGAATTTGTGGTGATTTTTTTTGAGTAAAAAGTTGCACTGTGATATGATAGGCAGGGTTATTTTTTGGTAAAAGACAGTAAAAATAAAGATAATAAAATGAGATAGATGATATGACCACACCGACTTATACCGACATTTTATCTGTGGTGGCAGACGATTTTGCCATCATGGATAAGCAAGTTTTTGGGTCACTTAATTCAAAAGTACGCCTCGTCATGCAGGTATCAAAACATGTGATTGATGCAGGTGGTAAGCGTATGCGACCACTGATTACGCTATTGACTGCCAGAATGCTTGATGACAAGTATAATCAACAAGCCTTGGAGTTGGGGGCGATTACTGAGATGCTCCACACAGCAACGCTGGTGCATGACGATGTGATAGATGAATCTGGATTAAGACGAGGCAGGCCAACTGCTAACGCCACTTGGAATAACGCTACCGCTGTTTTGGTTGGGGATTATCTGATTGCTCGTTCGTTCAATCTTTTGGTAGGCTTTGATAATATGGCATTGTTAAAAGTGTTTTCGGACGGTACTTGTGATATTGCTGAAGGTGAGGTACTACAATTACAACACCAATATAACATTGAGACCACCGAAGATGACTACTTACAGATCATTGATGGCAAAACTTCTCGCCTATTTATGATGGCAACCAAAGGTGCGGCACTATTGCAAGGCAGAGATGAATTGCTTGAAGATTTGGGTGTGTTTGGCCATCATTTTGGCAATGCTTTTCAGATGATTGATGATGTGTTGGATTTTGTGGGTGATGTTGAATTTATGGGTAAGAACCTAGGCGATGATTTGGCCGAGGGTAAGCCCACTTTGCCAATCATTAAGACCTTAGAGATTTTAAAGAATTCTAGCCCTGCTGATTATGATAAGTTAAGAGTCGCCGTACAAACAGGCAAAACCGACAATGCAGGCGAGCTGATTGATTTGGTCAGGTCGTCAGGTGCGTTGGATTATTGTAAGCAGCGTGCCTTGAATGAAGCAAAAGCTGCTCAGATTGCACTTGCACATTTACCTGATAATAAATACCGCCATGCACTATACCAACTGACCGAACTGGCAATCAGTCGCTTATTATGATTTCTCTGCCCTTGTTTGATGATGTTGTTTTATTTTAATGTAATAAAATACCATGAATTTTCAAGTCTTATATCAAAAAGCCCCCATAACCTTACTATTTATTTTGAGTTTTGTTGGGTTTATGCTGTATCAATTAACCCAAGGTGTGAGTCTTGATAATCCAAGTTCAAAAGACTTAATATCTTTTGGGGCGAATTTTTTACCTTTAACATTAATGGGTGAGCCGTGGCGTCTGTTGCAGAGTGTCTTTTTGCACATAGGCCTGATTCATCTTTTGTTCAATGGCTTTGCAATGTATTATTTTGGGCAGGTGGTTGAGCAAATCATTGGAAAATCATCATTTTTATTGGTGTTTTTGCTGTCGGCAGTTGGTGGTAATTTGCTGAATTTATTCATCACTTGGCAGGGTGTATTAAATGGTGGTGTAGTTGGTCTTTCAGCAGGTGCATCAGGAGGCATCATGGGACTTGGGGCATTTTTGTTGATGCTTGCTGGACTAAAAACACCAACTGTGTTTATTTTAAATACCAAGAACTTGGCGATGGTCATGACGCTAAATCTGATCATGGGTTTTGCGATTGCTGGTATTGATAATGCAGCACATATTGGTGGTATGCTTGTGGGCTTATGCCTTGGTTTGGTGATGAGTTTGGTACTAAAAAACAGATTGTCAAAGATGATGTTTTGGGTGGTGTCGACGCTTTTGGTGCTAGGATTTGTGCTGACTTGGTGGCATTTGCATACCCAACTACTGATGTATGTAGGTGGTGTAGGTTTGGTTTGATTTTGTTAACAGTATCATCTTCCTTGCGTCATCAAATATGGTGGATAAATTCATATAAACCAACTTCATTACTACTGTCGCTCATGACCCCAATGACGGCTTGAACTTTGTTGTCGTGATAACGCCAATCTCCCAAAACTAATCGTTTCTTGCCATGAATATGGTGGTGTACAGCAGGGCGATGTGTATGTCCGTGTATGATGACATCGCAATTTTTTAAGGTTTTTTCCGCTGCTTTCGTGTTGACATCCATGATATCAATTGGTTTTTGAATTTTGCTTTTTTTGGATTTATTTTTAATTTTTTGAGCAAGTTGGCGACGACTGGCTAGAGGCTGTTTTAATAACAACCAAGAGACCATAGGATTTCGGATGGCTTTGCGATAATATTGATAGTGTTTGTCATCGGTGCAGAGCCCATCTCCATGTTCCAATCGATAAAGTTTGTGGTTGTTTTGATCGGTTTGACTATTTAGATAGTATGGTTCTTTGATCAGCTGAGCGTCAATTATATGACAAAGCCCTTGACGAATGGTAAAATCACGATTGCCATGCATGATGTGGATTTTTATTTTATTTGATATTTTTTTTAAAGATTGTAAAATGGGCGTTAGCCAGTGCTTGCTCTTTTCATCATCGGATAAGGTTAAATAATCATCATCACCAATCCAAGCATCCAACCAATCACCCAAAATGTATAAGCTTTCTAATTTTGGTAAAATTGATAGCTGTTTGATGAATGCCAAAAACGCTTGATTAATGGCAGGTGTACTGTCTGAAAGGTGTAAATCAGCGATAAAAACCATACGAATGTCTTTGGGGTTTTTAGCCAGAAAATGAATGAAGTTTTGCATGGTAAGGTAAAAAGACCATCTGTGCCGAACTTATTAACCGATTAGAAGTGGCAATTTTTGCTTATTGTGATGATACCATCAGATAAAAATGAATATTTTGGTGTATGCCAGATCATTTTTTTGTAAAAGCGGAGGTAAAAATATTTTACCTCCGCTTTAATATGTCTTGATGGTATCTATCAATTATTTTGAGATGACTTTGGCAGAGTGAATCACAATCGGTGTGGTAGGTACATCGCTGTGATAGCCATGTTGTCCAGTTGGTACGCTTTTGATTTGGTTAACCACATCCATGCCGTCAGTTACTTTACCAAATACAGCATAGCCCCAGCCTTGTGGTGTTGGGCTGGTATGATTTAAAAAGCTGTTATCTTGTACATTAATAAAAAACTGTGCAGTTGCTGAATGTGGGTCGTTAGTACGAGCCATGGCGATGGTACCAACATCATTTGACAGACCGTTGTCCGCTTCGTTCATGATTGGTGTGCCCGTGCGTTTTTCGTTCATGTCCGCATACATACCACCGCCTTGAATCATAAAGCCATCAATCACACGGTGAAAAATCGTGCCGTCATAATGACCACTTTCAACATAGTCAAGAAAGTTTGCAACCGTAATTGGGGCTTTTTCTTGATCTAATTCAATCACAATCGCGCCATGCGTGGTGTCAAATTGTACAATTGGTGTGCTCATAAATATTCCTTATTAGTTGAATAATTGAAGGTTGAAAATAGAACAGTGGCATTATAGCATTATAATGGCATTTATGGCAATTTTTTATCAAAAATCGGTCTGTTATTGGGGGTGAAAAATAAAATATTACGAATAATTAAGCACTTAAAAATATTTGCTCAAACTTTGATTTGAAAAACACACCAATTCATCAATTTATGGCAAAATTATGCTAAAATGAGGTAATATTAATCCCTTGACTTATTAAAATGGAAGATTTATGACTGATTCTACTCCCACTTCTTTTGAAAAAAACGATTTTATCCGTCAGATTATCCGTGATGACTTAGCATTTGGCAAATATGACGGCGTCGTTACACGCTTTCCACCAGAGCCAAATGGATTTTTGCATATCGGTCATGTCAAATCTATTTGCCTAAATTTTGGTGTGGCAAAGGAATTTAATGGTTTGTGTAATTTGCGTTTTGATGACACCAATCCTACCGCTGAAAAGCAAGATTATGTTAATGGTATTAAGGCAGATGTTGAATGGCTCGGCTTTACATGGAATGGCGATGTGCGTTACGCATCACATTATTTTGACCAGCTGTATGAGTGGGCAGTACAGCTCATCAAGCAGGGCGATGCTTATGTGGACTTTCAAACGCCAGAGCAAATTCGTGAGCACCGTGGTGGCTTTGGTAAGCCATCAGTGGAGTCGCCCCAAAGAAATGCTACGATTGAGGAAAATTTGACTCGTTTTGAAGACATGAAAAACGGTAAATATCAAGAAGGCGAGGCGGTTTTGCGTGCCAAAATTGACATGAATCATGCCAATATGAATATGCGAGATCCTGTTATTTATCGTGTGATGCATGCCTATCATCATCAGACGGGCGATAAATGGTGTATTTATCCAATGTATGATTATGCACACCCCTTGTCAGACGCTATTGAGAACATCACACATTCTTTGTGCACGCTAGAATTTGAAGACCATCGCCCTTTTTATGATTGGGTAATTGATAAAATTGGTTTTGAACGTCCACCGCATCAATATGAATTTAGTCGGTTGAATATTGACCATACGCTGACTTCTAAGCGTAAGTTGAAACGCCTTGTAGATATGGGCGTGGTTTCTGGTTGGGACGATCCACGCATGCCAACAGTAGCAGGCATGAGACGCCGTGGCTATCCTGCGGCAGGATTGCGTGATTTTTGTGAACGAGTGGGCATCTCTAAGGCTGATGGTGTGGTGGATTTTCGTCAGTTGGAGTTTAGTGTACGCAATTCTTTGGAAAATACTACTGCTCGAGGCATGGCGGTATTGCGTCCTTTAAAAGTGACTATTGTCAACTTTGATGAGGCAGTGGCGGATTTTGAAACTTTGAAAAAACAAACCGTTAAAGCTCGCCTAAACGATGGCGTACTGTGGCTGACTCAGCCTAAACACCCGACCGTGGATATGGGCGAGCGTGAGATTCCGTTCACTAAAGAAATTTACATTGATAAGACTGACTTTGAAATCAATCCGCCAGCAGGCTACAAGCGTTTATCTCCAGAAAATAAAGAGATTCGCTTGCGTAATAGCTATGTTTTAAAAATTGAAGAATATATTGTTGATGAAAATGGTGAGGTGATTGAGCTGATTGCTACCATCGATCCCAAAACTTTGGGTAACAACCCAGAGGGGCGTAAAGTTAAAGGTGTGATTCATTGGGTATCGGCCAGTCATGGTGTAGATGCGGTGGTGCGTATGTATCAACACCTACTGCTTGAAGATGATGAGATTAATGATGAGGCAACTTTGCACGAAAAAGACATGGTAGATGCTGATACTGATGCTGATACCTTATGGATTAAACAACACATCAACCCAAATTCTCTGACTGTCTATCATGCGGTGGTTGAGCCATCATTGGCTAACGTATCTGCTGGCGATAAATTCCAGTTTGAGCGTGAGAGCTACTTTGTGGCAGACAGCGTAGAATTTACCAAAGATTTACCTGTGTATAATCAAATCGTTGGCTTAAAAGATGGCTTTTGATTTAAATTGAGTTAAAAAACCGCAAGCAATCAGTTTGCGGTTTTTTAGTTTTTATTCTATTTTAAAAAGCTTAGGATGAACAAATTTAAAAACATAAAAAACAGCGTGTAGCTGATGCGTAAAAGTCGTAAATATGATAAAAATATGATAAAGTAGTCATTTAAAAAAAGCATAAAAGAGATGATTGATGAAAATTTTGTTAGCCAATCCACGGGGTTTTTGTGCTGGTGTGGATAGAGCCATTGCTATTGTGAATGAAGCACTCAACCGATTTGACCCACCGATTTATGTGCGACACGAGGTGGTGCATAATAGATTTGTGGTAGAAGATCTTGCCAGTCGTGGGGCGGTGTTTGTAGAGGAACTTCACGAAGTGCCTGATGGGTCGATTGTGATTTTCTCAGCACATGGCGTATCTAAGGCGGTAGAGAACGAGGCAGCCAGTCGTGATTTGACGGTGTTTGACGCCACTTGTCCACTTGTTACCAAAGTTCATATTGAAGTGGGGAAATTTGCCAAAGAAGGCATGAATGCCATTTTGATTGGGCACGCTGGGCACCCAGAGGTGGAAGGAACGATGGGTCGGTTTGATACAAGTTTGGGTGGTCGTATCCACTTGGTTGAGGATTCGGCTGATGTGGCAAACTTAGAATTTGATGAAGATACACAACTTGCCTTTGTAACTCAAACGACGCTGTCAATTGATGATACGGCTGTAGTGATTGATGCTTTAAAAGATAAATTTCCTAAAATCAACGCTCCGCGTAAAGATGATATTTGTTACGCCACCCAAAATCGCCAAGATGCGGTGAAGTCTTTGGCAAAAAATTGTGATGTTGTGTTGGTTGTGGGTAGTCCCAACTCCTCTAATTCCAATCGCTTAAGAGAGCTTGCCCAAAGGCTTGGGGCAAGGGCATATTTGATTGATAATGCCAGCCAAATGGATAAAGCTTGGTTTGATGATGTGCATTGCGTGGGTGTAACCGCAGGTGCGTCTGCACCAGAGATTCTGATACAAGAGGTGCTAGATACTTTGCAAGCATGGGGAGCAGATGAGCCACAAGAAATCAGTGGTATTGAAGAAAATGTTACTTTTAGCCTGCCAAAATCTTTGCGTGTATAAAAACAAGATTTATCAGACATAATGATTGATAAAACCATTTAAAAAAAAACTTACAACAAACAGAAATAAATTAATATGATGACGAAGCTTAATTTATCGCCACGATTTACAGGCAAGATTGATGAGAGTTTGGTGCAACAATTTGGCTCACACACACTTGCCCGAGTGTTTTTGGCGCGTGGTGTGTGTGATGTCTCTATGTTGGACACTCAGGTGGGCAGTTTATTGCCAGCGGGGGACTTGGCGGGACTAGAAGAGGCAGCAAGGCTGATTGATGAAGCGATTGATGATAAGCGTATTTTAATTATTGGCGATTTTGACTGCGATGGGGCGACATCAACTGCTTTGATGGTGCGTTGTCTAAAAGAAATGGGTGCTGATGTTAATTTTCTTGTGCCTGACCGTTTTAAGTTTGGCTATGGTCTGACCCCTGAAATTGTTGCTTTTGGTGCAAAAGAATTTAATCCAGAGGTTATTATCACGGTGGATAATGGTATTTCTAGTCATGAAGGCGTGGCGTGTGCTAAGGAGTTGGGCATTGAGGTCATCATTACCGACCACCATTTGACCACAAAACCATCACCTGAAGCGGCGGCGGTTGTCAATCCCAATCAGCAAGGTTGTAATTTTGGCAGTAAGTCCTTAGTTGGTGTGGGGGTGGCTTTTTATGTGATGGGGCGTGTGGCCCGCATTCGTAAACAGGCTGGAAAACTTAGCACAAGTGTTGCCAAATATCTTGATTTAGTTGCACTTGGTACAGTCGCTGATGTGGGTGTGCTTGATCAGAATAATCGTATTTTGGTAACGCATGGGGTTAATGCCATTCGTCATGGACGAGCTTGTCATGGCGTGCTTGCCATCCTTGAACAGTCTGGACGTGATCATGAGAAAATCAGTAGTAATGATTTAGGATTTGCGATTGCTCCACGCATTAATGCTGCAGGACGCATGGATAATATGCGTACAGGTGTAGAATGCTTGCTTGCAGATGATTGGAGTACGGCACATACGCTTGCTCTTGAACTTAATAAACTCAACCATTCTCGTAGAGCAATTGAGACACAAATGCGAGATGAGGCGAATCAGATCATTCAAGAGCTTCATCTAAATCCCGATAATCAGAGTGGTCTACCACGCTCAATCATTCTACATCAAGACAATTGGCATCAGGGAGTTATTGGCATCGTAGCAGGGCGTATCAAAGAGCGTCTGTATCGCCCTACCATTGTCTTTGCTCCTGCTGATGGAGATAAAACCGATGACGATGATTTTATTAAAGGTTCGGCTCGCTCTATTTCAGGTGTGCATATCCGTGATGCCATTGAGGCGGTGGCGATTGCTCATCCGCATTTGATTACTCATTTTGGTGGCCATGCGATGGCGGCGGGTTTGACCATTCATAAGCGTCATTTTGATGAGTTTAAAACAGCTTTTTTAAAAGTGATGGAAGATTTTGATGAAATGGTGTTTAATGAAGAGTATTTTACAGACGGTGAATTATCTGCAGAGGATTTTAGCCTAAGCTTTGCTTATGAGCTCAAAAACATCAGCGTCTGGGGTAATGGCTTTGCACCACCGAGCTTTGATGGGGTGTTTGAAGTGTTGAACTTTCGTGTGATGAAAGATAAGCATTTAAAACTGACTTTACGCTCGCCAAAGGTTCAGTATCCGATTGATGCGATTTGGTTTAATTATGATGAGAAAAAGTGGGATTATCGTGCCAGTTGTATACATATTCTGTATGCTTTGGAGATTAACGAGTGGCAGGGTAGTCAAAGTTTGCAACTGGTCATCAAAGATTTGGCAGTTAATCAAGTAGCGCCGATGGTTTTACCTATGTAAATCATGTAGATTGATAAAAATAAGTACATCACGGCAGTCATTGTCAATGGTTTTGCTTGATCGTGATATTTGTTCATATGACTGTTCATATGATCTAAAATGTGCTTATAATCTTGATTTTAGATTGGTCTTTTTTGTGGGCTATTGGCTTTCATTTAAGAACAAGTTTGATATTTTTTTAAGCCTAAGCTTAAATTTATTATAAAATAAAAAAAGCCCTTTTTTTAAAAGGGCTTTTTAAAATATGGCTCCCCAACCTGGGCTCGAACCAGGGACACACGGATTAACAGTCCGATGCTCTACCGACTGAGCTATTGGGGAATGGTAATTCTTTAAATTATCGGTTCATTTAAAGAATGGTGGGTCGTGCAGGATTCGAACCTGCGACCAATTGATTAAAAGTCAACTGCTCTACCAACTGAGCTAACGACCCAATTTGTTTGTGTTGCGTATTATACTAGATAATTTCAACTTTGCAAGTATTTTTTAAAAAAATCATACTTTAATTATTAGGATAAGTGGTGGGTCGTGCAGGATTCGAACCTGCGACCAATTGATTAAAAGTCAACTGCTCTACCAACTGAGCTAACGACCCTTATCGCTAATGTGGTGCGTATTATACAGGATATTTTTAAGTTTGCAAGCATTTTTTTGATTTTTATGACAAAAAACTTATTGGCTAAAAAATACAATCTCGTTATTTCTATGGTCGTTGCATTGCATCATTTTATTTAAGATGAGTGGTTGGTTGATGGTGATGTATTAGTACTGGTCAAGACGCAAAGCTCTGGCATTACACATAGACAAGATAAGTTGTTGTAGCAAATGCCATACATTACTGTCTTTGACGCCTTTAATGCTTTTGTCAATCTCAAATATGGCCATGCTCCACCCTTGGCTGATGATACTTGGGGTGCGATGAACGGCATTCATGTACAGTGATGTTTTGTTACGCCAAATACCAAGCTCTTGTGGGGTTTTTCCTGCGTGGATCTGTGTAATCAGCCGTGCATCTTTATTTAAAGTCCATAAAATAATACTTGGGGCAGTGTCGGTATTTTTTAAATGAGTTAGAATTTGTAAGGCTTTTTGGGTGTTGCCCATCAAAATGCTGTCAGATAAATCAAATACACTAAATTCTGCACCATCAACCAAACAGGTGAGTAGCTGTTCATCATTGATGGGGGTGTTTGGATAAAGTAGGGATAATCGCCATAGGTTTTGATGTGCGGTCAGTAGGTTGTTTTCGGTGTGGGCAAGGAGTAATTGCCAAGCGTCTGTGCTTAATGTGATTGCTAACTGATTGGCTTGGATTTGCAACAACTCACGACGCATTGATTCGTCATAAATATTGCCATCAATAATGAGTCCGTACTTATCAAAAATACCAATCGCTTTGGTAGAAAGTGATTTTTTATCTTGTTTGGGTAGGCACCACAGTAGGTGATGTGGTGTGTCTTTGCCAATGCGTTCAAGGGCAGAGAGTATGTCGGATTTGCTGGTTTTGTCATTTTTGGGTTTGTGATTGCCAGTTACGATGATGACGCTGCTATCACCAAACAAGCTTAGACTATCAAGTTCAATGATGACCTCTGACCATGAACTGTGGCTGGTCAAATCTATGCGTTTGATGGTTTGTTCATTTGCTGTCCAAATTGGACGACAAGCATCAATCAGCCATTGTGCAATCAGTGGCTCATCAGAATGCACCAACCAAAACCCTGTGATTGGTGGCCCATTTTGTGTGTTAAGTAGCTGATTGAACAATGGCAAAAAGCGTTGTTGCATGATGTGATTTAACCCTTGGTTTGAGTTTTATGTCTTGGCCTTAGCATGGTATTGCTCAGCGATGCGTTGGGCAAGATGGTCGTATAGCCAAGTTTTAATTTTTTCACCTTGTTGATCAAGTGTTATGATGCTTGCCTCATTGTATTGGTAGCTTTGTTCAACTTGCACAGGCATATGAAAAGTCTGCCTGCCCAGTGTATGACTGACATCTGCCGATAAGACAACGCGTACTTCGGTCAGTGTGCCGACCAATTTATAGCGACGAAATTGCAGATTGTCAATCTTAATACTGTTGTCGGCATTTGCTTGATGAGTGATATGCAAAGATTGCAAATGCTTGATTAATGGTTGTTTTAAGGCAAGATAATTCTGATGGTCTTGTAGAACTATTGTTGTGGTGGTATAGGCAGGGTTTGGCTGGGTTGTGGCTGTGTTACGCAGGGTAAAGCCACAACCGCCAAGGTTTGTCATTGTTACCATGATGACTGCCAGTGTTAGTGCTTTTTTCATCAAAGCATTCCTAAGATTAAGCTGTAACAACGAAATTGACCAGCTTATTTGGCACGACGATGGCTTTTTTAATCTCACCAGTTAGGAATTTGTCCACACCGTCAGCCTGTTTGGCAAGAGTAATTAAGCCATCGTTATCTAGGCCTGTTGCCACTTCCATCTGTCCACGCACCTTACCGTTTACTTGCACAACCATGATGACGGTGTCGTTGGTTAATGCTTCTTGATCAAGACTTGGGAAAATGATATTGCGGCTGTCCATACCAAGTTGTTCAAGTAAATATTCACCTGCGTGCGGTGCGTATAGGGCAAACATACAAAGTAGGGCTTTGATGGCCTCGTGTTTTACCGCCAAATCCTGAGCGTCTTTTACTTCAAAGCTGGCAATTTCATTGGTCAATTCCATCAGCGATGACACTGGCGTGTTTAGTGCCAAATGCTCCCCTAGGCTAACATCAATCTTGGCAATCGTCTCGTGTGTCTTGCGGCGTAAGTCTTTGCTGGTTTTATTAAGCTTATCTTGATTGATGGTAAGACTTTTGGTATCCACGCCTTGAATGGCAATGAGGTGCTCGCCAACGATACGCCATACTTTTTTGACAAAATTGTGTGGGCCTTTTAGGGCAGAGTCTGACCACTCAAGTGTCTGATCGGCAGGTGCGGTGAACAGTGTGTAAAGACGCACGGTATCTGCCCCATACTCATTAATGATGGTTTGAGGGTCAACGCCATTGTTTTTGGATTTACTCATCTTCTCAATTTTACCAATCACGACAGGCTTGCCATCTGCAATTAAAGTTGCTGTGCTATTTTCTACGCTGACTTCGTGTGGGAAATAGTAGGTTTTTGAGCCGTCATTATTGGCACGGTAGAATGTGCCAGCCAAGACCATGCCCTGAGCCAACAAATTGGTGAATGGCTCATTGCCACCAACCAAGCCTTCATCACGCATGACTTTATGAAAAAATCGAGCATACAATAAGTGTAGTACGGCGTGTTCAACACCGCCAACATACTGATCAACTGCCAGCCATTTATTTGCACCAGCACGGCCGACCATTTGCGTGTCATCGTGTGGTGTGGTAAAACGCTGTGCATACCAGCTAGATTCAACAAAGGTATCAAAAGTATCGGTTTCTCGTTCGGCAGGCTGGCCACATTTTGGACAGGTGCAGTTTAGAAACTCTGGCATATTTTTTAGTGGGTTGCCACGACCATCAGGCACAACATCAGTTGGTAATACCACAGGCAAATCTGCTTCATCAACAGGCACATTGCCACAATAAGAGCAATTAACCATCGGAATTGGACAGCCCCAATAACGCTGACGGCTGACACCCCAATCACGCAAGCGATATTGGGTGGTGATTTTGCCATTATCGCCCAACAGCTCAGCAATTTTAGCTGTGGCATCAGCCTTGTTTAGACCGTCAAGTTCGCCAGAATTGATACATACACCATTTTCTTTGTCAGCATACCATTCTTGCCATACTTTGTCATCGTAGGTTTGATTTTGTATATGAATGACTGGGCGGATTGGTAGGTTGTATTTATTGGCAAATTCAAAATCACGCTCATCATGTGCAGGCACTGCCATTACAGCACCAGAGCCATAGCTCATCAGTACATAGTTGGCCACCCATACAGGCACGCTTTGTCCTGTGATTGGGTGAATGGCACTAATGCCTGTGTCCATGCCAGTTTTTTCAGCTTTGGCAAGGTCAGCTTCAGCAACCGAGCCTTGTTTGCATTCGGTGCAAAATTGGGCAATGGAGGGGTTGTTGCGTGCGGCATATTGAGCTAATGGGTGTTCGGCGGCAATCGCCAAATAAGTTACCCCCATCAAGGTATCAGGGCGGGTGGTAAAAACGGTCAGTTTGTCCGCTTTTCCATCAATTTCATAAGCAAAATCAAGCTCCATGCCATGACTTTTACCAATCCAGTTGTGTTGCATGGATAAAACCTGCTTTGGCCATTTGCCTTCTAAGGTTTTTAAATCTTCAAGCAGTTCATCTGCATAGTCTGTAATTTTAAAGTAGTACATGGGAATGTCTCGTTTTTCAACGACCGCCCCAGAACGCCAACCACGACCATCTACGACTTGTTCATTAGCCAATACGGTATTATCCACAGGGTCCCAATTCACGGTTGCAAGCTTTTTGTAAACCAGACCTTTTTTGTACAGTTGCAAAAATAGCCATTGTTCCCATTTGTAGTATTCTGGCGTGCAAGTAGCAAACTCACGAGACCAATCAATTGATAAGCCCAGCGATTTTAATTGCTCTCGCATGTTATCAATATTGGCAAGAGTCCATTGAGCAGGGGCGACATTGTTGGCGATGGCGGCATTTTCGGCAGGCAAACCAAAAGCGTCCCAACCCATAGGTTGCATGACATCATAGCCTTTTTGTCGATAATAACGGCTTAGTACATCAGTGATGGCATAGTTACGCACATGACCCATATGGAGCTTACCACTTGGATAAGGAAACATTGACAGCATATAGCGAGTGGGTTTGCCATTATCGTTATTGTCGGTATGGTAGCGTTTGTCAGCTTCCCATTTGGCTTGTTGGGCTTGTTCGATGGCACTAAAATTATAATCTTGCAACATGGTAATCTCAAAATCTAAAATAAAAATAGGAAAATTTAACAGGTTATTATAGCTGATTTTTGCTATAATTTGCCAATATTTTTAAAATCAGTTTTAAGAATTTGGAGAAATTTTATGTTAATGATTTATGGCATCAAAAACTGCAACACCATGAAAAAAGCTTTTGATTTTTTGAATGATAAAGGCGTGGCGTTTGAATTTTTTGATTACAAAAAGGCGGTATTAGACCAAGCTGATTTTGTAAAATTTATGGCAACTTTTGGTGAAAAAGTAATCAATCGTCAAGGCATGACTTATCGTAAATTGGACGGTGAATCAAAGATGGTGTTAAACGGTGGTGATGTTTGTGCGATGTATGAGGTCATCAAAGATGCTCAAAGTGTGTTAAAACGCCCAATTGTTATGGGTGAGAATGTGGCACTGATTGGGTTTGATGAATGTGAGTGGGCAAAGCAATTAGGGCTTAATTTAGGGCTAAATTAAGCCCAACAGAGCTAATTTCTTTTTTTAGGTTAACTGGCTTATTATTAGCTTAGGTGAATCCGTCATTTAAAGCAAAGCAAGGTGTAGAGTATGCCCAGCACCGTACTTTGCTTTGAAAGGTGATCAGATTGTCAGCTTTGTCTTAAAATCTGCGTACCCACCCCTTCATCGGTAAAAATTTCTAGTAAGCACGCGTGTGGCACTCGACCGTCTACAATGGTGGCACTTCTAAGCCCTGCTTTGACCGCATCTAATGCCCCTGCGATTTTTGGTATCATGCCACCACTAATTGTACCATCACTGATGAGGTTATCTACATCAATAGGTGATAGGGTGGTTAGGACATTGCCTTGCTTGTCCAACACGCCTTTGATGTTGGTCAGTAGCAACAAGCGCTCAGCATTCAAAAATTCTGCCACACGACTGGCCACCAAATCAGCATTGATATTATAAGTTTCGCCTGCTTCGTCCACGCCTAAAGGAGCGATCACAGGAATAAAATCGCTGTGAATGAGCATATTGATAACATCGGTATTGATGTTTGCCACCTCACCCACAAAACCCAAATCAATAGGGTTACCATTTTTATCATTCATAACAAGCTTGGCAGCGGTGATGAGATTGGCATCTTTACCTGTCAGGCCGATTGCTTTACCGCCATGCTTATTGATGAGATTAACAATCGATTTATTAACACTACCACCAAGCACCATTTCCACCACTTCCATTGTGGCCTTGTCGGTTACTCGCATGCCATCTATGCGGTCGGATTCTTGATTGAGCTTGCCAAGTAGGTCATCTACCTGCGGACCACCACCATGCACCACCACAGGGTGAATGCCAACTGTTTTGAGTAGGACGATATCACGAGCAAATGAACTTTCAAGCACAGGGTCGGTCATGGCGTTACCACCATACTTAACAACAATGAGTTTATCTTTGTATTTTTGAATGTAGGGCAGGGCGGTTGTGATGACCTCTGAGATATGCTTGGCTTCATCTAATGTTAAAGATTTATTTTGCATGATTATTCCTTTAAATTTGAACTATTTTTTTGTATCATTTTTTAAAAAATGATTTGCCCTATTATTTTACCCCAGAGCTACCAAATCCACCTGCTCCACGCTCGCTTTTGTCGCTAAATTCTGCGACGATGTCAAAGTCAGGACGCATCACGGGCACGACCACATATTGAGCCATGCGTTCAGCAGGGTTTAAAGTAAAATCAGTCTTACTGCGATTCCACACCGACACCATCAGTTCGCCTTGATAGTCTGCATCAATCAAGCCAACCAGATTGCCCAATACAATGCCATGCTTATGCCCAAGTCCAGAACGGGGTAAAATCAGCCCTGCAAAATTAGGATTGGCGATGTAGATGGCAATCCCTGTACCAATAAGCTGGGTTTCACCAGCTTTGATGGTGATTGGTTTATCTATACACGCTCTAAGATCTATGCCTGCCGAGCCGTCTGTGGCTCGTGTGGGTAGAGGAAAATTTGGGTCTGTACCAATTTTTGGATTAAGAATTTTGATTTGTACGCTGTTCATAGACTCGCCTTTTATAAATGATAGGTTTGATAAAATGTATCTTTGTGATGGATTATAACCGATTTTTATGAGTTAAAAAAAGACAAATTCTGTATTTTGATATTTTGCTGGTCATATTTTCTTGTGGTTTTTATAACTTCTTATAACAAAAGGTAAAAAGTTTAATAAAGTTGTTCGTGATCACAAGCATTTTGTTTGGTAAAATCCTGTCTTTGCGTTACAATAAATGCCTAAATTAATTTGATTTTTATTGCTGGGATTATTCATGTTATTAAGGGCGATATTGGTGGTATTTGCTTGCTTATTTTTGGGGCAGGTAATTATTATGGCGTTAGATTTGCCTTTGCCAGCAAGTGTGATTGGGCTGTTGATTTTATTTTTATCATTGCAATTTGGCATTGTTAAATTACAAACGATGGAAAAACTTGCCAAAATTCTGCTTGACCATCTGGTGCTGTTGGTCATTCCTGCGTGTATTTCTATCATGCAATATCTTGATGTGATTGCTGGTGATTTGTGGGTATTGATTTTATCAACGGTAATGAGTACATTTTTGGTTTTGGTTGTTACTGCCAAAAGCCATGAGTGGTTTAGAAAACTACAAAAGTTACAATCATCAGCAAGCACAAAAGGCGAATAATATGAGCGATTTGTCGATACCAATGCAATTGGCTGAGATTAAAAGCAGTCCGTTTTTGCTATTATTTGTCATGATTGGTGCATTTGAATTGACAGTTTGGTTGCGTCAAAAATTAAAACAACCACTCATCAACCCTACACTTTTTACAACAGTGCTGGTGATTGGTTTTTTGAGTGTTTTTGACATTGCTTGGGGGGATTTTGAGAAAGCCAGTGCTTATTTAAGTTTTTGGTTGCAACCTGTGGTGGTGTGTATGGCGATTCCGCTATATGTACAGTGGCAAAAAATCCGTGTGCAATGGTTGCCTATTGTTGCATCACAAATCATCGGCTCTGTAGTTGGCGTGGTTTCTGGTGTGTGGCTGGTGCAGGCCATGGGCGGTAGCATGGAGGCAACAATAGCGATTGCTGCTAAGTCTGTTACCATGCCGATAGCAATCGAGGTTACAGATGTGCTAGGTGGCGTGATTGGTATTAGTGCAGCGACGGTACTGATGGCAGGCGTGGCAGGGCAAATCATGGGAGTGTATGTCATGCATAAAGCACGCATTCGTCGTGAGATTTCACAAGGGCTATCGCTGGGTACAGCATCGCACGCACTAGGTACAGCCAGAGCCATGCAAATGGGAACTCGTCATGTGGCATATGCAACAGTGGGTTTGATTTTAAATGGTATTTTGACAGCATTTTTAGCCCCGATCATTGTTCCACTGCTGCTTTAAGGCTGTTTTTTTATTTTAAGCTGTTTTTAGTCAAATTGCCATAAAATTTTAAAACCTGCCTTAAAGTCTGTCTTTGAAAGACTAAAAAGCTCAAAGGTTGATTGTGGGTTAGGGTGAGGGTAAAAAAAGAGTAGTTAAACTAAGCACTACTATTACTGGCATTAAGTTACTGGATTAAGTGTTCAACGCTTACCATCAATGAGATGATGAATGCATGACAGACATTTGTACCTTGTATTTTTAGCAGAAAATTGCTACAATAACGACAATCTTATCCATATCCGTCTTGCCAAATGGTTGTTTGGCAGGATTTTTTGTACTTGTTTGTACTTATGTTATTTGATGTAACATAGGGCTTTGGATTGGAATAAAAGTTAATTTTTGAACTGTAAAAATTGTCAATAAAAAAGGAATACTTATGCAACGCTATCCGATGACACCAGAAGGTCATGCCGCTTTAGAAGCAGAGCTAAAACAGCTCAAAACCATTGATCGCCCACGCATCACCAACGCCATCGCCGAAGCACGCGAGCATGGTGATTTAAAAGAAAACGCTGAATATCATGCCGCTCGTGAACAGCAGGGGCTGTGTGAAGCACGCATTCGTGATATTGAAGCCAAATTAGCTGGTGCACAGGTCATTGATCCTGCCAAGCTAAACCAAGACGGTCGTGTGGTGTTTGGTGTTACCGCTGTACTTGAGAATATAGATGATGGTAAGCAATGTCGTTACAAGATTGTTGGTGATGATGAAGCCGACTTTAAAACAGGTAAAATTTCGGTCAATTCACCGATTGCTCGTGGCTTGATTGGTAAATCTGAGGGTGATGAAGCCAAAATTCAAACACCCAGCGGTCTTGTTGAGTTTGAAATTTTAGAAGTGCTTTATACTTAATACTTTAAAAGACTTAAAGCAAGCTCAAAATATAAAAAAAGAGTTAAAAATGAAACATCTACATTTGCTGATGGCGTTTTTTACGCTGTTAATATTTGCTTATCAGGCGGTGTTTGTTGTCAGTGGCAAGCAGTTAATCTTATCTCGTACTTTTAAAGGCATTAATCATTTGGTTTATCTGTTACTTGTGAGCAGTGGCTTGATGTTATTTTGGCAGCTTACCCAAGTGGCAGGCCTACAGCATTGGGTAATTGCTAAATTAGTGTTGCTGATTGTTGCGATATCTGCCAATGTCAAAGCATTGCGTCCAGCCAGCACAATTGGTCAATCTAAGGCGGGTATGCTTATTGCAGCAATCGCTTATGTGGGTGTGATTATATTGGCATTGACCAAACCAGTGCTTGGATAAAGAAATCTAGATCTTAACAAAGTAGATGATGGTATTTAATTAAGCGTTGATTTAAAAGTTATTATTATCAATAATCATCGATTGTTTTGATTCATCTTTTTTGTGGTTGCGGTGCATCATGGTACAATGATCCAATCTGTTTTTGGCAATTGTTATATTGCTAGATTAATATTGTTAAAAAAGAAAAAGAGAATAGAGTATGTTGATGGATGTTTTGTTCAAGCCTAAAAATGTATTGCAAGTGATGACGGTTGGAGTGTTTGGCATGGCAGTATTGACAGGCTGTGCCAGCAAGCCTACCTATCAACAAAATAAAAAAAGCACAACGCTTAATGTTGCAAATATTTCAACCGATCCAAAGATTGTGATGGACTCTCGGGGTGTGCCCAGTCATCATCTGGTCAGACAGGGTGATACGGTAAGTAAGATTGCTGAGCGTTATGGGCTTGATTGGCGTACTATTGGACGCATCAATAACTTAAATGCTCAATATACCATTTATACAGGGCAATGGTTGGTGCTATGGCAGGGCAATGAAAGTGTGTCAATCAAGACTTCCATTACGCCAGTACAACAAACTGTTGCACCACCTAATCAAACCTTGACCACGACAAAAACTGTACTGACAAAGCCAGCTGATACGCCACAAGTTGTTGCCAACAAACCGCTGTCTGTAGGTAGTGTGGGGCTGATGCAATTTCGCTACCCTGTGAGTAGCAGCAATCCTGTAGTGCGTCGTTTTGGCACGACTAACATCAACGGTAAAGCTGTTACCAGTCAGGGTATGTGGTTCTCTGGTCGTGCTGGTGATGCTGTATTGGCCAGTCGTACAGGTACTGTTCTGCATGCTGATGGTAATATTGATGGAGCGATGATAGCGATTGCACATACCGATGGTTTTGTGAGTAATTATTTTCATATATACAATGCCCAAGTCAAATCAGGTCAAACCGTACAAGCAGGGCAACAAATCGCCACCATGCGTCCGCAGGCAGATGGCATGGCATTGCTAGAGTTTCGTATCTCTCGCAATTCTAGTTATATTGATCCGTTATCGGTTTTAAAATAATTCAAATTTTTGGATATTCTGGCTAAATGGGTGATTAAAGTTGGATTGCTTATGTATAATGATATGTGCCATGCCATGGTTTTAATCATCGAAGCAGTGAGCCGTGTAAACTTCGGTAAAGAAGTGGACGACTTTGAAAAAAACTCATAACCGACCCTAAGCGTCGGTTTTTGTTTAAACTCGCTCTTGCTCTGGGGCGGACGGTGGGCGAGCTTGAAAGAGGTTTATCTTATGATGAACTCATTGAATGGCAAGCCTACGACCGCATTGACCCATTCGGCGGATTTCGGCAGGATTTGCAAACCGCTCATCTGCTGTATGCCAAGTGCGGCAATGATGATACGAGCATCGCAGACTTTCTACCCGTCGATCCCAATCCAATGACCGATGAAATGCGTGAAGAATACGAACAGCACAAGGCAAAAGAACAAGCCCAAAAAGATATCGAGGCACTGATGGCAATGTTTGCCAAATATCAAAAGTAAGCGTCCTACCGATTGCATACTTGCAAGAAAATCAAAAGTGGGTATAATTAAGATATCTATTTTTGAATTTTCTTACAATGAACTGCAAGTTGTTTTACACCAAAGACTTTCCAGAGCATGTCTTTGTCTCATTAACAGACACAGGCATTGTTTTGTTGCCTAAATTTTGGGGTAAAAAGATTAAAATACCAACTGATGATATTTTAGGTATGGCATTGCTACAAAGCGATTATGGAGATAATGACTTTGCACGCAGCAAGCGTAATCTTACTGCAATGGGTGTTGGTGCAATACTGATGGGCGTTAATCCGCTGCTTGGGATTGGTGCGACAATTGCGGTGGGCGGTACAGATGTCAAACAACAAATCTGGCACTATGTGGGCGTATTGTTAAAAGATGGGCGTTTTTTAACGCTCAAAGCAGATGGCAAAGCATTAAAACAAATGCAAGACTGCTACCCCATCGCTTGTAGCACGCCGATTGATATAGATGTATTTTACGATTAATCACAACTTTTCTTAACCCCTGCCTTGGCAGGGTTTTTTATTACCCAAAGGAAAATATTATGGCATTGGCAATTAACATCGTACTTGGGGCAAATTGTTCATTACTCATTTTTATTACTCCGTTAAAAGCGAAAACGGTTTTCGCTTTTGCTTATATTCAAAACGGAAAACTGTTTTCCGTTTTACCAGTCTTTCATACGATTTTCTATTTCAGCAACTTTGGCTTTAATGCGTTCATGCTGTCTTTGAAAACCAATGGCAATTTGTAGGGTTTTGGTGCTATAACAATAATTGCCATTATCCAGTTTTTGCACCAATTCCGCTTCCACCAAGTCGGCTAAGTCTCGGCTCACTTGGGTTGGGGTCAGTCCCAAACTGTCGGCAATTTCTTTATTACTAATGCCAATTAAAGGGTGAGCTTCTAAGGCTTTAAAAACTGTCAGCACTCTAAGACCTTTACCGCTCATCGCTTACACCTCCACTTTCTGGTTGCCAAACACGCACATAAGATAATCAATGATTGACTGGTCACATTCGTCCAATGAGCGATAGCCGTGCAATAGCCATTTTTCATCATCTGTTAATTGGTTATAACAAATGTTATGAGACATTCTCACTTCATCGGTTGGTGTGGTTGGCTTATCAATCCGACAGCCCGTCTCGTCAAGCTCAACCTCTGGCACGCTCCGCCAACCCTCACCATTGAGAGATACCATTGCATTATTCTCAAATGGGACAAGTAGTAATTTTTGCCCAACAGTAACAGGTAATGTCGAAACATCATAGGATTTACCTAGATAAATGGCTTGAAGTCCTGGTGTAACTTTAACGGTTACAAGTGGCGGAGCTTGACATTTGTCATCTAATGATTTTTTCATAAAATATTCCTAAAAACCTTATAAAATAAGGGGTTAAAGTGGTAAAATGTGCGATTTTGTGCTATAATTATCCGCACAAATCAGACGGTTTTTGAGCCTGTTAGCTCTTGGGTGGTATCGCCTCATCGGCGTGTTTTAGCCCAAAATACACAGCGATTTCGTGAGGTTTGCCGTAGTTGCAACGAGCCATACCATTTAGCACCTTGTAGATGTCTTGGGGAAACCAGCCTTGCCCTTTGGCGACACGAGACAGCGGAATGCCTTTGGCACGATACTCGGCTTTGACTTGTTCAGGGGTTTTTAAGGGTTTTTGAGTCATGACATACTCCGTTTTGGTTTGTGGGTTTTAAATGTTGTTTGTTGTTGGTGTATATAATAGTGCAGAAATCTGCACTTTTCAAGTCTTTTTTTCAAAAAGTGAGAAAATTTTCGTGTTTGGAACAAGATTGAAAGAAGAGCGAGCCAGATTAAATCTGACACAACCCCAATTTGCTGAAAAAATAGGGGTGTCAAAACGCACGGTTGTGGATTGGGAACAGGAAAAATCTAGTCCGACCATCAAGCAACTCGGCTTAATGATAGAAATGGGAATGGAAGCATATTATCTTTTGAATGATTTTCGCATCGGTCGCACCATCGGCGACTTAAAGCAACTCCCCGCTTATCAAGAGATGATGAGTGTGGACGAGACGATGACCGCCCAGAGTGCAGATGAGCAGGAACTACTAAGACGCTTTCGCAATGCTGACCCACAGACACAGGCGTTTATTATGAAAGAGTTGGAGCTGTAATGGGGAAAAGAAGCCAGATAGAAATGTTGTCTAACAATGTCCGAAAAGAGTTGGAAAGCAGAATTCGTAGAAGTTGTTTTAGCGAATACCAGAAGCACAGCGACTGGCTTGCAAAATTAGGTTACAGTATTAGCAAATCGGCTGTGCATAGACATGGCACAAAGTTACAAAAGAGATTGCAAGACATTGAAAAAACTCTTGGGTTGAATGCGATGGAGCAAATGTTGTTACAAGATTTTAGGTCGTTACAGGACGACAAAAAAATCATACAAGCCCTAAAAACCATATCCATGCTTGCTAGTGGCTTTAATGTCAGTATTAAATACGAGCAATAAGGTGCAATTTTATTTAAGGAAACTTTTATGAAAAAATTCACACTTCTACTACTACCCCTAGCACTCATCGCCTGTGGCGAACCCAACACCGACACCACCAAAGAGCCAGCCACTCCAAGCGTGGAAACTGCCACGCCTGCTGCTGAGCAAGCAACCATCAATGAACCAAGCAAGGACGAGAATCAATTAATTTCACCACAAGAACCGACCAAAGAAGACAAAGAGCTGGTTTATAATTTTTGTTATGCACTGCAAGCAACAGCTGAGTGCGACAATTTAAGCATGAGGTTGGATACAGAGTCAAAAGTTCAAGAAAAGGTACAGGCATCAGACATTCGCTCGTCAGATTCTGCATTTGGGGATACCTGCACACAAGGCATTGCCGACGCTGTAAAAGACAAAAATGTTTGTGCGGTTGCTTGGGAGAAGTATGGCTGTGCAGGTTCGGTTACACCAAGATTGTTGCAGGAAAGTCCATTTGGTAATAAAAATGCGATTTTGTGCGAGTTTTAAGGTTCTGATAGGAGAATAAATGATGACCAAGAAAATATCAAAAAAACTCTATTATCTTAGAGCCTTTGAATATAATGACCCTTTGGATTTGGAGCGGTGTTTACGCCAGTCGCTTGCTGTTGCTGATAATGTGTCTAAGACCGAGATTATCCGTGCAGGCGAGGTTACACAAATAACACACCGTGATTTATCTCTCACCAAAACAGATGGTGGTTTATTGCTTCATATCGAAAAAGGCAATCAAGCAGAAAGTATTAAGACCATCCGCCATAAGTCCACCAATGTAACAGAGGAAGGGGAAGAGGTTTCACCGCCTCAAGATCAGTCTTTTATGAATAAAGAATGTTTCGTATTTATTTATGGACAACATGTTATTTTCTGCGGTCATAACAATATGTCGCAACACGCCCTAGCTGCTTATCTACACGCTTTAAGTGAGCATTGTCAGAGCTTGGATGATACTTGCCCTATATACAAGCCTAGTTTTAAATCTGTCGCGAACTATGATAAAATACAGATGATACAAGATGAGGGCGTTAAATCCATCTCGGCAGAGCTAACTGCGTATCATACCACCATAAAAAGCCCACCCAGTATATTTGGTAGATTAAAAGGGTTGTTTCGCCAAGATGAAGAGCTTTCAGATATTCAAGATCAGGCAGACTTGCAAGTCAATGTTGAAATAAGGTTAGATGGCAATACAAGAGCTAGCCAAGAGGCTCAAAAAGAGCTGCGTGAGCAGGCACAAATGGTTATCGGTGAAGAAAATGCAGACTTTAAAATTATCACCCAAAAAGGTAACACTATTGAGTCTGATGATGTTAAGCTGTCAAAATTAGTGTACATATCCAAGCATAACAACACCAACGGATTAAGTCGGGCGGCAGTGTTGTCAGAGCTAGTAACTTACTTTAATGAATTACAGCAAAAAAATCTGACCCAACTATGAAATGGCGACCAAAAAACCTATCTTTGCTAATATTACTGGCTATCATCATAGCTGGTGGTATTAGCTATGTAGCACAACCTTTGGTGCATGCTAGCCCTAATGCCAATAGTGTAATCATTAATG
Source organism: Moraxella sp. Pampa (assembly GCF_035181385.1). Lineage (NCBI taxonomy): Bacteria > Pseudomonadati > Pseudomonadota > Gammaproteobacteria > Moraxellales > Moraxellaceae > Moraxella > Moraxella sp. Pampa. The sequence goes on along the minus strand of NZ_JAXCJK010000001.1, from coordinate 641,943 downwards.
TTTTTACCATTTTAACAGGATTTTTGTTTGCAATTATGGCACTGTTTGCAAATGTGGAATATGATTCATCTGTGAATTGGCGACAGCTAGAAGTTCAAGAAAGCATCAATCAATCTCGTTTTGACAAGTTACATTTTTTGTTTTATCTATATCTAGCAGTATTGATATTTGTCTTTATGGCTGTATTACTAAAAGATAACAAACAATACCAAAATAGCCTATTCTTAGTTTGTTTAGAATACTTTTATTTGTGGTTGACTTCTTTTTCTTTAATGATGTCCATAAGTCTACCCAGTAAACTAAATACTTTTCGGAAAAATAAGTTTAACGAAGCCATCAAGGACAAAAGACCAAAATCCTAGAAATAATCAAAAAGCCCCCAAGCGTAAACTTAGGGGCTTTGGCTATCAAAGTAGCTCTGTGCATATAATAGCACGATATTTGGTTTTGTAAAGTGTTTTTTAAGCTACCGCACGCCATCGGTCAAAGCAGTCAGTGCCACATCCAGTAGCCTATCATCACCACGAGTTTGTAGTTCGCCAGTAGGCGAGACAGGAAAAAACGGACGAGACGGCAAATCCACCGATTTGACCCTTGCAAAGCCGTTTGGGGTAGCAAAGGCAAGATAAGGCTTGTTTTTGGCTTGTATCCGCCCACCAAAATGATGAATACGAGCATATGCCACATTGGTGCCGATTGTGGCGGTATGACCACTGGCACGGCTGGTAATACTGTCTCTTAGCTCACCTGTATCGGTCAAGGTTTTGCCAACTCCAAACTTTTTTCTTGTCCACGGACTGCCGCCAAAGGCCTCATTTTCAAAGTTCTCTTTGGTCATTGTCTCTAATTCTGTAGCAAGAGAACGCATGATGGTGCGTGAATTACTGGCGTTTTGTAGCAGTCTTGATAAGCTTTGGCTGGCTTGTCTGTCGTCTAGGTTGATAATGAGCATTGGCAAAGTGTCCTAAATTTGGTATAATGAAGTTATTCCGCTATGGGGTCAGGCACGGGGTCTGGGCACAAGCAATTGTGTTTTTAATCTGTTCGATTCAGACGAAGTAGCGGATTTTTATTTTCCAATCTTGATATACTCACCACCTGCAATTCCCGCCTTGATTGTCTGCATATCCACATAAAACCCAGAAATCACTTCAATATTACCCTTATTTGTTTTTAGAGTCAGCTTGGCGACTTTATTATCCGCCACTTGATATGCTAACAATACCGTTTTATTTTGAGTATCCCACAACTCAAAGTCAGGCTTACCAAAATCTTTGATGATTTTTTCTAGGGCTTGAAAATCCAGCACATCATTATGAGCATTGGCAAAGTGTCCTAAGTTTGGTATAATAAAACTGTTCTGCAACGAGTCCTGCGTGGGCGGGGGGAGTAACACACTTAGGTGTGCCAGTTCGGTTACGGTTCAAGTCCGTCAAAGTTGCAGAACTTTTTTATTTGATTTTGGCAAATACATTGCCGTTAATAGACCCCTTAATACTATTCAAATCTTGATAAAATCCACTTATCACTTCCGCTCCATTCTTGGTAATTTGCACGGTTAATTTAATCACTTTATCATCAGGCATTTTATACACCAACAATAAATTATTGTTTTGAGTATCCCACAACTCCCAATCAGGCTTGCCAAAATCTTTGATGATTTTTTCTAGGGCTTGAAAATCCAGCACATCATTATGAGCATTGGCAAAGTTTCCTAAGTTTGGTATAATGCAACCAAGCATTGTTGGGTCAGGCGTGGAGTCTGGGCGGTCGTCCGAGCGGTGTAATGGGCAAACGGCTTTAACCTGTTCGATTCAGGCGATACAATGACAGAAAGCACACTTTTTCCGCTGTAAGGTTGCTTGCTTTCGCCTTCATATCAATCATCAATATACACATAAGCCCCACGATTTATCTCATTTGTCATATCTTTGCTATCCACATAATAGCCACTCACCACCAGCGTTTCTGATTTATCCAACTTGACAGACAGCTTAATCACTCTACCTTCGTTGGTTTTATAAACCAAGAGCACGCTTTTGTTTTTGGTGTCCCACAGCTCAAAGTCGGGCTTACCAAACCCTCTGACAATTTTTTCAAGTGCCAACTCATCTAAGGCATCGCCACTGGTAAGATGTCGGTCGTATTTTTTACCAGCCACAACAGTATCTTTCAACCCAACCACAGGCGATAATTCCTGCATATCCGCACCATGTTCGGTTGCCAGTTTTGAGAATGAACTCTCAGACAGTACGCCCACACCATAGGTTTTTCCTTGTAGCTTATTGCTGGCTTGTAGTTGCCTTATCCACGCCAAAAATCCTGCCACTCGCACATCGCTTGCCATGTCTTTGGCAATCTCTTGCAGAGCCTGTTTTTGCCCTAGGGCTTGCTTTGCCTTGTCATACCACAGTTTGTCAAACAGATGACTGGCAACAGGACTACCACCAAAGCCATTTTCGCCCAAAACCAGTGTTTCATCATCGCTTTTATCAATACCGACCCTTTGGGCGTGTTTTGCCGTGATTGCCTTGACACTACACCGACAACCAAAGCCATTGGGTGGATAAGAGTGCGACCAAAATAGGTCTGTATGATGATACACTGCTCCGTGTCTGGCTGAATGCGTGGGACGAGTACGCCTATCTAGCACGGCAGAATATTGCCAATAAGGGTGCGTGTCCGTCGCCTGTTTCATTCGCTCATATTTAGCAGTCATGATAGCGGTGCGACGATTGGTGTGGTAAATGGTTTTTAGCCTGCGGTTAGAGCCAAGTTGCACCTTGTCAAGCTGACCTGTTTTGGGATTTCGCTCCACCGTCTCACCCCACCAGCCCTGACTTATCAGATATGGCTTGACAGTATTTTTAAAACCCTTATAGCCTGTGCCGTCCGTCATTGCTTGCTCTATCGCTTTTTTGGTGGCAGAGAGCATATCAAGGGCGGTCATTTTGGCAATCGTAAAGCTCCGTGCGTGGGCAATGGCGTGCGTGTCCGTCCAGTCCCAACCGATGTGCAAGCCTTTGGATTTGAGATGTTCAATGGCTTTTTCAGGAGGCATATCAAATAAAGCTTTGATTTGTCTATCGGTAAGTTTGTCAATCTTACTCATCTATCCGCCCCTTGAAGCAGCCCCATTTCTTGTTCGGTTTGTAGCCGTGATAGCGTATCAGCGATGAACAGCATTTGGGTCAGTTTGTCTTGCAGTTCGTCAATGTTCATTTTGGGGTAAAGGCTGGCTAATTTTTCCAAAAGAGCGGTTTCGCTGTCCAGATTGGCATTGTCCAAACTGGCAAAATCATTCAGCATTTGTCCCACTTGGGTGGTCAGCTCATCATCGCTTGGTAGTCCAATTGCCAATTTGTCGGACAAATCGCCCTGTGATGCAAAGGATTTTTCACTAAAATTGGGGGTGGTTGGTACGGTGTTTGTAGGCATTGGCTTGGCATTTAGGGTAAATTCATCAGCCGATAGGTTATACGCCCGCTCATAATAGCTTTGATTAAAAGACACGCCCAGAGCGGTCAAAATCTGGTCTCGCTCCGCTAGGGTTTTGTCGCCCACTTCCTCTTCATACAGCACAAATTTGGGCGGTATGGTGCCGTGAAAGTTCAGCTCGCAAACCCAAGCAAGCAAGGTGTTGATACACTTTTCCACGATACGACAATCATTGTCCCGAATATCACGGGTAACTTCAAGCCCAGATTGGCTGGACGCGTGGTTGGTGTCTTTGTCGGTGGTTTGGTCTTGCCCCAGTAGGGCGATGTTAATCTCGCTTTTGCAATAGCGGATAAAGTCATCAAACACCTGTGATGAGCCTGTTTTGCCTGTTGCCTCTTTGATTTCTACACTGCTGTCATTGGGGATTGTCGCCACCGCATTGCCCATCAGCTGTTCTAGGGCATCAAGGAGCTTTTCGGTGTCGCTATCGGTATTGCTTCTTGGCTCGTGTCCGATAATCCAAGGACTACCAAATTTTTCAGCAAACTCTGCCCAAAATTTTAGTCCGCCTCGTTTAAAGACAGTTGCCCAATACACCGATGACAATTCAGCCGTGCCATAAGGGTTGGTATAAGTTGCCTCATGCACAGGGCATAGAAATTTATAAGCAGGTAATTGTCTTTTGATGACACCATCGATCAACACCAAATTGCTGTCATCATCAAAACCAAACCACTCTTGCGGTTTGGCGGTCAGTTTGACAGGTGTCCAGTAGCCGTCTTTTAGCTCCCAGATGACTTCTATCGGCTGATAACCGTAGAGCGTTGCGTCCAAGATTTGCCCAATCAGCTCGTACAGGTCAATGTTTGCCAGCATTGTTTTGATGATCACTTGCTGTTTGTCATTTAACTCCCCACTCATTTCTGTATCTAGGCGATATTCTAGGCGTTTGACCGCCGACTTTCTACGGCGTACCGCACCGCCCACAATGGGGTCAATCAGTAGCTCACGATACACGCTGATACTACGCATTCCAAGGCGTTTTAGCACCACATCAGGGTTGGGTAGGATGCTGGTAAAACCACCAATACCCAGTAAGCGTTTGGCAACGGCAATGTGGTCTGATAAGGCGGATTTGTCAAGATTGGGGCTTTCTTTGGTGTGGGGTTTTTGAGTGGTCATTCTTAATATTCCTTAAAAGCCAGTGGTGAGACGGCTTTTTCTTTTAACTTTGCGAGTGGCAACTTTGATTTGACCGACATTGAGTTCACGACTGGCATAATGAGCCAGCAATAAGGCAATACCTGCGTCGCCGTGGCGTTTTTTGCCGTCTGTGCCTTGTGTGCGACTACTTGGAATGCGTGGCACGCCGCTCACAAGCTCAAAGGCTCGTAAATCATTTAAAATATCTTCATCTTTGGGTAGGTCGGTAAGTGTGCCATCTTCTAGGGCGGATTTAAAAGGGGCGGTGTGGGTGCGATACCAACTTTCGGACAGCATAATGGCTTGGATAATATCCGCCCCAAAGGTGTCTTGCATTTTTTCGGCAAGCGATTGACCGTTACCCCGAGCATCAAACGCACCGCCACGCAAATTGGGCAAGCCTTTTAATAAGGCAATCATAATCTGCTCTTGCTGAGCAAAGGGCATATTGCCAAGTTCTAGGATAAAAGGCGGTTTTAAAATCAAATTTGGGTATTGCAATAGTGGCACAATCACAGTTTTATCACCACTTCTAGCAAAATCCTCGCCCACAAAGCTGATACGACTTTTATCTAAGCCATCAAGGAGTGGCTCTAAGGTGTCGGTTATCCAGTCATCAATCTCTTTGGCTCGGCTATGTTCAGGCAACAGGGCAAATTCGTCATTTTTATCAAGGCGAATGACAGGCGTATAAGGATTCATACGGCTTTCAATCAAAGCACGGTTTAGCCATTTACCGCCACCATTTTTGGGAATACAGTCCAGCTCTTCTTTGGCGTCCTCGCCATAACTTGCCCGAATGTCCGCTATCCACTGTCTTTCGCCCTGTGGTGTCCAGTCTATGCCAAGCCTTAGACAAATGCGTTGGTATAAACCATCGGCAATGGCATCATCAAAACTAATGCGGTGCAAAGAATAAGGCTTTTTGCCTGCTCTGATGTCATTGACAAGCTCATTAAAGGCATTGTCCACCCCATCATGGGTAGAAATAATATGCACCTGACCGCCCCACATTAACAGAGCCATCGCTGATTTTAATAGCTCTGGCAAGTTTTCGTGGAAAGCCGCCTCATCCAAAATGACCCGCCCCTGCTTACCACGCAAGTTGTTGGGGCGAGATGACAAGGCGGTAATGCGGTGTCCTGACGCAAAACGAATGACAAACGCTAAAATAGCTTGCCTATCATCACCATCCACAAAGACTTCTTCGGTTTCTTCCACTTCGCCCGCCACCAAGCCATAAAACTTCGCCCAGTTGCCACAGTCGTGGATAAATTCTAACGCCATATCTTTGTTATAGCCGACATACCAAACATTCATTCCATTTGTTCTGGCTGACAAAAGAGACGAGTCGCCAGCTTCAGCCCAAGTTAAGCCAATACGCCGTGATTTTTCACACACTTTAACCGCCGATGTGTCAGCACACCAGCGTTGTTGGTAAGGCAATAACACCATTGGACTGCGAGAAATCTTGCTAATTTCCTGACTAAGTTTGGTGCGTTTTGGCTGGCTCATTCCCCAATCCCCAAAATCTTACGGCGGATTTCGTCAGCCGTTTCGTCAGACAGCCCGCCTTTTTTAACCACTTTGGCGACTTCGCTGGCGGTTTGTTCAATTTTGACTTGTAATTTGGCTTGATATTCTTTTAACCTTGTACTTGCCGATGTCAAAGCAGCAATATTTTTGGAGGCTTTGGCAACCATATTGAATCGCTCAACCGCCCCCAAATCGTCCATATCGCCAATTTCCACGAGTGCATCAAACAATTCTGTTTGCACCATTGCTACCAACGCCTCACTTCTGGTGTCGCCTTCATCAGACGCCCCCTCAGCGATCAGCCTTGCTGCCTCAGTGCTTGCCTTGATATTGGCAAAGCGTTTTTGGATTTTTGTTCCATAGCGATGCACCGCACTTCGGCTGATTTCATAGCCTTGTTCGTTCAGCCATTTGGCAAGGGCGGTATAATCACTAAATCCATTATCGGCAAGTTTGCGTTCAAGCTCATGGCGAACTCTCTGAGGCAGTTGTTCTACGCTACTTCGTTTTGCCATTTTTTCACCCCTTACCAATATTTGACAGGTCGCCCAATGCCAGCTTCACAGTCCGTGGTGTATTCAGCAATGTCTACACCTTTATGGTTGAGTATGGCAAACCACGAACCACTTGGCTCTTTGGTGAGTTCTACCAATTGACGGCCTGCCAAATACTCAAGCTGTTGACGCAATTCTAAGGGCGTTACATCAGCATAAATCCCCCGCATCACATCAAGCAAAAATACCTCGCTTGTGGTGTAGGGACGAGCCTTGTTTAGAGTGTTGATGATATGCCAACGCATACCCTCACGGCGGATTTTTTCTTGCATTTTGCTTCTCTTTGTTTGTGATTGCTTTTTGGTTGTTGGCGTTTGGCCAATGATTATTTAGCCATCATTATCTGCCACGGTCATTTAGCCTTTGAACTCTCTAAGCGAAAAAGCTCGGTCAAAGTCTTTTGAATGCTGTCCATTTTGGCCTCCAGCACCGCTTGATTGCGAATATAATCTTCTCGCAAGACATATTTTTCGGGCAGGACGGCTTTTTGTTCAGCAAATAAGTTTTCCAAGGTTTCTACTTTTTCAGCAATACGGTCTTGTGCCTTTTGGCGTTCGTCTTGTTGAGCTTGAAACTGAGCAAGAAGCATTTTGCCAAAACCCCAACACACCCCCAAAAAGGAGAGTAAAAACCCAACAAGTTGCCAAAACTCAATGCTGACAAAATGTCTTTTCCATGCCTATCTCCTTAACTGCTTTTGTGAATGTTCAAACTCAGACTGACACATCACGCAGCGTACACAGCCTGCTACCATTTGCCGTCTTGCTTCTGAGATTGGCTCGCCACAGTCAGTGCAATGCGTGGCAGATACAGTGCTTTTGGTGTGAACTTGGGCATTTTTAAGCTCTCTTGCCAATATCATCTCGCTTTGCCTTTGGGCTTTGTCTATCACATCACTCATGTTCATCTCCTATGTGGTTAGGGTTTTGCTTTGCATGATCACGACTTGCCAAAAATTTTCTTGCCACCGCATAACCACCCACGGAAGCCAGATAAACCAGCCACAGCTCCCAATCGTCGGTATTTAAGCGGATGAATTGGATTGTGGCCACAAGGCTTGCCACATTCGCCCAAAGGCGGGTGTGTGATAAACGGTCTGTCTTAGGACTTGTAAACAGTTCAAGCAGTCTTTTCACCACCATCCACCTTGTTCACACCAAAAATCTTAGCAATGCCATCAGCAATAGCACGACAAATCAGCCATTTTTTGGCATACCAAATAGCCAGATCCTCATCATTACTGATAAAAAATGGCTCAAACACCAACCCACCAAAGCGTGCATAGGCTAGGCGTGAGTGCTGACCCGCACCGTCAGGTTTAAACCCCAGCTCACCACGCAACCTCCAGTCTGTAACGCTTGCCACAGCTTGGCTTAGAGTTTGGGCAACAGCTTTATTTTTGGGCAAAGTCAAGCACTCAATGCCTGTGGCTGATTTGTTCACAGACGCATTGGTATGAAAATCAATGGCAAGGTGTGAACCTTTAATCATTAACAAGGCCTGCTTTAAGGGCAAATTCTGTTTACCAATACCGTCAGTTTTGACGATCAAGCCATAATCATTTGTTAAAATATGAGCAACAATATTTCGCATCTCACAAGCAATGTCGCTCTCAGTGTGCGTTTTATTTTGGTAGCTGGTATTTACCGCACCGACATCAGCACCACCGTGCCCTGCGGTCAGTAAGATGATAGGGGTAGAAGTTGTCATCAATGTCATCCAATGTTTGTCCGCCTAGCCATCTGCCCAAGTCATTCATGTGATGGTCGGCTGGATTAATTTAGTCCATTATGACAAACTCACCCCTTGACGGTCTTTTAAAGCATTTTAGAAATTTCTCTTACTCAACCCACTCACCAATACCAACCAATACTAAAATTTAGACAATAAAAAAGCACAAGCTCATCAGCCTGTGCTAAAATATCAATCCATCAATCCATCAATCCATCAATCCATCAATCCATCAATCCATCAATCCATCAATCCATCAATCCATCAATCCATCAATCCATCAATCCATCAATCCATCAATCCATCAATCCATCAATCCATCAACGCTTGATTATATCAACCACCCCAAAAGAACACCAACCCATCCATAGCCAATCCATACTCAACTCCAAACCCACCCGCATTCTTACTTACCCAAACCTCCAACCATTTTCCTTTCACTACCTGAAACTCTCTTGCATTCCCCTTATACCAATCAGTCCCCCATCGTTCCCAATAATCCCATTTATCGTAGATAATAGCAAGTTATTATTGTGATGGGTTTTAGCAAATACGGTTAATTTTAGCCGTAATATTCAAAACAAGAAATAAGCCATGATATTGCCACCGCTTTTGATATGGACTTAAAAGATGCGGCCAAAGACTTTATGGGCATTCGTAAGAAAATATTGGTGGGAAAATGCCAACCAGAGCCATTATATCAAAAATAACTTTGCAAAAGCTGGCTTTGACGCACAGCATTGGTGGTGCGTCATCACTCGTTTATGCCGTCTGCTGCCACGCCTTAACAGCTTGCATGATGATGGCAGAGCGTGAAAGTCCTGTTTTTTCGGACAATATGGCAAGTTCATCAATGAACTCTATGGGAAATTTATAGCTTGCCACCTTTACGCCACGCTTGGCATCAGAATCGGCTTGGATTTGGGCTTTGCTTTTTGGGGTATTGACAATCTTAGGCATTTGACAATAAATTGTTGGTAAGATGATCCTAAGTTTTAGGAGAAACTGGGTGCTTGCACTACCCAGCTCAAGCCTTTTGGCTTGACTTAGTCTTACCAAGCAGGTGTGCGTAACAAGACCAAGATTAAAACGATTGCGATTTTGCACATTTTCATCGTTTATCTCATAGGATAGCCACCACTTGACTTAGGTCGGTGGCGGTAACCTATCAAGACTTGGTGTTACAGCACCTTGTCTTGATAAAACATTTTATAGTAAATACTATATTAAAAGTCAAGATTTATCTTGACTTTTTTTTATTATCCAAAATAAAAGATTTTCTAACCGCTTGTGATACCGTAAGCGGTTTTTTTATTAGAGTATATCCATGAAAACATTGAACTACACGGCATTTTAGCCAAAAAATTCGGCAGATTTTTTAAATTAGATGTTAAATCCGCCAAAGAAGCTGCCCACGCCCCAGCCTGTCAAATCCCTGTCTTTAAAGCCACAAGTCAAGCCACCCCTGCTGTAGCGGTCATGTTTAATTTTGTATTTGGTTATTATATGGTTACTTTTTATTTTGTGAAATTTTTGATGAAAAAAATCAAGGGCTTGCAAATCGCAAACCCTTGATTTCATTGACTTAAATTTGGTGGGCCCACACAGACTCGAACTGTGGACCAAAGGATTATGAGTCCTCTGCTCTAACCGACTGAGCTATAGGCCCTTAAGAAAAATTACAATAAAATCAATGATTTATATAATCATAAATAATTTACAATATTTTTAAATATTAAATAAAAATGCTATGTAAATCTATCTTATTGCAACAAGATGTCATTATACATCATTGCAAACAAAAATTAAAGTGTTTAAACATAAAATTTTATTAGCTTATATTGGTTAAATTGTCATTGTGTTTGCATTTGTCTTTGGGCGGGCTGTATGCGGTTTGCAATCACCTGTGTACCATCTATTTGTATCGTAAGTTTGAAAGGATAAACAAAGTATTTTTTGTTCATTATTCTAAAAATTCATGTAAGAACTTATGATGGATTATGGTGATTTGATTAAAATGGCAAAAATTTTGCTATTGTTAGGCAAAATCGCTTATAATGATTGCCTTTTTTGTTGGGCCTTTGCCTTGATAAAAAATCATTTAAATACAATGAAATAAAAGATGATAAAGATATGAGTCAGCTAAATCCCCGCCAACAAGAAGCTCTAACCCATGTATCAGGACCACTGCTCGTTTTGGCAGGGGCAGGCTCAGGCAAGACTTCAGTCATTACCCAAAAAATTTCTCATCTGATTACAAAGTGCAACATTCCAGCTGAGCGAATCACAGCAATGACTTTTACCAATAAGGCGGCTCGTGAAATGAAGGCGCGTGTATCAAAGCTTTTGCCGAGTGAAAAAACCCGAGGTCTGACGGTATCAACTTTCCATCAGTTCGGCTTGCAGTTTTTGCGTTATGAATTATCGCACACTCCTTTGAAGGCGAATTTTAGTATCATGGATTCAGATGATTCTAAACGCCTTTTAATGGAATTGATGGTGCGTGATAACATGAGTGGGGCAGAAAGTCGTGAATTGGTGGGCAAGGCGATTAAATTCATCTCTGATTGGAAAAACAATCTGGTTGCCCCAGAAGATGCCTTGGCGACTTTATCTGAGCCAGAAGATGCGATGTTTGCCCATCTGTATGGTTTGTATGAACGCAATTTGCGTGCTTATAACGCTGTGGATTTTGATGATTTGATTGTTTTGCCTGCACGGATTTTAAAAGAAAATGACATGGTGCGAGATAAATGGCAGCGTCGCATTCGCTATTTGCTTGTGGACGAGTATCAAGACACCAATACCGTTCAATATGAACTGGTTAAGCTGTTGGTAGGTGCTTCTGCTCGCTTTACGGTGGTGGGTGATGATGATCAGTCAATTTATACTTGGCGTGGGGCCAAACCTGAAAATATGGCTTTATTAAAGCAGGATTTTCCAAGTCTTCATGTGGTAAAGCTTGAACAAAATTATCGTTCAACCAACCGTATTTTGAGTGCGGCAAATACAGTCATCGCCAACAATGAACATGTCTTTGATAAGGCATTGTGGTCGGATAAGGGTGAGGGAGCGCAGATTCGTGTGATTACCTGCCCGTCTGATTTTGATGAGGCCGAACGAGTGGCCAAAGAGATTGTCGCACATCGCCTACGACATGGCAACTTGTGGGAGCAGTATGCTGTGCTGTATCGTTCTAATTTTCAAGCCAGAGTGCTAGAAACCGAACTTCGCCAGTTAAATGTGCCTTACAAACTTTCTGGCGGCACTTCATTTTTTGCTCGTACTGAGATTAAAGATGTGATGAGCTATCTTAGAATCATTCTTAATCCTGATGATGATGCAGCCTTTTTACGCATTATTAACACGCCCAAGCGTGGTATGGGGTCAGCAACCCTAGAAAAGCTGGGTTTGTTTGCCCAAGAGTATGGCATATCTTTATTGTCTGCCTGCTCACATACAGGCTTAAAATCAGCGATAGGGTCAAAGGCAAGTAGTACGCTATATGCTTTTGCTGACTTTATTGAACATTATACCAAGCAGTTGTATGATAATGCCAATCCTATGCCATTGGTTCGTCAGATGATTGTTGAAACAGGTTATATTGACTATATTAAAGAAGATAGCAAGACCCCGCAACAAGAAAAAAATCGTCTGGATAATATTGAATCGTTATATCAAAGCATCGCCACTTTGATTGATCGTGCTGAGGAAGATGATGATAAGACCATTGAGGCGGTCATTCGTAAAATGATGTTGCTTGATATGCTAGAACAACAGCAAGAAGAAGAAAATACCAATAAAGTGAATTTGATGACCCTGCACGCTGCTAAGGGTTTGGAATTTGATTATGTTTATATCATTGGTATGGAAGAGGAGATTTTGCCACATCGCAATTCTTTGCTGGAAGATAATATTGAAGAAGAGCGACGGCTGATGTATGTGGGCATTACCCGTGCAAGATTGGAACTGACCTTAACACTTGCACAAAAACGCCGAGCAGGTGGGGATTTTAGACAAACTTCACCATCTCGTTTTTTAGACGAACTGCCAGCCGACCATATTGACTATCCTGCCAAAAAAGTTGCCAATAAAGACCCAAAGCAAGTAGCACAGGATTATTTGTCTAACATTCAAGCCATGCTTGCTGCTAAGCGTAGCTCTTGATGGTACCAATATGGTAATGATTAAATCAATGCCTAGTTAGGCCTAAATATTGGGAGAGAATTGTTGTACGACTCCACACACACCAATCTTGAAGAAATTTTACAACGCATTTTGGCATTAAAAGATGCGCCAGATTTGCAAGCATTAAAACAGCTTGTTGATGAGCTTAGGGTGGCCGAGGGCGATGAAGATGCTGCCAACCATAAGATGGATGAACTGATAAAACTGATTGAGGTTAATCCTGAATACGGCTCTGGGCTTGCTGCATTTATTTTACGGCTAACCAATCAGTATAACCAAGTAACGCTTTATACTGACACAGGCATCGCTTCTGACCAAAGTTTTTTTTATAGCATGAATCGTCTTATTGGGCATCGGCTCTTACCATTATTGCCTGAAGAGGATTCGGTGGTTGAGCTTGCCAGCTTTTTGTTTAATGAACGCAGTGATTTACGCTGGGTACGCTCTATTGATGCGGGCAAATGGGATAAACTCATCGAGATGATTTGTGTTGATGAGGAGGATTTGGCGTTGGTGGCAACTGCCAAAAACAGCATTCTAAACGCCATTGTCATCTTGTCATATCGCATCAGTGGTATGGGGCTGCATCTTGACTTAATGGCAGCTTACCCACAGATGTTAAACCATTCTGCTGCTTTTGTTGCTCAAAATCAAGAGGCTGTTTTGTTTGTTAATCAGTATCGTAAAGTGCATGAGCTTGATTTGATGACTGATGTTACGCCTGATGAGGATATCAGCCCTGCACCACTATTGGTGATGTTAGAGCAATGCGAAGACATTGTTACCAATGTACGAAAACGCATCTATAAAACAGGCATCTCAATCCGTCTGACCAATATGCTAGTGCGATTAGAGCAAAGCCTGCACCGAATGCAGGTGTTGATTGAGCTGGTGGCAGATAATAAAAAAAAGCGTGATGAGGCAATTGTTGAGCTGACTGCCCAAATTGTGCGTACGGCAAAGACAAGATATAGTTTTGGGTATTTGATTGAAAGCAATACCAAATTATTGTCGCGTAAGGTTACCGAAAATGCCAGCCGTGTTGGGGAGCATTACATCAGTACCGATCGTACAGGCTATCGCAAAATGTATAAAAAAGCAGCGATTGGCGGGTTTTTTATTGCTTTTATGGCAACGATTAAGATTTTATCTTATGCCTTAGTGTTAGCACCGATTGGTAGGGCGTTTGTAAATAGTATGATTTATGGTTTGGGTTTTGTGGGTATCCATATTGTGGGTGGTACGGTTGCTACCAAGCAACCAGCCATGACCGCCGCTGCTATTGCATCAACCATCTCAGAGGGTTCGGCTAATAAAAAAGCCAAACAAATGACAAAGTTGTCTGAGTTGATTGTTGATATCATGCGGACGCAGTTTGTTGCAATTTTGGGAAATATTTCTATCGCCATACCAACTGCACTTGCCATAGCCTATGCTTGGTCGTATTTTATGGGTACGCCAATGATTGATGGCTCAAAAGCGGCACACCTGCTGCATGAGCTTGATCCAATCCGCTCTTTGTCATTGCCTCATGCAGCAATTGCAGGTGTTTTTTTATTCTTATCAGGGTTGATTGCTGGTTATTATGACAATCTTTCTGCTTATAATAAAATTGGTGAACGCATCAGACGACATCATTTGCTGTCCCGTGTGTTGCCATGCTCTTGGCAAGAAAAATTAGGTGGTTTTATTGAGGCAAATCTTGGTGCGATTATGGGCAACTTTATCTTTGGTTGCTTTTTGGGCAGTACGGCAACGATTGGTTATATGCTAGGATTGCCACTTGATATTCGCCACATTGCCTTTGCATCTGCTAATTTGGTGCATGGGCTGTTTTATCTGTCTCCGCAGGATTTGACTTGGGGTCTGATGATTTGGTCTTTTATTGGGGTGCTACTCATCGGTGCGGTGAACTTATTGGTCAGCTTTTCACTGGCACTGCTTGTGGCGTTGCGTTCAAAAGAGGTGGAATTTACCGAGTGGAAAGGTTTGGGAAGTCTGGTTTGGCGGCATTTTTTAGTCAATCCATGGGACTTCTTTTTTCCAAGAAGTGAATCGGTTAAATATGCACAAATTGACAGCGAAGGGCGTGTGATTTATGAGGATTGGACTGATGAAAAAGAGTCAAATGCTCGTGTGCTACCAGATAACTATGTGGTGCGTAGACTGGGAAGTAAACCAAAAGATAGGGCAGATGCAAATAATAAAGACATTCGTGAGGCCATTGCTGAGCATCATAATGATGGCGAAATCGTACAGGAACTGGTGGTCGAGGAGGGTCATAATACCACACCATTACCAAAACCTGACAAACCACCAAAACTACCAAAGTGATTGGTGATATGTGGTGCCATGTGTGAGCTGGTATTTATTTGGTGAGTGAGTGTAGTAAAAACCTAAAATAAAATACTTGCAAAATCTGAAAATTTTAGTAGAATATGTTGTCTATTCGGGGTGTAGCGCAGCTTGGTAGCGCACTTGCATGGGGTGCAAGGGGTCGCGAGTTCGAATCCCGCCACTCCGACCATTCAATAATCTAGGGCTATCCACAATCGTGCGATAGCCCTTGATTTTTCTAGGTTTTGAACTTTCAAAACGAGCTACCGACCATAACGAACAAGCATTCATCAGCTTTTTAAAGGCCATCAATTACAAAGACCATGAGATTATAGACGAGCTGGCGGTTCACAAAGTGGAAATGATGGAGTTGATGCAATGAGTGTTCTTTTAAAATATCAGATGCTTTAAAAAAATTGATGAAATTTTAAAAGAGCATTCATTATCTCTTTTTGTTTTGGTTGTTAGGTAGAGTCTAAAATAAAGCAAAAATTTGACTATTTAGATGTATCAATTGATCTGTATTTGGGTTAATACCTGCAATCACAGTAGATTTTTCAAGAACAAAATTATATTCATGACCAATTAATAAAATAAGGCTATTCACCTTGCGTGATAGCCTTATTTTATTGTCCTTAAAATGAGTTTGTTGTATGAAGAATGAATATTATCATATTGGTGTTGGATAATTTTTCATTTGTCATATAGCTGTCATTTTTGCTTGTTAAAATGCCTGCCAAGTAAGTTAGTGGTAACTCTCCGTCAATTTTTAACTCTCAAAAGGAGCAAGTAATGAAAAAAAATACATTACTAACTATGGCGTCAGTCTTTTTAGCACTTGGCCTGACTGCTTGTCAGGATAAGTCTCAAAAACTGGGCGAGCAAGCTCAATCGCCACAAACTGCCGTTCAAGCCAATGGTAACGATAAAGTCATAATGACCGTAACAGGGGCAGGAGCATCATTTCCTCAGCCTGTATATGTACAGTGGGCGAATGGATTTTTGCAAAATACTGGTGGTCAGGTGAATTATCAGTCCATCGGCTCATCAGGTGGCATCAAGCAAATCATCGCCAAAACGGTAGACTTTGGGGCGACAGACTCTCCAATGAGTAGCGAAGAGCTGGAAAAAGAAGGATTGATTCAGTTTCCAACCGTCATTGGTGGTGTTGTACCCATTGTGAACATCGATGGTGTGGCAGCAGGGCAGCTTAAACTAACAGGTAGGGTGCTGGCCGACATCTATTTGGGGAAAATTACCAAATGGAGCGACCCTGCTATCGCCACCCTAAATCCTGACATTACCCTGCCTGATGAAAATATTGTTACTGTATTTCGTTCAGATGGCTCTGGTACGACTTTTATTTTTACTAATTATCTTGCTCAAGTGTCTGATGATTGGAAAAATACGGTTGGTGTCGAAAAGACCGTTAAATGGCCAACCGCCCAAACGGGTACGGCAGGTAAAGGTAATGAAGGCGTGGCAACCTATGTGGGGCGTGTTAAAAACTCTATTGGCTATGTGGAATACGCCTATGCTAAACAAAATAAGATGAGCTACACTCAACTTCAAAACAGTGCGGGTAGTTTTGTGCAACCTGACCAAGAAACCTTTAAGGCAGCGGCTGATATCGACTGGACGGCAAATAAGGGCTTTAATGTGGTTTTGACCAACCAGTCCGCTCAAAATGCATGGCCATTGGCAGCAGCAACTTTTATCCTAATGCATAAAAATCCAACCAGTGATGATAATGCGAAGTCAGCTCTGGCATTTTTTGATTGGTCATTTAGTCATGGTGATGAAATGGCAAAAAACCTAGACTATGTACCATTGCCTGATGCTACCAAATCTTTAATCCGCAAAGAGTGGGCAAAAGTTGTTGGGCAAGATGGTAAAGCATTGTATCAAAGTCAGTAAAAGGTTGGTAATTGGCAATATTAATTATCTTAGCAGTGTAGATAGATTGGTTAGGGGTGTTTTAATGCCCTTAACTCAAATCAACCAATCAGGTTTATTATGGATACAGTATTAAGTAAAAAATTAAAAAATCAGCACCGACTAGATAAGGCTTTTGTGGGAATAACTCGCCTGTTTGTGGTATTTGTACTGCTTATATTGGCTGGTATTTTAACTGGTCTTATCTATGGAGCGATGCCAAGTATTCAGCAGTTTGGTCTTGGTTTTTTAAGCTCTAATGAATGGAATGTGATCTCTGGTGAATATGGGGCTTTGGCTCCGATTTATGGTACGATTGTAACCTCGGTAATTGCTCTTGCTATCGCTACACCTGTTAGTTTTGGTATTGCAACTTTTTTAACAGAGCTTTGCCCAAAATGGCTAAAAAAGCCACTTGGTATTTGCATTGAGCTACTTGCAGGCATTCCCTCTATCATTTATGGCATGTGGGGTTTGTTTGTTTTTGCACCGATTTTTGCCAAATACATTCAACCAAGCCTTGCCACCACTGTTGGGAAAATCCCTGTCTTGGATAATTTTTTTAAAGGTGTGCCAATGGGGATTGGTATCTTGGCGGCAGGACTAATTTTGGCGATAATGATTATTCCATTCATTGCCTCTGTGATGCGTGATGTGTTTGAGATTGTGCCACCCATGCTCAAAGAATCTGCCTATGGGCTTGGGGCGACCCGTTGGGAAGTCATCAAAAATATTGTTTTGCCTTACACGAAAATGGGTATGGTTGGTGGAATCATCTTAGGGCTTGGGCGTGCTTTGGGTGAGACGATGGCGGTAACTTTCATTATTGGCAATACTTTTAATCTTAGCCTTGATTTATTCAGCTCTGGCGTGTCTATTACTTCAGCCCTTGCCAATGAATTTGCTGAAGCTATTGATCCCATGCACATCTCATCGCTACTATTTTTAGGTCTGATTTTGTTTGTGATTACCTTTATTGTGCTGTGCGTTTCAAAGCTAATGCTTGGTAAGGTTAATAAATAATTTACCAAAATTTATCAGACAAGTGCTTCACTCTGTAGTCAAAAAAATGTTATTAAAATCTTATTTTAGGAAAATATCATGCAAATACAAGTGCAAAACAAAAGTCCTCTAAGTAGCTTTGATGGTCTAAGTGATCTTAGCGAAACGCTACAAAAATCAGTCAATAAAACACGCAGTAATGCCATTTATGCACGCCGTAGAATGCTAAATCGTACCTCTTTATGGTTTTGTTATTTTGCGATGAGTTTTGGGCTGTTTTGGTTGGGCTGGATTTTTTATACTTTATTTTATGAAGGCGTTACAGGGCTTGGTAGTCATATTTTTACTCAAAATACCCCACCACCAATGATGTTTGGTGGTCTAAAAAATGCCATTGTTGGCAGTCTTTTGATTAGCCTAAGTGGACTGTTGATTGGTACACCGATTGGGATTTTGTGTGGTATTTATTTGGCAGAATTTGGGCGAGATAGTCGACTTGCTACTGTTACTAGATTTTTAAATGACATTCTACTGTCCGCACCGTCTATTGTGATTGGTCTGTTTATTTATGGTCTCATTGTTGTGCCAATGGGCAATTTTTCAGGTTGGGCGGGTTCTTTGGCATTGTCGCTTCTTGTCATTCCTGTGGTGGTAAGAACAACCGAGAATATGCTAAGGCTTGTCCCTGATAGCCTAAGAGAAGCAGCTTTTGCACTTGGCACACCTAAGTATAAATTGGTATTAATGGTAACGCTAAAAGCCGCTAAAACAGGTGTGGTAACAGGGGTGTTATTAAGTTTTGCCCGCATTTCTGGTGAAACCGCCCCCTTACTATTTACTGCTTTAAATAACCAATTTTTCAGCACTGATATGTCAGCCCCTATGGCAAATCTACCGAATGTCATTTACCAATTTGCAATGAGTCCATATGATGATTGGCATACACTGGCATGGACAGCAGCTCTTTTGATTGCTCTTACTGTCTTGTTTACCAACATTGTAGCAAGATTGATTCAGTCTAAAACTTAATCGATGATGGCTTTATAAATGATTTGTTGATGTAACCAAAAAATTAAGTAAAGACTGTACAAGTGTTGTGATTTGCTTCTACATTTTACATTGACTGTAAAATTTATTGATGATTACTCATTTTTAACCAAACTTTTGAGATTAAAAAAATGCTAGATTCACCAAATACATTACCTACTGTTAAAATCAGTGTGCAAGATTTTAATTTTTATTATGGTAATTTTCATGCCCTAAAAAACATCAATTTAGATATTTTAAACAAAAAAGTTACTGCTTTTATTGGACCATCTGGTTGTGGTAAATCTACTTTGCTTAGAAGTTTTAACCGTATGTATGACCTTTACAATGAAAGCCGTACAGAAGGTAAAATTTTACTTGATGGTATGAATATTTTAGATGATCATACCGATGTCAATTTACTTCGTGCCAAAGTTGGTATGGTTTTTCAAAAGCCAACTCCTTTTCCAATGTCTATTTATGACAATGTTGCCTTTGGGGTAAAACTCTACGAAAAATTAAGCAAAGATGAAATGAATGAGCGAGTTGAGTGGGCACTCAAAAAATCGGCTTTGTGGAATGAAGTGAAGGATAAGTTAAAACAATCAGGTAATTCATTGTCAGGCGGTCAGCAGCAACGGTTATGTATTGCTCGTGCAGTGGCATGCCGACCAGAGGTGTTATTGCTTGATGAACCAACCTCTGCCCTTGACCCAATATCAACAGGCTATATTGAAGAGCTGATTGGGGAATTAAAGCATGATTATACAATCGCCATTGTAACACATAATATGCAACAAGCAGCAAGAGTCTCTGACCGCACCGCTTATATGTATCTAGGTGAGCTTGTGGAAATTGGTGATACTAAAATGATGTTTAGCGAGCCTAATGTCAAAGCTACGCATGACTATATCACAGGAAAATTTGGCTAAATTTTGGCTAGATTACAAGGTGGACTTCGTTTTATAATATCTTTGTATATTATCCATAGGGAATGATGATGCCAAACATACTGGTTGTTGAGGACGAATTGCCTATCCAAAGACTGATACAGTTTGCTTTGGAGCAGGCAGGATTTGAGGTGATTTTAAGTCAAAGTGCCGAGGAGGCACAGCAAATCATCAATGATAAACTGCCTGATGTGGTGCTACTTGATTGGATGCTTGGAGGGATTTCGGGTGTAGAATTTGCCCAAGTACTACGCACAGACACACGCACCAAAGACTTACCCATCATTATGCTGACCGCACGAGGTGAGGAGGCGGATATGGAGTTGGGGTTGGGTATGGGGGCAGATGATTACATCACCAAGCCATTTAGTCCACGAGAGCTGATTGCTCGTATTAAAGCACTCTTACGCCGCCGTACACCACACAAGACCGATCATACGGTCAAGGTGGGTAAACTTGTGCTAAATCCTGTTGACCGCACTGCTGTTGTGGACGGTACGACCATTCACTTTGGACCGACCGAATTTAAACTCTTGCATTTTTTTATGACGCATACAGGACGGATTTATAGCCGTACAGAGCTGCTTGACCTTGTGTGGGGCGACCATATTTTTATTGAGGAACGCACGGTTGATGTGCATATCAGGCGGTTAAGGCGTGAGCTTGAGATAGGTGGTGTGGCTGACTATGTGCAGACAGTGCGTGGCGTAGGCTATGCTTTTGATGATAAGGGTGGTAACGCTTGATGTGGCAGTGTATTTTTGCTATTGGTTTTGCTTTGTTTGCCTTGGTATTTGGCTGTATGTTGGCAGACAAGGTGCTAGGCTTATCACTTGCGTGTGTGGTGCTGGGCTTATGGGGTGTGTATCATAGCATTAATTTATCACGCCTTAGCAAATGGTTGATGACTGACACCAAACAGCCCATTACCTTATCAGGTGGGCGTACAGGGCGTGAGTTTGGTGGCTGGCAAGTGATCTTTGATAAAATCTTTGAAAATCAAAATCGCCAAGATAGGCATAAAGAGCGACTGACTCTTGAAGTACAAAGGCTAAACCGCATCATCGCAGGTTTCCCAAGTGCGGTGATTATCCTAAATAAAAAAGGGCGGATTGAATGGCAAAACGAGAGGGCGATACAATATTTTCGCCCAGATAACCTTAAATTGTCTTTTAAAGAGCAGGTGAATGATGAGGGTTTTTCTGACTTTTTGGACAATCACCATGCTAAGCTCACCCAGCCACAAAACCCCAAACAAGACATCAAAACCAAGCTAACCTTAGGTCAAACAACGCTACAAATTACCTTAATTCCCATAGAATCAAACGCCACCATGCTCATTGCTCATGATGTCAGTGCCAACGAAAAACTAAACATTTCCAAAAATAACTTCATTGCCAATGTTAGCCATGAACTTCGCACGCCTTTGACTGTGATTCAAGGGTTTTTGGAAATGCTGAATGATCATGAGCTTGACCGTAATTTACAGCTTGAGTTTGTGGGCTTAATGCAAAAAGAATCCGCACGAATGCTTGATCTCATAGAGGGACTTTTAACACTCTCTCGCTTAGAAAATGAAGAAAAACCACCAGAGGATACTGTGCCTGTCAATCTGTCTGACATGATGATTAGTATTTATCAAGAGGCATTAATGCTTGGTAAAACACATCATATTCATGCTAACATCGCTCCTGACATCTGGGTTGATGGTATGCAAAAAGAGCTGTATAGTGTGTTTAGCAATCTCATCTTTAATGCCATTCGCCACACCGACAGTGGCACAAACATTGATATTCATCTGTCAATAGATAAAGAAATTGTCTTTTTTGTTAAGGATGATGGTGAGGGTATTGATGGCGAACATCTGGTGCATTTGACTGAGAGATTTTATCGAGTAGATAAGGGCAGAAGTCGTAAGACAGGCGGTAGTGGACTTGGGCTTGCCATCGCCAAACACGCCATTGCCCATTATGGTGGTGTGTTGCAGATTGATAGTCAAAAAAATGTCGGTAGTATTTTTAAAGTGGTGATGCCGATTAAAAATTTGCTGAACGGTCGGAGCAATTAGATTGATATTTGCCAAACTTAACTCATAAGGCTTACCAAGTGTATTTGTCTAGGTTTGACCAAAAAATGAGTAAGAAAGACAAACTGTTAAGCCTGTCTTTTTTGTTTTTTTTAGCTTGCTTGAATGTTACTTTAAAAACACCTGATACCCCAAATTGTCGGTCAGCTCTTCGCAATCATAGCCAATATCGGTCAGTGCGTCCACAATATCTTGCCCCAATTTCTCCAAAAAATGCAAAAGAGCGTTGGGGCGTTCAGGAAACACCACCCGAAACAGCTTTTCGTCCGCCAAGCGTGCGTGTCCGCCAATCAAATAGCGAATGTGCGTTTTGGCAATTTCATCGTCGGTCAAATCAAACGAAGGATAGCCTGTGTCGTTTAAGTGATTGACAATGTGCGTCCGCTCACAGGCGTCTTTTAGTGCCACGCCCACAAACACTTGGGCGACATCAGGACGGCTTTTGTCCAGTCTGTAATTAAACTCGGTAATGTTTCGCCCTTCTAATTTGCGACAAAAATCCAAAATAGAATTTGGTAGTATTTTTTTACTCTTTAAAATAAAACAAAAAAATCCTATGCGGTAGGGGGCATCTCAACAAAAAGCCCCACCACTTTGCGAGCAATGGGCATCACAACAAACACGGTCGGAAAGGCAATCGCCCAAGAAATCGCCCACGCCAAAAGCCAGCGAGAAAGTAACCCATCGTGAAAACCAACAATGCGTACAACATTGACAAGCGAAATGACCCCGCTCATCATAAGCGACAAAACAAAAGGAAAAGCAAATTTTAGGGCTTTGGCGGGTAATTTTTTCATTGTACAACCTAAAATTATTTTTATTTAATGATAATTTTGATAAATAAAAGTTTGGTTTTTATCAAAAAAGCCAATTATTTTATCACATTTTACCAAATAGACAAGCATTACTAAATATACTAAAAACCGTCTTTAAATTTTTGTAAGGCTCTACGGACTTTGTTTGGTGGGTTTGGTGGTGTTTGCATAAAAAATAAATAATTGATTTGTGATAAAAAGTGCTACTTTATACCAAAATAAGCAGTGCATTGTCAATTTTTATTGATGATGGTTTGTAGCCTGTCAATCCACGCCAAAGTTTCACTGCTTTTTTGTCGGTTGTTAATATCCTGCCAAGCGACAAAATAAATATGATTGCCAATCTGCCAAGGCGTTTTTAGGGTAATTTTGACATAATAACAATTAAGCCACCCCCACCCAAACAGATAATCAACGCGTTGAATATTATCATAATCTACGCAAATTTTTGTGCTATTTTGGGTAACCACAAGATGAGTGGGTGTATCGCTGACTGTTTCACAAAATTTTAAAATGGTTTGGTTGATGGGTAGGCCTTTTTGGATTATCAGCGTGATAAAAATCCATAAGCCCCACATTCTTAAAAACTTTTCATCTATTTGCCATAGGATATAAAAAATAATAGGCAATGCTACCCATACAAAATAACGCAAGCGATAGGCGATTTTATAAAATTTGACACAGTCGCTGGCGATGTGTTTTGGCATCACAGTGGTTTTGGTGGCGACTTTGGTGGTCTGTGATAATTGCATTGTTATCCTTATCGCTCCCTTTTATTTTTTAACAGTTTTTAAAAAACCAATGATTTGTTCAATATTCATAATAGTCAATGTGGTACTCATTATGATGAAAAAATGCCAAGTTTTAAAGAGTGCAAAAGAAAACAAAAGCGGATACAAAATATAAACCAATAAAAAGTAGGCAATCTGATTGATTTTACCATTTAAAAACAGCAAAAATATGCCAATCAATATCAATGCAATTAAAACGATACGGTCTATTGTATGATAATCACGCTTAGGGATATAATTATCCATTAGCACTATCATTATACCAACGACAAAGAGCTTAATGACAAGTTTGGCGATTTGTTTTGTTTCATTCATCTTGCAGTCTATTTTTTATTTCAAAAACACCTGATAACCCAAATTATCGCTCAAATCCTCGCATTCATAGCCAATGTGGGTGAGTGCATCCACAATCTGCCCAGATGAGCCACTCGCTTGCAAGCCCACCAACACACGCCCCTCAGCCGCTCCGTGATTGCGATAATGAAACAAGCTGATGTTAAAATCTTGTCCCAATTTTTCCAAAAAATGAAGCAGGGCGTTGGGGCGTTCTGGAAACATCACTCGAAACAGCTTTTCATCAGCCAGCCTACCGTGTCCACCAATCAAATAGCGAATGTGGGTTTTGGCGGTTTCATCGTCCGTCAAATCATAAGCCTCATAACCGCCTTCGCCCAGTCGCTTGGCAATCGTGGCACGCTCGTTTTGCCCCTCTTTTAGGGCAACACCGACAAACACTTGGGCGGTGCTTGGGTTGGTGGCGTCCAAACGGTAATTGAACTCGGTGATGTTACGCCCTTGTAACACACGACAAAAATCCAAAAATGCCCCTGTTTGTTCGGGCAATTTGACCGCAAAAATCGCCTCTTTGTTTTCGCCAATTTCGGTGCGTTCGGCCACATAACGCAAGCGGTCAAAGTTGATGTTCGCCCCTGAAATGATGGCAATGCAGTTTTTGTTTTGTAATTTGTGGCTTTTGATGAATTTTTTCATGCCTGCCACCGCCAACGCCCCTGCCGTTTCTACAATGGCACGGTTTTCCTCAAAAATGTCCTTGATGGCAGCACAAATCTCGTCATTGGTGCAGGTAACCACCTCGTTTTCTATCAATTTGCCCAAGCCGTTTGATTTGGTTAAATTGATGATTTCAAAGGGTTTTGTGCCAATTTGTGCCACCGCCACGCCATCGGCAAACAAGGACACTTGGGGCAATTTGACAGGTTTGCCATTGTCAAGGGCGACTTTAAGACAGCTTGCGCCATCAGGCTCTACCGCCACGACTTTGATGTGGGGGGCGACCGCACCCAAATACGCTGCCACCCCTGCCAAAAGTCCGCCACCGCCTGTCGCCACAAACACATATTCCACCGCACGCCACTGCTGAACCAATTCTAGCCCCACCGTGCCTTGCCCTGCAATCACAAGGGGGTCGTCATAGGGGGCGATGTAGGTCATACCGTCTTGTTGTGCCAGCGTTTGGGCAAAGCGGTTGGCATCATCAAAGCTATCGCCGTGCAAAAGCACCTGTCCGCCCAACGCCTTGACCGCTTGCACCTTGATGTCTGGGGTGGTTTTGGGCATCACAATCAAATTTTTAAGCCCCAATTTGTGTGCCGAAAACGCCACCCCTTGGGCGTGGTTGCCCGCAGACGCACAAATGACGCCTTTTGATTTTTCATCATCGCTAAGTTGGCTGATTTTGTTGTACGCCCCACGCAATTTAAAGCTAAACACAGGCTGTAAATCCTCTCGTTTGAGACGAATATCACAGCCCAGTCGCTCGCTTAATTTGTGGGCTTTGTCAAGCGGTGTGGTGTGTGCCACTTCATAAACAGTGGCTTGCAATATGGCGTGTAGGGTAGGGGTGAGCATAATTTTCCTAAATATCAATCATCAAGGCTTGGCTTGATTAGAATGGCTAACAGTGTATTTGGTTTTTGATGGTGTTTGGTTGTGATAAATCTGCCAAGCCAAAACAGTGTTGAATGTTGTACTTTTTTGAGCAACAATGATGTAAATGGCTTTTTGGTGGGTCTAGAATATTTGATAGACCCATATTGGGCTTAAATAATGGCTTGGTGTATTTTTGTGAATTTTTACAAACAAAAATTGGCTATGACAATTTGTATTTATCACAGCCAATCAATCATCACCGCAACAAATCACGCATCCAGTGCTTGCATCACATCATCGCTAAAATTGACATTGGTATAGACTTCTTGCACATCGTCCAAATCTTCAAGCATATCAATCATTTTTAGCACACGCTGGGCATCGTCAAGGTTATCAATATCGGCGGTCGTAGACGGCGACATCGTAACCTCCATACTGTCGGCTTTGAGTCCTGCATTTGCCAAAGCGTCCACCACCGCCCCAAAATCGTTGGGTTCGGTAATCACAAGTAGGCTTATCCCGTCATTTTCAATATCGCTTGCCCCAGCTTCTAAGGCAATCTCCATCACTTTGTCTTCAAGGCTTGTGTCATTAAAGACAATCTCGCCACGCTTACTAAACAAATACGCCACCGAACCACTCGTGCCAAGATTGCCACCGTGCTTACTAAATGCGTGGCGAACCTCGCCTACCGTGCGATTGACATTGTCGGTCATCGTCTCCACAATCACCGCCACACCGCCCACGCCATAGCCTTCGTAGGTGATTTCTTGGACATTGTCGCCCTCGCCACCGCCTTGCCCACGCTCAATGGCGCGCTTGATGACATCTTTGGTCATATTGGCGGCATTGGCTTTTTCTAGCACGGCACGCAGGCGGGGGTTGGCGTTGGGGTCTGGGTCGCCTGCTTTACTTGCCGAGACAATCTCACGAATGATTTTGGTAAAAATTTTGCCCTTTGCGGCGTCTTGTTTGGCTTTTCTGTGTTTGATGTTCGCCCATTTGCTATGACCTGCCATAATGCACCTATATTTTGCTAAAATAAAATAGTTTATTATACAATTTTTCAATGAATTTGCCAATATCTAAGGCACGCTGTGTTTTTATAGTCTATTTCTTCGTAATTTGGCGGTTTTGCTGTCCAAGGCTTGTTTGGCTTTTTTTTGTGTTTGATGTTCGCCCATTTGCTATGACCTGCTATAATGTTTCCTTAAAAATAAAAATTGAAACGAAATTGGTGTGTTACGCAACAGTTGTAAAATTTTTTCTATCAATATTCTGACCAAATATTTTTAGTTGTTCAATATTTTCTTTCAAAAAATCAATCATATAACGCACTTTAATTGGCAAAAGTCGTGTGGCGGTCAAAATCACAATCGGCACAGACTCACCTTGCCAGTCAGGCAGTACCTGCACAAGGTCTGTATTATTAGTGATGTTTGGTAATAATGCCAGTCCAAGTCCTTGCCTAGCAAGCCCGCCAAGCAAACGAAAACTATTGGAGTGATAGAGCATTTTGGGGTGGGTGTTTAGTGTTTTGGTACCGCAGGACAATGTCCAAGACGACACACCCATAAATGCCAATCCATAGTGCTCGGTCAGCTCATCAGGCGTTTTGGGTATGCCAAATGTGTCTAGATAACTTTGGGCAGCAAATAAATTTAAGGCGGTGTGGGTCAATGGGTGGACGATGTAATGACCTTCTTTGGGTGTGCCAGCCCGTATCACCATATCCACACCCCCTGTCAAAAGGTCAGTTTTGTGAGCAGATACATCAATATGTAGCTGAATCATGGGGTATTTTTGATGAAATTTGGGTAAAATCGTCATCAGCCAATCAGCAATTTCATTATTGACTGACAGTTTTAACACACCCTTTGGTTCTATTTTCAGGCCGTTCATCGCTTGATGGGTGCGTTCGGTTTCCTCCACAATCGCCACCGCTCGTTCAAAATAAAACTGCCCTGCTTCGGTGAGTTCCAATTTTCGTGTGGTGCGGTGAATGAGTTTTAAGCCAAGATGATTTTCTAATTCATTGATTTTGCGAGATAAAGTAGATTGTGGGATATTTAGATTTTGAGCAGTTTTGCTAAAACTTTTGTTTTTAATGACTGCTACAAATAATGCCATTTGTTCCAAATATTGCATAATGATTATTCTACATACAGATAAATATTCTTTATTATAGCCATTTATTGAATAATAAAAAAGCTTCATACCATGCCTATTCAATGATAAAATTTTTGCAAAAAATAGTTCAAATCTTAAAATACGGCTGTATTTTGATTTATGCCTATTCATTGTGCCATATATGGATAAGTTTTATCTATAATGACTATTTAATGATTAATAAAAAAACTTTATAATTCACACAATCTACAATGAATGCGAGAAGTTAAAATGCTTTATATCAGAAAGTCTTGTGAGCGTGGGCGTGCCAATCACGGCTGGCTGGACGCTCGCCACAGCTTTTCTTTTGGGCAGTATTATGACCCTGATTTTATGGGGTTTTCTGACCTAAGAGTTATCAATGAAGACCGTGTCGCACCGACAATGGGCTTTGGTACGCACCCACACAAGGATATGGAGATTTTGACCTATGTGCTGGCAGGAGCGATTACTCACAAAGACAGTATGGGTAATGTCAAAGACTTTGTGGCAGGCGAATTTCAGATAATGTCGGCAGGCACAGGTGTTACCCATTCAGAATTTAACCCAAGCGATAGCCAAACCTTGCACCTATTGCAAATTTGGATACAGCCCAATGAATTTGGCATCGCCCCCAGATACGACCAAAAACGCTTTGACGACAAACAAGGCGGTACGCTGATTTTGTCGCCCAATGGCGATGACGGCTCGTTTAAGGTCTATCAAGATGCCAAGCTGTGGCGGTATCAATACACCAAAGACGACAAAGACAATATTTTACTCAATCAAAACCGCCACTACTGGCTACAAATGGTCAAAGGCGATTTGAGCATCAATGGCAATGCCCTGCATCAAGGCGATGGCGTGGCGATGGGCGAACTTTGTGCTTGTGATGTGGTGGCAGACAGCGACTGTGAGTTTTTGTTGTTTGATTTACGCTAAATTGTTTGATTTACGCTAAATTAGGCAGTTTAAAGTCAATTAAGCGATTTAAGGCCAAATGTGATTGTTTTTAATGAAAATTGGGTTTTTGTAAATAACCGTTTATTTGTTAAAATCAATCACACAATACCCAAAAACCAAACTTTAACCGATTTTAAAGTTAATTTTTTTTAAGATTACTTTAAAGACTACTTTTTAAAGAGAGAAAAGCGATGACAAAACATATTGCTGTTTTGGTTGGTTCAAAAAGCCAAACTTCTGTCAATCAACGGCTTGCCAAGCATTTACAAAAAATTGCCCCACCGTCTTTGCAATTAACCTTGGTGGATATTGGCGATTTGCCTTTGTATGACCGTGATTTGGACACCCAAGATGTGCCTGCTTATACCCGTGTCAGAGATGCTATCAAACAAGCGGACGGTGTGATTTGGGTAACGCCAGAACACAATGGCAGTTATTCAGCGATGATAAAAAACGCCATTGATGTCATCTCTCGTCCAGCAGGTCAAAGCCTGTGGATTGGCAAACCTTTGGGGCTTGCCAGTGCCAACGCCAGCGGTAGCAACCGTGCGGTGGACGCTTTGCGTGTGATTGCCAGCGGTACTTATATCAATATGCCCGTGTGTCCGTTTGCAGGGGTGATTGGTGGTATTTTTGCAGGGGCGTTTGACGACAATGGCGAGCTTGTCAGCGAACAAGCCAAAAACACTTTGCAGGGCTTTATGAGTGCCTTTGATGAGTTTATGGCAAAATTTTAAGCGATAAAGTACTAAGTCTACCTAAAAACCACCTGCCAAATTCATTGGCTGGTGGTTTTTTTTGTGGTTTTGGGCTAAAATATGCCAACCTTAAAAAACAAGAAAATCAATGCGTTTAATCCGCCCTTATCATAAAACCCATCTCCTAAAAGAGCGTATTCATGTCATCATCGAAGGTACGGATACCAAAGGTGGCAAACTCTTTGATATTGCATTGCTTGTTGGTATTTTGGCGAGTGTGCTTATAGTCATGCTTGACAGCGTGCTTTATTTAAGATTGCAATACGGAAAGTTATTTTTATATGCAGAATGGTTTTTTACAGTTTTATTTACCATTGAATACTTATTAAGGGTGTATTCATCGCCCAATCGCAAGCGATATGTTTTATCGTTTTTTGGGGTTGTGGATTTGCTTGCTTTATTGCCAACTTATTTGAGTTTGTTTTTTGTGGGTACACAGTATCTTTTGGTAGTGCGGATTTTACGAATTTTACGAATTTTTAGGGTTTTTAAATTAAAGTCGTACATGCACCAAGCGGGTTTTTTGGCAGCTGCTTTTAAGACCTCTCAGCATAAGATTATTGTCTTTTTCCTATCGCTTTTGCTGTTGGTAACTATTTTTGGTTCGGTGCTGTACATTGTTGAGGGGCCTGAAAATGGCTTTACCAGCATTCCGTTGTCTATCTACTGGGCGATTGTTACGATGACGACCGTTGGCTATGGGGACATATCGCCAAAAACACCCATGGGGCAAGCGATTGCTAGTATGGTGATGATAGCAGGTTATGCGATTATTGCTGTACCAACAGGGGTGTTTACGGCAGAATTAACTCGTACCATGCGACCGCAATTACAACCGATCAGTTGTCCTAATTGTGGTAAATTTGGACACGCCACAGGAGCAAAGTTTTGCGACCGCTGTGGACATGATTTGCATGTCTGATGGTATGAATTGATGATAATGACAAAAAAATCAAAAAGGTTGAGCGTTATGAAAGTAACCTTGAATTGATTAAAACTTGCTAACCAGATGTTGATTAAAAAACCTTGCTCTTGTACGAGAGCAAGGTTTTTATGATGCTAATTAAAAAGCTGATTTTGATGAGTGACTTAGTCAGCTTGGCAATTTTTGTAATGATGCGATGCGATCATCAAGTGTGGGGTGGCTACGAAAAAGACTGGCAATGCTAAAACTTTGCGATTGACCGCTTGAAATTGCAAAAGCTTTCATGCTTTCTGGCATTTGATCTGGGCGAGCCTCAGCAGGGCGTAGGGCATTTAATGCAGCAATCATATTATCACGACCTGCAAGGCGTGCACCCATTTCATCGGCACGATATTCACGCAGGCGAGAAAACCACATGACAATGGCACTTGCTAAGATGCCAAGTAAAATATCCATCACGATGCTTGTAACAAAATAGCCAATGCCAGGGCTGTCGCTTTCATTGCGAAAGATGGCTCTATCCACAAAGTTGCCAATAATGCGTGCAAAAAACATCACAAAGGCATTGACCACGCCTTGAATGAGTGCAAGCGTTACCATATCGCCATTTGCTACATGACCGATTTCGTGTGCCAGTACCGCCTCAACTTCTTCGGCAGTCATGGTGTGTAGCAGTCCTGTGGATACAGCGACTAAGGCGTTGTTTTTATTCCAGCCAGTTGCAAAGGCATTTGGTTGTGGATTGTCAAAAATACCCACTTCTGGCATACCGATACCAGCTAGCGAGGCTTGTTTGGCGACAGTATCAACCAACCATTGCTCTGTGCCATTATGTGGGGTTTTAATGATGACGGTGCCTGTGGATTTTTTTGCCATCCACTTTGATAAAAATAGTGAGATGATAGAGCCAATCATGCCGTATAGTAGGCACATGACGGCAAGGCTGGTATAATTTAAGCCATTGGCACCATGTACGCCACCTAAGCCAAACACGCTTGACAAAACGCCAAATACAATACTAAATACGACCAAAACCGCTATGTTGGTTAATAAGAACAAACCAATTCGCATCATGGGCTGATTTTCCTTTTAAAAATTCGTTCAGATGAACAAGTTGTGTGGTTGAATATGTGAATGAATCAAAAGTCAGGTTTTCATAAAAAAATCTGATTAATGTCATTATGATTGATATTATAAAGATAAATCTAAAAAATAAAAGACCTTGGTCAATCATCTGCACAAAAAAAATAACAAAATCCTGTATCAATCTTGACATCTGCCAAATGGCCTTATTGCATCATCAATTGGTGGATATAGATAAAAACCAACGCAATATATGGTGATTTGTTGATATGTTTGTCTTGATGTATCTTAATTGAATAGGTAGCTTGAGCTGATGTCAATTTTATCAGTCATTTTTGAGAGTATCGGAGTTTTTGGCGGAGTGTTGGTAATGATTTGTCTTGACAGAGCTTTAATCTGCGTATCTGCATTCATTGCCAACTGATGATTTGAGCGTTTTAGGTTATTATCATTAACATACAGCGTCTGATAGCGACTATTGACCTTGCGTACATAATTGCGTGTCTCAGCAAATGGTGGAATGCCATCATGGCGACGCACATGGACATGACCTGCATTGTAGGCGGCAATAACATGGTCTTGGTTGGAAAACCTTTGACCAAGCCATGCTAAATATTTCACACCGCCTTCAATATTTTGTGCTGGGTCAAAGGTGTCATTCACACCCATGGTCTGTGCTGTGCTGGGCATGAGTTGCATTAAACCTTGTGCACCAGCAGGCGAGACGGCACGAGGATTAAATGATGATTCGGTATGAATGATTGCTTTAACAAGTGCAGGATCTACACCATGACGAGTTGCTGACTGCACAATAAGTGCGTCATAGTGGTTGTTCGTGTCATCAATATTTTGGCTATAAATGATGGGCGTTGGTGGTGTGCTGACTTTGATGTCAAAATAAATGTCGGTATCATGATGGTTGTTGCCACTGTCTTGATTCATTGTTGTTATTGTCGTTAATAGTCTGTTATCAATGATTTGGGCGGCCATCGATGAAGTAAGTACAGTCAGAAGAAGTAGTGGTAATGCAGTAACTTTTTTCATAATTATGTTTTGTTGTAATGTTGTGTCATCAATATAAAGAATGCAGAAGAAATTTTTTTTGTAAGTCATGTGTATTCAATTTTTTTGTATTATAGCACAGACTTAATGTAGACAATTCTGCTTAATTTGTTGATTATTGGTAACCATTTGGGCAAAACTTATCAGTAGTTTGGCAGCGGTGTTAAGTGTTTAGTAAGAATTGGGCTGGTGAATGATTGATAAGCTTTGGTGATGAATATGGGTATGATTTAACTAAAAACAAGGCAGGTGAGTTTTTTTTGTGATGAATTTTTTGATGTATGATTGATAAAATATTTACCAAAATAAACTGTCAATTGGCTATTTTTACTTTTTAGAAACAATGGATTGGAATAATAAAAGACGCTTATGGGCGTCTTTTATTATTTTTTTAAGGATTAGCTACTAAGGATAAGATTATTCAAAAATCTCAATGTGTGCTGCTGCACGCATCTCTTGAATCCAGTCCTCTTGAGCTTGTGGCGCAATGCGATTAAAAATCATCTCACGAGCGACATTTTTGCGATATTCTTTGGTGATATCTCGCTGACGAACATTATCTACTTTTAGAATATGCCAACCAAACTGTGAGCGAAATGGTAGTGAGTAGTTGCCTGCTTTGGTGTTTTTCATGACCGCTTCAAATTCAGGAACCATCTGACCTGTACCCACCCAGCCTAGGCTACCATACTGTTGTGCTGAACCTGTATCATCTGAATAATTGGCAGCAAGCTCGGCAAAGTTCGCGCCTCTTTGAAGTTCAGCATACAGAGCATTGATTTTTTGTTCTGCCACGGCGTTATTTTGTGTTTCATTAACACCAGCTAAGATATGGCTGGTTTGCCATTCTGAAATGAGCATACGACCTTCATTTTTTTCAACCAGCTTTAATATATCAATGCCTGTTGCGGTATTGATGCCAGTTATGCCACCTACTGGCAGTGTACTGACTTGCTCTTTGATATATTCTGGCAAAGCCTCTTGATTCACAAGACCTGTCTCGGCACCTTGTAATTTTGGTTCATAATCTTTGGTATTATTAAGTATATCATCTAGTGATTCATTATTTTGCAAGGCAACAACAACTTGCTCGACCATTTTTTGTGCTTTGTTGTCATCTTTGCCATTGGTATTGGCTTGGTAGGGTATGCGAATATGAATGAGATGATATTGAGGTTGTGTGATGTTGGCGGCCTCTGGTGAATTTAAGAAGGCTGCAACTTCTTGGTCGCTGATATGCACTCTACCAGACAACTGATGTTGCCAAAGAGCACCAATAGCGGCATCTTCGATGAGCTGATTACGCAAAGCGGCATAACTACCCTTTTGGCTATTATCTAAAACTGTTTGTAATTCTGCCAGTGAGTTAAAGCCTTGTGATTGAGCAATTTGTAGCATTTGTTGGTCAATCACCGCTTCGTTGGGCGTTACACCCATTCGATTGATGATACCAAGTTGTAATTTGCGTGTGATCAAATTGTCTAAAGCGGCACGCTGAATCTGTGCTGGCGTGGCATTAATATTGTTGGCTTGGTATTCAGCGGCAAGCCTCGTGGTTGCAGCGGTTAATTCACTTTTTAAGATGATGTCGTCATTGACCGTAGCAACAATACCATCGGTGCTTTGGGTGGTATTAATACTGGCAGTGGCAACATTCATCGTACCAAGTGTACCAATGGTCAGCAGAGCTACCAATAGAGGGTGAATCAAAAATTTACTTTGCATGAAAGTTCCTTAAAAAAATCAATGAATTTATCACTGATGAGTTGTTATTAAAAAATCGTATTAATCCATGAGGCTAAGTGTAGCATTTGCCATCTAAGTCGTCAAATACTCATCACAAAACCATCACAATCTTTTTTGTCTTATCGTTTGATTGATGAGGTTTGGCTGTTTGGTCATGGCTGAATTAAGTTGGTATTTAAGTAACCATTAATCAGTATGAATAAAAAACATTCAATATGCTTGTTGCCACGCATCTTGCGTGGTGTCATATCCAACCACCTTGTCGCTCATCAAGCGGTTTAAACGACCGCCATTAGTGATGCCATTAAGACGAATCTCTGCCATGATGGTGTTGTTGGCCTTGATATTTGGATTTAGACTGTTGCGATGACGGCGTGCATAAATAGAAAAACCATAACAACAATCTTCATAATTAATCCCAATCAGTGCATCAAGCAAACGGTTGTTGCGTTGGTCGTATTGGGCTTGACTGACGATACGCCAGTGATGATTAACTGGAAAAATTGCTGATGCGGTGTAGGCTTGTAAGGGTAATTGTCCGAGTGCACGGTTTTGTTTGCGATCAATCATGCCAATGCTGTACAAGCTTTGCTTATTTGGTTGGTAACGCAATTGGGTGATAAAATGATTTGGTTGATGATGGTGTGTGAGTGAACCGCTCGCATCTATCCATAAGCTACTCGTGGGTTGGGCACTGATTTTCCATGCCATGCCAGAGCTGTCTTTATTGTGTTGTTGATCGTCATCAATGCGAACTTTAAATTTGCTAAGATAAAATTGTTGTGCTATCCCACCATCAAAACGCACCACACCATTTTTATCCATATAACGATAACTGATGGCGGGTGTAATGGCGTGCAAATCTTGAATGCGATCATAACCTAAAAACCAAGAATCTGATAAAAGCTGATCGTAGCTGATGGCAGCAAATGAGGTTTCAAAGTTTGGAATATTGCTTTGGTCTTTATAGGGCGTATGATTGTATTTTAGGCGTGGGGATAATACCTGATGACCACCCCATGTATCATCAAACCAACCAAAAGGCGACCCTGATTTTTCAAAAAATGTCGCCATGTCTAGACTGATTTGTGGTGCAAATACCGAATATCTACCATTTGCCTTGTTAATATTTTGCATGGTCAGACTGTCTTGGTCATATGATGCGTACAGATGGTGTAGGCTAAGCTTTGGTGTAAAATAGCCCCAATCTTTTAGCATGGGATAGCTGGCAACAATCTTATTATACATTCGTATGCCACTTTTTTCGGCTTGAGATTCATCACGAATGGATTTTTTAAAATAACCCAGATTGTGTAACGCTGTGATGTCAAAGCGATCAAGCGCACTTGGGATTTTCCAGCGTTTACCTGTTTGGGTGTCTGATTTTGGCAAAGTGAAATTCACCGCAAGTTGTGGCAGGCGAGAGTACGGTTTGTCTTTGTCCTGAATGGGTGTGCCGTCATTGTGTCTGCCTTGTAGTGTTTGAAAGGTCTCTATGCGTAAATCTGCTGATAAATACTCGTTATAGTAATCAACCCCAAGACGGCGTGGCAGATTCAGCGGATTATTTTCAAGTCCCAATTTGTCAAAATCAGTCAGATAGTTGCTGTCTGAAACATGGCGATAGGTGGCATAAGCGGTAAGGTTCTTGATGTCTTTGGCGTGCCACTCATGATTAAAAAATAGATGGTGGCGGTTTTTGTTGTTTTGCTTGCGATCGTTGGGTAAATAGACGGCATCTAAAACGCCAGAACCGTATTGTTTGGTCAAATAACGAAATTTTACACCTAACATTGGATTACGGTTACTAAATATTGTAGGACTTAGTGTTGCATCAAAATTTGGTGCAAGGTTTAGATAATAAGGCGTGGTCATTTGCAGACCGTCTGATAAATTCAGTCCAATATTTGGCAGTAAAAATCCACTAACACGGCGGTCATCAATAGGAAAATTAAAATAGGGCAAATAAAAAACTGGTACATCTTTAATTTTTAGAGTGCTATTTTTAGCAATACCACGCCCTGTTTGAGTGTCAAACTCAATGCTCTTGGCATCTAGATGCCATTTGTGTTCAGTTGGTGGGCAGGTAGTAAACATGACCTCATTCATTTTGTATTGATGATCGTTCACTTTTTGCATTTGCTTGGCATAACCATGTGCACCGATGGTTGTGCTGGCAAAAGCAACATCTTGAGCATTGGCGGTTTGGGTCTTGGCATTGTAGTTAAGCTCGTTTGCCACGCCGATGATGCCCATATCGGCATTTATCTTATTGCCTGTCATGTCATTTTGATTTGGGTTTTGATTGTTGTGTATGGAATTGGCAAGGTCATTACCAAAAATCACCTGACCCTTGGCACTTGATTCACCTGTTTTTGGGTTAAAAGTAATCTTGTCTGCAGATATTTGTTGGCCATTTTGTTCTAAGATGACATTGCCAGACAGCTCGGCATATTCATCATTATCATAATAGCCATAGTCGGATTGGGCATAATAGGTATTTTTTGCTTGACTGTCTTGATTGGCTATGCCACTTGCCCCCAATTCTTTGGTGAGATTTGATTTGATTTGACTTTGGTTTGGGTGTATCCATACGCCTTGACAGCGTGCATCTGTGTTTGGTTTGGGGTGGTAATAACTTGCTAATTTTGCAAGGCTGGTGCTTTTTTGGTCGTGGTTAGTCGTGGTTTTAATGGTTTGTGCTAAGACACTGTTTGATGGCAAACTGGCACCAAATAACACCATGCAAATGCTCATGGTCAGGCATGGTTTTTTGTGTTGCATTGTGTAAATAGGGTTGCGTGGTTTTACATTCACAGCCAAGACCTTTGTTGATTTGTTATAATGATCGTTATTTTACACTATTTTTTAAAAAAAATTTTATAAGATTTTCATGTGCTTGGGGTCTGTCTTGATTTTATGTGATATTAGACCCACTGATGTTAAGAAACATGATAAAATTGGCATTAATCTGCCATTAAATCAGATCAGACCTCTTATAAAAATCGGTTTTACCCCTAAGCTTATTGGACCTAAATAAAACCAACCCATAGGTAGGTTTGGTGCTAATAGTTTTGTGGATTTTTATAATGTTGCAAGAAGTTTGTTAAATGATGATGGGCTAAATGATCACAAATTGGCTGTTTTAAGGATTATTATGATGACTAGACATGATGAAATGATGGCATTTTTAAATGCCAATCTCGCTACTGGTTTTAGGGTTGAAAGTTTGGCAGGAGACGCCAGTTTTCGCCGTTATCATCGCATTTATTTGCCTAATATGAATGATAAAGGCGAATTGGTTACTTATCTGTTGATGGACGCACCGCCCGACAAAGAAAGTGTGGTAGAGTTTGTGAAAGTGGCTAATATCATGACGATGGCGGTGAATGTGCCAGACATTATTGCACAAGATACAGCACTTGGTTTTTTACTACTGCAAGACTTTGGTACGGTAGAGTTTGCTCATCTGATTGGTGATGACGCAAACAATATCGATGCTTATTACACTCAGGCACTACAAACCCTCAAAGAACTACAAACCCTACCAATTGAGGTTGATTTGCCAGCTTATGATGATGCTAAGTTGTCCGATGAAATGGACTTGTTTGATGAGTGGTTCTTGCCTTATGTTGGTGTCAAGATGACCGATGAGGCAATGCAAATTTGGCAGGATTTTAAAAGCCATCTGCTTGATAAAATTGCCACTCAACCAAAAGTTGTTGTGCATCGGGACTATCACAGTCGCAATTTAATGGCGGACAAGGGCAGTGATGCACTTGGTGTGATTGACTTTCAAGATGCACTGATTGGTGCTTATACTTATGATTTGGTTAGCCTTGTGCGAGATGCTTATATCAATTTTGATGAGCATTGGGTTGATGCAAAAATCGGTGAATTTCATTTACTAAAAGAGCTGAGTATCAGCCTTGATGACTTTACCAAAGAGGTAAACATCATGGGTGTTCAGCGTCATTTAAAAGTTTTGGGCATATTCATTCGTCTATTGCAAAGAGATGGCAAAGATCGTTATTTGGTCAATGTGCCAAAAGTCATGCGTGATTTATTAGGCGAGCTTGATTGGCTGATTGCACACGGCGAAGTGGCGGTACAACCCTTTTATGATTGGCTCAAAACCAAGGTGTTACCATCTTATTATGCCAAATTTGGTTGATTGAAGTCATCTTGGCGATGAAAGTATCGGCCAAAAGTATTATTTTCACCTTTTTTATAAACAATTTTTTGCCAAAAAATACAAAAAAGGACAGTAAAAAATGACAAAAATTACTCAGGCAATGATTTTGGCGGCTGGCAAAGGAACTCGCATGCGTCCATTGACACTGCATACACCCAAGCCACTTGTTCTTGTGGCAGATAAGCCTCTCATTGTTTGGCACATACAACGGTTGCGTGATGCAGGAGTGACGGACATTGTCATCAATGTAGGCTATCTTGGGCAACAAATCATTCAAGCACTCACAGCAATGTCACTTGGTGTTAATTTGCACATATCTGATGAAAGCGGGCTTATTGAGCCATTAGAGACGGCGGGTGGGATTAAATACGCTTTGGCTAACGGATTGCTTGATGATGAGCCGTTCATCTTGGTTAATGGTGATGTATGGACAGAGTATGATTTTGGTCAGTTGATTAACCATGATTTGCAAGATAATCTGGCCCATTTGGTACTGGTGGACAACCCTGATTATCATCCAACTGGCGATTTTTTGTTTGATGGTAGTAGGGTGGGGCTTAAAAATGATGATTGGTCAAGCTACACATTTGCAGGTTTAAGCATATTGTCGCCAAAGATTGTTTGTGATATTACAGTAGGTGAGGTTGCTCCGCTTGCACCTTTACTCAAATCAGCGATGATGGATGATTTGGTTACTGGTGAACTAATGACTCAAAAATGGATAGATGTCGGTACGGTTGAACGCTTGGCATACATTAATGAATATGCAAAAAATATATAACAAAATCAACAACCTATAAAATATTTTAAACAGTTAGATAAAAAAGTATTTGACACCATCTTAAAAATCTATATAATACGCACCACAACAAACAAACACAGTAAAATTAATATTAGTCAAATAAATATTTAAGTTACTGCATTTGATGAGTTAAAAGAACATGGGCGGTTAGCTCAGTTGGTAGAGCGTCTGCCTTACAAGCAGAGGGTCAGCGGTTCGAATCCGTTACCGCCCACCATGTTCGCAGCGGTAGTTCAGTTGGTTAGAATACCGGCCTGTCACGCCGGGGGTCGCGGGTTCGAGTCCCGTCCGCTGCGCCATTTTTATAGTGAGCTCTTGTAGTTTCACTTTTTATCCCCAAGTCTCCCCTGTCTTGGGGTTTTTTTTATTTTAATTTTTTCATTAAAATTGCCATATGCTTAAAAGGCTTTTAAACCTCAAATAAAGACAATTGTTTTTTAAACTGCTGATATTAAACAACTAAAATTAATAAAAAACAGGGTGTCTGACCCTGTTTTTTTTATGATATATTGGGTTATGCCAAAACCGCCCCAGCTACCATGTCGTCAGGCAATAGTACAACACAAAGCTGTCCATCTTTTTCTGCAGATAAGATCATGCCTTCGCTGACACCAAATTTCATTTTGCGTGGAGCAAGATTGGTTACGCAAATCACAGTTTTACCAAGCAGTTGTTCTGGTTGATAGAATTTAGCGATGCCGCTAAACACATTGCGAGTTTTGCACTTACCATCTGTGTCTGTATCGCCCACATCAAGCGTGAACTGAAGAAGTTTGTCTGCCCCTTCTACTTTGTTGCATTCTAAGACTTTAGCGACACTCATTTTTACTTTGGCAAAGTCATCAATACTGATGAATTCATCATCACAAATCTTGTCTTGCATATTATTTGCCTTTTGGTTGCTGTTGGTTTTGCTGGTTTGTAGATTTTCCTTAGAGTCATCAATCATCGCTTGTACTTTCTTTGGATCGATGCGCTGCATTAATGGCGTAAATTCATTAATAGAATGCGTAAGAATCTCAAAGCGGGTGTTAAAATCAAGAGTTGCTACATTTAAGAATGTTTTTGATTGTTCTGCTAAAGTTGGCAGTACAGGCGATAAGTAGACCATGATTTTGTGGAATAGATTCAACCCTACCGAACAGACATTTTGAACATCAATGCTATTGGGGTTTGTTTTAGCGATTGCCCACGGTTTTTGTTCGTCAATATACTGGTTGGCGATGTCTGCCAATGCCATGATTTCACGAATGGCGGTGCTAAATTCACGATTCTCGTAGTGGGTCATGATGCTGTCGCCAGCTTGAATAAATTTATTGACAAGTTGAGGCTCGCTACATTGAGCAGACAGTTGATTATTAAATTGAGTGTTGATGAACTTGGCACAGCGACTGGCAATGTTCACAACTTTACCAACAAGATCGGAATTTATTTTGGCGATAAAATCATCAAGATTTAAATCAGAATCTTCTACTTTATCGGATAATTTTGAGGCAAAATAATAACGCAGATATTCAGGATTAAGGTGCTTTAAGTAAGTCCCAGCTTTAATGAATGTGCCACGAGATTTGCTCATTTTTTCACCATTAACGGTCAAAAAGCCATTCACAAATAAGCGAGTTGGTGTACGATAGTTTGCACCGCTCAGCATGGCAGGCCAAAACAGAGCATGGAAATAAACGATATCTTTGCCGATAAAATGATATACTTCGGCAGTACTGTCTTTACCCCAGTAATCATCAAATGCGATGTCGCTACGATTTTGTTTGATGTAATTTTCAAAACTTGCCATATAGCCAACAGGAGCATCTACCCAAACATAAAAATATTTATCATCTGTGTCTGGAATCTTAAAGCCAAAATATGGTGCATCTCGGCTGATGTCCCAGTCGGCAAGCCCTGCTTCAAACCATTCGTCTAATTTATTGGCGATGGAGATGGGCAGACGACCTTCATCTCGTGTCCATTTTTGTAAAAATTTAGTAAAGTTTGGTAGCTTGAAAAAGTAATGGTCAGATGATTTTTCTATGGGCGTTGCACCACTTAGGGTGGAGCGTGGATTGATGAGTTCGGTGGCATTATAGGTACTGCCACAAGATTCGCAAGAATCTCCATATTGATCGTCTTTTTGACACTTAGGGCAGGTGCCTTTGATGAAGCGGTCGGATAAAAACATCTGTTTTTCAGGATCAAAAAGTTGAGTAACAGGGCGAATGGAAATATTTCCTGCTTTTTTGTTGGCAAGATAAATTTCTTCTGAACGCTTGCGATTGGTTATTGAATGCGTGCTGTCATAATGATCAAAGGCAACATTAAAACCTAAAAAATCCTGTTCATGTTCCACTTGCACGCTCTTTATTTGCTCTTCTGGGTCAACGCCATTATCTTGGGCTTTGAGCATGATGGCGGTGCCATGTGCATCATCAGCACAGACATAAATTACATCATGACCCATAGCACGCATAGCACGCACCCAGATGTCGGCTTGAATATAGCCTAATAAGTGCCCCATGTGGATTGAACCATTGGCATAGGGCAGGGCATTAGTTACGAGAATTTGGCGTTTAGCTGTCATGGTGTACCTTTTTCGTGGATTTTAGATATGAATTTAATTTAAAGAATATTTATAATTTTATCGTAAATTGACCATAAAATCACGCAAAAAAATCAAGCCATATTTGATTTGGCTTGATTTTTTATCCCTATGATTCAAATGTATCTGTTGACTTATCATTTTAATCAACAAATTTTAGACCTGAATGTTTTGATGGCTGTTTTGGATCGGTTTTTGGCACGATGTCAATATTGGCATATTCATTTGGGTCAAAAAAATGTCCTTCGTTTGGGCTTTCTTTGGCATAAATACCAAGCACTGCTGGCATTGGAATCCATACATCTTGTGAAACACCACCAAAGCGTGCAGCGAATGAAATGGCGTCATTACTAATGTATAAATCTTTGGTGGCTTGATAAGACGCAGCTAATACTAGGCGTCCGTCTGTGGCATATTCTAGTGGTGCAACGACATCAGCGTGTGTTGCATCAATCATAAGATAAGCGGTCAGTTCGTTATCTTCAAGCCATTCGTGCATGGCACGGATTAGGTAGGGTCGCTTTGGGGTAAAAGACATGGCTACTCCGAGTGTTTATCAAGGTAATTGGGTAGGGATTTTAAACTGTTTTTAAAACTTGAACGGTTAAATAATCGCTTTTGGTATTCTATCAGGGGTTTACAAAGTTCAGATGGTAGCTTAATATTCATGCTAGGCAATCGCCATAATAGCGGTGCCAGCAAAACATCGCACCAGCCAAATTCATCGGACAAAAAATATTCTTGTTTGGTGAAAATTGGTGAAAGTGTGATGAGCGAATCTGATAGCGATTTTTTGGCACGCAAGGCGGATTGTTTATCAAAGCTGTCTGAGTGGGTGAGCAGGATTTTGCCAAGTCTTAACCAGTCAGATTGTAGTCGCCATGCTAATTGTCGCACATTAGCCCGCTCTTTTGGGGTGATGGGCAGTAGTTTTCCTGCACCGTGCCGTTCTTCTAAGTATTCAAAGATGACAGTTAATTCATACAGTGTAATATCACGACCAACTAAAATCGGTAAGGTGCCATAAGGATTTAATTCGGCAATCTCTTCTGGTCGTTCATCTTGAATCAATGCCAATTCATAAGAAAGCTGTTTTTCTTCCAATAATAAGCGTACCACATGGCTATCGTAGCCATCATCACCATACAGGATAAATTGTGTCGGTAGAAGATGTGAAAAATCTGCCATAGATTGCAAAAAGTTGAAAGATTGGTTGCTAGTTTAGCAAATTTTAGAGTTTATGTGTTAAAAATTATTTATTTTATTGGGGTTGATGGTGATGATTTTTTTTAAACTTGAAAAGAAAAAAGAGCCAGTGGCTACTACTGGCTCTTTTTTTATGACTTTTTATGACAAATTATTTGACATCTTTCCAAAATTCTTTGTTCAGCAGATACACTGGAATCAATAGAATGAGTAGGAATAAAATGACAAAAGCACCATAGATTTTACGATCATGACGCACAGGCTCGGCCATCCATGCCATGAAGTTGACTAAATCTCCAACTCGTGATTTATACTCTTCATCACCAAGTTCTTGTTGTAGATTGTGCAATACATGAGGCATGGCAGCATTTGCTAGTACTAGATTATTTGCACCCCAAGGACGGCTCGGATCTTCATAGAACGACAGTAGGTAGGTGTAAACCCAGTCATCGCCACGCAAGCGAGTTTCAAGCGATAAATCGGGTGGTGCAGCACCAAACCAAGCACCTTGCAGTTCAGGGTTGATGCCTGCGGTTACATGGTCGCCAATTTGGCTTGAAGTAACCATGAGGTATTTTTCCATCAATTCTGCAGGAATATCCAAATCTTTGGCAATGCGTGAATGACGCACATACTGAGCTGAATGACAGCCTACGCAGTAGTTCATGAACATTGCAGCACCACGTTGTAACGAACCTTTGTTGGTAAGGTCAATTGGGGCTTTGCTACATTCTAGCGTGGTTTTTGTGCCATCAGCTTCGGTATATTCACCACAGCCATGTCCACCACCAGCCATAGCTGGTGAGGAAACTAAGATGCTGGCACCTGCCAAAAGTAAGCCCAAACCTAGGGTTTTTAGATTAGATGCTTTCATTAGTGACCCCCTGTAACTCGTTCTGGTGGTTGTTTGCACTTCTCAATTGATGTATAGAACGGCATCAGAATGAAATACAAGAAGTATAAAATGGTACATATACGACCGATCAAAGTGCCTGTTGGTGTAGATGAAACGCCACCTAAGTAACCTAGGATTAAGAAACTCACTACAAAAATGGCCAAGGCAATCTTGGATAAGACACCTTTATATCGAATTGATTTTACAGGTGAGCGATCTAACCAAGGTAGTACAAACAAAATTGCAATTGCACCAAACATGACGATTACGCCTGGCAATGCTGAACCAAACATAGATGGTGTGGCACGAAGCATTGCATAATAAGGCATATAGTACCAAACAGGAGCAATGTGAGCAGGTGTTTTTAAAGCGTTGGCAACTTCAAAGTTTGGTTTTTCTAAGAAATAACCACCACCTTCAGGGGCGAAAAACACCACCGCAAAGAACAAAATAAAGAATACTACAATGCCAACCATGTCATGCACGGTATAGTAAGGGTGAAATGGCACCCCATCAAGTGGTACGCCGTTTTTGTCTTTTAGTTTTTTGATATCTACGCCATCTGGGTTGTTTGATCCTACATGATGTAATGCTACCAAATGCATGAATACAAGACCAACCAAGATGAGTGGAATTGCCACAACATGTAGAGCGAAGAAGCGGTTTAAAGTGATGCCTGAAATAATATAATCACCTTTCACCCATTCGCCCAGTGCATCACCGATGAATGGAATGGCAGCAGGAAGGTTAAGAATAACCTGTGCACCCCAAAAAGACATATTGCCCCAAGGTAGTAAATAGCCAAAAAAGCCTTCAGCCATTAGGCATAGATAAATCGCCATACCAATGATCCAGACCAATTCACGAGGTTTTTGGTATGAACCATACATTAATCCGCGGAACATATGCAAATATACAACCACAAAGAATGCTGATGCACCTGTTGAGTGCATATAGCGGATTAGCCAACCACCTTTAACATCACGCATGATATATTCAAGTGATGCAAACGCACCTTCTGCACTTGGATTAAACATCATGGTTAGCCAAATACCAGTGACCAATTGGTTTACTAATACAACCATTGATAA
Source organism: Moraxella sp. Pampa (assembly GCF_035181385.1). Classification (NCBI taxonomy): domain Bacteria; kingdom Pseudomonadati; phylum Pseudomonadota; class Gammaproteobacteria; order Moraxellales; family Moraxellaceae; genus Moraxella; species Moraxella sp. Pampa. The sequence goes on along the minus strand of NZ_JAXCJK010000001.1, from coordinate 596,991 downwards.
CACACCAAAGAAATACCAAAAATTGAAATTCTTTGGAGCATAATACTTTGACATATGGTATTCATAAGTCTCGGTTGCTGGATAGCGTGCATCAACCCAGTTCATAAATTTCTTAGCGATGCTCATGGTTATGCCTCCCCAACAGTCAAGATTGTGCCATCAAGGCTATAATCTGGAATTGGTAGATTCAGTGGTGCAGGAACGCCACTGTATACTCGTCCAGATAGGTCATACAATGAACCGTGGCAAGGACAGAAAAAACCACCAAACCAATCTGCACCGCCTAAGTCTGCCGCACCAACTTCAGGTCTAAAAGAGGGTGCACAGCCTAGATGTGTACAAACACCTTCAACTACCAGCAAATTAGGCTGAATTGAACGAGTTTCATTTTTACAATATTCAGGCTGAATAGAGGCTTGTGATTCAGGGTCGGCAAGTTTTGGGGTAACTTTGCTTAAATTTGCCACCATTTCTTCGGTACGCTTAACGACAAAAATTGGTTTGCCACGGTATTTGATTGTGATCATTTGACCGTTTTCAATTCCACTGATGTCTTGAACGGCTGGTGCACCAGCAGCTTCTGCTTTAGCACTTGGGTACCAAGAGCGTACAAATGGGGTGGCTATCGCACCTACACCAACCGCACCGATGGCAGCGGTGGTTGCGATTAGGACTCTACGGCGTTTAATATTCACGCCTTCGGCATGGCTCATTAAAACTTCCTCCAGAATAAAGAATGGGATTGTTCCCATACTGGGTGTGTGGCTGTGATAAAACCGTTTTATCGTCGCCACATTTGCTGTGCCTATTTACTAGTTTTTAAACATGACTATTTTAAGCTATTTTTGCCATAAAATAAATTGTTCTGTTGCTATCTTGTGAAAAAAAGTCGCAAAATTTTTAATGAATTGACAAAAAAAGCTTTGTTTGTGTAAAAATAGCGTAATATCCAACCAGTCTAGTGGGAATTATCATGTTATTTATATAATATTAACTTAAAAATATATTTAATTAAACTAAAAAATAATCCAGTCATTTTAGCATAAAATTTGTCATTATTTTAAGTAACTATTACTTAATGGCCGTTTATTTATTCTTTTTTTTACACTTTGCCAATATTTTTATACAAAATGAAGCATAAAAAAACTCCCGATAACGAGAGTTTTTTGAAATTTGCAAAAGCGTAAAAGATTAACGCTTTGAAAATTGTGGGCGACGACGAGCTTTGCGTAGACCCAATTTTTTACGCTCAACTTCACGAGCATCACGAGTAACGAAACCAGCTGCTTTTAGAGCAGGTTTTAGGCTTTCATCAGATTCAATCAATGCACGAGTGATGCCATGGCGAATCGCACCTGCTTGGCCACTTGCACCACCACCAGTAACGGTGATGTATAGGTCGTAATCAGTTGCAACATCAAGCAGCTCTAATGGCTGACGAACAACCATGCGAGAAGTCTCACGACCAAAGTATTCATCTAGGCTTTTGCCATTGATACTGATATTGCCTGTGCCTTTAGACAAGAAGACACGAGCGGTAGAAGTCTTTCTGCGACCTGTTCCGTAATTGCGTTCCATGTTTGTCTCCTTAGATGTCTAAAACTTGTGGCTGCTGTGCTGCGTGTGGGTGATCAGTACCCGCATACAGTTTTAGCTTTTTAATCATTGCATAGCCCAAAGGACCTTTTGGCAACATACCTTTAACGGCTTTAAACAACACATCTTCTGGCTTGTGTGCAAGAAGTTTTGTGAAGTTAGTTTCTTTAATACCACCTGGGTAGCCAGTATGTCGATAATATTTTTTATCTTGTGCTTTTTTGCCAGTAACAGCAATTTTGTCAGCATTGATGACAACGATATAATCGCCTGTATCAACATGGGGAGTGTACGATGGTTTGTGCTTGCCACGCAGACGAGAAGCAATTTCGGAAGCTAAGCGACCTAGTGTTTTGCCTTCAGCGTCCACAACATACCAGTCATGTACAACTTCAGCGGGTTTGGCACTGATAGTAGTAGTCATAGTTAAACCTTATTAAGTTTGAGAGAAAAGTTGGGGGAAACGAGGGCTCTCAAAAAACAGTTGCTAATTCTAACACAGTATAAGACCCTTTGCAAGCAAATTTTATCTCATTTTTTGTTTGTAAGAGGGTGTATCAAAGTAAGATGAAGTAAGATGCTCTAAGGTTGTGATGCAAAGCGTGTGTCATGATTTATCATACATTGGCTTATTAAATAAAAAGCACAAAAAATTAATTACCGTCATTTATGTGTGTTTTTTTAAAAATAAGTAGAGATAAAAATTGTCGGCAATTTCTTACATGCTGTGTTGGTGATGGCTGATGGCGTAGTTTGGCTAATTGTCTTATCCTATTCTTATTAAGAGGTCTGCGAGAATTAGATTGGTTAGTAAGGATTAAATAGGGACTAGATGGCAGATTGCCAAAACAATGATGACCAAAGGACTGCTTGCGACGGACAGCATTTACCCATACACCCAGTTTACCCAAGCTGGGTGTTTTTTTAGGTAAGTTTTTTTATTTTGTATTACCAGCTGTGATTTTAGATGGGTTGTAGATGGTAGGGTGGTTTAATCATCAATACGAATGCAGACCAGATTATCATGACGGTCGTTTTTGACCAGTTTACAATCAGGCATGAGCAACTGATATACCGCTAAGGTTTCGGCAGTTGTTTGTTCAATGGTATATTCATGTGTCATGGCGGGGCGCAGTCGATTTTGTAGATGAGATTTCACCGCTCTGCACAAGGCGATTGCACTTTCTTCTTTGACCAGACCTTGTGGATAAGTGGCGGTTAAAATATCAGCAAATGCCCCTTTTGCCCAGCCAACAACAGGGGTGCCAAGATGAATGGCTTGTAGAGCAGTCATGCCTATGCTTTCAGGGTGGTTGGCAAGTGCAAGAACGATGTTGGCTGATGATAGCCACTCTTTCATGTCTGGTGGTCTTCTACCAATGAAGGTAACTTTATTGTTTAAGCCTAAGGTGTGAATGCGTTGGGTAAATTCTTCATGAGCAATGTCTTGGCTGGTATGGGTAAGTTCCAAATCTTCAGCGATGATGACTTGAATGTCTGGGAATTTTTCTTGTAAATTGCCCAAAATATCTATCAGCCACTCTTGTCCATATTCTGCACCAATAGGCGTCGGGAAAAACAGCCATTTTTTATGTTCAAGCTCTGGGTATTCTGAAAAAACATTGTGTAGCCAATATATAGATGAGTTGTGCCGATATGGATAGGTGCGTATATCTACGCCACGCTTGATACAAATGATGCTAAAAGGAAGTTCTTGAATGTTCAATTCCTCCTGTTTTTGGGCAATTTTTGCTTTGAGATATTTATCAATACTCTTGGAGGCAGTAATGATGACATCAGAGTAAAACAGTGCGTGTGAGTAGGAATTCATGGGATAAAAACCATAAATACTGGCCACGATTTTTGGACGCATTTTTTTTGGGATAGGGCGTAACGCCCAGTGTAGCACCCAAGCAGGTGTGCGAGAGTGTACATGAATGATGTGTGGGCGTTGTTCTTGGATAATCTTGCGTAGCTTGAACACATTTTTTAACGCCCACCAAGATTTTTTTGGCATGGGTAATTTGTAATATACTGTGCCATCACGCAATAATCGTGTAACCAGCTCGCTGTCCTCATCTGCTGCCCCAATGACAATGGATTCATGACCTGCACGCATGAATGCGTGGGTGATGGCGTAGATGCCTCGTTCGGCTTCATCGTGTTTTAATGACGATGATAAGTGCATGACTTTCATGTGTTGTCTTTGATATTATAGGGTGTTTAGCAGGGTTTTGGCGTGTTCTTTGGCTTTGATATTGCGATAGCTGGCAGTCATTTGGCCGTTTTTATCAAATACAAAAGTTGAGCGAATGACACCAAGGTGTGTTTTGCCATACATCATTTTTTCTTTGATGACATCAAAATGCTGACAAAGCATTTCGTCAGTATCGCTCGCTAGGGCGATATTTAATGCTTTTTTGCTAATAAAATTATGATGAGATTTGATGCCATCACGAGACACACCAATGATTTGATAACCTTTGTTTGTAAATTCATCTTTAAGCACGGTAAAATCTACTGCCTGTACGCTACAGCCTGCTGTGTTGTCTTTTGGATAAAAATATAAAATTAATCCTTGTCCGCTACTTTTGACAAAATTTGCCAAATCAACTTGTCTTGTTGTGTTGTGCTCAACAAGTGTTATCTCAAAGGTAGGCAGGGTGATATTTTCGTGAGTATTTGTCATGATAAAATCGATAAAATGAAGTTGGTTGAAAACTTTGGGTAAAATTTTATTGTTATTTTACCTAAACTTTTCTTGTTATGGAGAAAATTTTGTAACTTTGTTGATGATAAATTGTAAAATCAGCAACTATTTAGTAAAATTAGACACCTTTATTGTTATTGACTGATGAGCGTTTTATGTCTTTATCTTCTTTTTTTAAACTTGATGAACGAAATTCTTCGGTTCGTCAAGAGGTTGTTGCAGGTTTGACGACATTTTTGGCCATGGTGTATTCGGTGATTGTTGTACCAAGTATGCTATCGCAAGCGGGCTTTCCTGCTGAATCGGTGTTTGTTGCGACTTGTTTGGTGGCGGGTCTTGGTTCGATTTTAATCGGTCTTTGGGCAAATGTTCCAATGGCAATTGGTTGTGCAATTAGCTTGACGGCATTCACGGCATTTAGCCTTGTTTTGGGGCAGGGCATCAGTGTGCCTGTGGCATTGGGTGCGATTTTCTTGATGGGTGTGCTGTTTACACTAATTTCAGCAACAGGCATTCGTGCATGGATTTTACGCAATTTACCAAGCTCAATTGCACATGGTGCTGGCATTGGTATCGGCTTGTTTTTATTGCTCATTGCTGCCAATGGTGTAGGTTTGGTAATTAAAAATGATGCAGGGTTGCCTGTAAAAATGGGGGAGTTTGCCTCATTTCCCGTCATCATGTCTTTACTTGGGTTGGCTGCAACCATTGGTCTTGAACGCAAGCAAATTAAGGGAAGTATTTTGTGGGTGATTATTGCCATCACGGTCATTGGTTTGATTTTTGATCCAAATGTGAAGTTTAGTGGCTCAATATTTAAGCTACCCACCATCACAGGTGAGTCGCAATTTTTTAATCTTGATATTGCAGGTGCATTTAATGCGGCAGTGTTGCCTGCGGTATTTGCCCTTGTAATGACGGCAGTGTTTGATGCAACAGGTACAATTCGTGCAGTGGCAGGTCAGGCAGAGCTGATCGATAAAGATGGTCAAATCATCAATGGTGATCGTGCTTTGACTGCAGACTCGGTGTCAAGCATCTTTTCAGGGCTGTTTGGCACGGCACCTGCTGCTGTTTATATTGAGTCAGCGGCAGGTACAGCTGTGGGCGGTAAGACAGGTTTGACAGCCATTGTGGTTGGTTTGCTATTTTTACTCATGCTGTTTTTTGGGCCTTTGGCATTTTTGGTACCAACTTATGCAACAGCACCTGCTTTGATGTATGTAGGTCTTTTGATGTTAAGCAGTGTCTCAAAGCTGGATTTTGATGACTTTGTAGGGGCAATGAGTGGCCTTGTATGTGCAGTGTTTATTGTGCTAACAGCCAACATCGTAACGGGCATCATGCTTGGTTTTGCAAGTCTGGTTTTAGGTCGTTTGATTGCAGGTGAGTTTGATAAGCTAAATGTTGGCACCATCATCATTGCAGCGATACTTGTGGCGTTTTATGCCTTTGGTTATGCGATTTAAAATCTAGATGATAATAAAACACCACCTGATTCAGGTGGTGTTTTATTAAGTCAAAAACCAAGCTGTTAGATGTTCTTTGTTCATTAATCCTATTTTTCTTTAACTTCATCAATCAAACCAAGCAAATAGGATTGAATTTTTGGCAAATATTCAGCTTGAATGTCGTTTAGCCATGCACCATCAACTGCACAACGAATGCTAGACAATCTAAAGTCATTGTCGGTATGAACATAGTTTTTAAGTTTATTGCTAAGCCAACCTTCCCATAGACCAATCAGTTTGCTTTCGGCATTCATTGCACGGATTAGACCTGCCCAGTCACTTGATAATCCAATATTTTCGTTGGTGAAAAATACATTCACATAGGCACGGGTAAATACACCTGTCTGTTCTCCTAGGCGTTCAATGTCTTGTAAAATCGCAGTATTAACTTGTGCGATGAACAGTTCAAAAACCGATTCTATGAGTGTATCTTTATTTTTAAAATGATGAAATAACCCGCCTTTGCTTGTCTCTGCTAAATCCGCAACTTTTTGCATGGATAAATTGGCGATGCCATCTGCCAACATCAGTTTTTTAGCGGCAATCAAAATATTGTGGCGAAGAAGCTCTGGATTGTTTTTGCGTTTTGGTTTGGTTGTGTCAAAAAGCTCAAACGATTGATGTTCCATAATTTTTTCCTTACCAATTTTTGATAAAATTTAGCTGTTTTGGTAGTGTGTGATATCATTCAAACCAGCATCAATAAAACCTTGGCGACGCAAGGCACAGCTGTCGCACATACCGCACGCATGCCCATCACCATCTGCCTGATAGCAAGAGACGGTTTGCCCATAATCCACACCAAGCGATAATCCAAGTTTTAGGGTTTGAGCTTTGGACAGATTTTGAAGTGGTGCGATGACTGATAGGCGATTGCCAGCACGACCTCTTACAGTGGCAAGATTGGCAAGCTCTTCAAAGGCTTTGATAAAATCAGGGCGACAGTCGGGATAGCCTGAGAAATCTACCGAGCTTACACCAATGATAATATGGTTGGCACCCATGACTTCTGCTGCTGCCAGTGCATAGGATAAAAAGATGGTGTTGCGAGCTGGTACATAGGTAACGGGCACAGCATTAGAACTGGCATCATAATCAGGCACATCAATATTTTGATCTGTAAGTGCTGAACCACCAAGTTGGGCAATGTCAATGTCGATGATACGGTGCATTACCCCAAGATGCTCGGTAATTTTTTTGGCGGCGATGAGTTCGCTAGAATGACGCTGGCCGTAGCGAAAGCTGATGGCGACAATGTCTTTAAAATTTGCTTTTGCCCAATACAGACAAGTTGTGGAGTCAAGTCCGCCAGAGAATAAAACGACGGCTTTTTTATCGTAAAAATCGTGATTCATGAAGTATAAGAATGTTTGAAAATCTTGAAATTCTACCATAAAAAATAAAGATTTTGGTAAGATTTTGCTGTTGCTTGTGGTAAAATGTCAAGTTTTATCGCAAGCTGAGTAAAATAGAATCATATGGATACCGAACTGATTAAAATTATTTTGGCATTTGTGGTGTTAATCAACCCATTTAGTGCACTGGGGTTGTTTTTAAACATCACCAAAACTTACAGTGCCCAAGACCGCAAAAAAGTGGCACAAATTGCTTGTCTGACAGTGTTGATTACCATCAGTTTTTTTACACTTTTGGGCGAGGCCTTGCTTGAAGTTTTGGGTATTTCGGTCGGGTCATTTCAGGTGGCAGGGGGTATTTTGGTCTTTTTGATTGCCATTAATATGATGAATGGCGGAGGCAATCCTGTCAAGCCGAATGAAGATGAGGTAGAGGTTAATTCTTCATTGGTGGCATCAGCGGTTGTGCCACTTGCCATTCCGATGATGGTTGGACCAGGGGGGATTTCAACTGTCATTATTTATAGCAGTCAAGTGGCTGGTGCCTTTCAAAAAGCCATGATTGTGGTGGCAGGATTGTGTATCAGCATCATTTGCTATTTGTCGTTAATGGCAGCAGGGCGTATCAGTCGTTTTTTGGGTGATACTGGGTTGAATATTTTAAGTCGTGTCATGGGTATGCTTTTGGCAGCGGTGGCGGTTGAGATTTTGGTCAGTGGACTGCGGACAATTTTTCCTGATTTGCTGAATTGATGGTTTTATTGTCCTTATTATCCATCAAATAATTGCCAATCTGCTAATATCATAACGATACAATAAAAAATATCAAAAAGCGAATGTCGGCATTCGCTTTTTAGATTGTCTTATGTTGGGTTGTCTTATGCTATTTAAAGCCCTATCATTCATATTACAAGCTGGCCAATAAATCGGCCAATGCCTGACCTGCATCGTTGGTTTTCATGAATTGTTCGCCAATCAAAAAATGATGAATGTTATTTTTTTGCATCAGTTGGATATCATCTGCGTCATTAATCCCGCTTTCGCTGACTACAAGTGCGTCATTGCCAAGTGTATCAAATAATCTTTGACATAGGTGGATACTGTGATTTAAATCTACTTGAAAAGTATTTAAATCCCGATTATTAATGCCATAAATATTATGAGGGCTTTTTGGTAGCCGTAAAGCACGTTCTAGTTCGTCTTGGGTGTGAATCTCAATCAGTATGTCCATGCCCAATTCTATGGCAATAGAGTGCAGTTGTGCCACTGTTTTATCATCAAGACACGCCATGATGAGTAAAATACAATCAGCACCCAAAGCACGGCTTTCAATGATGTGATAATCACTTACCATAAAATCCTTACGCAGCACAGGTAAATCACACGCCGAACGCGCTGACTTCATATATTCATCATGCCCCAAAAAATAGGTGCGATCGGTCAATACAGAAAGACAGGTTGCTCCTGCTTTGGCATAGCCTTTGGCACTGCTGATGGGATCAAAATTTTGGCAAATCACGCCTTTTGATGGGCTGGCTTTTTTAATTTCGCTGATGACCCCGATTTTATTTTCGTTCACTCTGACAGCACGCAAAGCATTGGCAAAGCCACGAGGTTTATCGTCATTGTTCTTAATGACATTTAATAACTCATCTTGGCTGATATGGTGTTTGGCTTGTTCAATCTCTTGATGCTTGGTGGCAACGATTTTTTGTAAAATGCTCGGTGTAGCGGTCTGAATCATGAGCCTTCCTAATGATTATAATCACTGATGAATTGTGTTTAAGAGTTAAAAGATTGGGTAAATTCGGCAAAGTTTTGCATTTTAATCAGTGCTTGACCGCTGGCGATGATCTTCTGAGCTGATTTTACTCCCTCTTTTAGACTGCTTGCCTTGCCTGCAACATAAATTGCTGCTCCTGCATTAAAAGCGATGATGTCTTGGGCTTTTTGAATGCGTAAGTCAGTTGCTTTGCCTGCCAGTGCTTGTTTGATGAGAATTAGACTGTCTTTTGATGACTCAACACTAAGCCCATCAAGACTTTGGGTGGCCAGTCCAACATCACTTGGGCTGATGATGCTATTTGTAATCTGACCATCTTTAAGTTCGCTGACAAAGTTTTCTCCCGCCAGACTAAATTCGTCCAATCCATCTGCTGAATGCACCACAATAGCATGGCGACTGCCTAGGTTTTTTAAGACTTGGGCAAAGGGTTGGCATAGTGATTCATCAAATACGCCAATGACTTGATTGATGACACCAGCAGGGTTGGTTAGTGGACCTAGTACATTAAAAATCGTGCGTACTTTTAATTGGCTACGCACACCAACGGCATACTTAATTGCCTTGTGGTGGTTGGGTGCAAACAAAAACCCCAGATTTTGTTCGTTCAGACATTGCAATACTTGAATGTTGTTTAAATCAAGGCGAATGCCTGCACTGGCAAGTAAATCTGATGAACCTGACTTGGTGGATACGCCACGATTGCCATGCTTGGCCACTACCACACCACTGCTTGCAACAACAAATGCGGCAGCGGTTGAAACATTAAATAAATTTGCACCATCACCACCTGTACCGACAATATCTACCACATTGGATAAATCTGTTATATTGATGCCATCGGCCAATTCACGCATGACAGATGCGGCGGCAGTAATTTCGCTGACACTCTCTCCTTTGATGTGTAAGGCGGTTAAGATGGCTCCCATCAGAGCGTCAGGACATCGTCCGTGCATGATGGTGAGCATGACGGCACGCATGGTCTTGCTATCAAGGTCTTTGTTTTGTAGCAAGGTTTTTAAAGCCTGACTTAAAAAGTCATTAATCTGTTTGTCGCTCAGTGTATTGATGGCATCAAAATTAATCATGATTTTTTCTTAAGATTTTTTATGTTTTTTATGTTAATGTTTGGGCGACTAAGCGATTTTTGGCAGATTGTCATTGCTGAGCTTTGCCAACCCATGCCTTGCTAAAAAGTTATTAAAAATTTTATAGCCATGCTCGCTTAGTATGGATTCTGGGTGAAACTGTACACCTTCAACATTCAGTGTTTTGTGCCGTACGCCCATGATTTCCTCCATTGTGCCATCGCTGTTTTGTGTCCAAGCGGTTATTTCTAGGCAGTCGGGCACGGTATTTTTGTCAATGACCAGCGAGTGATAGCGAGTGGCATTAAATGGGCTTGGTAAGTCTTGAAATACGCCAGTACCGTGATGATGAATCGGCGACAATCTGCCATGCATGACTTCGCTTGCTCGCACAACTTGCCCGCCAAATGCTTGACCAATCGCTTGATGGCCTAGGCATACGCCTAAAATTGGCACCACGCTTGATAGGCTGGTTAAAATGGGTAAGCTAACCCCTGCTTGAGTAGGGCTACAAGGACCTGGCCCCAAGATGATGGCTTTTGGGGCAAGCTTTTGAATTTCATCAAGGGTAGTTTCGTCATTGCGTAATACTTTGATGTCTTGTTGTAATTCACCAAAGTATTGAGCAATGTTGTAGGTGAAGCTACAATAGTTATCTATCATTAAAATCATATTTTTAGTCAAATTCCTGATTTTATTAGCTTTATTGGCTTTTTATCAGCTTAAATTTATTTTCTTATACTTAAATTTAAACTTAAAAAAATCACGCCTATTGTTTTAGTATATTGAGTATGTGTCTGTGTGAATTTTTGGACATGAATGTGGGTTGATGTCATGATATCATACTTATATCACATATCACACATTATCTTATATCATATAATGACTATTATCAATAATAATCATTGGCAAAAATCTGATGATGAAAATCTGACAGGGTGTGGAATTTATGATAAAATATTAAAACATATCAGAATGTCAATTGCACTAATGTCAAGATATTAATACCAAAAGTATTTGATTGCTTGGTGAAAGTTTAATTTCTCTTTTTTATCGTGGTTCATACTTGCCTTATTCATCAACTTTATGTATCAGTAAATTATGCTCAGCTCTATTTGGCAAGCCCTAGCTGCCCACCCTGAATTCATCGCCATGCTGACCATTCCGCCTGTAACAGCACTTGTTACTTGGGCACATGTGTGGATGGCACTTGAAATGCTGTTTCACCCGATTCATTTTTGGGGCATACGCATCAATGGACTGCCTTTTGGTTTAAAGGGTTTGGGTTGGCAAGGCATCGTTCCTGCCAAAGCTGGTAAAATCTCTGGGATCATTGTTGATCAGACGCTTTCAAAATTAGGCAACCTAGATGAGTTTTTTAGGGCGATGGAACCTGAAGAGATGGCTGATTTTATCGCAAATACTGTTGATGAAAACCTAGAGCAACTGATTGATGAAATCATGCATGAACGCCATCAGGGGCTGTGGAATGCCATGCCATATGCCGTTCGCCGCCGTATCTACGCCCATGCACGCAAAGAGCTGTCAAGTGTGATGAAGTCGCTGGTCATGGATCTGACTTATAATGTTGAGAGTTTGGTGGACATGCGTCAGATGATTGTGCGTAAGATGGAGGGCGACCGAAAGCTTATGGTGCAGATGTTCTTACGAGTGGGTAGAAAAGAGATTAAATTCATTTGGAAAATCAGTGCCTTAATTGGTTTTGGTTTTGGTATCATTCAAATGGCGATTTTTTATTTTGCGCCCCAACATTGGACGGTGCCATTTTTTGCAGCGATTTGGGGAGCTTTGACAAACTGGATTGCCATCTGGATGGTATTTAATCCCATTGAACCATGTTATATTCCATTCATTCGCATATTTTGTCGCAGTACCAATGGGATTCGTTTGATCTTTCCGCACATTCATCGCTATGCGTGGCAAGGTGGTTTTATGAAACGCCAAGATGAAGTATCAAGTGTATTTGCCGAAATTGTTGTTAATGAATTGGTAACACTTGAAAATATCATGAATGAGATGATGTATGGCGTAAGATCGGATAAAACACGCACACTGGTCAAAAAACATCTATACGATTTGTTGGAATCACCTGTGGTTGCAACCAGCTTAAAAGTGGGTATGACCCATAGAGAGCTTGATGAATTTAAAGACATAATTATTGACAAATCCATCGATGCGACAATGATACCAATTCGAGACCCTAGACTAAACACTTCACGCGCTGGCAAGATTTTTGGGTTGTTTGAAAGTCGCATTCGTGCATTATCACCACAAGAATTTCAAAATTTACTCAGACCTGCTTTTAAAGAAGATGAGATGACACTCATCATTCTTGGGGCGATTACAGGACTTGCAGCTGGCTGGTTGCATTTGGTGGTGGTGTTTTTTTGATGCTTAAAGATGGTTTGGGCGATTGGAGTGAATCAAACCAAAAAATTGTGTTAAAAACCATGTTTTAAAAACTATATTGCAAAAACTGGGTTTAATAAATTATTTTAGTAAAATGATTTTAATCAATGATGACAAGGCTGTCTGTTAAACATTTTTGCTTATCCTACGATGTGCAAAAGTATTTGATGTGATGGTTTTTTTATGTACTTATTTTTTATCATTCATTTGATGACAAGATAAAAGGATAAAACAGCTGATTGTTCTGATTGGCTGATTCATTGATTGATGATAAGAGTAAAACCAAACGACATTCATGCCAGCTCAATGCCAGCCATGATGATTGTATTTTAAAAAATCTTTTAATATCAAATGATTAAAAAATACCAATAGAAGGTATATTTATGCTAATTACAGAATTGGGTTATTTTGCACTGCTCTTAGCACTTGTGATTGCACTGTTGCAGGCAATTTTACCTGCCGTTGGCGTCATCAAACACCAAGTTCAATGGCAACGCCTTGCACCAAGTCTTTCGGTGGCACAGTTTGTGGCAATGTCGGTGTCGTTTGGTGCATTGATGGTAGGCTTTATTTATAATGATTTTAGCTTGGTGTATGTAGCAAGCCATTCCAACAGCCTTTTGCCTTGGTATTATAAGCTATCAGCGACTTGGGGCGGTCATGAAGGTTCGCTTTTGCTGTGGATAACAATTTTGTCAGCGTGGTGTATGCTTGTATCAGTCTTTAGTCGGGCATTGCCACTTGATATGCGTGCACGCGTCATGTCGGTGCTTGGTATGATACAGACAATGATGTTGCTCATGCTGATTTTTACATCAAGTCCATTTGAGCGTACTTTGCCAAATATTCCGATTGATGGTGTTGATCTAAATCCATTGCTCCAAGATCCTGGATTGATTTTTCATCCGCCAATGCTTTATATGGGCTATGTGGGTTTGGCGGTGCCTTTTGCGTTTTGTATGGCAGCATTGTGGGCAGGGCGACTAGATGCGGTATGGATGCGTTGGTCTCGGCCATGGACAGTAGTGGCGTGGGGATTTTTGACACTTGGGATTGCACTTGGCTCATGGTGGGCTTATTATGAACTCGGCTGGGGTGGTTGGTGGTTTTGGGATCCTGTAGAAAATGCTTCCTTGATGCCATGGCTTGCTGTAACGGCACTCATGCACTCACTGGCAGTAACAGAAAAGCGTGGTGTATTCAAGGCTTGGACAATGATGTTGGCAATTTTTGCGTTTGCGTTATCATTGCTAGGTACATTTTTGGTGCGTTCTGGAGCGATTACTTCGGTACACTCTTTTGCTGCTGACCCAACTCGTGGCCTTGCCATTTTGATGATTTTGGGATTGGTGATTGGTGGTGGTCTTGTGATGTTTGCCCTGCGTGGTTGGCGACTGACTGTTGAGAGTCGTTATGAGCTAAAATCTCGTGAGACTATCCTTATCATTAATAACATCATTTTGCTTGTGGCAATGCTTGTGGTTCTGCTTGGTACTCTGTATCCCATGCTTGCTGATGCCTTTAAATGGGGACAGGTGTCCGTTGGTCCGCCGTATTTTAATGCGTTATTTGTGCCTGCATCTTGGTTGTTGCTTGCTTTTATGGGCATAGGGGCAAATCTTCGTTACAAATATGATGGCCGCCCATTCTTAGCCACAGCTTTTGTTTGTGCAATAAGTGCGTGTGTTTTGGGTGCGGTGCTTACTTATCTGATGGGTACGCTTGCAGAATATGCTCATTTTGATAAGGCGGTATATATAACAGCAGTGCTGTCAATGTGGGTACTGTCATTCATGGTGTTAGATATCAAAGACAAAACACGCCATGCTACAAATTTGGTAGAAGGGCTAAAAAAACTTACGCCAAGCTACTACGGAATGCAACTTGCCCATATTGGTGTTTTGATAACGGCACTTGGTGTGGCAGGCGTGTCAGCGATGGGTCTTGAAAAAGATGTGGCGATGACGGTCGGCGACAGTGTTCATGTGCAAGGTTATGATTTTTATTTGCAGGAGTTTGATGAGATTGAAGGTGCCAACTATGATGCCACGCGTGCCACTGTACAAGTCAAAAAAGATGACGAACTCATCACAACACTTTATCCACAAAAACGCAATTATGTTGTTTCAATGATGCCAATGACCGAAGTTGGTATTCGTCCAAGCCTATTCAATGAGCTGTATATTGCTTTGGGTGAGCCAATCATTAATGATGAAGGAAAAGTAACTGCCGATACTTGGGCGGTGCGTATCTATGTCAAACCGATGGTACGCTGGCTGTGGCTTGGGGCAATTGTGATGGCACTTGGCGGATTGCTTGCCATGTTTGATAAACGCTATCGCATGAAAAAATTGAAAAACTTTGACGGTTGGGAGAAATAGACATGGCAAAAACAAATAAACATATGTGGATTTTTATTTTGCCTTTGCTCGTTTTTTTGCTTGCAATGACAATGTTTTATTTTCGTTTGGGCAAAGATACCGACATTAAGGTAAGTACGGCGATAAATAAACCTTTGCCAGCTTTTAGGTTGCCACTGCTTTCTGATACGACACGCATGATGACAAACGGTGATTTGCCACAAAAGCCATTTTTGCTTAATGTTTGGGGTTCTTGGTGCCCGACCTGTAAAATTGAACACCCATTTTTGATGAAATTGCATGCAGATGGTGTGTCGATGGTGGGCGTTAATTATAAGGATGAATTGCCTGATGCACTTGGCTATTTGAATCAATATCAAGACCCGTTCATCTACTCGTTGCAGGATTTAGATGGTCAATATGCCATTGATTTGGGTCTGACGGGTGCACCTGAGACTTTTGTTGTAGATGGTAAAGGCGTGGTCTATAAGCACATCTTGGGTGAGGTTGGTGAGAATAACTGGAAAAATGAAATCCAGCCGTGCTTGCTGGCCATTGGTGATGAAACACTTGGCGATGATGCCAAAATTCGTGCGTGCAGTTAGGGCTAAAATATGAAAAAAATATTCATGATGGTGTTGTTCTTGGGTATGATGACATCTGCTTGGGCAGGCATTGAAGTTTATGAATTTAAAACACCAGAAGATGAGACTCGTTATCGTGCACTCATTGAAGAGTTGCGTTGTCCAAAATGTCAAAACCAAAACTTAGCAGGGTCTGATGCACCAATTGCGTTGGATTTGAAACAAAAAACCTATGAGATGATTATTGACGGCAGAAGTGATACCGAGATTCGTGATTATATGTTTGAGCGTTATGGTGATTTTATCAGTTACAAACCACCTGTGCGACCATCAACTTGGATTTTGTGGTTTTTCCCACCTTTTTTATTGGTGTTGCTTATTGGTGGCTGGTTGTTAAAAACCAGACATTCTCGCCATAATATTCAAAAAGATGATGTTGATGCGTTAAGTGTCAGTGAAGAAGCACGACTTGCACAAATTTTAAACGCACATGATAAGAGAGAAAAGTGATGACATTGAGTTTGTGGCTATTTTTTACTTTGTGTGCAGCTTTGGTGTCGCTTGTATCGCTTGTAGTGATTTACCCTTGGTTGAAAGGGCGTGTGGCCAAAGACAACCGCCTGATGGCAATTAACATTGAGGTATTTAATCGTCGCATTAATGAGTTGCAAGCTGATAAAGATGCTGGCGTCATTGATGATGTTTATTATAACGCACAGTCTACCGAACTAAAACGCCAACTTATCGCTGCTCAGACTCATGCCGAAAGCCATGCGGTTGTGAGTGTTAAGTCTCGTCTGATTGTGATGATTTGGATTCCACTTTTGGCGATGCTTGCATATTTAACAACATCTGACCGTACGCCTGTATTTACATTATGGCAGTCCCAAGATACGGTAGGTCAAGTGGCAGATGATCTATTAACAGCAAAGATTGATACTCCGCCGCAATGGGCAAGTAAAAACAGTACAGCTCTCATCTCTGCCATGCAAACCAATGTTCATATGCACGCTGATGATGCCAATCGCTGGATGAGATTATCAGAGCTATTTGGTGCACTTGATGCCAAGCCGCAGGCATTAGAAGCATTGTCAAGGGCGTATAGGCTAGAACCTGATAATGTTGAGATTGCCATGACTTATGCTCAAACAAGTTTTTTTGTCAATAATGGTGTGCTTGATGCATCGGCTCGTGATGCAGTGCTTGGAATTTTGCGTGTGATGCCTGACCACGAAGGGGCTCAGATGATGATGGCGATGGCTGAGACTCGTGCAGGGAATTTTACCAATGCTAAAGCATGGGTGCATAAGTTGCGTTCCAGTGTTGCTGGCAAATCTGGTAACAGAAGCGAAGCATTGGCAAGTTTAGATTTGCTGCTGAGCAATATTGAAGCCCAAGAGATAAAAGCTGCTCAGGGTGTGAATGTTGCTATCATGTTAGATGCAAAACTGATGCCACAAATCAAAGAAGATGATGTGTTATTTGTTTCTATCGTATCGGTTAAAGGCGGTGCACCATATGCAGTGAAGCGTCTGCCTGTTAGCCAGATTAAAAATGGTCAGATGATGGTTTCTTTAAGCGATATGGATGCAATGATGCCAACTCGTACGCTGTCGCTTGGGCGTCAGAGCGATGAGTTGGTGGTCAATGCACGCATCAGCCATTTGGGTGAAGCGATGCCTAAGTCGGGTGATTTGTCGGCCAACCCTGTACCGCTTACCAAGACGAGCAATACAGCAACACTGACAATTTCACAAATCGTACCATGACCATAAAAACAACCTAAAATTTAGGTTGTTTTTATTTATGGCATAAGCTGTGTGCTTAACCAAGCAAGGTTTGAGCTAATTAATTGATGGCAATTTGAGTATTGCTTTGTCAATCCATTACCATAGATTTGCCAGTTTTTAAAAACCACTTGAACAATCCGACCAAGTGGTTTATAGTGTTAAATTGTTTTATTTTATTGGAGAGTGTTATGTTACGCATTATTTTGTTGGGACCGCCAGGTGCTGGTAAGGGCACACAAGCTCAGCTTATTTCAAAAGAATTTAATATTCCACAAATCTCTACAGGCGATATGTTGCGTGCTGCCATCAAAGACGGCACAGAGCTGGGTAAGATTGCTAAAAGCGTGATGGATGCAGGTCAGTTGGTATCTGATGAGCTGATCATCAATTTGGTGAAAGAGCGTATCGCTCAGCCTGACTGTGCTAATGGCTGTATTTTTGATGGTTTCCCACGCACTATTGCCCAAGCCCAAGCATTATCTGATGCTGGTGTGAATATTGACCATGTCATTGAAATTAGTGTGCCAGATGATGAAATCGTCAGCCG
This sequence comes from Moraxella sp. Pampa, assembly GCF_035181385.1. Classification (NCBI taxonomy): domain Bacteria; kingdom Pseudomonadati; phylum Pseudomonadota; class Gammaproteobacteria; order Moraxellales; family Moraxellaceae; genus Moraxella; species Moraxella sp. Pampa. The sequence continues at coordinate 579,237 of NZ_JAXCJK010000001.1, read as the reverse complement.
TATGTCAGGCAGGCGTGCACACTTGCCATCGGGCCGTACTTATCACATCACTCATAATCCACCAAAGATTGAGGGGAAAGATGATGTGACGGGCGAGGACTTGGTACAGCGTGATGATGATAAAGAAGAAGTGGTGCGTGATCGTTTATCGGTATATCATGCACAGACAGCAACGCTGATTGGGCATTATCAATCGGTGGCACAATCAGGTGAAAATGCTCCAGCATACCATGGTTTTGATGGTACAAAAGATATCAATACTGTGCGTGATGAGATTTTTTTGGTGCTAAAAGGCTGATTTGCCATTGACTAAAAAAAGACCTTGATTTAAGGTCTTTTTTTATTTGACCATTTTCAAAAAAATAGGTAAAGACAACCATTAAGGAAGATGGGTTTTTTAATCTTGTTAAAAAAGTAGTCAGTAGTCAAAGCCCATAGAAAAAAACTGCCTTTTCTGCGCTTGTGTTCTCGATATAAACGAGTGCTTGAGAAAATACAACGGTATTGACAAGAAAAATTTTATCTTTTCATCAAAGAATGTGAATTTAGAGTTAACTATGGCACACCATCCAATCAGCTTAGAATACCTAGAAAATGGTATGGGATTTAGGGCTTATCTACTGCAGCCCTTAAAAATTGAACAAATTTTTGACAAGATAAAAAATCACTTGATTTTACCCACAGTTTAAAGTTAATATAAGTCTTAAAAATAAAACATCGATTTGCTTGATAAACCAAGCCAGTGAGCGATTATGATTGCCAGCGTCTCCACCGCCTTAAAGTTACTTAAACAGCTTGCCAGCACACCCAATATTGGATTAAGTGAGCTGGCACGCATCACTCAAACCAACAAATCTCGCACTTTTAGAATGCTGTGTTCGCTTGTAGAAGAGGGCTTGGTGCAACAGGATACACAGGGGCGTTATCATTTGGGCTACCAAGCACTGATGATTGGGCAAGCGGCCTGTAAGCAAATCAGTTTGGTGCAAGTGTCTGAGCCAATCATCAGGCAAATTGCCAGTCAGTTTGATGAGAATTTTCAGATTCGTATTCGTGATGGCGAGCAAACGATGCAGATTTATGCGCATCGCTCAACACAGCCTTTGCAAGTAGTAAGCCAGATGGGTAATCGCCGCCTATTGGGAATGGGGGCGGCAGGCAAGGTGCTACTGGCGTGGATGAGTGCTGACGAGGCTGAACATCTAAACCCGACGCTCAAGGCAGATTATCATCAATTAACCGATGTCCGTCAAAATGGATTTGCAGAGTCTTTTGGGGAGATTACCAAGGGCGTGGGCGCGACTGCAGTGCCTTTATTTGAGCATAAGACATGTGTGGCTTGTTTGAGTGCAAGCGTGCCATTGGTAAGACTTGATGAGGTTTATCATCAAGCACTACGCAAAGCATTGCTAAATGCCAAAGATGATATTAGTAGCTTGTTGAGTCGGTAAAACTCATTGGGTTGGCAATGTGTTTGTAATTTTGTATATTTATATCAGTATTTGTAATTAGCTCATTGTGCTTAACATTTAAATGACTTGGTATTTAAATGATTTTGGTATTTAGGCAAATTTTTATTTAGGAGAGTGTCATGACGACCGTCGTTCAAGGAAAACGTACAATGAGTCCAACCATTGTGATGGTGATTATTGTTTTAATTGCTGCATTGCTCACCTATCTTGTGCCATCTGGTGAATTCAAGCGTGAAAAGGTGGAACAACAAGATGGTAAAAAAGTGACTTTGGTTGTGCCCGACAGCTATAAAACAACGCAAAAAGAGTATTCGTTTAGTGATGTTTTGGTGGGTACACCCAGCAAAGAGGTGGTTAAACCTGTTAGTGTTATTCAGACTTTGCACGCTGTCCCCAAAGGCATCATTGAACAGGCGGATTTGATTTTTATGGTGATGTTCATCGGCGGTATGTTTGGAGTACTTAGCAAAAGTGGTGCGATTGAGGCAGGTCTTGAGCGGTCTTTGAGCATCACCAAGGGCAATGTTTATCTGCTGGTACCTTCTTTGATGATTATTTTTTCTTTGGGCTCTACTTTTATGGGTATGGCAAAAGAATACCTGTTGGTGATTCCTATGGTCATCGCAATGACTGACCGCTTGGGGCTCTCCAAGGTAACAGGGCTTGCCATAGTTACGCTTGCGGTCAAAGTGGGTTACTTGGCGTCACTTACCAACCCTTATGCTTTGGCGGTGGCACAGCCGTTGGTAGGTGTTCCTGTTTTTAGTGGCATGAGTATGCGTTTGGTGACTTATGTTGCAATGATGGGTATATGTATTGCTTATGTGCTTTGGCATATTCGCCGTGAAAATGCAGGTGGTCAAAAACTCAGTCATAGTTTTGATAGCACGCCTTTATCAGCACAGCATCTTTGGTTGTTGATAGCTTTAGGGGTGGGTGTGGCCTTTATGGTGTATGGGTCACAAACTTGGAAATGGAAAGCTACTGAATTATCCGCTTATTATCTGTTTTTGAGCGTGGTGTTTGCAGCGATTGCCAAAATGCGTCCCAGTGATGCTGCCGATGCGTTTGTTGCAGGTATGAAAAAAGTATTGATTGCGGCTGTGCTGATTGGGCTTGCAACCGCCGTTGCCATTATCCTAAAAGAAGGTCAAATTATGGATACGATTATTCATTATTTGGTAGGATTTATTGGCGGAAACGGTGCTTATATTTCTGCTTATAGTATGTTTGTCTGTCAGTTGCTATTGGATATTGCTATTCCAAGTACTTCAGGTCAAGCTGCTGTTACGATGCCTATCTTGGGTCCTGTGGGTGAAATTGTAGGTGTTACACCGCAAACGACTGTTTTTGCTTTTTTGATGGGCAATGGCCTAACCAATGTGATTACGCCGACATCAAGTGGCCTATTGATTTTTTTGGCGACAGCTGAAGTAAGTTGGACGCGCTGGGCGAAATATGTCTGGCCACTGGTTGTTATTTTGTTCATAACTGCTTTAATTTTATTAACCATTGCTGTTGCAACAGGGTACTAAATGTTGATAAGTAATCAAATGATTGCCATGCGTGATGGTATACGCTTGGCAACAGATATATACCTACCAGACGATATGACAGAAGATAACTCTTGGCCTGTTGTATTGGAGCGTACGCCTTATGACAAAACAGCTCATTCACGGTCTGAAATCAATGCAGATGGCACAAAAATCGGTCGTGAGCAAATGGCACAAGCTTTTAATAAGGCAGGATTTGTGATGGTATTTCAAGATTGCCGTGGACGCTATCGCTCCGAAGGTAATTTTGTTAAATATCTCAATGAGGCTGAGGATGGTATTGATACATTAAACTGGTTGGCAGAACAATCCTGGTGCAATGGCAATATCGGTACAATGGGATTATCATATGCAGCACATACCCAGCTTGCCTTAGCCTGTCTAAATCCACCACAACTAAAAACAATGATTTTGGATTCAGGAGGCTTTGCCAACGCTTATCAATGTGGTATTCGTCAAGGTGGAGCATTTGAACTCAAACAGGCGACATGGGCGTTTAAGCAAGCCAAAAATAGCCCAAAAGCCAAAACCGTACCACACATTTTAGCCGCACTTAATGACCAAGATATTCATACTTGGTTTACCAAAATGCCATGGCTTAAAGGGCACAACCCATTAAGCAGTTTGCCAGAGTACGAAGCGTATTTGCTAAAGCAATGGCAACATGGTGTATTTGATGAGTTTTGGCAAAAAATTGGAATTTATGCCGAAGGATATTATGATAATATTCCAGATATTCCTATTTTACATATGTCCAGTTGGTACGATGCCTATGTCTCTTCAACTTTGCAAAATTTTAGCGAATTGACACAGCGTAAAACCGCCCCGCAACATCTAATCATGGGTCCTTGGTTGCATGGCGACCGCAATATTACGCACAGCGGTGAGGTGCAATTTGGCCAGTCTGCACAGTTTGATGGAAATTTAGGCTTAGACTGGCTAAGCTATCGCTTAGCGTGGTTTGCAAAGCATTTGCAAAATAAAAATACATCTTGTGATACACCAAAAGTGAGCATTTTTGTCATGGGCGGTGGTCAGGGTAATAAAACTGAACAAAATCAGCTTAACCACGGGGGGTATTGGTGTCATGACACGCAATTTCCTTTTACCAATTCGCAAAAACTGACCTTTTATTGTACTAAAGAGTATCAATTGTCTTTACAAAAACCATCCGAAGATGATTGCATATTTTTCGAATCTGACCCCAATCACCCCATACCCACAATAGGTGGTGCGATTACCTCTGGCAAACCTGTTTATGTGGGTGGTGCGTTTGACCAAAGGGAGCGTCCTGACTTTTTTGGCACAGATGGTAGTAACCAACCATTGACCGCGCGCCATGATATCGTAAGCTTTCAAACACCGCCTTTGACAGAAGATTTGGTTGTAGCGGGCGATATTGAGGTGCATGTATGGCTGACCTGCGACGCTCCTGACTGCGACATTACAGTCAAGCTGGTTGATGTGTACCCAGCCTGCGATGACTATCCGCACGGATTTTCCATGAATTTAACTGATGGTATTATGCGTGCCCGTTATCGTCATAGTTGGTCAAAACCCACCATGATGACAGGTGAGAAGGTCAAATTAACGGTTAAACCTTTTGCAACGGCAAATGTCTTTAAAAAAGGGCATTGTATCCGTCTTGACATTGCAGGCAGTAATTTTCCGCATTTTGATTGCAATCCCAACAGTGGCGAACCAGAAGGGCAGGCTCGCCACAAACAGATTGCCAAAAATACGCTGCATTTGGGAGGTGAATTTGCAACAAAGCTTTGCTTGACGGTATCTGCAATGTTACCACCGCAATAGTTTGGGTTCAAAACCACTTAATTACAATGGGTCTGGGTTTTAAAAACTTAAAAACCCATTGGTAATTAAAAATCGCATTGTGAAATAAAACTACTGTAAAACTTGGGGTGGGTAGGATTAAATTCCACATCATTTTTTCAGTACTTTGAGCTGATTAGATGGCGTGCCATAGTTGAATCGAAATTGGTATTTTTACCATTGCCATGCTGATACGCTTTTGTATATAAAACTGACCATATTGCCCAAAAATTACTACAAGCTACATGCTTTGTATAACGCACCGTTTTTATCTTAGGTTTTTAATGGCGTTTTGGTGCCATACTCAGGCCTATTTTTTCGCAGTAGTGTTGTAGTTTTTTTATCATAAGGTGAGCACCATGTCCAATAAACCGCACTTTCTGATTTAAAAAACTCACACCAAGCTTACTTGGATTAAAAGTGTATCCAAGGTTGAAACTGATTGGTGTAAATCTTAGGTATACTGTGTTTGATAATGTGTTGTGACTTTGTGGCGTATGGACTCTTGCAGGTAGGTTAGTGCCTGTGGCGTGCGGTCCTTTAAAAGATTCAGTGTGTGCGTGGTGGCAAGAGCGTGTGTATTGGGCAGGCGTATGTAAGCATCATGGGTGGCAATGGCAAACTCTTCATCATCAAAGTCCACGCTAATCAGCTGTTTGTTGGGATTTTTATGTAGAATGTGTACATTGCCCGTCAGTACAAAACCATCGGCTTCGTTGGCTAGTGTTTGGGGTATGTCGTTGGTATAAACAGCTTGTGTATCTTTGGCGGTGTTGGTGAATGACAAATGCAGAGCAAGCGGAAATTCATCACAAACAATGACAGTTGTACCGCTGATTTTAATGTGAGTGGCAGGTTTGATGGTATTATCAGGCAGATTAAGCCATTGGCAAGCGGTCTGCGCGGTAACTTTTTCGTTCATGAGTTTTAGCATGGATAAATCAAGTGGTTTTTCGGCTTTGATGTCCTCAGGCAGGCTGTCATAATGTGCCAAAAAAATCATAGGCAAGTCTTTTTTGATGATGAATTTGTCAATTTTCACATTGTGCGTGCGAAAGATAAAATCTGGCTCAGTTAAAAGCTCTTGTAAAATAAAGGTATGTTTGGTCATAAAATTGGACTATAAATTTGTTAAATTTTGCTTTACTATACCACAAAACTATATCATAAATCTGCGTGTATTTTGACAGAATTTAGCAAAACAATTTGCAAAAATCTGTGCTAAAATGCGGGCAAAGTTAATTTTTTTGACAAGCTTGGAGTGTAGCATGATTTACGATAATACCAATATTTTTGCCAAGATTTTGCGTGGTGAGATTGCGTGCCACAAGGTCTATGAAGACGACAAAACGCTTGCCTTTATGGATGTCATGCCACAGGCGACAGGTCATGTGCTTGTGATTGGTAAGTGCAAAGCGGTGGAAATGACCGATTTACCCCTTGAATATGCTACCGCCATCATTGCTACGGCTCAAAAAGTCATCAAGGCACAGCGAGTAGCATTAAATGTAGAGGGTGTGGTGCAAATGCAATTAAATCATGCCAAGGCAGGGCAAAGTGTATTTCATTATCATATGCACTTAATCCCAACACATGTGCATGAACTTGGTAAACATGAAAGTGAATTTGCCAAGCAAGATGAGCTGGCAGAGCTGGCAGCTAAGATTCGTCAATGCATCAAATAAGACATTAAAAAGAGAAGAAATCTGACCGCTTATCTTTTTAAAAGTTTTTGTTTGTTTTTACTAAATGATGAATGCTAAATGCTCTAAAAATGATGATTTGTGATGATTTATCAATAAAAAAGTAAAAAAATCGCACTTGGAGTGCGATTTTTTTTTGTAATACAGATTAAAAAATTAACCCACAAAAGCTCTTTCTACCACATAATCGGCAGGTACACCCATGCGTGGCGAGACGCTCAAACCAAACTCATCTAAAATGGCACAAGTGTCGGCATTCATCGCCATGCTGCCACAAATCATCACACGATCATCGTCTTTGTTTATTGGTGGCAAACCAATGTCTTCAAAGAGTTTGCCTGATTTTAATAGGTCGGTTACACGCCCTGTGTTTTTAAATTCATCACGAGTAACGGTTGGGTAGTAGATGAGTTTTTCACGCACCCACTCACCAAAAATTTCATCGTTTGGTAATTCATTTTCAAAAAAATCACGATATGCCAAATCTTTGGTATGACGCACCCCATGCACGAGAATCACTTTTTCAAATCGTTCATAAACCTCGGGCTCACGAGTCAATGATAAAAATGGGGCAAGACCTGTGCCTGTAGCAAGTAAGTATAGATGTTTGGCTGGTAATAAATCATCTAATACCAGCGTGCCTGTGGGTTTTTTGCTGATTAATAATTCATCGCCAACTTTGATGTGTTGCAGGCGGGAGGTCAATGGGCCGTCTTGTACTTTAATGGAATAAAATTCTAGCTCTTCTGCCCAAGCAGGGCTTGCGATAGAATATGCACGCACCAAAGGCTTGCCATCAACCATCAGTCCAATCATGGCAAATTCACCACTACGAAAGCGTAAAGAATCACTGCGTGTGGTTTTGATGGTGAAAAGGCTGTCTGTCCAATGATGGACATGGGTAACAATTTCGGTAATGAATTTTGACATGGTAAAAATTCCAAAATGAAAATAAAGTGATGAAAATAAAGTTTTGTATGTTGGTCAGTGAGCTGTCATTGGGTTAAATTTTATCATAGAATGAATGCGTTACAAAAACAAAATTTGTGCTATGATAGCGTTTTTTAACACAAACTGTTATTGATTTTTTGACATAAGCTTTGTTGATTTTAACACAAACCATCTCAAAACGCCATGAATACGCACACACTCCCCATCATTGGGCAACACCATTCGCCACTGTCTCAAAAATTTGGCATTCCACGCCAGCCAAATTTGGTTGCCATCAAAAGCCATATTACTTTTTATCCACCTTTTGATAATCCTGATGCTTTTGTGGGGATTGACAATTATAGTCATTTATGGGTGCTGTGGCATTTTCATCATAATAAAGTTCAGGACGATTTTCGCCCACAAGTGCGTCCGCCTCGATTGGGTGGTAATAAAAAACTAGGCGTATTTGCCACTCGCAGTATGTATCGTCCGTCCAATATGGGTCTATCGGTGGTGGCATTTGACAAAGTAGAGATTGTTGATAATAAATTGATGCTACACATCATGGGGGCGGATATGGCAGATGGTACGCCAATATTGGATATTAAGCCCTATCTGGCATTTGCTGATGGTGTGGGTAACGCATTAAGTTTTGATAAACCGACCGTTCGGATTGCAAAGTTTAGTGAACAGGCTGAACATGATTTTTATCATCTTAAAAACCTTCATCTGAATCAAAATGACAAACAGCTCATCAGCGATTTAATTGCCCAAGATCCAAGAGTTGCTTACCGTCAAGATGAGATAAATACCATCAGCACCATGCGTTATAAGTCGGTAGATGTGGATTTTGTCATGAATGAGCAAGGGGTGATGGTGATACAAGCTTTGCGAGAAATTTAAGCCATTTGGTGAAAGATTATTCTCAAATCCCATAAATTTTGCTATAATTTTGTGCTAATTTATTGTACTTAGTGGCTAGTGGCTTAGTGTCATGACATTTACATTTATTTTGAATTAAAAATTAAAAAGGTTGTTATCATGGAAATTGCCCCATACCAAGAAAAAATTAAAGACCTGACCGAACGAGGTCAAGACTTACGGAGGTATCTTTGACTTTGATGGTAAAAAAGAACGCTTAGAAGAAGTTAATCTAGAGCTTGAAAATCCAGAAATCTGGAATGATCCAGAACTGGCGACCAAAATCAGCAAAGAAAAATCTGTGCTAGACGGCATTATTGGTGTCATTGAAAGCCTTGATGCAACATTAGAAGATGCTGCTGCCATGCTAGAACTTGCGGTTGAAGAAGACGATGAGAGCTTGATTTTTGATGTTGAAAACGAGCTTAATGATGCCACCGAAAAAGTTGAAGATTTAGAATTTAAGCGAATGTTTAGTGGGGAAATGGACGCCAACAACTGCTATTTGGACATTCAGGCAGGTTCTGGTGGTACAGAAGCACAAGATTGGTCGGAAATGCTTCTTAGAATGTACCTGCGATGGTGTGAGTCTCACGGCTTTAAAGCGGAGGTTTTGGAGGTTTCAGAAGGCGGTGTGGCTGGCATCAAATCAGCAACCATCTGCGTTAAGGGTGATTATGCTTTTGGCTGGTTGCGTACTGAAATTGGCGTGCATCGTCTTGTGCGTAAGTCGCCATTTGATAGCAATAATGGGCGTCATACATCATTTTCTGCTGTATTTGTCTCGCCTGAGATTGATGATAATGTGCAAATTGACATCAATCCTGCCGATTTAAGGATTGATACCTATCGTTCAAGTGGTGCAGGGGGTCAGCATGTCAATACGACCGATTCAGCCGTGCGTATCACGCACCAGCCCACAGGTGTGGTTGTCGCTTGCCAAAATGAACGCTCTCAACACGCCAACAAAGATACTGCCATGAAAATGCTCCGTGCTAAATTGTACGAGTTAGAAATGCAAAAACGCATGGAAAAACAGCAGGCTTTAGAAGAAAGTAAATCTGACATTGGTTGGGGTTCGCAGATTCGCTCTTATGTGTTAGATGATTCACGCATCAAGGACTTGCGTACTGGTGTTGAAACTTCAAATACGCAGGCTGTATTAAATGGCGATTTGGATAAGTTTATTGTGGCAAGTCTAAAAGCAGGATTGTAATATCCGATCGATTTAAACGGTTTTTGTGATACAAAAGCCGTTTTGTTTTTTTTAGTAAGCTTAAAAAAATAAAAAAATATCAATATATTATATACAAATTTTAAAAATATGGTAATTTTTCCTTGATTTTTTGTGTTAATTCGGTAAGAATATAAAAACCAAATACCTGTTAGGGGGGGGCAATGTGTTTTTGGTGGTGCGTCATGCATCGTGAAGCATATATACTCCTTCTAACTTTCCAAAAATTTCCTTTCTTTGCGTCCAAATCTTTGGATACTTAGATGATTTGCTCCCCCTGAATTTTTTTTATCATCATGGAGTGGGTCATCATGTCTACAAATAATATGTCAAAAATCGGTACATTGACTGTACTGGCTCTAAGTATCGCTGCGTGTACCAGCAATCCAAATAGTCATAGTCCATTTGAGATCTCTTCTGAGATGTCTGGAAAGACGGAAACCACAGCTGAAAGGCAGGCAAGAATAAAAGCAGCACAGGAGGCTCGCCTAAAAGCCGAAGCCGAAGCGAAAGCCGAAGCTGAGAGAGTTGCAAGAGAAAAAGCCGAGCAAGAACGCCTAGCCAAAGAAGCTGAAGCAAAACGCTTGGCTGAAGAGGCTGAAAAAGCTCGTCTGGCTCAAGAAGAGGCTGACCGTATTGCTGCTGAAAAGGCAGAGCAAGAAAGATTGGCTCAAGAACAAGCAGAGCGTGAGCGTCAAGAACAACTTGCTCGTGAAGCTGAAGAAGCAGAGAAAGCTCGTCTGGCTCAAGAAGAGGCTGACCGTATTGCTGCTGAAAAAGCCGAACAGGAACGCCAAGAACAATTGGCTCGTGAAGCTGAAGCTAAGAGATTGGCTGAAGAAGAAGCCCGTAAAGCTCGTGAAGCAAAAATCGCAGATTTAACCAAAAAAGCTCAAGATGTAGGCTTGACAGCAGAACAAACCACCAATTATGCCAATGCCAACGCAGATAAGAGTGATGCAGATGCTAAAGCGGCACTAGATGCCATCGTCAAAGAAAATCGTGATAACAAAATTGCTGACTTAGCGAAAAAAGCAACTGATGCTGGTCTGCCGCAAACTCAAGCAGAAAACTATGCCAAGGCTCAAACTGATGCCACTGATGCAGAAGCTAAGGCGGCATTAGATAAACTTGTTGCTGACCGTCAGGCAGTCAAAGACGACCTAAAACAAAAAGCATTAGATGCAGGTCTAAGTGACGAGCAAATTCAAAATTATGTTGCTGAAAATATTGATGAAACAGGTCAGGTAGCTCAAGCAGCATTAAATGAAATTGTTAAGCAAAACAACAGAGTTAAAGAATTGGTACGATTGGCTATTGATGCTGGTCTGAGCCAAGATGTGGCTGATAGCTTGGCTAATAACAATAAGCAAGCGACAGATGAAGCATTTAAAACCATCGTCAATGCTGAAAAAGCCAAACAAGCTCAAGAGCAGGCAAATGCTTTAAAAGGTGAGTATGCAAATAATCCTAAAAATGAGTTAGTTAATAAAAACTTTATTAGTAGTTCTTCTTCGCGAAATAGCTTTACTAGTGCTGATAGAAATCATCAAGTTATTTACAATTTACCATACTCAGTAGTTGTTGGTGATTACCAAGGAGCTGTGGAGTATAATAATCAAAACGGGCAGATTTTTACAGATAATCGCAGTACAAACATCGAAGTCAAAGGTTTAAAAACCGCTGTAGATGCATTGCCGAATGAAGGTCGTGCTACATATTCTGGTCTGGCATTTAATGGAACGATAGGATTGGAAAGAAAACAGACAACAGACAGTTGGGGTTATCCATCTTATGAATATGTAGATGTGGTTAAGAATGGTAAGCTTTCTTATACAGTAGATTTTGCCAAGAGAGTTGGTTTTGGACGCATTACAGGCTTGGGCGATGATATTGTTTTGGATCAAGGGAGTGTTATTGATGCAGGCATTAGTTCTACAGCAAAACAATCATACAGATCAGGCAATTATCAGCTGAGTTTTTATGGTCCAACAGCCGAAGAAGTTGCCGGTAAGGTATCTTTTGGTAACAAAGATACAGTTGGCTTCGGCGGTACTCGTGGCGAAATCACCAAATAAAACCGTCCATTCAGCCCAAAAAAGCCGTCCGTGATGGTCGGCTTTTTTGTGTCATTGATTTTGATTTTTTTTTGATTGAGTTGTATTATGAAGCAATTTACCCTTTGTCCACTACTGCTGTCATTATTGCCTTTGATTGCCCATGCAACTGATGATGGCATTTATCATCAGATTCAGGCGGTGCATGAGCCATCATCTACATTGATCAATACATCGCCGATGCCGATTGAGTCACCCATCGTATCATCGGTTACGCCGTCTTTGGAGTCAGTAGGTGGTGATGTGCTTGCTGATGAGATTACACAAGCATTGGTACGACAAGATTGGGCGGTGCTAGAGCGATTGCTGGCATATTACCCACAGCAGACCATCTTTGATCAGAAGCTATATGATTATGCGATGGGTGCAATGTATCGCAGTCAGGGCAAGCATAAGCAAGCAGTCCAATTATACGAAAAAATCGCACAAGACCCCAAGTTATTATATCCAAGATTTGATTTGGCATTGATGTATTTTGAAAACAAGCAATATAAAGATGCCAAAAATTTATTGGCTGATATTTATGCTCATTTGCCACGAGATTTACAACGGGTGGCGTGGCGTTATTTAAGAGCGATTGACAGTACACAGCAGATAGTGCCAAGTGTTTCATTTAATTTTGAACAAACAGATAATGTCAATAACGCATCTGATTTACGCCAGATGAATTTGGGCGGTCTCATATTTAATCGTGATGCTGACTCACTGCCACAGTCAGCCACTGGTATCCGTTATGATATTGGCATTGCCAAACAGACTAATATTACAGGCAATCATTCCTTATACGCCTCCGCCGGTTTTGATGGGGTGCGATATTGGGACAATCCAAGTTTTGATGAATTTGGCACGCGTGTGGATGTCGGCTATCGTTATGCTGATGTCAAGCGTCATGCTGGACTGACAGCGTACAATAATCAAACTTGGCTTGATGATGATAAATATTTGCGACTATATGGCGTGAACGCATCTTTTGGGCAAAGGCTTAATCAGCATTGGCAAGCAAGCATCAGCCTATCACACGGACAAAAACGCTATGAAAATGACAATACCGCCAGTAGACATAATGGGCAGACGCTTGATGTGATTCCAGCCCTAATGTATCGACCGTCATCAGCATGGCTGTATCATTTTGGAGTGGATTATCGCAAAGAAAGTTTGCTTGATCCTGCTGAGTCATCAATCCGCAGGGGTATCCGTTTGGGTGCAACTTATTCGGGCAAGCAGATTGGCATTCAGGCAACCATTAGACACAGCCGACGAGAATTTTTGGCAGAAAATTTTTGGTATGATCAAGTTAGACAAGATACAGATATGCAGTTTACCACAGCGATTTGGCACAAAAAACTCAACTATAAAGGCATTTTTCCCAAGCTAAATTATCGTTACCAGTATCTTGATAGCAATTTGCCGTTATACAACCGAAAAAATTCCGCTTGGTTTATGACAGTAGAAAAAGTATTTTAGGCTACCATCAATTGTGATGGCTCGCTGTATGGTTTGTAAAAAATGCCAAAAATTGCTTGTAACTTAGGCGAATTTTGGCTAATATTACGCTGACAAACCCCAATCAATAACAAGATGGGCTGCGATAGGCAAATCAAGCAATTGATTTTTAATATCATTTCGTGATTTTTAAGGAATTTATTATGTCACTAGACCGTATCCGCCACGCTGGTTTGCGTGAAAAAGTAATGAGTGCTGAGCAAGCAGCGGAATTTGTTAAAAATGGCATGAATCTGGCCATCACTGGTTTTACTGGTGCAGGCTATCCAAAGGCCTTGCCAGCCGCCATCGCCAATAAGGCAAAAGCTGCTCATGCCAAAGGTGAGGCATTTAGCATTGGTATGGTAACGGGTGCATCTACCGCGCCTGAATGTGATGGTGTGCTTGCTGAAGCGAATGCGGTGCATTTTCGTTCGCCATTTCAATCCGACCCAACATTGCGTAACAACATTAATGCAGGCTTGACAGCTTATCAGGATATGCACTTATCCCATGTTGAACAGCAGATGCGACAAGGTTTTTATGGCAAATTTGACATTGCCATCATTGAGGCAGCTGGTATTACCGAAGATGGTAAAATCATTTGTGCGATGGGCATTGGTCATGGCACAGAAGCGGTTAAAAATGCTGAAAAAATCATCATTGAGGTGAATGCAGCACTCAGTGAAGGCTTAGAAGGTATGCACGATGTCTATGCTGAAGTTGGTTTGCCACCACACAGAAAACCAATTCCTATCACAGGTCCTTTTGACCGTATTGGTTCACCTTATATGGAGTGCGATGCTGACAAGGTGTTGGCAATTGTCATGACTGATGCAGGGGACCGTAATTCAAAATTTGCCGAACCTGATGATGTCTCTAAACGCATCGCTGCCCAAGTGATTGATTTTCTTGATCATGAAGTTAAGGCAGGTCGTCTACCTAAGAGTTTGCTACCGCTACAATCAGGCGTTGGTAATGTCGCAAATGCGGTCATGGCAGGTCTATTAGATGCACCATTTGATGACTTGACAGGCTATACAGAGGTATTGCAAGACGGTATGCTTGACTTGATTCTTGCCAAAAAGATGAAGACAGCATCGGCTACTGCATTATCATTTAGTCCAGATGCTTTGGCTCGTTTCAATGAAAATATTGAATTTTTAAAAGATAAAATCATTCTACGCCCCATGGAAATCAGCAATAACCCAGAAGTGATTCGTCGTCTGGGGGTTATTGGCATGAATTCAATGATTGAGGCAGACATTTATGGTAATGTCAACTCAACTCATGTCATGGGGACTAAGATGATGAACGGCATTGGTGGTTCTGGCGACTTTACTCGCAATGGTTTCTTCTCATTTTATGTCAGCCCATCAACTGCAAAAGGTGGTGCAATCTCTGCCATCGTACCGATGGTAAGCCATCATGACCATACTGAACATGATGTGATGTTCATTGTTACTGAACAAGGTATGGCGGATTTGCGTGGTAAATCACCAAGACAGCGTGCCAAACTGATCATTGAGAACTGCTCTCACCCTGATTATAAAGACATGTTAAAAGATTATTATGACCGTGCTGAAAAAGCAGGTGGACTACAAACACCGCACATTTTGCTAGAAGCTTTGTCATGGCATCAAAGATTTGTAGAAACTGGCGATATGCGTATTAAGTAATATGGCTTGTGTGCTTATACAATCTGTTGATACAAAAAATACAGTGGCAAGTAGCTACTGTATTTTTTGTATGTATTGTAAATAATCTTGATTAAATAAGGTAAGAAAAATGACCGACCGTTTTATCATTGCCATTGATGAGCTCAAATCAGCTTTTGGGGATAGATTAACCACCAATTTAACTGTTCGTCAGCAACACGCCCATACAATGAGCTGGTTAGATAATGAACCTGCTGATGCTGTATTAACCGTTACCGATAAATATCAAATCGCTAAAGCGATCAAGATTTGCCATGCCCATAAAATGCCCGTAGTTGCGTTTGGGGCAGGTTCATCATTAGAGGGACAACTCAACGCCCCTTGTGGTGGGTTGTGCATTGATATGTCTCAGATGACTAATATCATTAGTATCAATGCAGACGATCTGACCGCCACTGTTGAGGCAGGTGTAACTCGTGAACAGCTTAATGAGGCCTTGCGATATACAGGGCTGTTTTTCCCTATTGACCCTGGTGCAAACGCCAGCATTGGTGGCATGACAGCAACTCGTGCGTCAGGTACTAATGCGGTAAGGTATGGCACGATGAAAGATGTTGTGCTGTGTTTGGAGGTGGTTTTGCCAAATGGTGAAATCATAAAAACAGCTTCTCGTGCCAAAAAATCATCTGCAGGTTATGATTTGACTCGCCTGATGATTGGTTCAGAGGGTACGCTTGGCATCATTACTGAAATTACTGTGAAATTATTTGGACAACCTGAATGTGTAGGCAGTGGCGTATGTCATTTTGAGACGATTAAAAATGCCTGCCAAACTGTGATGACTACAATCCAATATGGATTGCCTGTGGCTCGTTTAGAGTTACTTGATGCCATGCAAATAAAAGCCTGCAATGCTTATTCTAAATTAAGCCTGCAAGAAAAACCTACATTATTCGTAGAATTTCATGGTACACAAAGTGGCGTCATTGAACAAGCTCAGATTTTTGCTGATATTATGGCAGAGTTTGGTGGCACAGACTTTAAATGGAGCAGTGATGAATCTGAGCGAAAAAAATTGTGGACAGCTCGGCATAATGCTTATTATGCAACTAGGGCATTAAAGCCTGAGTTTGAAATTTTATCAACAGATGCTTGTGTGCCAATTTCTCGTCTTGCTGAATGTGTTACTGATACAGTGGCTGACATTCAAGAACAGGGTATGATCGGTCCTGTGGTTGGTCATGTTGGTGATGGTAATTTTCATGTGCTATTGTTGCTTGATAAAAATAATCCCGATGATGTTGCCAAGACCAAAGGTATCTTATCTCGACTTGCTAAACGAGCCATTGATATGGGAGGTACTTGTACAGGCGAGCATGGTATCGGTCAAGGAAAGCGTACTTATATGGCATCTGAATATGACGAGCAAGCCCTTTGTGTGATGAAGCTGATTAAGCAGGCCATTGATCCAAACAACATCATGAACCCTGATAAAATTTGGTTTTAAACCTTTTAAATTTGTCAGTGAATGAGTTAAAAAATGCGAATCTGTATAGACTCGCATTTTTTTTATGACCGATTTTAAACCAATGATTTGAAAATTACTGGCTAAATCTTCGCACTCGTCGCTTCTTGACCGATCAATGACTCTGGGTCGCCTGCGATGCTCTCACGCTTAACAAATAGGAAAAAGGCGATGGTGATGATGGCGGTTAAACCAGCACCGATATACAACGACAGCGTATAATCTAGGCTAAAACCGATTTTATTGTATGCCAAGAAGGTACAACAAGCAGCCGTCATAAAGATGGCAGGAATGGTACAAATCCAATGGAATTTGTGATAACGATACAAATAACCTGCGGCAGTCCATAGCATGACAACAGCAACGGTTTGGTTGGCCCAGCTAAAATAACGCCATAGAATTTGGAAATCAACTTTTGAGACGATAAAGCCGATGACAAATAGTGGAATGGCAATCCATAGGCGTTTCATTAGTGTGCGTTGTTCCATATTTAAGAACTCTGCGATGATGAGTCGTGCTGCACGAAATGCGGTATCGCCTGATGTGATGGGTAGAATGACCACGCCAAGTACAGCAAATATACCGCCGATAGATCCCAGATAGCCAATCGAGCTGTCATAGACTACTTTTGATGGAGAGCCTGCGGTGATGGCATCTTGTAGCGATACCAAATCTGGGTAGAAAGATAAGCCGACAGTACACCAAATTAAGGCAATGATGCCTTCGGCGATCATTGCACCGTAAAAAATAAAACGACCCTCAGATTCATTCATTGCACAGCGTGCCATCAGTGGTATTTGTGTGGCATGAAAACCAGATAATGCACCACAAGTGATGGTTAGAAAAAGCAGTGGCCAGATTGGCAAGTCACCTTTTGGTTGTAGATTTTGAAAAAAGGATTCTACTGATAAACCGCCCATGCTATGATAAAAATAGCTCTGTGCATCGCCAAGTTCATTCATCACCAAGCCATAAGTCATGCCAAGCGACATAAAGAGCAATAATCCACCAAAAAATGGATAAATACGACCAATAATTTTATCAATTGGTAGTAGGGTTGCAATGATGTAATAAACAAAAATGACGCTTGTCCATGCGATGATGATGCCTTCTTTGGAGACGCCAAAAACAGTATTGGTGGTGGTGCCTGCGTTGGCAGTCATACTTTCGGCATTATCCACCGAAATCGCACCAGTTGCTGTTGTGCCAAAGACATCCATGGTGATTGAACTCATCAGCTGTGCAGGGCTTGCCACAAACACCACGCCAACAAGTACAAGCAATACTACAGCAAGTATGTTGATGAAATGTTTTGGAATCGTGCCAAGATATTTGCCCGTCAGATATGGCATGCTTGCACCTCTGTTACGCACCGACAGCATACCGCACATATAGTCATGCACCGCACCTGCAAAGATACAACCAAGAACAATCCATAGCATTGCCACAGGTCCGTACAGTGCACCTAAAATTGGGCCAAAAATTGGGCCTGTGCCTGCGATGTTTAGCAGCTGAATTAGCCAAATTTTCCCTTTTGACATTGGTACATAATCCACACCATCACCCATTGTGTAGGCAGGCGTGTCTCGATTTGGATTAATGACAAAAATTTTTTCAATAATTTTGCCGTATATAAAGTACCCAAGAATCAGTACGGCAATACAAAAAAAGAACCATAACATGAGTTGTTATTCCTAAAAATTAATGACAAAGTGTCATTTTGCTTGGATGATTGTGTAGAAAATGATGCGAAATTGCAAGGTGATTAAATGCCAAAGACGGTTTTTAAATATGGTTTTTAATTTTTACCATTGTGTCATAAAATAGCTAAAAATTATACAAATGTAAAGCAAAAAATTACGAAAAATTAACATTTTTGTAAAAAAGCAGTATTTTATTTTTCATGCCATAAATTTTTAAGTAAAAGTAAACAAACAGGGGTAATTGGTATTTCGATATTAAAAAAGCACACAAAAAATCGTGTGCTTTTTTAATTTGTAGATTTGTAACGGCTGGTTTGATGGTATTTTTTTGTGTCAAGTTGCTAAACAACTTAAATTAGCGTTCCAAAATACAAGTTACGCCCTGACCACCAGCGGCACAGATTGAAATGAGTGCACGACCAAACCCTTTTTGTGCAAGTAGCTTGGCAGCAGTGGCTAAAATCCGCCCACCTGTGGCTGCAAATGGATGGCCTGCGGCAAGACTGGAACCATTGACATTTAATTTATTGCGGTCAATAGAGCCAAGTGCTTTGTCCAATCCTAGGCGATTTTTACAAAATTTTTCATCTTCCCAAGCGGCCAAAGTGGACAAAACTTGTGATGCAAAAGCTTCATGAATTTCATAAAAATCAAAGTCTTGCAATGTCAGTCCTGCTTTTTGTAGCATTTTTGGTACAGCA
The DNA here is from genome assembly GCF_035181385.1 of Moraxella sp. Pampa. NCBI lineage: Bacteria > Pseudomonadati > Pseudomonadota > Gammaproteobacteria > Moraxellales > Moraxellaceae > Moraxella > Moraxella sp. Pampa. The sequence continues at coordinate 560,405 of NZ_JAXCJK010000001.1, read as the reverse complement.
TAAGCAGGTGCCATGAGCAAGCCTTCGGTAATGCCTTCTTTGCCTATAAAATCTACTGCGGCTGTTTGTTGGTGTGTGATGTAAGCAAGTGGTTCATAGCCATGTTGTTTTGCCCAGTCGTCGCTTGACAATAATACACATGAAGCACCATCAGTTAAGGGTGTTGAGTTGGCGGCAGTCATGGTTGGGTTGGCATTTTTCTTACCAAAGACAGGTTTTAGTGTGGCAAGTTTTTCAAGTGTGGTGTCTGCACGCAAGTTGTTATCACGAGAGATACCCTTATAAGGTGTGATAAGGTCATCAAAAAAGCCTTCTTCATAAGCACGAGCAAGATTTTGATGGCTGGCATAAGCAAGTGCATCTTGGTCAGTACGCGTGATATCCCATTCTAGTGCAGTGATGGCTTGATGCTCTCCCATGGACAGCCGTGTGCGTGGCTCACCATTTTCAGGAAAGGCAAGCATTTTTTTGGGGTTGATTGTGCTAAGAGCGGTTAATTTTGATTTAGCATCTTTGGCGTTATTAAGACGAAGTAGGGGTTTTCTAATGCCATCGCCCAAGGCAATGGGTGCATCTGATGTCGTATCTGTACCACCTGCAATGCCACTATCAATGATGCCAAGAGCGATTTTGTTTGCAACAGCAAAGGCGGCTTGTAGTCCTGTTCCGCACGCTTGTGATATGTCATAAGCAGGTGTGGTTGCACTAAGCTGAGTATTTAGCACAGATTCACGAGTTAGGTTCAAATCACGGCTGTGCTTTAAGACCGCACCTGCGACCACCTCGCCAATCTGTTTGTCAGCAAGATTGTAGCGGGTAACTAAGCCGTCTAAGGCAGCACTTAGCATATCAATATTACTGGCGTCTGCATAAGCACCGTTTGAGCGGGCGAATGGAATGCGATTTGCCCCCAAAATGGCGACTTTTTTGATACTCATAAAAAACTCCTTGTTTAAAATTGACTCAGTTGATGTGTTTGATGTGATATAGCTTAGCACTATTTTGACAAAAAACCAAAAAATAACGCACTTTGTAACAAATATTTATCAAATGATATTCAATTTTACCCCATTGTTGGTGAAAAAGTTGATGAAAAACTGTATAAACCATGACAAATGGGTGGTTTTGCTGAGTTTTTATGTTAAAATGTAAATGCTATTTTTAGATTTTGAAATGACTAAAATTAAGGATTAAAATCATGAGTGATCGCTATGGTGAGTTGGTACAATCCCCTTTGGGTAAAAAAGTTGCCAAAAATCTAGGGCTACCAATGCCGATTAAACTTGACCGTTATGAAATTGGTCAGCCTGTCATTCGTGGCGAAGTGGCGTTTGGTACAGCTTTTGGCGGTGATGAGCTGGTGGCAAGCATCATACAAAATGTGCTTTTTGACTTAGATGCTAAAATCACCACTGCTGAACATTTGAATGAAAAATTAACTGACGAAAATGCCAAATTTAAAGTAGCGATTTTTGACGCCACTAACATTAAAGATGTAGATGGTCTGAAAAAGGTGTATGAATTTTTTCATGTACTTGCTCGTCGTATTAAGTCGTCTGGTCGTGTCATTATCATTGCACGCCCTGAATGCTGTACAGGTGGTGATGTTGGCTTTGCAATCGCTCAGCGTGCTTTGCTTGGCTTTGTCAAATCAGTTGGCAAAGAGTTTAAAAAAGGCATTACCGCCAATGTGCTTTATACACAAATTGGTGCAGAAGCTCATCTTGAACACGCATTGAAATTTTTCTTATCTGCTAAGTCTGCTTATGTGTCAGGTCAGCCAATCTATATCAAAAAAAGCGATGGACTTGATGAATTTACAGTGGTGGATTTTGATGAAAATAAGCCGTTAAAAGGGCGTAAAATTTTGGTAACTGGTGCCTCTCGTGGTATTGGTGCTGCGGTAGCACAAGTATTGGCACGAGATGGTGCTAAGCTGTATTGTTTGGATGTGCCACAAAATTTAGCGGATTTGCAAAAAATTGCTGGCAATTTAGGTGGATATGCCTTGCCGTTAGATATTACAGAGGCGAATGCGGCAGAACAGATTGTTAAAGCGTGTGGTGTCCTAGATGGTGTTGTGCATAATGCTGGGGTTACCCGTGATAAGATGTTGGCGAACATGAGTGAGGACAAATGGGACTTGGTGATGGATATTAATCTAAAAGCGATTCATACCATCAATGATTATCTTATTAAAAATCAAGGGATTAGTGATTCTGCACGCATCGTTTGTGTGTCATCAATTTCAGGTATTGCTGGCAACTTAGGTCAGACCAATTATGCCATGAGTAAGGCGGGTGTGATTGGCTTGGTGGAAGCGACAGCCAAACAATTTAAAGGCACAAATCAAACCATCAATGCTGTTGCACCAGGTTTTATTGAGACAAAAATGACAGGCATGATTCCGTTTGCCATCAGAGAAGCAGGGCGACGCATGAACTCAATGAGTCAAGGTGGTGAACCTGTTGATGTTGCAGAAACCATTTCTTGGTTGTTATCACCAAAGGCGGACGGTCTTAATGGCAATGTGGTGCGTGTTTGTGGCCAAAGCTTGCTTGGTGCGTGATTGACTTATTCAATTCAATAAATGATTGAAATTTAAACAAAAATTAAAAAATGGGTATCGTATGGCAGAACAATATTTTAAAGAATTGCCAAAAATGCACACCACTTATGCCAATGTCATCAAAAGCTTGATTCCTATTGGTGATAATAGGGCGACAACATTGCCAGAGTTGGTGTATCATGTAGATGGCCTTGTTATTGATGAGCATAACTTAAAGGAATATCGCAAAATTTGCGGTTTTATCAATGATGGGCGTGTGCCGCCGACTTATTTTGCGGTGTTATCGCAGACTTTGCAGATGAATATGATGGCAAGGCCTGATTTTCCTTTTGCCATGCTTGGGCTTGTGCATTTGGAAAACAGTGTAACCCAGCATCGCATCATTTATGACACTGAGACGGTAACACTGACCGTGAGTATTGGCAATCTTCAATCACATGACAAAGGTCAGCAGTTTGACTTTAATATGACAGCAACGATTGATGGTGAGCTGGTATGGGAAGGCGTCTCAACCTATCTTTCTCGTCAGAAAAAAACCAACCAAGAGCGTGCCGAAGCTAAGAAAGCTAAGAGTGTTGAGCCTGTATTACGACTTGAGCCCGATGATAACCAATGGGCGGAGTTGATTAATATTCCAGAGGATATTGGTCGCCGTTATGCGTTCGTCTCAGGAGACTTTAATTTGATTCATTTGCACCCCTTGTCTGCGCGTGCATTTGGCTTTCCTAAGGCAATTGCACATGGTATGTGGTCAAAGGCGGCAAGCATTGCACAATTTCATGATTTGCCAAGAGCTTACCGTGTTGATGTGTCTTTTAAAACACCAATATTTTTGCCGTCTAAGATTGATTTTGTGGCACGCCAAGAGACCGATGGCCGTAGCTTTGCATTGTATGCTGCTGGTACAGACAGACCGCATTTACAAGGTTGCATCACTTTTTTATAAATATCTTTATAGTTTTTATAAATGGCAGTCCGTAATCAATCAAAAACTGGATTAAGTTCCAGTTTTTTGTATTTTAATTAACCAACAATTGCAAAAAAGAGCAAAATAATGACAACTTGGGAAGATTTTTCTGGGGTATTAACACAGCTACAATTTGATGAACCGCTTGCAGGTGGTTCGCTTGTCATTTATCAAGAGGGTGTAGAGGTGGTGAACACAGCTGTTGGCAATGCTTTGCCTGACATGGCTTGGAAAGATGATGTATTATCAGTCAATTTTTCTATTGGCAAGGGTGTGATGGCAACGCTTGTGGCTGTCTTGGTATCAAAAGGATTGCTAAATTATGATGTGCCAATTGGTCATTATTGGGCAAATTTTGCCAGCAATGGCAAACAAAACATCACATTGCGAGACATTCTTACGCATACATCTGGACTTTTTAATATCACAACATTGACGCAGTCGGTTGATGATTTGACAAACTGGCAGACAATGGGTGAGTTGGTTGAGTCGATGACAAGTGATACGCCAAAAGCTCAGGAGATACATGGCTATGCCAGTGCATATAGTGCACTTGTTTCTGGTTGGGTACTTGGACATACCATTGAGCGTGCAACAGGGCAAACACTACAAGAGGTGCTTGATGAGCATCTGGCAAGACCGCTTGGTATTGAGGGGCAAATTTTTTATCAGTTGCCATCTAAAAAGGTGGGGCAGGTTGCCAAACCTGTGCGTTATTTTGAGGGCATGCCTACGGTCAAACGCAAGCCAACCTTAAAACCAGATACACCCAAAATCACTGAAATATTATCAAACCTACCCGCAGCCACCATTTGGAAAAAAGCTTTAAATGGTGTGGGTGTTGGTACAGCAATCATTAATAGATTATATTTTGATACTTCTAAAATGAACCTTGCTAATTATAAGAATGCACTCATGCCTAATGGCCGTGATGGCATGGAATACTATCACCCGCAGGTGATGACTGCCATGATTCCTGCGGCCAATGGTGTGTCAACAGCACAGGCACTTGCTCGCATTTATGCTGTCCATGCAAATAATGGCGTTTGGCAAGGGCGGGTATTGATAAGCCCTGAGGTTTTGGTGGATTTGCGTCGTGTGCAGGTCAATGGCTTTGATGCGGTCATGCCTGCCAATATGTGCTGGCGTACAGGTTTTCATCGTTTATTTAGTTTGCAAAATACGCCAAATGCTTATGGGCATATGGGTTATAATGGCTCGGTTGCGTTTTGTGATCCTGACCGAAAACTGGCATTTGCGTTCATTCATAATTTTGATACAACCATGCTTAACGATGTACGCCAGTTTGCATTATCAGAGATGGCACTTCATGCAACAAGCTAATCATGCAACAAGCTAAAACTTGATAATTTTGCCATGATGGACTAAAATATGAGTTTTATTTTCAAAAAAAGACATACCATGAATACAGAACCTACCATGAATGTAATGATTTCAGCCGATGAAATCGCCAATAAGGTCAAGGAATTAGGTGCAGCCATCAATGCACATTATGCCAATAGCAATAAAAATCTTGTTTTGGTTGGACTGCTGCGTGGTTCGGTGATTTTTATGGCTGACTTGTGCCGTGCCATCAATAAACCACATGAGTTAGATTTCATCACAGCATCTAGCTATGCCAATCAATCTACCGTATCAAGTGGCGATGTAAAAATTTTAAAAGATTTAGATGGCGACATTCAGGGTAAAGATGTGCTGATTGTTGAAGATATCATTGATTCTGGGCGTACGCTTTCAAAAGTTGTAGAAATTTTGCAAACCAGAAATCCAAATTCTATTGAATTATGTACATTGGTAAGTAAGCCATCTCGTCGTGAGATTGAGATGAATGTAAGATTTCTAGGCTTTGAAGTGGAGGATAAATTCATTGTAGGTTATGGCTTAGATTATAATCAAAAATACCGTCATCTACCATTTATTGGTGAGATTGGGTTGTAATTGATATTAACAACGAATGGGTAATGGCACCAGCTTTCTGCGGTGCTATTTTTTGCTTGAGCGATTTTGGGCAAAATACTAAAAAAATAATTGAAAAATAATTAAAAAAATAAAATCATGAGATGACTGTGGTCATGGCATGAATTGACCAAGCTGTGCTATTAAAAAATACTACCGCCCCAAATACTTTAAGGCGGTAAAAATTGCTAAAATATCAATGAGGTACTTGGCGGTATTGTCCAAGTACCAGTATTAATCATCAAACCAAAAGAGCAAAACTCATACCGTAAATAAAACAATGACGGTTGGCTTTAGGGTTTAAAATCTAGGCTTTTTCACTCAATACTTCACGGATTTTAACCAAGGCGTCATCAAGGTCTGCTTTGGTGATGATGAGCGGTGGTGCAAAACGAATGACGGTATCATGAGTTTCTTTGCATAACAAGCCAAGCTCTTTGAGTTTTTCGCAGTAAGGGCGAGCGGACTCGGTAAGTTCTACACCAATGAATAGACCACGCCCACGTACTTCTTTGATTTTTGGGTTTTGTATTTTTTTGAGTTCGGCCAAGAAATACGCCCCCAATTCTGCTGAATTTTCAGCAAGTTTTTCATCAATCAGTACATTCAAAGAAGCGATAGAAACGGCACACGCCAAAGGATTACCCCCAAATGTTGAGCCGTGCGAACCAGGGGTGAATACATCTAATACATCATCGTTGGCCACAACACATGAGATTGGTATGACACCACCACCTAAGGCTTTGCCTAAAATATACATATCAGGCTCAACACCTTCGTGTTCGCAAGCAAAAAGTTTGCCTGTGCGTCCAAGACCTACTTGGACTTCATCGGCAATAAATAACACATTGTTTTGCTTGCATACCTCAAAGGCTTGTTTGATGAATCCTTCTGGTGGTATGTTGATGCCAGCTTCACCTTGTATTGGTTCTATTAAAAATGCAGCAGTATTTGGTGTGATGGCGGCTTTGAGAGCTTCAATATCACCATAAGGAACCAGCTTGATGCCATCTAGCAAAGGACCAAAACCTCGTTTGTAGTCAGCTTCTGACGATAATGATACTGCACCCATAGTACGCCCATGAAAGTTGCCCACACAGGCAATAATTTCTGCTTGGTTGTCAGAAATTCCTTTGACATCATAGCCCCAGCGTCTGGCGGTTTTAAGGGCGGTTTCTACCGCTTCTGCCCCTGTATTCATCGGTAAAACCCGAGACTTACCTGCCAATTGGCAAATTTTTTCACTCCAAGGGGCGAGTTGGTCATTGTGAAAAGCACGACTGGTTAATGTAGCTCGTTCGGCTTGTTGTTTTAGAGCGTCAATGATTTTTGGGTGGCAATGTCCTTGGTTTACCGCAGAATAAGCACTCAACATATCCATATAGCGATTACCCTCTGGGTCTTCCACCCAAATACCCTTAGCTTTACTGATGACAATGGGCAAAGGCAGATAGTTTTTGGTGCCGTATTTGTTATTTTGCTCAATCAGCTGTTGGGTCTTGGTGGTCATAATTACCTCTTTGGTTGGTTAATGCAGATATTATTCTGCTTAGGGTTAATTTATTGTTTGTACTTTTTTTATTTGGGTATCGGATGGTATTTTACTCCAAATCTTGTAATCATTGCAGTTGCTTTAAAAGTATGATCTAAAACTAGCCTATGATACGCAATCAAAGACATTAACACATTAATATATCAATACTAATAAGCCTTGAAGTAAATACATCGCAAGCATTCTATGACTTAACTCATTTTGCAACTTAAACAAAAATCAACAAGTGGCTGTATTCCATTACCACCTGTGTTTGTTCATCTTAACCAAAAAGCGATAAATAAGCAACCTTTAAACAAGATTTGTGTAATGGCAAATAAATAGCTTAATGATTTTATGTGGTTTTTTTGTTTTGATGTTGTCAAAAATGAACTGATGCGTCTAAGTGTTACCCTTTTTTTTATTCAGTTGATATCCCACCTAACTTAACAAAAAGCCAATCTTAAGAGTTAAGATTGGCTTTTTGTTAAAAACGCAAAATCACACTACTCCACCTGCCCCACATCTCGCACCGCCCCTGTGTCGGCACTGGTGGTCAGTGCTGCATAAGCTCGCAAGGCTTGTGAGACATAGCGTTCACGGCTGATAGGTTTAAATGCCATTTTGCCCCTTGTAAGCTGTTTTTCACGGCGTTTGGTTAATTCATCATCGCTAATATCCAAATGAATACAACGACTCGGAATATCAATCACAATGGTATCAAACTCTTCTATCAGGGCAATATTACCGCCCTCTGCCGCCTCTGGGCTTGCGTGTCCGATAGACAGCCCTGATGTGCCACCGCTAAACCGTCCGTCTGTGAGTAAGGCACACGCCTTGCCCAGCCCCTTTGATTTTAGATAGCTTGTCGGATAGAGCATCTCTTGCATACCCGGCCCGCCTTTTGGACCCTCATAGCGGATAACCACCACATCGCCTGCGACAATTTGGTCGCCCAAAATCGCCTCCACCGCACTGTCTTGACTTTCAAAGACCCTTGCTCGCCCTGTAAATTGCCAAATGCTCTCGTCCACGCCTGCGGTCTTGACCACGCACCCTCGCTCGGCAATATTGCCAAAGAGTACCGCCAAACCACCGTCTTGGGAATAGGCGTGTTCTTGACTGCGAATACAGCCAGACTCACGATTGACATCAAGATTGCTCCACACTTTGTTTTGGCTAAATGCCTGTGTCGTCCGCACGCCAGCAGGGGCGGCGATGTACAAACTTCTTGCGTCCATATTATCGGCGTTCATAATGTCCCATTTGTTCAAAGCGTCCTTTAAGGTGGGCGAATGCACGGTAGGGGTGCTTGTATCAATCAGCCCTGCTCGGTCAAGCTCTGCCAAAATCCCCATCACCCCCCCTGCACGGTGGACATCTTCCATATGGTATTTTTGGGTGGCAGGGGCAACTTTGCACAAGCAAGGCACTTGGCGTGATAAGCGGTCAATGTCTGCCATTTTAAAATCCACGCCTGCTTCAAATGCTGCCGCCAAAAGGTGCAAAATCGTATTGGTACTGCCCCCCATAGCAATATCAAGGCTCATTGCGTTACAAAAGGCGGATTTGGTGGCGATATTTCTTGGCAACACGCTGTCATCGCCTTTTTCATAATAGCGTTTGGCAAGCTCAACAATCGTGCGACCTGCGGTCAAAAACAGCTCTTTACGCAAGGCGTGTGTCGCCAAAAGCGAGCCGTTGCCTGCCAAAGACAAGCCCAATGCTTCGGTCAAACAGTTCATAGAATTGGCGGTAAACATGCCAGAACACGACCCACAAGTGGGGCAAGCCGACCGCTCAATATTCGCCACCATCTCATCATCAATCAACGCATTGCCAGCGTCAATCATCGCATCCACAAGGTCAAGTTTACGCACCCTTTTGCCGTCATCGCCTATGACCGTTTCGTGTGTAGCGTTTTCGTTACCGTCTAGCACCGCCAGCACCTTGCCTGCCTCCATAGGACCACCTGAAACAAAAATCGTGGGGATATTCAGCCGTAGGCTTGCCATTAACATACCAGGGGTGATTTTGTCGCAGTTAGAGATACACACCAAAGCATCGGCACAATGGGCATTGACCATATATTCCACACTGTCAGCAATCAAATCACGGCTAGGCAAGCTATACAGCATACCGCTATGCCCCATTGCAATACCGTCATCCACAGCAATGGTGTTAAATTCTTTGGCAACACCGCCTGCTTTTTCAATCTCTCGTGCGACCAGTTGCCCCAAATCTTTGAGATGTACATGACCTGGTACAAACTGGGTAAACGAGTTAGCGATGGCGATAATGGGCTTGTCAAAATCACTATCGGTCATGCCTGTGGCACGCCACAAGGCTCTTGCCCCTGCCATATTGCGACCAGATGTAGAAGTTTTTGAACGGTATTTTGGCATAAGCATTCCTATTTTTATTAATAAAATTTTGATACAAAATCTTGGTACGATGATACAAAATAAGAAAGAGCGACGGCTGTCTTTTTTTGATCAAATGATTTGGGTGAAATCAATATTTGGTTTATTTTGGCATATTTTGATATTGATTATTGTATCATCATTAATGCACAAAGTTACATGAAATTTTTCTTTGTATGTTGAAAACTTTATGATGTATTGATGTATTTATTGTATTGGTGGTTGCCTCTAAGAGCTTCCTAAACAGCGTGTTTATGAGTTAAGAGAAAATCAAAACCAGATGGCATGATGGTCAATAACAGCTTGATAGGCGGAACTTTTATTTATTGTAATAATTAATGAATTAAAAAAATTTGTTTAAAATTCTAGCATCATTTTTTGGTATATATTAACTTATGTATATTTTGATATATTTAAGTTTTACAAAATCACAACTAATTAAAAAAAATAATAAATACAAATACTTAAATAACAAATACGCCAAAATATTTTTTGTTCTTATTGCTTTGAGTTTGCAAAAAACCACTGATTTTGTTAAGATTGCTTTCGCTAATTTTATAATTTTTTCATGATTATTTATTGAAAATTTATTTTAATTTCAAATTAATGGCGTCTCTTTAAATATTTAAATTGGTAAGTTTATTCTTTGTTTTAAATCGTTTTAAATCTTAGTGTTTTAATTTAAGTACTTTAAATGGATGTCTAAAACCAAACAATAGGAGTATGTATGAAAAATAAAAATAAGCCAAAGTCTTCTGCTGAAGATAGGCAGTTGCAACGAGATGAGGCTTTGATGAATGAAGGTCTTGCGATTGAAAGATTTTTGGTATTTCCGAAGGTCAGCCGTCCTGTTTTTATCACCTCAATGATGCTGATTGTCATTTTTATGATATTTGGTTCGTTATTTAGCGAATTTGCAGGGCAACTATTTGGCGATTTGCAAGCTTTGATCACCAGACATTTTGGATTTATGTTCATTGTTTTGATGAATGTCGCTCTTGTGTTTTGCTTGTATGTGGCACTAAGTCGTTATGGTGACATTCGTCTGGGTGCACAGACCGAGACGCCAGAGTACAGTTTTGGTTCTTGGATTGGTATGTTATTTTCAGCAGGTATTGGTATTGGCTTGCTTTATTGGGGAACGGCCGAGCCATTATATCACTTTATCAAACCACCGCTTGGTGAGTCAGGTACGATTGAAAGTGCTAAGCAAGCCATGCAATTATCATTTTTGCACTGGGGGCTACATGCGTGGGCGGTATACGCAGTGGTGGCACTGGCTTTGGCGTATTTTCATTATCGCCGTGGTCTGCCATTGTCCATTCGTTCGGTGTTGTTTCCCATCATCGGTAAAAATATTTATGGTAAGTGGGGTCATGCGGTAGATATTTTGGCGGTATTTGGCACAATGTTTGGTGTGGTAACGAGTCTGGGTCTGGGTGTGATGCAGCTTGAAACAGGGCTTGGGCAGATGTTTGGCATTCAGCCAAGTTTGGTGTTTAAGGTTGCGTTGATTGCAGCAATTACAGCGTGTGCAGGATTTTCGGTCATGGCAGGGCTGGATAAAGGGGTAAAACGCCTGAGTGATATTACCATTATTGGCACGCTCATCATACTGGCTTTTATGATAATTGCTGGTCCAACGCAGTTTATTTTAGACAGTTTTGTTGAAAATATTGGTCATTATGCAGGTGATTTGATTACGCTAGGTCTTTGGAATGAAGCGTATATGGATACTGATTGGCAGGCATCGTGGACAATTTTTTATTGGGCTTGGTGGGTAAGTTGGTCGCCATTTGTGGGTATTTTTATTGCTCGCATTTCTCGTGGTCGTACAATTCGTGAGTTTATTTTTGGTGTATTATTCGTACCGATGTTGTTGCTATTTTTATGGTTTACAACTTTTGGTGGTGTGGCAATTCATATGGAGCTTGCAGGTGATTATGGCTTATCTACAGCGGTATTAAATGACTCAGGCAGTGCCATTTTTAAGTTTATTGAATATTATCCAATGACACAAGGTTTGGTAGTGGTGATTTTGGTGATGATTGTGCTATGGTTTGTCACATCGGCAGATTCGGCCAGCTTAGTGGTGGATATGCTTACTGCTGGTGGCAACACCAATCCACCTAAAATTCAACGCTTATTTTGGGTAAGTTCAGAAGGTGTGATTGCGGCCATCTTAATGGCAGCAGGAGGGCTTGCTGCTCTACAGGCAGCGGCAATTGTCGCAGGCTTGCCATTTGCTTTTGTCATCTTTGTGATGATGTATTGTTTGATTCGTGGATTGGGTAGAGACCGTTTGACCTTGTATCGTAATGGTCAATGGTATATCACCGAAGAGTCTGCTGAGCATAACAGTGCCAACGAAATGGTTGATGAGCATCTACTGCCAGGTCCACCTGCACTTAAAAAGACAGATGATTAAGTAATTAATTGTATGTCTTAAAAAAAATCGGACAGCAATAAAGCGTCCGATTTTTTTAATCATAATCATCAGTATGGTAAAATTTATCAGAACTGATCAGATGTTTTTGAATGTTGGTGAAAATGATTGGTTTTATGATTCTGCCCACTTGTGTTTATCTTTAAACATACATTCATGAAATACAACACATGAACCACATTTTGGGCTTCTGGCCATACAGGTATAGCGACCATGCAAGATTAAATAATGATGAGCATCTACAAGATATTGTGTTGGAATGCGTTTCATTAGGGCATTTTCTACCGCCAGTACAGTTTTGCCAGTCGCCAGTCCTGTGCGATTACCAACCCGAAAAATATGCGTATCAACTGCCATGACAGGTTCACCAAACGCTGTATTGAGTACAACATTGGCGGTTTTTCGTCCAACACCTGCCAGTGCTTCAAGTTCTGCTCGTGTACACGGTACTTGCCCATGATGCTTTTCAATTAAATCTTGACAGGTCTTAATGACATTGCTTGCTTTTGAATTGTACAGTCCAATAGAGTTGATGTAAGATTTTAAACCGTCCAAACCCAAATTTAATATTGCCTGTGGGGTGTTTGCTATTGGAAAAAGTTTAGCAGTTGCAATATTTACGCTTTTGTCGGTGGCTTGGGCAGACAGCATGACAGCAATTAATAATTCAAACTCATTAGAATAGTTTAATTCAGTAACAGGCTCTTTGATGTGCTGGCTTAATTTTTCAAAAAATTTTAAACGATTGTCACGGTTCATCGAACGAGATGGCGGTGTATCGGCTGTTTTTGTGATTTTAAGTTTTGATTTTTTACCAGATGTTGGTGTGGGTTTTGTGATGGGCATGGCAGACTAAATTGAATAACAAATGTGATGACACGGTTATTATAACATGGCTGATGGGTGAAAATATGTTTTGAAAATTGGTAAAATCAAAAATTAAAATAAATTTCTTGAAATTTATTGGGCTTTGCAGTAATTTTTACAGCGACTTTTGTGGTAAATTGTGTGCGTTGAGAAATGGTTTTGGAAAAATAGAGTATGATGTATGTCCACTTTGAGAAGTTGGTCAATATTGCAAATAATGCCAAAAATCTGAATGATAAAATCCAATTAAAATCAGATATTTATCAATATCGGCATCAGATATTAAGTCAATTTGCTATTAACAATGACTTGCTTATGCCTGTTTATGATCAACAAATGAATGGCAAGCCTGTTGTTGTCAATAGCCATTTGGTATTCAACCAATCTCATGATGATGATAATTACGCTCTTGTTTTATCTCTTGATGTGCATGAAATCGGTGTGGACATTGAATGTGTAAATAGAGTGGTAAATGCCAAGCGACTCGCTGAGCGATTTTTTCATGCAGATGAGTACGCACTTTGGCAAGAAAGAGGGTGTGGCCGTGAGCTTTGGTTTAAGATTTGGACGATAAAAGAAGCGGTGTTAAAAGCTAACGGACTGGGGATTCGGCTAAATTTGAATGAACTTAATGCTAAATTTACCAATAATAATCAGGGTGTGGTTCATCACAAAAAAATTGGTTGTTATCGCTTTGAGTGCATTGCTCTTGATCATCATGTCATGACAATTGCTTATGCAAGTGATGATTGGCAAGCGTGGCAATTTTATTGATTGTTGATGCTAAGTTAAGGCCATCAATGGTGGGGCGGTTTGTCGGATAGACCAAAAAAGCATCAGTACCATTTAGCCATTTAAAGGTGTGGTGGTATTGATGCTTTTGTTGTTTGGTTTGGATTATTATGACAAATCAATCTTCGTAGTTGTCAATGCTAGGGCAGGAGCAAATCAAATTTTTATCTCCATACACATCATCAACACGCCCCACGCTTGGCCAGAATTTGTGAGCCTTGATGTATGGTAATGGAAATGCTGCCACTTCACGACCATACGGTCTGTCCCAGTCGCCTACAATCACATTTTGGGTGTGTGGAGCATTCACCAGTGGGTTATTAGTAGCCGTCCAACCATCAGTTCCTGCCTTAACTTTTAGTGCCTCTTGCTTGATTTGCTTTAATGCGTCAATGAAGCGATCAAGCTCATCAATGCTTTCAGACTCGGTTGGTTCAATCATAAGCGTGCCAGCAACAGGGAAACTCATTGTTGGAGCATGAAAACCATAATCCATTAGGCGTTTGGCAATGTCGGTCTCGGTAATGCCCGTCTCTTCTTTTAGTGGGCGAATGTCAATGATGCACTCGTGAGCCACCCGACCATTTTTACCTGTATATAGTACAGGGTAGTCGTCTTTGAGACTTGTTGCGATATAATTGGCATTTAAGAGTGCTTGCTTGGTTGCAGATAGTAGCCCATCATGCCCCATCATAGTAATGTACATCCATGAGATTGGCAAAATGCTTGCAGAGCCATATGGGGCCGCTGATACCGCAGAATGAGCGTTTTGGGCATTAAAGACAGGATTGACCGAATGGCTTGCGATGAATGGTGCCAAGTGTGATTTCATGCCAATAGGACCCATACCAGGGCCACCGCCACCATGTGGAATACAGAAAGTTTTATGTAGGTTCATGTGCAGTACATCTGCACCAACATCAGCAGGTTGCATGATACCAACCTGTGCATTCATGTTGGCACCGTCCATATATACTTGCCCACCGTGCTGATGAATCAAATCACAAATATCACGAATGCCTTCTTCAAATACACCATGTGTAGAGGGGTAGGTAATCATCAATGCGCCCAATTTGTCTGAATGTTGTTCGCATTTGGCGGTTAAATCTGCAAAGTCCACATTGCCGTTGTCGTCGGTTGCCACAACAACAACTTGCATACCCATCATTTGGGCAGTGGCAGGGTTTGTGCCATGTGCTGAGCGAGGAATCAGACAAACGGTTCTATCATTTTGCCCTAGACTTTCATGGTAGCGACGAATGGCCAATAGCCCTGCATATTCACCAGATGCCCCAGAGTTGGGCTGCATGGAAATTTCATCAAATCCTGTGATTGCCTTTAATTGTTCTTGTAAACTGGCAATCATTTCAACATAACCTACCGTGTCTTCAGCAGGGGCAAATGGGTGTACATTGGCAAATTCATTCCAAGTAATCGGCAGCATTTCACTGGTTGCGTTTAGCTTCATTGTACAAGAACCTAATGAAATCATAGAGCGATTCATTGCCAAATCCTTGTCTTCTAATGATTTTAGATAGCGAAGCATTTGGTGTTCGGTATGATAAGAATTAAAAGTAGGATGTGTTAAAATGGCATCATGACGCAGATGATCTTGTAGAACGCTTGCTACTGTCAATTGGCCGCTGACACCAAAAATTTCGCAAAGCTCATTAAAATCACGCTCATCCGATAATTCATGGAATGATACGCCTACCAATTCGTCTTTGTGAAAAAGGTTGTAACCTTTGTCCTTAGCCGCTTTTACCAGTTCTTGGGCTTTGTCTGTTTTGATGGTAATAGTATCAAAAAAGACATTGCTGATGGTTTGATGGTCATTTTTAACGGCATGATAAAACGCCACTGCCAAGGCATGAATGCGAGTTGCAATGCGTTTTAAGCCAACAGGGCCGTGATAAACTGCATACATACCAGCTAGGTTTGCCAGCAATACTTGGCTTGTACAAATGTTTGAGTTGGCTTTTTCACGGCGAATGTGCTGTTCACGAGTTTGTAGTGCCATGCGTAAAGCAATGTTGCCTTGTGCATCTTTTGATACACCAATGATACGGCCAGGAGCAGAGCGTTTGTCTTTATCTTTAAAAGCAAAGTAGGCAGCGTGTGGACCGCCAAAGCCCATAGGGATACCAAATCTTTGGGTGCTACCCAAAGCAATGTCTGCCCCCATACTGGCAGGGCTTTTAAGTAATACAAGACTCATGATGTCGGCAGCCACAATCCCATAAGCTCCCTTATCCTTGACAGCTGTGATGGCATCGGTCAGATCAATAACATCACCATCTTTACCGATGTATTGAAAATATGCACCAAAGAATTCACCATTTTTGGCGGTTTCAAAGTTGCCCACCACCACCTCAAAGCCAAAATATTTGGCACGGGTTTTGATGACATCGAGAGTTTGAGGATAGGTGCGTTCGTCCACGAAAAACAGATTGGATTTTGATTTACTGCATCGTTTTGCCATTGCCATTGCCTCAGCTGCTGCTGTGGCTTCATCTAGCAAACTTGCTCCTGCTAGGTCCATGCCTGTCAAATCGACACATACTTGTTGGAAATTTAACAAGGCTTCTAGGCGACCTTGGGCAATCTCGGCTTGATAGGGCGTGTAGGCAGTATACCAGCCAGGGTTTTCTAGTACATTTCTTTGAATCACCGCAGGCAATCTGGCAGGCGAGTAACCTTGTCCGATATAACTTTTGGCAACGGTGATTTTGTCCGCCATGGCACGCAGTTTGGCAAGGGCATTATGCTCGCTCATTGCAGGGGGTAAATCAAGCTCTTTATTTAAGCGTACCGATTGGGGGACGACACTGTCTACAAAGCTATCTAGGTCTTTTGCACCAACGGTTGCAAGCAATTTATCTTGTGCGGTTTTGTCATTGCCCAGATGACGATGAACAAAAGCGTTTTCGTAAAATAGGTCGGAAAAATTATTAAATGACATAAATAATCCTTGATTTAAGGTTGGGTTAAATTTAATTGAAAATACTATTTTTGCAATAAGATTTTAAATTAAATCTAAGTTAGTAATGTATGGACCACACACCATATTCAACTAAAACAATCTTGAATCATTGGTGTGCGGTATGCTATGTGCTTTGGGCTAAAATTAGTTTTTATTTAGCCTAAGATAACCAAAAACAAGCGTAAATTATTAAAACTTACGCTTGTTTTATTGAATTATAGACTTTCTTCGTATTCGTCGGCACTCATTAGACTGTCATAGTCGCTTGGGTTGGCAGGTTTGATTTTAAAGAACCATGCTTTGCCGTATGGGTCTTCGTTAGCAAGCTCTGGAGCATCTACCAACTCTTCGTTAATCTCAATGATTGTGCCTGCGATGGGGGCGTAGACATCACTTGCCGCTTTGACTGACTCAACAACAGCGATTTCTTGGTCGGCTTCAACTTCTGCATCTACTTCTGGCAACTCTACAAACACCACATCGCCAAGTAAATCTTGGGCGTGATCAGTGATGCCAACGGTGATTGTGCCATCAGCTTCTAGTTTTAGCCATTCATGGCTGGCGACATATTTTAGGTCGGCGGGGATATTACTCATAAAAACTCCTAGCTTTTTGGGTTGGGGTTAAAAATTATTTGTTTTATTTACGGCTATTGATTGCATAAAATCAATAGCCGTAAATAAAAATAAATGTGTGTAAATATTTAAATGTGTAGACAAGTATTGGTGTTTTACTTTTCACATTCTTTGGTGGCTTCATTATACGAGCCACCATAATCTAAACAAGTGTCTTTGGCATCGCAGGCGGTCAAACCAAAGATAAACATTGCTAGCAAAGAGGAGCGAAACATATGATGCATATAAACTTCTTGAAAATTCATGGAACTGCGTACTTTGCATTTAAAGGCATTGTAAACATGTATCAATCATCAATCAAACTGCTTTTTACCATGTCGTACAAAAGGTAATTTCAATACTCGTACATCAACTTCTTTGCCACGCATGATGACCTTTGCTGTGTTGCCTGTAAAATCAGTAGGTACACGAGCAATGGCGATAGACTGATTGAGACTTGGAGAAAAAACACCGCTCGTGGTAATGCCGTTGCCTTTATCTGTAACTACTTCCATGCCTGCACGCATGACGCCTTTGGTTTCCAGCAATAGACCAACTTGTTTGTTTTTAACACCACTGTTTTTTAGATTAATGAGGGCGGTTTTTCCAACGAATTCACGATTCTCATCCTTTAAATCCACTGTCCAGCCCATGCCTGCTTCTAGTGGGCTGACATCATCGGTCATGTCATTGCCATAAAGATTCATGCCCGCTTCCATACGCAATGTGTCTCTTGCCCCAAGTCCGCAGGGTTTTATGCCAGCATCGACAAGCTTGTCAAAAAATTGATCGGCTTTATCTTTTGGTAGTATGACCTCTACACCGTCCTCGCCGGTATAGCCTGTGCGTGCGACAAACCAATCATTGCCTAAGTCCACACCAACAAAAGGTTTTAAGGCGGTAATTTTGTCTTTGTCGTCAGTTAAGATGGTGCAGAGTTTTTCTATGGCTTTTGGGCCTTGTACAGCAAGTATGGCAAATTCGTAGCGTGGGTTAATGCTTACACCAAATTCTACAGCAATTTTGTTAAATTGAGCAAGGTCTTTTTCACGAGTTGCACCATTTGAGACAATGCGATAAGCGGTCTCATGTTCATTCATGCGATAGACAATCAGGTCATCGATCACGCCACCGTTGTCGTTTAGCATACCAGAATACAATGCTTTACCGACAAAACCTAGTTTGGCAACATCGTTGGCGATGAGTTTTTGAAAAAAAGCTTTTGCGTTGTCGCCAGCCACATCAGTAACAAGCATATGCGACACATCAAATAAACCTGCGTCGTTACGAACAGCTTCGTGTTCGGCTATTTGTGAACCATAATTAACAGGTAATTCCCAACCGCCAAAATCAACGAGTTTGCCATTGTGGCGGACATGAGCATCAAATAAGGGGGTGCGTTGAAGGGTGGACATAAGATTTCCTTAGGCAAAAAAAGTTGTGACGGAAAAACCCATCATTTGCCCCTTTCTGTCCATTTACCTGAGATTTTCAGTGTTTGAGTAGGTTTACTAAAAACAAAAACACCTTTTTCCCTTCGGTGGGTAGAATGTACCGCTCTCCAGAATTGCCTTGTTTGTCATACTAATTACTCACTTACCTAAGTGTAGTTAAGTGTAGTATTGTAATATGTAATGTAAACTTGTTTTTTCAGTCCGTTTACCTGAGCGATTATAGGGTGTTTACGCCTTCGGTGGTGATTAAAAATCACGCTCTCCTAAAAAAATCAGGCAACTCTATTATGAAAAATATTTTGCAAATTTACAAGTAAAATTTTTATTTTTTTTAAAAATGCTTTAAAATGTTCTTAAAATAAAAAACCAATACAAAATCTGACAAAAAGAGCTTTACTATGCATTGTGATGTTTATAAATTTGCAAAAAACGATGGTTGGTATGTATATATTGCCCGCCCAAATTATCCTAATGACATTGATGAGCTACGTGATTGGCTTGGTATTTTACCATCTGAGATTCGCCAAAAACTAGGACTTGGGTCGTTTGTCATGCACTTAGATTTAAATGCTCGTGAGAAATTGGCCAGAGTGGATATTCATGAAGTTAAAGCCAAATTGGCGACACAGGGTTATTATGTACAAGCACCGCCTGCTGATATTTTGGCAGCACAGGCAATGGCAAAAGCCAAAGCATTGCAGGACAAAAAATACGATTGATGTTGCTGCCAATGGCTAATAAATTTTAATAATTTTAATAATATTGCCAATGTGTGCTAGAATATATTCATTTTGCTAAAACCGATACATTATGGAATGGATTAAAAACCTGCCTTTAGATGCCATCAGTGAAAATTTGGCAAGCTTGATTGTTTGGTGGTCAAAGCTTGTTTCTGGTGTGCCTGATGAGTACTTACCACTTGTGGTGTATGTGATTGCGTCTGTGCTTGTTTTGTTGTTATGGTTTTTGGTCATACGAATTTTACCGCGTTCAATCTGCGGTATCAGCTGGATATTTTTGGCGTCTTTATTATTTGCCCCAGCAAATACTTTTGATGATTCTGGCTCTATCGCACCTGCGATGATCAGTGTTTTTCATTCACTGTTGATGGGAAATTTTACGGATATGGCATTAAATGCTTTACCGATTTTGGCGACTTTTGTGGTGTTTTTGGTGATTGGTGCGATTTGGCAAATGCTTCAAAGTGTCATTGAAGGCACAACAGCCAAAACCGAAGAGATGCTCCATATTCAAGAGGAAAAACTCCGATTGGCAAAAGATCAAACCCAAGTGATGAGCTGATAAAATTAATTTTAAAATTACTTTTGACTTTCGGTTGGCTTATTTTGGTCTGATTGACCATGTGCTGGGCTTTGTGTTTTTTTGAGTTGTCATTTTATTTTAGTGATTCTGATTCTAGGCTTGATTTTTTTAAATTGATCCTGTATAATTTTCGCCTTGTAATTTTTAAAAATCTTAAAAATTACATCTCCTTGCTGTCATTAACATTACTGATGGCGGCTGTTTTAATCCGTAGGGAGTCCTTATGAGACATTATGAAGTGGTGCTACTGGTACATCCAGATCAAAGCAACCAAGTTGCCGACATGGTAACAAAATACCGTTCTATCGTTGAAGAGAACGGCGGTGCAAACCATCGTTTAGAAGATTGGGGTCGTCGTCAATTGGCGTATCCAATCAATAAAATCCACAAAGCACACTATGTACTTTTGAACATTGAATGTAATGAAACAACACTGGCTCAGCTAGAAGAGTTGTTTAAGTACAACGATGCCATCATTCGTAGCTTAGTTATCCGCCGTGAGAACGCCATCACAGAACAATCGCCACTGGCGAAAGAAGCTGAAGATAAGCGTGCTCGTAAAGCTAACCGTCGTAACGATGTTCGCACTGCTGACAGTGAGAATGTTGTTGCTGACAGCGAATAATTATAAGGAGAAGCTAAATGGCTCGTTTCTATCGTCGTCGTAAGTTCTGTCGTTTTACCGCTGAAGGCATCACACATATCGATTATAAAGATGTAGAATTGCTAAAACAATATATCAGTGAAAATGGCAAGATTGTTCCTAGCCGCATCACTGGTACTTCTAATAAATATCAGCGTCAATTGGCAGTTGCCATCAAACAAGCTCGTTATTTGGCACTATTGCCATATACCGACAACCACAAGTAATTAACGGAGATAAATCATGCAAGTTATTCTATTACAGCGTGTCGTTAATCTTGGTAAACTTGGTGAGACAGTTGATGTAAAGGCAGGTTATGGTCGTAACTACCTAATCCCACAAGGCAAAGCACTACCAGCAAATGAAGCGAATATTGCTAAGTTTGAAGCTCGTCGTGCTGAGCTAGAAGCTGTTGAAGCTCAAGAATTGGCAGAAGCTCAAAAGCGTGCCGATGCCTTGGCTGATGTCAATGTCATCATGCGTGCCAAATCTGGTGATGAAGGCAAGCTATTTGGTTCTATCGGTACTCGTGATATTGCTGATGCACTGACGAAGTCTGGCCTTGAAGTTGACCGTGTTGAAGTTAAATTACCAGATGGTCCTTTCCGTCAAGTAGGTGAGTACAAGGTTACCATTCAACTTCACCATGATATTTCAGCAGAAATTTTGGTAACCATTTTGTCAGAAGATGCACCAGTCGCTGATGAAGATGATGAATAATCTTAGACAAAGATAGTCAGTAAATAAGAAAAGCCCAATTTTAGGGCTTTTCTTATTTTTATGGGATAAAGATAAAGATTGGTTTAAAACTTTAATAACTTTAAAATAAAAATTAAGTTAAGTAAATCCGTCTTAGCCATGGTGTGCCAAGACGGATTTATTCATCAATATTGCCGATTTAATATCATGGATTGATTACTGGTTGTACAGGTTTGATGTTTAAGGGTTTGTTGTCGGTACGCCAGATGTAATAGCCACCTTCTTCAATAATGCGAATTTGTTCTGATATTTGGGCATTAGATGGATGTTGTGTTTGTAGTTTTTTTAGACGACTAAGAGCAAGACTTTTTTTGTCATTTAATAAGTCAGCCTGAGCAAGACTCTGCTCGGCCTCGGTATACCCTAAAGATGCTGCTTTTTCTAAGTATTTCTTGCCTTCAGCAAAACCGCCTGCCTCGCTTAGCATCATACCAAGCAAAAAATTAGCCTCATCGTGGCTTGGTTGTAAGCGTAGTGCTTTTTGCATGTGTTTAGAGGCACGCACGGAATAATCATTGCCAACATTCAGATTGCGGGCAATACCATTTAGCTTGGCAGCACGCAAGACAACTTCAAATGACGCATCGGTAGCATTGGCATATGGCTCAATCCAATCTGATAGATGTTTGATGTTTTGTTTGGCCAGATATTCAGCGGTGGCATTTGGGAAACTTGGTGGATAATGGCGTGCATTTGGCGATACCATGGTAATGAACTCATCCATAAGTGTCGTGTCAAGCACAAGGCTGCCTGACTTGTTGGCTAAAGTTAGAACCGTTGGGACTTGCTTGATGCTATTAACCTGTGTTTTTGGCGTTGGTAGGCCTTTGATGGGTGTGCTAAGCAAGTCGGCAGCACCCTCATTGACAATGGCGGTGGTAATTTCGCCACGCATGATTGGGCTGGGTGCTTGAGATTTGCCCAATACAGCGGTGGTGCCAGTGTTGGCTTTGGAGGTGGCGTGTGCAATGCCAACATTTAAAAGGGTTAGGCTTAAAGCTAAGGCGGTAAGCTTGTTCATGAATTTTTCCTCATAAGTTTTAATGATAAAGTTGGACAAAATTTTTCCAATGATAACAGATTTACTTTAATAGGTTGATAAATTTTACAAGAGTTTGGTCGCTAAATATTACCTAACTGTAACTTAGCTTACTTGACTTACTTGGTATAGGCAGATGAGGCGTTGTCATCACTTGGCATCATGCTGTCTTTGTGGTGCTTAAGTTTTTGATATAAAAAAATCCCAAACAGTGCATTCATCACACCACAAATCAAAAATAGCATAGGCAGGCCAAGATTTAACACGCTTAAAACAATAATAGAAAAAATCGCTGACCCAACCATAAAAATTGCATTAAAAATATTGTTCGCACCAATAATGCGTGAGCGGTGGCTCGTGGGTGCATAAGATTGTACAAAGGCATACATTGGTACGATATATACGCCACCAAATACACCAAGTAAAAATAAATCAGCAAATATACGCCAAGTGCCAGAAACTGTTAAAAGCTCGTTAATACCGTAGATGGTATTAGTGGGAATGTTAGAGATATCTGATAACGAAAAATACAAATCAATAGCAAAAACACTCAATCCAATGATGCCAATTGGCAATAAGCGTAGACCGACTTGATTTTTGGTCAAGGTTTTACAAACCAGCGAGCCTAATGCCGTGCCAACAGAAAAAAGTGTGAGTAATAAAATTACCACCGATTCGTTGCCGTGCAATATGACTTTGCTAAATTCTGGCGTTTGGGTGAGAAAAGTTGCACCGTAAAACCAAAACCAACTGCTACCGATGATGACAAAAAACAATAAGGGTAAGCTGTATAAATATTTGATGATGTCAATG
The DNA here is from genome assembly GCF_035181385.1 of Moraxella sp. Pampa. Lineage (NCBI taxonomy): Bacteria > Pseudomonadati > Pseudomonadota > Gammaproteobacteria > Moraxellales > Moraxellaceae > Moraxella > Moraxella sp. Pampa. The sequence goes on along the minus strand of NZ_JAXCJK010000001.1, from coordinate 537,205 downwards.
CTACTGCTGACAATATTATAGTTTATCGTCAGGTTCTTGGTGGTTGTTGGTGTTTTTGGCATGAATTTTGATGCAATATAGCCTGCAATTGCCATCAACAAAGTCGTCATGATAAGCCAAAGCGTGGAATCATTGAGCTGGGTTAGTATGCCTGCTGTTATCATGCCTGTTAATATGGCAAGACTTGTGCCTGTTTGGAACAGTCCGTTTGCACCAACCAGCTCATCTTTTTGTAGCATTGCTGGCAAATACGCATATTTAATCGGTCCAAAAAAAGCAGACTGCGCCCCCATTAAAAACAAAGAAACGAATAACAACCAATAAATTTCAAACCAAAATCCCACACCAGCAAGCAACATAATCATGACTTCTAAGAGCTTGACACTCTGAGTAAGGGCAGTCTTTTCATATTTATCAGCGATTTGTCCTGCCAATGCTGAAAATAAAAAATATGGTAATATGAATAATAATGCTGCTAGATTGTTCAGCAGGCTGACTTTCATACCCATCTTGCTGGCGGCAACATAAGTTAAAATGAGAATGAGTGCTTGCTTGAACACATTATCATTAAAAGCACCAAAAAACTGTGTAAAAAACATGGCGTTAAAGCGGCGATGTTTGAATAAGGAAAATTGTGATGCCATGGCTAAAATCAATAATAAGTGATTGTTAATCCTAATTGATTTGTTATAATAGCAGGTATTTTTAATTTGTGTTTATTTTTTAAGTTCTTTTAAAAAATATTTTGTTGTTTTATTATTTTTTTAATCTTTTAAAGGTTTGTTAAAATGGCGGTGGGTGTGGCGAAAACAAACAAGAGCAAATGTGGACAAGGGCAAAAAAAATCCTTTTTGTACACGGCATTATCAACGGCAATCATTTGCTCGGCTCAGCAAGCATGGGCAAATACAGCTGATGATCACCAAGCCAAACTCATCGGTAAGCCAAAAGCTTTATTGGATGAGGAAACTGCCCAATCAGCACAAGTGATTGCTGATGTCTTACTTTATACACCAGCACAAATTGAAGCACGCCTACACAATGCTACTCAAGAAAACCCACTCATCTTAGACTCCGCTGATGCGTCTTTAGTGTCTCGCCTTGATGATAAACGGCCACCTGTGGGGCTGGACATTGATGCTGTTGCACAATTACCAACGCCAGATGATATTCAAGGAAAGAATATCACCAAAAATGCCCAAGAAAGTTCTGACCTGACCAATCGTATTCCAAAATACAAAAAATCATCGCATCGTGATTTGATAGAGCCTGTCATTCAAGAAGAGCAAATCAAAAAACCAAATGCCATTAAACGCCTATACAACAAGCTATTTAATGATGGTGTGGATGCGGTGGTGCGTTTAGAGACCGAATTTTATCATGCTGATGGTGCGACGCCAATCAGTAAAAGCCAAGGTATAGATTTGGATATCGAAGCTGATGGAAAAATTGTCAAGATGAGCCGTAGCGAACTCACAAAAGAACCCATCGCTAATATCAAAGCCATGCTTGAAGATATGGCTGCTGAGAGCGTGTCGGATTTTAATAGTGCTTTGCCACGCTTACGCCAAGCGGTTGATACAGCGGCACGAGCGGTTGGTTATTATGAAGTGGATTTTCAGATTGTCAAAGTAGATGCTGGCAAAGTTGGTATTATTATTAACGACATTGGCGAGCCTGTGCGTATCTCAAATCAGGCTTTGGAAGTGCGTGGCGATGGAAAACATAATACGGCCTATCAAAAGGCGGTTAAAGAAGCAAAACTCACCCAAGATGATGTTTTTCATCATGGTAATTATGAAGCTGTCAAGTCTGCTATTGTTGACGCAAGTGCTGAGCAAGGATACTTTGATGGCAGATGGCTGAATAATTCGGCGGATGTCATTTTGCCCGATAATGTGGCTGATGTCAGTTTGGTCTATGATAGTGGTGAACAGTATTCCTTTGATGATGTGGTGTTTTTTACTGTTGATGAAAAAACAGGTCAGCTAACCACTGATCCTAATAAACTTCCTGTCAAATCCGAATTGCTTAAAAAACTGGTTACTTTTGAGATGGGTGATGCTTATAATCGTGTTGCGGTGCGTGATTTGAGCAGTAATTTATTGGCCACAGGTTATTTTAATGCTGTCAATACCGAGACTGTTTTGCCAGATAATAAAGCGGGCACTCAGGATATTGCTTTTGAAAATGATGATGGTATGGCTGATGATACCAAACAGGTGGTGGATTTGGGTGATGGGGTGGTTGCTGAGGTTGCACCGATTGAGTTTAGTGCATCACAAGTCATACAAGATAAATTGGCACTTGTTACCCAAAAGGCCGAGCGACTTTATAACATGCCAGAAGACCGCCTACTCATCACTGACAGTCGTAAAAAATCACGAAGCGTGTTGGGGCGTATCTCAGATGCGGTGAGTAGCGTAGCGAAGATGATTTTGCCTGATGAATCAAAAGATGAATTTGATGCAGCCAAAGACATACAAATACCGACTTTGGTAGGGCGTAAAACCCCACAGGAGGTATATGCTGATAAAAAAGTACCGCTGTATGTTTTTGTCATGACTGATAAACCAAGAGATGCACAAATTGGTCTGGGCTGGGGTTCGGACAGTGGCGCACGCTTGATTACCAAGTTTGAGCATCACCTGATTAATAAAAGTGGCTATCAGGCAAATGCCGACATTCGCCTATCTAAAGATAAAAAAGGGGTTGGGCTGTCAATCACCAAACCTATGAGCCACCCTATCAATGATAAACTGCGTGCATCTTTAAGCTATGATGATGAGGTGATTGGCGGTGCAAAGGGTACATTTAACCTGAGCAGTCGCACGCTACAACAGAGCCTAAGTCGCAATATCATTAATCAGTCTGGTTGGAATAAAAGTTTTTCTTTGCGTTATCGTTTAGATAGACTAAAAACAGGCGAACCTACAAAATCATGGAAAGATTTACCAGTGCATTTTCTTGATGGTAAACCAATCCAAAAGGCATTGTTGGCAGGTTTTGCCATCAGTAAGACCATTACCGATAATCCTGTCAATCCTATGCGTGGTTATCGCCAAAGTTATTCATTAGAAGCAGGTGCAAAAAGTTTGCTTACAGACACCAACATGGCGATTGCTCGTATGGGTTTGGGTGGTGTGTACAGTTTTGGTGATAATGCCTATGGCAAAAATCGTGCACATCAGGTCATCGGCAGTCTGAATCTGGGTTATTTGTGGGCGGATAATTTTAATGCTGTGCCTTATAAATTGCGGTTTTTTGCAGGTGGCGACCAAAGCATTCGTGGTTATAATTATGAAACTCTTTCGCCCATTTCTAATAAAGGCTATTTGACAGGTGGTCAAGCACTTGCGGTAGTCAGTGGTGAGTACAACTATGAGGTGATGAATGGTTTGCGTGTGGCTGCATTTGCTGATGTGGGTAATGCCTACAACAAGGATTTTAGCAATGAAACCAAGATTGGGGCAGGGCTTGGTATTCGTTATGCGTCGCCCGTTGGTCAAGTCCGAGTTGATGTGGCTACAGGTGTGAAAGAAGATAAGCACTCTGTCAAGCTACACTTTTTTATTGGTACGCCATTTTAATGTTTGATGTATTAATGACGCTACCTATTCTTTGTTGCTCAACTTTGTTACCCAACTTTTGGTTCTTTTTAACCTTTAATAAATAATAAATTTTATCATGACTGACCAATACTCCAATCAATCCGATGATTTAGGCTCCCCACAGGAAGTGGGTAATGCCAATTTTTCTCAAGACTCTTTTGATGTCAAATCACCTAACAATAACAAGCCATCTAATAATAAGTCACAATCTAAATGGCTGATATACCTCATTCGTATGGTGCTGTCATTGCTTGTGGCGATTATTTTGATCTTAGTGTTGCTTTTTTATGCAATGGGAACGCAAAGTGGCACAAAGTTTTTGGTTGAAAAAATCGCCTTAGAAACTGGTACAAATTTAAAGTATACCGAAGGTAATCTGCGAGATGGCGTATGGGTGTCTGATGTGAAAGTTACCCAAGGTGAAGATGTTGAGCTTTATATTAATAAAGCTTATGTCCAGTTTGGATTTCGAGCGATTTTGTCTCGTCAGTTGCATTTGGTTGATACTCACATTGAGACGGTTGAGGTTGTTAACAAAAAACCACCGACAGATGAACCGTTTGATTATGCAACCATCAATTTACCTATCACGATTAAACTTGAAAATACAAGTGCCAATCAGGTTATTTATCGTCAAGCCAGCAAAGAACCGATTTATCTGTACGACATTGATATTAAAGATGGGTTGTGGTCAGGCACAAAGGTTAGCTTAAATGATGCAAGCATTCGCTATGATGATGCGGTAGCGGTGAATCATATTGATGGCAAGATTGACTTGACGGGCGACTACCCACTTGATGTGCGTGCCGATGTGGAAGTTTCTGCCATCAAAAAGGCTCATGTTGGCACATTGCATATACAGGCCGCAGGCACATTAAAACGCACCACAGGCACATTGACCTCCAAATACAATGGGTATGACATTAAAGGAGAGTTTATCGCACAGGGGGTAGATGATAATTCGCCTTTTAGTGCTAAATTGACTTTTGATAAAGTGGTTCTGCCTTATGCTACCGAACAAAACATCACGCTAAGCGATGGCATGATTACCGCTGATGGCGTGGTGAGTGATATTGAGCTACGCATTAACAGCACATTGACCGCTAAGGACATACCGTCTGGTCGGTATCTTGGTCGTGGGGTTGTGCGTGATGGTGGTATGGACATTCCTTTTTTGCAGGCGGATACAGCAAATGGCATCTTGACCGCTACGGGACATATGCAATGGTCAGATGAGTTTGAGTTGCACGCCACCTTGCGGGGTGATGGGTATGAAATACGAGAAGCCTTGCCGATAGAATATCGTGATTACAAGGCTTATTTGCCCAAAACGCTGACGGGTGATTTGAGTGTGGATTATTTTGATTTGGACGAAAATAATGATACACGCCTAGCATTCAATCTGAATCAAAAAGATGGTGAAAAGGTTCATGCCACACTGACGCAATCACAAAACAATCCAAATGCACCATGGCACATTCATGCCGATTGGCGTAATCTGATTCGTACCAATGTACCAAATTTGGACGGTATTAATTCTACATACGGTAGGGCAAGCATACGCCTAGAAGAAGGATACACCCATATTGATGCAAGTGGATATATCAAAAAGCTCTCCACTGCACCTGAGGGTAACTATGTGATTAAAGCAAATATTGAAAAGGGTGAACGCATTCACCTAACCGATTTTAATTATGCTGGCGTGATGGGTGATTTGGCAGGTGTGGGGCGTATTGATTTGGCGACAGCACAAAAGCCCTTATCATGGGAATTTGATTTGACCACCAAAAAACTCATGCCAAATGCCTATTTTAATAAACCCAATAAGACGCCACTTCAAGCCGTCTCTGGGCGTATTTTGGCGACAGGCAGAATGCGTAGTGATGCGCGCAACAAAGCTGATTTGCACGAGATTGTGATCAAAGATACCGATTTGACAGCCATTTTGATGGATAAAAATACCATCGCCATCAAAGGTGCTGGTAAGGCCAATGTGCGTCTAAATGGCGGTGATGTACAGTATTTTGATGCCAAATTTGATGGTGATTTACGCCAATCTGTCATGCCACAAATTGCAAAGGCGACTGTTAGGCTTGATGCATCGGGTAATTTAAGTGCCATTAATATTTCACAGCTGAATCTTGACACCGATTCTGGCAAAGTGGCAGCGACAGGCATACTGACTTTGGCAGATGGCATTGGTTGGGATATTAAAGCAAGGCTTGATGATGTTGATACCAAAAAATTTGCTGGTGATAATGCCAATTTGGTTGCTGTTGTTACGGGTGATTTGCAGACAAGTGGGAACTATCGCAATGAGACGCTCACGGATGTCAAGGCGGTGTTTGATGGTGAGGTTGGTCATGACAAGTTGCCAGAGGGTCAATTAAGTTTTGATGTTGAAGGTCGGGACAAAAAATATCACATCAATCATCTAAATTATCACGGTGCAGCAGGACAATTGCGTACACAGGGATTTTTGGATATTTCTAGTGGCTATGTATGGGAAATGACAGCTGACATGAATCGCTTTAACATTGGTGCATTTATCGACGATGTGCCTAGCGATTTAACAGGAAATTTTAATATCAATGGCTACTGGCAAAAAAATGAGCAATTGGTGAGGATTGACCGTCTAAACCTACACGGTATGCTACGCAATCAACCGTTTAATGCGTCAGGGTTGCTGATGGTTAATTTGGCACTGCCTGATGATTTGACGGCATATTTTGATCAGCTTAAAACTCATGCACCAAAAAATGTTGATGAGTTACTTGCCTTGCGTACCCAAATTGATGAACGAGCCAGACGCACCCAAAGCATCATCAAGCAGATCAGTGCGGATAATTTGACTGTGCAATTGGGGGATAATCATGTTCGCTTAGATGGTGATAAATCAGCATTGACCAGCAGTGTTTCAATCACAGATTTGGGTCAGATTTTACCAAATGCAGCAGGTGCAATAAAAGGTGGCGTGATTTTAATAGATGATGGCAATTCATTACCGACCTTATATATTGATATGGTAGCAGGTGGTGTGCGTACGGCCAATGTGGTGGTGCAAGAGGCTCGTGTTTTAGGTAGGATTATCAATCTGGGCAACTCTGAGAGTCAAATACTCATTGATATTAAAGACATCATTGCCATGGGGCGGGTGATTAAGTCGGCACGCCTTGATTTTCAGGGTACAGAGCAAAGACACACACTGGCACTAAATACCAAATCTACCGAGAATCAAATCATCGCCAAGATTGAGGGTAGTCTAGATAGAGTGGCTGGTCGTTACCGTGGTGTGTTCAGTGATGGTGCGTTGCATTCACGGTTTGGACTATTAACCCAAAGTCAGCCAGCTGAGTTTAGTTATGGCTTAGATGGTGGTGATGTTGCCCTTGCAGCACATTGCTGGCAAAGTGTGAGTAATGAACAGGCCAAATCTGGCTCAATTTGCCTGCAAGATACACTGCATTATGCCAAGACGGCAGGTGATGTCAATCTTGTGGTGCAAGACCTAGATACAGCAGTGTTTTTGGCAGTTTTACCAAAAGACATTCATTGGCAATCCACTCTCAATGGTAAAGTACAAGCATCTTGGCAACAAAACAAAAACCCAACCATCAGTGCAGTTTTGTATTCAGACGATGGTCGGATTGGCCTTGAACAAGATGGGGCGTATGTTGAAATGCCTTATGAACGAGTCTCTGTCATTGCACAAAGTGCCATCAATGGGCTCAAACTGCGTGCTGATGTCGCAGGTTCGGTGGCTCATGGTTATGCTGATGTACTGCTTAATCCTTATGCTGAAAATAAGCCGATTGCTGGTGAATTGCAGATTGATGACATCAACCTTGCTGTATTGCGTCCGTTTTTATCTAATTTCCAAACATTGGCAGGCAGTGCAAATGTCTCAGGCACAATTGGCGGTACTTTAAAAAATCCATTGTTTTATGGTAATGCCAATTTAATGGATGGTGCGGTAGCCTTGATTGGAGTGCCATTGAACTTAAATGGCATTAATGCCACTGTTAAGGTTGATGGCACCAATGCCGATCTAAACGGTGATTTTATGGCAGGAGCTGGTGCTGGAAAGTTGGTGGGCGAGCTTGATTGGTCTCAGTCACTTTGGGCAAAATTGCGAATCATGGGCGAGGATTTGGACGTCAATCACCCGCCGATGCTAACAGCAAAGATGACGCCTGATATTGAAGTTTTGGTCAAGCCATTTGAGCAATATGTGGACATTCAGGGTGTGATTTCTGTGCCAAGTGCGATCATTCGCCCACCAGAATCAACCGCTGATATTGTTACAGAGTCTGCCGATGTGACGGTGCTTGATCGTCGTGCTACTGGAAATATTGACCAAGTGCTTGCGGTGGCAGCACCTTGGAGCATTAATGCCAATATTGGCCTTGATTTGGGCGATGATGTCATATTTCGTGGATTGGGTGCAAGATTGCCCCTAGCAGGTGCGCTTCATCTTACTCAGCAAGGTCAGGGCGTGATGCAAGCAAGAGGTGTGGTTCAGGTTTCTGAGCGTACTAAGGTTGATGGCATTGGGCGAAATCTTGAGCTGAACTACGCCCAAATTCGGTTTGATGGTGATTTATTAAACCCACGCTTATCTATTGAAGGTGAAAAACAAATTGAAGGTCGTACGGTTGGTGTGCGTGTCAAAGGTACGGTAAGCAGTCCGAGCATTACAGTATTTAACGATGCAGGTCTGACTGAGCAACAAGCAATGAATGCACTTGTTACTGGACGCATTAGCGAGGCTGCTGATGGGCAGATTTCAGAGCAAGGTTTTCGTTCACGAGTTACCAACAATCTTGCAGCGGCAGGTTTAAATCTTGGTTTTGCAGGCACACGCAATCTCACCAATCAAATCGGGCAGGCTTTTGGTCTTGAAAGCTTAACCATTGATGCGACAGGCAGTTCAGATGATACAAATGTGAGTGTAACAGGCTATATCAGTCCAGACTTATACATTCGCTATGGTGTGGGCTTGTTTAATGCTGAATCAACGCTCTCAATGCGTTATCAGCTGACCCGTCGTATTTATATTGAGGCGGCAAAGGCAACCGAAAATACGGTAGATATGATTTATCGTTGGAAGTTTTAGCTTTAACCATTAAAGAAGCGTTAAATCTGGTTTATTTAAGTATTAAAATTTTTTTATTCTTAATTAAAAAACCAAGAATGCCACAATACGATGTGGTATTCTTGGCTTGGAGAAATGAACAGTTGATTGCTTGACCATTTGTGGGTGGTATGTGTCTGTATGGTCTGATTGTGCCACCTAATGAATGAATTCAAACCAATCAAATAGTGCCAATGTTGAAATTATTTCGTTAAAATCAAGCGATTATTACGAGTTAGACGCAGGCGATATTCCTCGCCTTGATGTTCGATGCGTACTTCCTTGGTCAATGCGAACAGGTTTTGTGAATGTAGGGTTGGAAGGCGAGTGGCCTCACGGTTGCTAAAATAGCGAGCGATTGTCATAGTCATGGCGATTTTCCTTTTATTGGTGGGTTGCGGGTGTTTTCCCGAGCCACTTTTGGCTTAACTTTGAACATAAAACGCTGATTGACACCATGTCAATTTTTTTAAGCGTTAATAAAATGATAACTTATCTAAATTGTTTTAGATTTTCAGGTGTTACTTATTATTAAATAACAATAATTATCATTTGATGTTATGATAGCAAAAATTTCCAAGATTGCAAATACTAATTGTAAAATTTAAGAATTTTTATCAATTTTCTGACAAACGGTATAAAAATCATGATAAATGGTAGTTTGGCACACAAGAAAGCCATTCAGGTGGCGGTGGCGGTATTAAAATATACCAAGAATGAACAAGAAAAATTCCTTCTTGCAGTGCGTCAGGCATGGCAACATCAGGGCGGAAAAATAGAATTTGTTGGTGGTAAGATTGAGTTGGACGAAACACCGCAATCTGCTTTGATTCGAGAGGTGAATGAAGAATTAGGTCTGGATATTAGTCGTAATAACATCACTAAAATGGGTCGTATCCACCATGATTATGGCGATAAATCGGTCTGCTTGCATGTGTATCAAGTGCTATTAGACGATAGTCAATATTTAAATTTTAAAGATAAAAAATTTGGTCTTGATGGACAGATGATCGGTTTTTTTGATAAAGAATATGTATCATCGCAAAAAAGCAGTTTTCCTGTGGCGAATGTACCGATTTTTAGTTGGCTGGGTTTGCCAGATATGCTTTTTGTCAGCCATCGGTTAGATTTTTTTAATAATAAAACCGACTGGTTGGATTTTTATGAAAATTTACCAAAAAACTGTACTCTGCTCATGCGTACGCACGCCGATGATGCTAATATTGAACTGATGAGCAAGCTTGCCATGCGAAGAGATGATTTGCGGTTTATTGTGTCGCTAAAAGATTTAACTCATGGCATGATCAATGATTTAAACGGCATGATGAAAAAAGTAATGGCGGTGCGATTGACCCAAAATGAGCTGATGGCACTTGATTTGACGCAATTTTTGGGGAAAATGCACTCGATGAGCTTGTCCAATTTACCCATCATTGCCAGCTGTCATGATGAATTAAGTATCAAAAAGGCGAATGATTTGGCAAGCATTCATACCGTGATGGCAATTTTGCTTTCTCCTGTTTTGCCAACGCAAACTCACTTGCAAGCACCTGTTTTAGGCTGGAATGGGTTTTGTGAATTGTCAAACTTGGCAAATATGCCAGTCGTTGCACTTGGTGGGCTAACACCAAATGACTTAAATGTTGCTCAAAGGCATGGTGGGCTAGCGGTGGCGGGCATTCGTGGTTTTGTATAAATAGATTGTACAAGTGTGAATAAGCAAAATAAAAATCAAAAGTATGTATTGTAAAAAATACCACCATTTTGGTTGTGAATAGTCCTAGACAAGACAGTTATTTTATTTTACAATTTAGGCATTTTTAGGGTTTATTTTATTTGTTTTATTATTAGGAAATTATCATGAGTATTTATCAAGACCATTTAGTGAAGCGTCAAGCTGATGAACGCCAAGCGGTTGAATTGTTGGCAGTATTGGCAAATTTGGGTGTGCAAAATGTAAATGTACTGTTTTTTGGTGAGCGTGTGTCATTGTCTGTTTCAGATATTTTGGCAAAGCACGCCGCATCAGGCATCAGCGTGGCAGATACACTGGCCTTTGTTAAAGGACTGGATATTGCCAATACCGCCATTGATGTTGGTCAGGCGGTAAAAAGTGGTAAAAAAGCAAGTGATTTTATGGGTGGTACACCAATCCCTGCGACTGATGTGGTGCTTTATGGTTTTGGCCGTATTGGTCGTATTTTGGCTCGTTTATTGATGAGTTGTCCTGCATCTGATAAGGGTTTGCAGCTCAAGGCTATTGTTGTGCGTCCAGCTGGTGAAGGTGATCTTGCCAAGCGTGGTAGTCTTTTGGAGCGTGATAGTGTGCATGGTTGGTTTGACGGTGCAGTGCAAATCAGCGAAGAAAACAGCGGTATCATCGTTAATGGCCGATTTATCAAATTCATCTATGCATCGGATCCATCTGAGGTGGATTATACTGCATATGGCATTAAAGATGCGATTGTGATTGACAATACGGGCAAATGGAAAGATGAGGCGGGTCTTGGTAAGCATTTGCAATCAAAAGGCGTAAAAAAAGTACTATTGACTGCCCCTGCCAAAGGTGAGGTAAAAAATATCGTCTATGGTGTTAATCACGACACTATTGGTGGTGATGCTATTGTATCAGCAGCAAGCTGTACCACCAACGCCATCACACCAACTTTAAAGGTGTTGCATGATGAATATGGCATCATCAATGGGCACATGGAAACCGTACACGCCTTTACCAATGACCAAAATCTGGTTGATAATCACCATAAAGCTGATCGTCGTGGCCGTGCTGCACCGCTAAATATGGTGATGACTTCAACAGGAGCGGCGTCTGCGGTTGCCAAAGCAATACCTGAATTAAAGGGTAAATTGTCTGGTAATGCAATTCGTGTACCAACGCCAAATGTTTCTTTAGCAATACTAAATTTAAATTTTGAAAAGGCGGTGGGTACAGCTGATGAGCTAAATGCCTTTATCAAAACAAAATCTCAAAGTATTCAATGGCAAGAGCAAATTGACTATTCAGACAGCCCAGAGGCGGTATCAACCGACTTTGTGGGTTCTGAAAAAGTGGCCATCTTTGATGCCAAAGCCACCATCGCCAGCGACAACCGTGCTACTTTATATGTATGGTACGATAATGAAATGGGCTATAGCACCCAAGTCATTCGTGTCGCTGAAGAAATGGCGGTCAATGGTTGATTTTGCTCATTTTATAAAAAAACACGCTCCTGATGAGCGTGTTTTTTTGTTAGTGGGTAATGTTTAACCAAGCTGTTTTAGCGTTTTAATCATCTGCTGGAGCATGGCTTGAGTGGCAATACTGGTGTATCTACCTTGTCTGGTGATGATTTGTGTATTGTCATGTGTACCGTTATCAACGGATGCTGGTAGGATTAAAGGAATACTGACCAAATCATGATCGCTTTGGTAGAGTAGTAGTTCGGGCAAAATGGTGATGCCATTGGCTGATGCATAACGCTTTAATAGATGCATATCATTACATAATAAAGAGATGGGCAGAATGATACCCAAGGCAGTTTCGGCCTGAGCGATGACTTGGCGAATACCATAACTATGGTCGGTAAAGGCGATTTTTTGGGTGGTGAGCTCAGAAAGTTCAATGGCAGATTTGTTTGCCAGAGCATGATTGGGGTTCATAAAAACATGCAACTTATGCACTGCCCGAAAATGACTTTTAAGTTGAGGGTGATTGATAGAATTGTATAAAAGTCCGATATCTGTTTCTCCATCGATGACTTTTCTGATGATTTCGGTGCTACTATAAATGTCAATCTCTATGACAATGTTTGGGTGATTTTTGGCGAATTCATTGACCATTTGTGAAACATGATTTAGATAGCCTACGCCTGTGCTGATATGCACTCTGCCTGATTTTAGCCCTTGTAAATGGTTAAGTTCTTGTTTTAGATGCTCTTCTTGTTCGTGGATTTGCTTATAGTGCGACAGGACTTTTTCACCCATCGTCGTTAAAATCGCTCCTTTGGTGTGGCGTTCTATTAAGGTTACACCTAGGGATTTTTCCAGACTTGCAATTTGCCGACTGACTGCAGAGGGGGCGATGTTAAGTACATCAGCGGCAGCTCGTATGCCACCTTGTTGAACCACCTGATAAAAACAATACGCTCGCTTATCGGTTAAAGTCATGATTTTTCCTTGCCATCTAATGGTAGATAGCTTAACAAAAGTGTTGCCAAAAAAGCAACAAAATTTTTAAAAATAGAACTTGTTGTTTTGTTTAATCATATTCTATACTTACAGTGTTTACTGACGAGATACGGAGATAGAATTGATGAATATTCCATCATCTTTGATTAAAGAGGCGATCGGTTGGAGGCACCATTTGCACCAAAATCCTGAATTGGGTTTTGAGGAACATAATACTTCAAATCTGGTTGTTGATGTATTAACCAGTCTTGGCATTGAGGTGTATACAGGACTTGCTAAGACTGGTGTGGTTGGTATTTTAAAAAAAGGAAAAAGTATCCGTAGTATCGGCATTCGTGCTGATATGGACGCCTTACCGATTCAAGAAATGAGCGGTGTTGATTATGCATCTTGTCAGATGGGCAAAATGCATGCTTGTGGACATGATGGGCATACAGCGATTTTACTTGGGGTAGCAGCGTATTTGGCAAAGTATGGAAACTTTGATGGTGCGGTATATTTTATTTTTCAGCCTGCTGAGGAAAACTTGGGTGGTGGCGTGGCGATGGTGAAAGATGGCTTGTTTGAGCAATTTACCATTGATGAAATTTATGGATTACACAACTGGCCAGGTCGACCACTTGGCGATATTTGTGTTAATGATGGTTCGATGATGGCATCGTTTGATATTTTTGATATCACACTGCAGGGCATTGGTACTCATGCTGCCATGCCTGAGTATGGCAAGGATCCAATTTTAGCAGCAGCAGGGCTGATCATGGCTTTACAGTCTATTGTTTCTAGAGAGGTTGCTTCTTTAAAATCAGCGGTTCTTAGTATTACACAGATTCAAGGTGGTGATACTTATAACATCATTCCAGAGTGCGTTGCTTTAAAGGGTACAGTCAGAGCCTTAGATGAAGATACTCGCTTAATGGTTAAAAATCGCTTACTTGAATATGTGGAAAAACTGCCAGCTTTATACGGTGTTAAAGGCAGTATTAATTATCAAGAGCGATATCCTGCCACTATTAATAACAGTGAATGCGCTGCCCATATTCGCCGTATTGCTGGAGAGGTCTTTGGTGAGAATAGGGTAATTGAAAATGTACCACCAACGATGGCATCAGAGGATTTTTCCGTCATGCTCAACGCTAAAAAGGGAGCATATCTATGGTTAGGTGTTGATGAGGTAAACAGACCATCGGCACCTTTGCACAATCCCTATTATGATTTTAATGATAATGCCATCGCTGTTGGTATTGAATTGTGGGTAAGTTTGGTGGAGAAAACCTTGATTGCTTAATCGGGTTGCTGGCGGATTGATTTTTGAGTTAATTTGCCAATTTTTATTGTAAATTGAAATAACCAAAAGGATGTGTGTGATGAATTTATCTTTAAAAGCGTTGCTAGACTTTCGGCTTCATGTATTGGTGCTAATTATCGCTTGTGTTTCTGAGTTGATTGGTATTGCTAAGTTTGATATTGGCATTGGTACGGTGGTGTTATTGCCACTATTATATGCTTTTTTGATTGCAGTGTTTTTTAATAAAAATATCGTGCCAGTTGCAGGAAAAATCTTTGATGATAAAACTAATTTAGTAGCAAGTCAATGGATTTTAATCTGTTTAATGCCGTTTATTGCAAAATTTGCTATTGGTATTGGTCCAAAAATCAATGATATTATCGCTGCAGGACCTGCACTAATTTTTCAAGAGATCGGTAATGTTGCAACTGTATTGTTTGCTTTGCCGATTGCGGTGCTTGTATTTGGCATGGGGCGTGAAGCCATTGGTGCGACGCATTCTATCGCCAGAGAGCCGAATATTGCATTGATTGCTGATAGATTCGGGTTAAAAACACCAGAGGGTATTGGTGTGATGGGTGTGTATGTGATGGGAACGCTGTTTGGGGCGATTTATTTTTCGCTGATGGCAGGCGTGATTGCCTCTTGGGTATTTTTGATGTGCGATCATTGGCGATGGCGTGTGGTGTTGGTTCTGGTAGTATGATGGGAGCGTGTTCTACTGCTTTGGCAGAGGTGTTGCCTGAATATAAAGATGATATTGTTGCTTTTGCCGCCAGTAGTAATCTTTTGACATATGCCACAGGCTTGTTTGTATCGGTATTCGTTGCCTTGCCCTTTGCTGAATGGCTTTATAAAGTCTTGTCAAAATTTAGAAAAGCCAATCATCAAAAAGCGACCCATCTTGACGATAAAATGATCGAAGGTGATCATGAAGAGGTGGGTGTTAGTACGACTGTATTAATTCAAGCACTTGCTTTTGTTTGTGTTTTATTATTGCTGGTGAACTGGGTGGGTACAAAAAATGATCCGCTGACCGCATTGGTAGGCATGGCGATTTTATTTGTTTGCTGTGTCTTAGGCATCTTGATTAAAAAAGTGATTCCACTTGGTGTTCCAAGCATTGCTTGGGTATCTATCGTTGCCATCATTGTTGCTTCGCCAATCATGCCAGTAGCAGATTATGTGCTGGCTGCTACAGATAAGCTTGGATTACTACCACTGATTACGCCGACTTTGGTTTATGCAGGCATTGCCATTTCTCGTGCGGAAGTCATTTTGTTTAAAAAGTCGGGTGTAAAAATTGCCATCGTCGCTTTATTGACTTTTACAGGTACTTATCTGGGATCTGTGGCGATCGCTGATTTAATGCTTTGATTTTTTTATAGTACATAAAATAACCTAAAATTACTTTGGGTTATTTTTTGGCCACTGATTTGGCAGATATATAAAATTCACTTGAAAACTATGCTATAATATCCAGTTAATTTTAAATTATTAGAGATTTTATGCGTTTTATTGATGAAGCTGTAATCAGCGTAAAGGCAGGCGATGGCGGTAATGGCATCGTCAGTTTTCGCCGTGAAAAGTTCGTCCCCAAAGGAGGCCCTGACGGTGGTGATGGCGGTAAGGGTGGTAGTGTTTATGTCATGGCAGATGACAACACTAACACACTGGTAGATTTTCGTTATACTCGTAAATTTGAAGCCAAGCGAGGGGAGAATGGTCGTTCCAAAAACTGCTCAGGCAAAGGGGCAGATGATATTTATCTAAAAGTTCCAGTGGGTACGACCATCATTGATACTGATCTTGATGTGGTGATTGGTGATTTGACGGAGGTTGGGCAAACTGTACTGGTGGCAAAGGGCGGTGATGGTGGTTTTGGCAATACTCGCTTTAAAACCTCTACCAATCAGGCTCCTCGTAAGGCGATTCCTGGCTTTGCAGGCGAATTTAAGAACATCAAGCTAGAACTTAAGGTTGTTGCTGATGTTGGCCTGATTGGCTTACCTAATGCAGGTAAGTCCACTTTTATTCGTCAAGTATCCTCTGCTCGTCCAAAGGTGGCGGACTACCCATTCACCACGCTTGTACCAAATTTGGGCGTGGTAGATGTTGGCACACATCAGTCATTTGTGATGGCGGACATTCCAGGTCTCATTAAAGGAGCGTCAGATGGGGCAGGGCTTGGCATTCGCTTTTTGAAGCATGTGGCACGCACTCGCAGATTGTTGCATATTGTTGATGTTAAGCCAATTGATGAATCTGATCCTGTGGATAATGCCAGGATTATCTTGCAAGAGCTGGAGAAGTTTTCGCTAGAATTGTCCAAACTGCCACAAATTTTGGTGCTTAATAAAATTGATCAACTAGATGATGATGAAATTGATGAAGTGTGTGAAAGTATCGTCAAAGGGTTGAATTGGCAGGGCGAGGTTTTTCGCACTTCTACCATCAGTGGACAAGGTCTTGATGAGATTAAATATCATCTGATGAGTGAGATTGAAGCTGAGCAGGAGCGTGAAGCAGAAGATGAGGAGTTTGCCAAAGAGCAAGCTCGCCGTTTTGCTCGTCTTGAAGAAGAGGTTCGTCATAATACTGAAATTCAAAAAGAGGCTTATCGTGCTAAGCGTAAAGCTGAGCGAGAGGGTCTGTCTGATGACGATGAGGACGACTGGAACGATGATGATTATGATGTGGCAGTTGAATATGCTCCTTATTAGATATTAAGTGGTGCTTGTTTAATGGTGTGCAGGGTAAGCAAATTGGTTGTGATAGCATTCATGCCAGGCACAAAACATCAAAGCACGCCGATGAATGATTGTAAATATCAAACCAAAAAATAATGCCAATAAGACTGCCATGATTTAAAGACCGCCATGATTTACCGTGATGAAATGGTCGTCTTAATGGTGTTGCTGATTCAATCTGTCAAAATCTAATTGTAAAAATAGGAAATCTCATGACCCAACAATTTTCTCCCTTAAAAAATGACCGTCTGTTGCGTGCTTTGCGTTTTGAGCCTGTGGATGCAACGCCAGTATGGATGATGAGGCAGGCTGGACGATATCTGCCAGAGTATAAGGCGACTCGTGCAGAGGCGGGCGATTTTTTGAGCTTGTGTAAGGATACGGATAAAGCAACCGAAGTAACTTTACAACCTTTGCGTCGTTTTGAGTTGGATGCAGCGATTTTATTCAGTGATATTTTGACCGTGCCTGATGCACTTGGCTTAGGGCTGTATTTTGAGACTGGTGAAGGTCCTAAATTCAAAAAAACTGTTCGCACCGAAGCTGATATTGCTAATTTACCAAAGCTTAGCATGGTGGATTTATCCTATGTTACCGATGCGGTAACAAGTATTCGCCACGCCTTGGGTGGTCAGGTGCCATTGTTTGGTTTTAGTGGTTCTCCTTGGACTTTGGCAACTTACATGATTGAAGGTGGTGGCAGTCGTGAGTATCGTCATGCCAAAGAGATGATGTACGCACGCCCAGAATTACTCCATGCTTTGCTTGCCAAGATTACAGATGCTGTAACTGAGTATTTAGACGCTCAAATCATTGCAGGGGCAGATCTTGTGCAGATTTTTGACAGTTGGGGCGGGGCTCTTGGTCATCGCCAGTTTGCTGAATTTAGTCATCATTACAACCGTGAAATCATTGCCAAATTAAAAGCCAAGCACTCAAGCACACCAGTTGTGATGTTTACCAAAGGTGGTGGTCTATGGGTGGATACTCAGGCTGACAGTCAGGCAGATGCGCTTGGTTTTGATTGGAGTGTGCCACTAAACAAAGCAAGAGCTTTGCTTGGTAAGAATAAGGCCATTCAGGGTAATTTAGATCCCGCCACGCTGTATGGTACAACTGACAATATTCGCCGTGCAGTGAGTGATATGCTTCATGATGTCTATGATGGTGGCATTCATACAGGCTATGTGGCAAACTTTGGACACGGTATTACCCAGTGGGCAAATCCAGACCACGCCAAAGCATTCGTTGATGCAGTACATGAATTTAAATGGTGATTTTATTGGCGGATGATTTATTTTACGACTTGGCATTAAAATTTGGCATGATGTTAAATAAAAAAGTTTACATCTGTACTAAATTTTAGCTATTTTTAAAAAATCATGCTATAATTTGCTAAAATTTCAACAAATTTTGAGGCGGTTATGTTGTTAAAAGGTCAGCGTTTTATTGTTACTGGTATTGCAAGTAAGCTATCAATTGCTTGGGCGATTGCCCAAAGTTTGCATCGTGAGGGTGCGGAACTGATTTTGACTTATCCAAATGATAAAATTAAAAAGCGTGTTGACATGGCGGCAGAGGCTTTTGGTGCAACCGCTGTCATCGAATGTGATGTCAGTTCTGATGATTCTATCAATACTTGCTTTGCTCGGGTTAATGAAATTTGGGGTCAGGGTGAAGATAGAGGTGTCAATGGTATTGTCCATGCAATTGGCTTTGCTCCTGCCGACCAATTAGATGGGGACTTTACTGATGCAACCACTCGTGAGGGTTCAAGTATTGCTCATGACATTTCAAGTTATAGCTTTGTGGCATTAGCCAAAGCGGGTCGTGAGTTGCTTGCTGCTCGTCAAGGTTCATTACTTACGCTCACTTATGAGGGCAGTATTTCTGTGCTGCCTAATTATAATGTGATGGGCATGGCAAAAGCAAGTCTTGAGGCATCTGTGCGTTATTTGGCAAGCTCTTTGGGTGGTCAGGGCATTCGTGTGAATGCCATTTCTGCAGGTCCGATTCGCACATTGGCAGCCAGTGGCATCAAATCATTTCGCCGTATGCTTGATGTTAGTGAAAAAATAGCCCCATTACAACGCAATGTGAATCAAGAGGAAGTGGGTAATGCAGCGTTATTTCTCTTATCCCCTTGGGCTAGTGGTATTACTGGTGAGATTTTGTTTGTAGATGCAGGTTTTAATACTGTCGCAATCAGTGAGCAAATCATGGCGATGACAAGTGATGACGAATAATTCTTTTTATTAACATTGGTATGATTTTTTTATTCATCAAAGCACAAAATGATTGATATTTTGTGCTTTGATTTTTTATGAAAAAATGATTACAATGTAAATTTTACTGCTGTTGTTTTACATGGATAAGATTCCTAATTGGGTGTTATGTGGTGCGATTGTGTTGGCATTTTGTGCAGGCGTGCTCAATACGACTGCCCTCATGGGTTTTACGCATATTTCAGCATCACATGTTACAGGCAATGTCAGCTCGTTGGCAGTATCGACTCTGCTTGGCGATTGGGTTAATGCAAAGTTGTTTTTGATGTCCATTGCGTCATTTTGGCTAGGCTCGGTGCTTAGTGGTATGCTGATAGGTGGTAGCGAGTTGCATGTCTATCGCAATTATGGTTATGCAATGTATCTTGAATTTGTATTACTGTTTACCAGTTTTGTCCTATATATGAATGAAAATGATTTTGGGCAAATGATGATTGCGATGGCGTGTGGACTGCAAAATTCAATGGTAGCAACTTATCATGGTACGGTAATACGCACCACGCATTTGACAGGGACAACATCAGATTTGGGTGCGATGGTGGGTAGCTGGTTGGTTGGTCGTCAATTAAATATGAACAAGGTGCTATTGCAAAGTGCCCTATGGTGGGGTTTTTTTATTGGTGGTTTTGTGGCGGTCATACTATATCATCAAGTAGGATATTTTTCCATGTTATTACCCATGGCGGTCATTCTTATCGCAGCCAGCAGCTATCAGCACATGGAGCGATGGTTTTATAACTCTTGGCGATTGATTTTTAAAAAATTCATTTGTAAAAAACACTAATCTGATTCAGATGCCTTAAATTTCCAAGCCAGAGCTTTAATAAAAATAACCCAAACAAAGATTGGTTTGGGTTATTTTTATTGAGTCTGATTAAATTAATGAAGCGATAAAACAAAATTGCTTCATGATAAATTGAGCATCGGCACGCTTAAACCTTGCTTTTGATAAAACGCTTGTACAAATTCATCAAAACACGCGTTTTCCAAACTTGTGCGAATGCCTTGCATTAAGTTTTGATAAAAACGCAAATTGTGAATGGTATTTAGTTGTGCCGACAGCATTTCATTGCATTTGTGCAAATGGTGCAAATACGCACGGCTAAAATTTTGGCAGGTATAGCAGCCGCACTCGCTATCTAGCGGACGCTCATCAAAGCGGTGGACAGCGTTTTTGATTTTAATCGCCCCTGTGCTGGTAAACAAATGTCCATTTCTTGCATTGCGAGTGGGCATTACACAATCAAACATATCCACGCCACGGCGTACCGCTTCCACAATATCGGCAGGCGTGCCCACCCCCATAAGGTAGCGTGGCTTGTCGGACGGCATAATATTTGGCAGATAATCAAGCACGCCTATCATTTCATCTTTGGGTTCGCCCACCGACAGTCCGCCAATGGCGTAGCCGTCAAAGGGCAGTTTTAATAAGCCGTCCAGCGATTTTTCACGCAAATCACGGTACATTGACCCTTGAATAATGCCAAATAGGGCGTTTTTGTTGCCAAGTTTTGTGTGTTCGTTGATACACCGCTCGCCCCAACGCAGCGACAGTTCAAGCGATTTATCCGCCTCTGTCTGTGTGGCAGGGTAGGGCGTGCATTCGTCAAACTGCATCACAATGTCAGAATTTAACGACTTTTGGATTTGCATAGAAATCTCAGGCGACAAAAACACCTTCGCACCGTCAATCGGTGAGCGAAAAGTAACACCGTCCTCTTTGATTTTACGCATTGCCCCAAGACTAAACACTTGAAAACCGCCAGAATCGGTCAAAATCGGCTTATGCCAACCGATAAAATCGTGCAATCCGCCAAATTTATCAATCACTGCCGTGGTGGGGCGTAGCCACAAATGAAAAGTGTTGCCCAAAATAATGTCCGCACCGATGGCGTGAATGTCTTTTGGGAGCATACCTTTGACTGTGCCATAAGTGCCAACGGGCATAAAGGCAGGCGTGGCGACATCGCCGTGTGCCAAATGGACGGTGCCACGGCGAGCACGGCTGTTGGTGTCGGTTTTGTGTAGGGTGAAGTTCATAGGATTAATAAGTAAAATTGACTATTATAGCAGATTTTATGACAATTTGCTGTCAATCACATCGTCTATCTAAAATCATCGCATCGCCATAACTAAAAAATCGGTACTCATTTTTTATGGCATATTGATAGGCATTTTTGATAACATCTGTCCCTGCAAAAGCCGAAACCAGCATCAGCAAAGTGGATTTGGGCAAATGAAAATTGGTAATGAGTCTGTCCACCACGCCAAAGTCAAAGGGCGGATAAATAAAAATATCGGTATCGCCTGCCCACGCACTCAAATTAGACTGTGTGCCTGATTTGATTTGATGCAAATAGGCACTTTCTAGCGTGCGAGTTACCGTAGTGCCAACGGCTATCACTTGTTTGCCATTGTGTTTGGTTTGGTTAATCAAATCGGCGGTATCTTGTGGCAGATGGGCATATTCTTTGTGCATTTTGTGGTCGGTGATATTGTCGGTTTTGACCGGCAAAAAAGTGCCAGCACCGACATTTAAAGTGACAAAAGCGGTATTTATCCCTTTGTTTTTTAAGGCATTTAAAACATCATCGTCAAAATGCAGGCTTGCGGTGGGAGCGGCCACGCTGGCAAGTTTTTTGGGGTTGTGAAACACGGTTTGATAACGCGTGTCGTCCTTGTCGTCAGCAGAGCGTTCAAAATAAGGCGGAATGGGAAGTTCTCCACACGCTTCTAAAACAGGCAAAATGGGGCAACTAAAACCCACAATAAATAAATTATCCAATCGCCCAAGCACACAAAGGCTTGCGTGTGAGCCACTGATATGTAATATATTGCCTGCTTTAGGGGCTTTGCTTGCTTTGATATGACACACTGCCAAAAAAGGATAATCGTCATTTAACAGGGTGTGATGCTGTGTATTGTTTAAAATGGTATTATCAAAAATGGTGTTATTATTAAAAATAGTATTATCATCAAAAATGCGTTCTATTAACATCTCAATTTTACCGCCTGTTTGTTTTTGTCCAAAAAGGCGGGCTTTCATCACTTTGGTGTCATTAAAGATAATCAAATCGCCTGTATTTAAAAGGTCTGGCAATTCACAAAAATGACGGTCAAAGATTTGCCCACCCTTAATATGTAATAGGCGAGAGTCCGAACGCACATCAAGCGGATAGCGTGCGATTAAATGGTCGGGTAGGTGGTAGTCAAAGTCGTTGATATGTATAGATTTTTTGCTGGTAAGATTGGTCATGAGTTGCAAGATTTGGTTGATTGATGCTGTATTGATGGCAATGGTATTGGCGGAGCATTGTAGCAAAATTTACTAACATTCGCCATGAGTTTTATCGGTTTTTAGACTTAAGATGAATTAAAAGCTAAAATATTTAAAAAATAAAGGCTTTGAAAAAACATAAAAATGGGCGTATCATAATCATCAATCTGATAAAATTCACCAAAATCATTTAAGATAAGACAATCATGCTGATTGACATTGATCATGTTACCAAGCGACCCAGCTCTCCGCACCCCATTTTAAATCTAGGCTTTCGTATCTTTTTTATGGGGTCGGCGATGTTTGCTGTGGTAAGTATGTTGCTTTGGCTTCTGATTTTACAAGGCTTTGTTTCTTTTAAAGGTGAATTAGATCCATTTTATTGGCATGGTCATGAGATGGTGTTTGGCTATTCACTTGCTGTGATTGCAGGATTTTTATTGACAGCGGTAAAAACTTGGACAAATCAGCCCATGCCTTATGGTTGGCGATTATTTTGGATTTTTTCTCCTTGGGTGATGGCTCGTCTTTTGTGGCTTGGTTTACACGCAACACCAAGTATGGCAATCATCTTTGGGGCGTTTGTATTTGATGTTTTATTTTGGGCTTTGACCAGCTTTTGGGTCATCAAGGCGGTATGGCTGGCAAGACAAAAAAACCAGCTTGGTATTGTATTAAAACTTGTTCTGCTGATGTTTGCAAACATCGCTTTTTATTGGGGCGTACTTACCAATCATTTGACCACTCAGCAACTTTCACTCCATGCAGGGTTATATGTCATCATTGGTGTGGTGTTCACCATTGCACGCCGTGTGTTGTCATTTTTTATCGCTAAGGGTGTCAGTGTGGATACATATGGCAAGCCGAATGGATTGAAGGTTGAGCAAAGAAATTCTGTTTTGCTTGACCGTGCCAATCTGCTTGGCTTGGTGCTTTTTATGGTGGCGGATTTATTTTTAGACTGGCCAAAAATTGCCAGTATTTTTGCCTTGATTTGCTTTGTTGCTAACACCCTAAGACTAAAAAACTGGTATCATCATGGTATTTGGCATAAGCCACTTTTATGGTCGCTTGTCATTGCTTTTGGTGGCATGACGGCAGGATTATTGATTTTTGTCATATCGCCTTTTGTTGATGACAATTTGAATCTACATTCACTTGGTTTGCATGGTCTGGCATTGTTTGGTGTGGGGTTGATGACAATTGCGATGATGGCGAGGGTGTCTTTGGGGCATACAGCAAGAAACATTCACACACCACCTAAGGCGGTTGGTTTGATGTTTGTTCTGATGATTGTCTCGGGGGCGTGTCGGGTGTTTATGCCGATGTTTGGTGGTGATTATATGCTATGGATTTTGGTTTCTCAGGTGGTATGGATAATCGCTTTTGGATTGTTTTGTGTGTCTTATGCAAAGATTTTGTCAAAACCACGCACAGACAAACTATTTGGTTGATAAAATAAAAGTTGGTCAAACAGTTGATCAACAAATGAACAAATTGGTAGCTTTGGGCGATAACAATGTTTAAATTATTTAAAAAAAAGAAACTCACGCAGGCACAAATCGCTGATGCGTTGAGTGAATTTTGCTTGTGTGATAAGCCGTTGGTTGAGTACTTAACAAGCATTGAGTTGGTAGATGATGTGGTGAATTTGTCCTTGAAAATCACCAAAGACACCGACCGCAAACAGCTTGAGAACATTTACCATGCCTTGCGTACCAAACTGCACATACTGGGTATTAAAGAGGTAAATCTGAATGTTGTCATGACACAAAGCGTTGCACCTACAACAAAAACTTTATCAAAGCCATCAGCTCAGACTTTTATCCCAGTAAACAATGCAGACAATACAAACAATGCAGATAATAAAGAAGAACTGCCCAAGTCTCATTCTAAACAATCGGATATTGCACCGCACCCACGCATTCGTCATATCATTGCTGTGGCATCGGGTAAGGGTGGTGTGGGCAAATCTACCACTACTGTAAATGTCGCTCTTGCCCTGCAAAAAATGGGCAATAAGGTAGGTATTTTAGATGCTGATATCTATGGCCCATCTATACCAGATATGCTAGGAAAAGTGGGTGTGCGACCTGAGATTGAGAATGATCAATTTATCCCAATTGATGCAAATGGCATTGCAATGCTATCAATTGGTAGTCTGATTGACAGTGATAGTACACCGATTGCGTGGCGTGGCGTGAAAGCGACTGGGGCACTCATGCAAATGTATCATCAGACCAATTGGCCAAATCTTGACTATCTCATTATTGATATGCCACCAGGGACGGGTGATATTACGCTGACACTTGCCCAGCGTATACCTGTAACAGGAGCGGTGATTGTTACCACACCACAGCACATTGCTTTGCTTGATGCCAAAAAAGGTGTGGAGATGTTTCAAAAAGTGCACATTCCATTGCTTGGTATTGTGGAGAATATGGCACTGCATATATGCACTCAATGTGGACATATTGATCATATTTTTGGTGCAGATGGTGGTAAAAATATGGCAAAGATGTATGGTGTGCCACTATTGGGACAACTTCCCATTGATATTCAAATTCGTGAGCAGATGGATAACGGCACGCCAACTGATATTGATACAAAAATTGCACACATTTATGATGACATTGCTAAAAATATTGAAACTCATATTAAGCAATATGCCAAAGTGCGTCATGATGGGCGGATTTTTTGAGCTCAAAATCTCGTGAATTGCTTAAATCGGTGTTATCATTTATAATGATAAATCATTAAACTTGAACAAAATTTTAGGAAAAATTATGTCCATCAAATCAGACCGTTGGATTCGTAAAATGGCCAGCGAATGTGAAATGATTGCACCATTTGAGCCAAATCAAATCCGCCATAATGACAAAGGCGACAAAATTGTTAGTTTTGGTACATCAAGCTATGGTTATGATGTACGCTGTGCCAATGAATTTAAGGTATTTACCAATGTGCATTCTGCCATTGTGGACCCAAAGAATTTTGATGAACGCAGTTTTATTGATGTGGTAGGCGATGAGTGCATCATTCCGCCAAACTCATTTGCGTTGGCTCGCACGGTAGAATACTTTAAGATTCCTCGTGATGTCCTAACCATCTGTCTTGGAAAATCCACTTATGCACGCTGTGGGATCATCGTCAATGTTACGCCACTTGAACCTGAGTGGGAGGGTCATGTAACTTTGGAATTTAGCAATACCACCAACTTGCCAGCACGCATTTATGCAGGCGAGGGTGTGGCACAGATGCTGTTTTTTCAAAGTGATGCAGATGATGTCTGTGAAATATCCTATAAAGACCGTGGTGGAAAATATCAGGGTCAAACAGGGGTTACCCTACCAAAAACTTAATCAAACTTTCATCTGTGTTTATTGATTTATATAAAAAGCTTGATATTTTAAAAAGCTTGTTTGATAAAATAAACATGATCTTTTTTTTGCCTAAGCTGCTTATTTTATTTAGCCAAGCATTTATTTTGAAATTTTTTAGGAATTATCATGCCAGACATTCGTATTGAAAAACGCCATAATCTTGACCTACAAACAGCTCGGAGTCAGGCGAAAAAATGGTTAGAAGAAGCTAAAATGCAATTTGGTGTGAATGCTGTCTATCATGAGGGTGTGGATACCGACACTGCCACCGTTAATACATCAGGTGTAGATGGGCGTGCATTTTTAGATGCAGATAAAGTTATTTTTGAAGCGGATTTGGCATTTTTGGCAAAGCCTTTAAAAGGTGTGATCAGTTCAGGCATTCAAGAGGGTTTGGATCGCTATTTTGCTTGATATTTTTTTGCTTGATGCACGAGTTTGGCTTGGGTTGGTGTTTGTGTGAAAAATGCTAAAACAATGAGACTGTCAGCTTGGTTTTGTCTATTGCTTGGCAGCCTAATGATGTCTGAGTCTGTCTGTATTCAGATGGCAAGTGCGACAGATACTCCTGTTTTGATGGCAGGTAATGCAGGTGATGCCCTGCCTCAGGCCATTCGTGATAAAATGGTGATTGCAGGATTGGATGATGACAAGATCAGTCTTTGGGTTGAGCCTTTAACCGCCGTACCATCAGCACAAAACAGCCAAATCAATCAAACACCAAGTCGTGTTAATCCATCTAATGCCAATTTACGCCACAATCCCATCATTCGCCACCGAGCTGACCAGCCACGCATACCTGCATCTACCCAAAAACTTATCACAACTTTTATCGCTTTGCACACTTGGGGTGAAAACCACCGCTGGGTAACGCGTGTCTATCCAAAAGGAGTGATTGTCAATGGCATACTGTATGGCGATTTGGTCATTCAAGGCACTGGTGACCCTGCAATGACGCATGAGCGTCTGCGTGCTATGTTGCAACAGGTGCAGGCACAAGGCATTCGCCATATTCGTGGCAATATCATGATTGATAATTTGGCATTTAATCATGTTAAATTTGACATCAATGCTTTTGATGGGCAGGGGGTGCGTGCCTACAATGCTGCACCAAATGCTTTTTTGGTGAATTTTGGTACATTGGAAGTGGATGTTTTGCCAGTGGACAATCAAAGTGCTATGGTGCAGGTCATGCCGACATTAGCGGATTTTGATTCACCGAACCAAATTTTGACGAATAAAAAAAGCTGTCTGTCTGATGCTGATTTTCATTTGACAGATGCCAGACTGGTTGTGCTTAATGGCACAAATGCTGTCTGTGGTCGTCGCTCTTATTGGCTGACCTTTAATGATGCTGATACACTTGCAGTAAAGGCGGTGCAGGGCGAATGGCAAAAGCTGGACAATAATTTTTCGGGCATGGTTGGGCTGGCAAACAAACAACAAGCCGTAGGCATGGCGCTGCCTTGGCTGATCTACCCATCTAAGCCATTGGCTGAGCAGATTTATCTGATTAACCAATATTCTAATAATGTCATGACCGAACAAATGGCGTTATCATTGCCATTATCCCTACCTAATGTATCAGCAAGCGATTACCCTAAGGCATTTGGTTTTATCAACCAATGGTGGCAAGACCATTTGACAAGTGCATCACCTATGATGAGTCGTGCGTCTGGACTATGCCGAGATTGTCAGATTACTCCAATGGCAATGGCAGAATTGCTTGCTTTTGCGTACAGACAGCCAAATTTTGAAGTATTTAAGACTTCCTTGCCAATAGCAGGAAAATCTGGCACGATGGCAAGCTTGATTAAAAGAAATTTTAATCATCCTGCGATTGGGCGGGCTTATATTAAGACAGGTACACTAAATGATGTTAAAAGCATGGCAGGCTATATCATGGACAGTCGTGGCAGGTGGTATGTTTTGGTGGTTATGGTCAATGCACCAAATGCAGGGCATGACCAAAGGGTATTGTCTGTACTTGATGAAGTGCTTGCTTATGTGGCGACACTCTGATTTTTCTTTATCTTTGATTTTTCTCTATTTTTTCATTTAGGTGTACGATAAGCCGATGGCTTGATATCTTGTTTTATTATTCATTTTTTTATCGGTGCCATCATCTGTGTTTAGCGGTTGGCAGGTGCGTGGTGCGAATAATGATTGCCCACGCTCATCACCCACATAACGCCAGTGCCAAGATTCTTCGGACACGCCAGTCTTGGCAGAAAATTCTGGCGTGAAGGTCTTTTGCCATCCGTATTTTTGAGCATTTTGCATGAGCCATTGATGACCTTTGGTTTTGGCAAACTTAGTATCAATTGGGGCAAAATCTACCGCATAGCCAGTATGATGTTCAGAAAAGCCTGCAGGCGACGAGGTAAAATAAATACTGCTAGGAGGTTGTTTCTGGCGGATTTTGCGTTTGATGATGGCATCTTGGGCCCTTACTGAGCGAAAGATGGAGCTTGGATATAACGCCACTTTGTCTTTGGCTGCTGCTTTTACTAAGTCTTGTAAGGGTTTTTTGACATCTTTGTGAATGAGTTTGTTTTCATGTGATTTATCACCGTAGCCACTCCACACCAAGTCTTCGGCAAAAACTTCATCATAGGCAAAATGCTCAATACCTACCAACAAAGCATCTGGCGAGCAGATGGGCGATGTTTTTATTTCTAAATCCATAACTGGCGATTGGGGATTTTTTGCTTGGGCTTTTAGGGTGTTGGCATCTTCGTTGTTTTTTGCGTTGATGAGTGTGCTACTTTGTATGTGGGCGGTGGGTGCTTGTGTGTCATCTTGTATGTTTTGTATGTTGGTGGCGTATGTATTTTGGCTAATGGCAAGCATGACCATAACAAAAGTAGTGTGTGTCTTATTTTTATGTGCCATCATTTATGCCTTAATATTTGTGTGATTATGGTTGTTTAGTGTTTGGGATAAAGTGTGCAAGACAACGGTGGCAAAAGTACCTTTTGGCAGGGTAAATGACATTACCAAGGTGTCGTTTTGCCATTGCCAAGAAAGCTTCTGCACAATCAAACGCATGGATCTTCGCATGATTTTGACATTTGTTTTTTGCAAGCCTTTGGTGAATATCATATTTTTTTCATCTTGAAAAACTTGATTTTCTAAATCCAGTGCTCGTTTACTTGCTTTATTTTCTCCCACGCCGTATAAAGTGATGGTGGGGTGAATGTCATGATTGTCAATGCGTTCACGAATTTCATCATCAATATCGGCAGTAAATACTGAGCCTGTGCCATCAAGATTAAATACATCGCCAGATATTGCTTTATCCCAAGTATTATCCGCCACCCTAAGAGTCAAGACTTGATTAAACAGGTGACTGCGTACTGCTGAAATGAGCAGGCTGTTTCGTTCTAGGTCTTTTTTGCTGGGTTTGTAGGGTTTTGAGCTGGCTAATAGTTTTTCAAAAAACATTTGGGCTTTGGTGAGGTTATTGCCATCATGCCCAAATCTTTGTTCGCCAAAATAGTTTGGTACACCATGCTTGGCAATGTGTTCTAACTGTGCATTAATCGCAGACTTTTCACCCACGATGTCTTTTAAGGTGATGATGAAGTGGTTTGATTCATGTGTGCCATGATGCAATTTTTTGCCGTGCCAAAATTGTTGCAAAATGTCAATTTCCTCACCATCTTGTAATTTGCCTTGGATAAAATCTGCAAAACTTTGCTCAGGTTGATTCTTTTTTGGTAAGCGTATGCTGAACCATTGATGGGTAATGGCATGGCGATCTTTTAATCCAGAGTATCCTACATCACGACTGGGTACTTCTGCCCATTGTGCCAAAAGCTTTGCAACAAAAGTGGTATTCATGCCAGTTTTTTTAACATATAACCAAAGATGCTCGCCTTGCTCATCAAATTTAAGGTTCAGTTTTTCGGTAACGATAAAATCGGCAGGCGTGTCTTTAAAAGTGGCAGAAATGATGGTGGGTTTGGTTGTGATTGGCATAATTTGACCGATTAAAATGTGTGATGATTCATTTTGGCTATTTTTTTGGCTATTAAAGCATGATTTTGAATATTTCTCAAATAAAATGCTAAATTATTGGGCGGGTGCTTTATTTTTAACATTTAATAATAATACCAAAAATACCAAATTCAGCCAATCTTGTGCCATGCTAAAATTGATGGCAAGTAATTAAAATGACTGCTTGGTCTTTTGAAGGGCTTGCAAGGATGGTCGATTTTATTTTACAGTGAGACGGCTGATTGTCATGTTATCGTCCTTATTGTTGCATTGGTTTTTTAATCTTTTTTTTTATTTTTAACTGTTTTTAACTATTTTTAATAGTTTTTAAGTGTTGGTTTTTGATGATAATGTGTTTTAAGGTACGATGATTGATCATAAGGTTTTGATAAAACTGGTCTTAAAATGTAAAATATAGCAAGATATTTGTTTGGTTTTTACTCAAAAAAGGAGTTATTATGAGTTTGAAGTATCAAGCGCCCTTAGACGAAATGCGTTTTACGCTGAATGAAGTCTTTGATGCACCGAATTTTTGGCAAAATACACCCAATCTTTCGCATATGGACACTGAGACAGTGGACATGATTTTAGAAGAAATGGCAAAATTTAGCCGTGAGGTGTTGTTGCCATTAAATCAGTCTGGTGATGATGAGGGTGCTAAGTATTTGGGCGAAGGCAAAGTAGCAACACCAGCAGGCTTTAAAGAAGCGTTTCATGCGTATGGAGACATGGGTTGGATTGGCTTGGGTGGTTCGCCTGAATTTGGTGGGCAGGGTATGCCAAAAATGGTAACCATGCTGACAGAGGAGATGCTGTTTTCGGTAAATCAGTCTTTTGCCCTATACCCTAACCTGACTGTTGGGGCAAGCCTTTGCTTGCTTGCTGGTGGCAGTGATGAGCAAAAAACGACCTATTTGCCTAAATTTTATACAGGCGAATGGGCAGGTACAATGTGTTTGACCGAACCGCACGCAGGCACAGACCTTGGAATCATCAAGACTCGTGCCACACCCAATGATGATGGCTCTTATAATATCACAGGCACTAAGATTTTTATCACAGGTGGTGAGCATGATTTGGCAGATAATATCATTCATTTGGTGCTTGCCAAGACGCCAAATGCACCTGCTGGCTCAAAAGGAATTTCGCTGTTCATTGTGCCAAAATTTTTGGTTAATGATGATGGTTCGTTAGGGGAGAGAAATGCTGTTTTGGCAGGGTCTATTGAGCATAAGATGGGTATTAAGGCCTCTGCCACTTGTGTGATGAATTTTGATGATGCCAAAGGTTATATGGTGGGGGCGGAAAATACAGGGCTTGCTACGATGTTCATTATGATGAATTATGAGCGTGTTACGATGGGTCTGCAAGGTCTGGGGGCAAGTGTATTGGCGTATCAAAACGCTTGTAATTATGCCAAAGACCGCTTGCAAGGTCGTCATGATGATGGTATTAAAAATGCCGATGAGATGGCCGACCCCATCATCGGTTTTGGTGATGTGCGTCGTATGCTATTGAATGCTAAGATTAATAGTGTTGCTTCTCGTACTTTTGCTATGTATGTGGCAAAGGAGCTGGATATCGCCAAATTTGGTAATGATGAGATTTGTCAGTCTCATGCCAATGCCAAAGTTACCTTATTAACGCCTGTAGTTAAAGCATTCTTGACTGATATGGCGTTTGATGCAACCATTGATTGTCAGCAGGTATTTGGTGGGCATGGCTATGTCAAAGAATGGGGTATGGAACAGATTGTCCGTGATACTCGCATCAGCCAAATTTATGAAGGTACAAATGGCATTCAGTCGCTTGACTTATTGGGTCGTAAGGTGATAAAAAATGATGCCAAGACGATGCTTGCCTTTCTTGATGAGATTGATTTGGCGTGTGAGTCTAGTGCCACCAATCACGCCATCAAGACAGCACTAAAACAAGCGACTGTTCGTATTCGCTCTTTGACTAACGAGCTGATGGCAATTGCCAAAACAGATGTAAATACCATCAATGCATCGGCGGTGGATTATTTGCACGCTGTTGGCTATTTGTGTTATGCTTATATGTATCTACTGATAGTCAATGCCAGCGATGGTAAATCTGGTAAATTTTATGATGAGCGTTGTAAATTGGCGGATTATTTCGTGGTGCGTAGTTTACCAAAACTCTATGCTCATGCTGATATGGCACAAGCAGGTGCAACCAGCATCATGTCTTTTGATGAGGAATTTTTCGCTTGATATGCCAAGCCGATTAAGTCAGATTAACATTATAAAAAGACAGTCTATAAGCTGTCTTTTTGTTTTTTTAGCTACCCTTGATGGTGGTGGTCTGTTGTCATAAAGGCTTATTTTTAAATAAAAAAGCATTCTAATAATAATTAGAATGCTTTAAATATTATTGATGATTAAGCACTTTGTACCGCATCAAGCAGTTTGGCTTGATGGTCAATCAAGGCTTGCGGCATACGCTCACCAAGTTTTTCAAACAGTGCCTGATGGTCGTTTAATTCTTTTACCCAAGCATCTTTGTCTTGGCTGGTTACTAAGCTAAATTGTTGCTCGCTAAAATCAGACTCTGCCCAATTGATGTCGCCATAAGTAGGCACAAGACCAATTGGTGTATGGACGGCATTTGCTTTACCATCACAGCGGTCAATAATCCATTCAAGCACACGCATATTTTGACCAAAGCCAGGCCATACAAAATCACCATTTTCATCACGGCGGAACCAGTTTACCTTAAACATCTTAGGCATTTTGGTACCGTGTTCGTTGGTCAGTTTTTCTAGCTGCTTGCCCATTTCTAGCCAGTTGGTAAAATAGTCAGCCATGTTGTAGCCTGCAAATGGTAGCATGGCGAATGGATCACGGCGTACCACACCCTGTGCACCAGTGGCGGCGGCGGTGGTTTCAGAACCCATGGTGGCAGCTTTATACACGCCATCCACCCAGTCAAAAGCCTCCGATACTAATGGCACAGTATCAGCGCGGCGACCGCCAAAGATAAAGGCAGAAATTGGCACACCTTCTGGATTTTCCCATTGTGGGTCGATAGATGGACATTGAGCCGCTGATACAGTAAAGCGGGCATTGGCATGCGATGCTTTTTCGCTACCATCATGCTTTTGGCGTTTCCAATTGATGAGTTTTTCTGGGGTTTCTTTGGTTTTTCCTTCCCACCACGCCTCGCCGTCTTCTGTCATTGCCACATTGGTATAGATGACATCAGAGCCTAATGTGCTCATGCAGTTGGAGTTGGTCTTGGTGTTTGTGCCAGGAGCAACACCAAAAAAGCCTGCTTCTGGGTTGATGGCGTATAGTTTGCCGTCTGCTGATGGCTTAATCCATGCGATGTCATCGCCCACAGTTTCTACCTTCCAGCCCTCATATCCTGCTGGTGGAATCAACATAGCAAAGTTGGTCTTACCGCACGCTGAAGGGAATGCTGCGGCGATGTAGTGTTTTTTGCCTTGTGGATTGGTTACGCCCAAAATAAGCATATGCTCAGCCAGCCAACCTTGTTCACGGCCCATGACAGAGGCGATACGCAAGGCTAGGCATTTTTTGCCAAGTAGAGCGTTGCCACCATAGCCTGAGCCATAAGACCAGATTTCACGAGTTTCTGGGAAGTGAACGATGTATTTATCATCGTTACAAGGCCACGCCACATCTTTTTGACCGTCGGCTAATGGTGCACCAACAGAGTGTATACATGGTACAAATTCACCGTCTGTACCAAGTACATCATATACCGCCTTGCCCATACGAGCCATTTTACGCATACTGGCTACCACATAAGGACTGTCGGTCAGTTCAACACCGATATGAGCAATGTGGCTACCCAAAGGGCCCATACTAAAAGGCACAACATACATGGTGCGTCCTGCCATACAACCATCAAATAAACCTGCCAACTTGGCACGCATCTCGTCTGGGTGTTGCCAGTTGTTGGTTGCACCAGCGTCGATTTCTTGCTCTGAGCAGATGAAAGTACGGTCTTCGACACGAGCTACATCTGATGGGTCTGAAAATGCCAGATATGAATTTGGGTGTTTTTCTTGGTTTAATTTTACCATAGTGCCGTTGTCAATCATAAGATTGATTAGGCGGTCATATTCTTCTTGTGAACCATCGCACCATTCGATGCGAGCAGGCTTGGTAAGATTTGCGATTTGAGCAACCCAATTTACTAGGGCTTGATGACGGACAAAATCTGGTGCAGTAGTTGTTGCGGTCATGATAACTTCTCGAGTTTCAAGTTAAATGAGTAAAATGCTTTTGATGGTGGAATAAATACCACCTTGACAAAAAAATTGCCATATTAAAACATAAAAGCGATGAGATGGTAAGTATTATTTTTAAAATAAACGAATATATTTTTTAAATGAATAATAAAAAATGCGTGCTATCTAATATGGGGTTATTTGTCCTTTTTTATCCTTTGTGGTAGGAGTTTTAATTAGGAGTAAAATAAGACTGCTATTTTCTTATTTTAAAAGCTAAATTAATGCTTTGGAATAAAAATACCAACCCAATATTTATTTAGATAGCCTTTTTTTTATTAAAAAAAGTTTCATCACTCACTTGGATAAGGACGCAGCTTGTCGGCATCAATCCATGCCTGCACCCATTCATCAGGGGGTAGGTGGATGTTTACATAGCCCAAACTGTCTAAAACTTTTTTGGTGGGTAGGGCTTTGCCAGATTTAAAATCAGTTACCGCCGTACGCAGTAGAGCGTGGCAGGTGCATTTGTCCTTAACCCACATGGTTTGTTCAACATAAAACCAGCGTTCATCCACCGCACAAATGCGAGTTTTCATCACGACTTGATCAAAGGCACGAATCCGCTTGCGATACTGAATGGTGCTACCTGCCACGACCAGCCCCCAGCGGTTTTTGATGAGTTTTGCCCCAAGACCTGAACGAATGGCAAAATCCGTACGACCCAAATCAAATAGCGTAAAAATTCGCCCATTATTCATTTCAAGAAAGTTGTCAATGTCGTTCACATTGGCGGTAAAACGATATTCGCTTGTGTCATAAAAGTCTAGTTTATCGCCTTTTTTGAAATCAAGCGAGCTTTTGACAATGGTTTTGGCAAGACGAAAAAACGGATACATGATTAGACCTTATTTCATATCTGATAAAATTTGGCAGTTTTTAGGTTGGGTGAGTTTGGTGTTGAGGCACGCTCTTGTGATAGTCGCTTGCCTTTATTGGCAGGTTTACCACCCATGCGGCTGCGTCGCTCCTCTTGTTTTTCGTGTCTTTCGTGTTTTTGACGGCGAATTTCACGAGATTTGAGCGGTTTTTTGTGAATGCGTGCTTGCTTTTCTTTGGCGGCGGTATTAAGACCTGTGCCGATGCGAGGGCGTAAGCCTACTGTTTCGATGAGTTTGCCGATTTCTTTAGCATCAAGCTCAATGAATCGCCCTGTGCGTAGCTCTTTTGGTAGAATGACCGTACCATAGCGAGTGCGGATTAGGCGAGAAACTTTGAGTTCTTGGGATTCAAACATACGACGCACTTCACGCTTGCGACCTTCTTTGATTTTGACATGATACCATTTATTGACACCCATGCCACCACCTTCTTTGATGTCATCAAACTTTGCCATGCCATCTTCAAGCTCAACGCCACGAGTTAGGTTTTGGGCAATTTGTGGGGTAACTTCGCCAAGCACACGCACCGCATACTCACGGACAACTTCATTTGAAGGGTGCATCAAACGGTGTGCCAGCTCACCATCGTTGGTAAATAGTAGTAACCCTGATGAGTTGATGTCTAGACGACCGACCATGACCCATCTATCGCCTGTAAGTTTAGGCAGGCGGTCAAAAACGGTAGGGCGACCTTCTGGGTCTGAGGCTGATGAAATTTCACCTTCTGGCTTATAGTAGGCAATGATACGGCGGCGTTTTTCTCGTTCTGCCTTGATACGCACAAGCCGACCATCGACACGAATCTCATCAGTAGTGGTGGCACGGTCGCCCAAAGTGGCAATGCGACCATTGATAGAGATACGCCCTGCCTTAATAATATCTTCCAATCCACGCCGTGAGCCCAATCCCATGCGAGCGAGTAATTTTTGAAGTTTTTCGCCATCGGCGTGGCTGGTTGGTGCTGATTGAGACGAATCAATGTCGGTAAAGCTGGTGGTGTCATTCATGATGATGGTCCTGTGGTTGGATAGCAACATTTCACAATGTTAAAAAGGTTAATGATACGGCTTTTGATGGTATTTGGCAAGAAAAATTTGTCATAAAGTGGTAAAAACACCAATTCTACCGACAGACATTTTTTAGGTGGTTTTTAGGTAAAAGGTTTTTCAAATGTACTTTAAATTAACAATGCCAAAAAATAAAAAAACATATTAGGACTGCCGATGGTTAAATAATACAATCAACAATCAACAATCAACAATCAACAATCAGACTATCTGATATTTAAACTTTGTAGGTCGGGTAATTCTGGTAAATCCTCCAAACTCAATAAGCCAAACGCATCTAAAAATGCAGGCGTGGTGTGTAATAAGGCAGGCTTACCCAGCGTGTCTTTATGACCCTTTTCCATAATCCAGCCCTTGTCAAAAAGCTGTCTTAAAATATTGCTTGATACGGTAACGCCACGCACCTGCTCGATGTCGCCACGAGTTACAGGCTGTCTATAAGCGATGACACTTAGGGTTTCAAGCAATGCCTGACTTAGGCTTTCCAATCTTTCTGGAAAAATTTGTTGAATGAGTCGTGAGTAGTTGTCTTTGATTTGTAGTCGGTAGCCACTGGCAGTTTTGCCAAGCGTTAACACGCTTCCTGCTAGGCGTTCTTTTAAAATGATAAGAGCCATTTGCAGTTCATCACTGCTCATGGACAGATGTTTTTTTAGGTCGGTATCAGTTAGGGGGGTTTCGCTGGCGTGTAATAGCACCTCAATATAGCGACTGAGTGCTTCGGCGGTAGCGTGTGCCTCCAAGATGGCTTTTTGTTCGTCTGTTTTTGTGTTGGCAGCGGCCACATCAAGTACTAGGGGAGTGATTAAATTTTCCATGATTTTTATAAAAATAATTTAAGATGAAATAAATAGTGGTGTCAATAGGCTGAACATCAATAATGTAAGTACAAAATGCCAATCAGCCAATCAGCGTAACCAATAAAGCGTCTGCTCACCAATGGCGTATCCAATGTTATCTACGCTGGGCAGTGTATTTTTGGCTTGCTTTTCGGTGGTGAGAGCGTAATTGTCTGCACTTTCATCATCAAAGTCATCTGTTGGGTACTCGTCAAATCCCACCAAACCACGCTTGATGAGTTCAAGAATCGCCACAAAACTGACCACCACGCCAAGTTTACCTTGTGTAGGTTCAAGCAATTCTTTGAAGGTGGCCATGCCTTTTTTGCTCAAAGTCCGAGTAATAGCGGCGATTCTCTCAGGCAATGGCACAGGGTCGATGGCGACCGTGTGCATTTGATAATCTGGCTTGATTTGCATATTGATGAGACTGTCAACCAAAATTTGTGGCGAGTATTTGGGCAATTCGGCACGCATTGCTTGTGTGCTGGGTAGGCTTGTAAATGCCAAAAACACATCTCTTTCAAGACGAATGAGATTGTCAAGGCGTTTGGCGGCTTCTTTGATTTGAGCATACTCTTCTAGCTTTTGAATCAGGCGTGCTTTTGGGCTTAATTCTTCATCATTGATGCTTGCTTGAGGCAACAACAGCTCACTTTTAATGGCGATTAATGTGCTTGCCATGAGCAAATAGTCGCCCGCTAGCTCAAAATATTCTTCATCTAAGTCTTTGATGTAACTGAGATATTGCTCTGTGATGGGCAAGATGGCAGTCTCGGTTAAATCAAAATTATTCTTTTTAACCAAGTACAACAAAAAGTCAAGCGGGCCTGCAAATTGTTCTAGCCAAATGGCAAATGCTTGCGGTGGGATATATAAATCCTCAGGCAAGCTTTCAACAGGGGTGTCAAAGATACGAATCTGCGTATCGTTGGTCGCAAGATTTGTGATGGTGTCTGTCATGTCATTTGAGCTTCGCTAAAGGCTTGATACCAATTGCACGGCGAGTTTTGTCAAGTTGCTTTTGGGCAACTCGTCGAGCCTTGATTGCCCCCATTTGTAGGATTTCTTCTAATTCTTTAGGATCATTCATCAGTTCAAAATAACGAGCCCGCATGGGAGCAATTTCGTCATTGATTTTATGAAACAAAATTTCTTTTGCTTCGCCCCAGCCGATGCCTTGGCGATAATGTGCTGCCAGTGCTTTGATTTCTTCTTTGTTGGCAAAGGCACGATAAATTTCAAAAATGTTGCAGTTGTCAGGGTCTTTTGGCTCTTCTGGGGCTTGTGAATTGGTAACGATTTGTGCAATCGCTTTTTTTAGAGCTTTTTCTGGATCAATTTGTGGATTGCCATCGCCAAACAGCGGAATGGTATTGCCATAAGATTTGCTCATTTTACGGCCATCAAGCCCTGTCAGTAGTGGCGTGTCTTCATCAACCACAGCAGTAGGCTGAGTAAACAGGGCTTTGTATTTAAAATTAAAAGTACCAGCGATATCTCGTGCCATTTCAATGTGCTGAACTTGGTCTTTGCCAACAGGGACATGGGTGGCGTTGAACATTAAAATATCTGCCGCCATCAGTACAGGGTAGCTAAATAGCCCCATGGTAATGCCAAAATCAGGGTCGGTATCTTCTTTGGCGGTATTAATATCAACAGCTGCTTTGTAGGCATGAGCACGGTTCATCAAACCCTTGGCGCATGAACAGTTTAAAATCCACGCAAGCTCTGGAATCTCGGCAATGTCTGATTGACGATAAAAGGTTAAAGTTTTAGGGTCAAGGCCGCACGCCAACCAAGTGGCTGCGATGGCACGAGTGGAGCGATGGATTTCGTCAGGGTCGAAGCATTTGATGAGTGCATGAAAATCCGCCAAAAAAAAGAACGCATCACCCTCACCTTTGGCGACCGCTTCGTTGGCGGCAGCGATGGCAGGGCGAATTGAGCCGACATAGTTGCCCAAATGTGGAATGCCTGTGGTGGTAATCCCTGTGAGAACTCGTCTTTTTTCGGTGGTGTCAGTCATGGAAAGTTTCCTATTTATAAAAAGCGTCAAATCATCAAAGTATGAAGTATAAAATATAAAAGTATCAATGCAAAAGCAGGATTTTGCTGTTTGTTAAGCTATGGCCAATCAAAGGGGTTTTAACTTGCCATTATAGCAAATAAAAATAGTAAATCATAAAAATTTAGCCAAATGTCTAGCAATTAAGTACATCTAAATCATCTTTGCAGATGGGCGTGATGATGTCGGCACAAAAGTTTGGATCCAGTTTGCAGATGGCGGCTTGCAGTTCGCATATTTTTTTATCTTGGTTTTGAATGTGAGCCAGCAGGGCGGCAATACTGGTGGCGATTGGATCTTGGCTGTCTGGTTTTAGACCGTAGGCATTGAACAGCTCATTGGCAGCATCTGATTGCTCTTGACTGACTTTTGGTGCATCTTTTTTGTTGGTTTTGTCAATCATGCGAGCGGCAGAGCCGATCATTGTGGTGTTGCTAGGGACGGGCTTAACGACAACAGCATTTGAGCCGATTTTGGCGTTGTTGCCTACAGTAAAGCCACCTAGAATTTTTGCACCTGCACCCACCACGACATGATCGCCAAGAGTGGGGTGGCGTTTTGTACCTTTCTCCCATGACACACCACCTAAGGTAACGCCATGATATAAGGTAACATCATCACCAATTTCTGCTGTCTCACCAATGACCACGCCCATACCATGGTCAATAAACAAGCGTCTACCAATTTTGGCAGCAGGGTGGATTTCTATGCCTGTTGTCATACGGCCAATATGCGATAGTGTGCGTGCAGCAAGTTTTTGGTCGGCATTCCATAAGGCGTGGGCCGCTCGGTGTAGGGTGCGTGCGTGAATGCCAGGATATGTAATGGCAACCTCAGCTTTGCTACGAGCAGCTGGGTCTTTGTCAAGCACCGCTTCGATGTCTTCATTGACAGCAAAGATGAGTGATTTTAAACGATTGATGATGGACATGGCAATCCTTAAAATAAAGCGTGGTTGGTTAGATTTTTTGGCTGATTTTGGCAATCAAAGATCGCAATAAAGCATATTCTTTTTGATCAAGCTGTACTCGGCTACTTAGTCGAGACAAGCGACTTGGTAGGTTTTTTAAGTCTTGGCTATCTGCCAAATCAAGCCTTGTCATCAGATTGATGATGGCGTCATTGAGTGCATCTTTTTGGCTGTGAGTGATCATGGCCTCGTCCCAGTCTTGACGAATGGTGAGTGTCATTTGATTGGCGTTATTTGATTTATCCTCATTTGATTGAATAAATCTATCATAAATGAACGAACTAATCACCTGTACTGCAGCGGCAACATTGAGTACAGGATAGTCAGGATTGGCAGGAATTTGAATGTGGTAGTCGGCAGCGGCAAGCTCATCGTTGGTCAGGCCTCTGTCTTCTCGACCAAATAAAATGGCAATCTTAGGTGGTTTTTTATTATCTGGTTGTTTGATTTGCTGAGTAAAAAAGTTTGCCAAGATATTTGCACTTTGACTGGGGGTAACGACAGGGCGTGGTAGATGACGAGTGCGAGCAGAAGCGGCAAAGACGAGCGAACAATCAGCGAGTGCTTCGTCCAGCGTATTAACAATGCAAGCTTTTTTAAGAACACTTACCGCCCCTGCGGCACTGGCAATGCTTGTCTCATCAATAGGTAGGCGAGGCTTGATGATCATTAAGTCATCAAGCCCCATCGTGTGCATGGCACGAGCAGCAGAGCCGATATTGGCAGGTAGGGTTGTGCCAATCATGACAATACGAATGTTTTTTAAGTGGTTAAGATGATTCATTTGGTTTGTGTTTTTTATTTATGATAAAAGTGGGGGATATCACATTTTTAAATGTTAAGCCGTATCAAGCTACCTTAATATGATATTCTCTGGTGGTAAAATCGCCTGCAAACCGCTGATGACAGTATCGCTAGGGCATAAGCGAAAGCGGTCATTTACCATAAGTTTTGAGATGCTGCAATCATCGTATAAGAACAGCGATACAGGCAAACAGCCGTCTTTGATGATGGCAGGCTTTGGCATGATGATTTCATTGCCTTCTTCATCATAGGCAACCGCATCTTCAATGCTGTCTTCGTCTTCAAAAATAGGCATGTCTTCTGGTGGGTGATTTTCTTTTAATAAAGACAAAATGCCAGCTAAGGCGGTTGTATCGTGGGTGTGTAATTTGATATTAACAGCTGACAAATGTTTTAATCGAGCTTGTGTTAAAGACATCGCATCTTGCATTCTGGCAAAAACTCGTCCATCAGACTCACGCACGCTTAACTTTGCGATGATGATTGCCCCATTTAAATCCTCAATGGTTTCCCAGTTTTCTTTGGGAATTTTTCGTAATTCAGTGGCGTTGGGCGTTTTGGCCTCTAGCACCGATTTTAGATGGGTAAACTTATCGGTAAAACAGCTCACCTCTACACGACAACTGCCATCATCAAGCGTGATGGCGACTCGGTTGCCAAAGTTGGCGACATCAATGACCAGCCCTGCAACTCGAGCATATTTATTATGACCTGTATCGCCAAGTTCAGAAAGTTGGGTGATGTTGGTGTACTTTTTGAGCTCGGTTCGGTATTTGTCAAGTGGATGTCCTGTCAAATACAGCCCCAGTGTGTCTTTTTCGCCTTTTAAACGAGTCTGATCGCCCCAGATGACATTGGGCAATTCTGGAGCGACTGACAATCCATCATCAACCTCACCAAATAAATCAAAAGTACCAGCCAGCTCGTTTTGGCGATTTTGTTCGGCAACCTGAGCAGCGGCTGG
Source organism: Moraxella sp. Pampa (assembly GCF_035181385.1). Classification (NCBI taxonomy): domain Bacteria; kingdom Pseudomonadati; phylum Pseudomonadota; class Gammaproteobacteria; order Moraxellales; family Moraxellaceae; genus Moraxella; species Moraxella sp. Pampa. The sequence goes on along the minus strand of NZ_JAXCJK010000001.1, from coordinate 495,421 downwards.
CAGTTGTTCCCAAAGTCCGCCACGGATATGATGGCGTAGTTCTTGGGCGGCAAATTCTGGTTTGATCTTTACTGCCAAATCATCAAAGCAACCTGCACAGATGAGTGCTTCTAGGGCTCGTTTGCCAACTTTTTTAATGTCCACACGATTGCAAAAATCATAGAGGTCTTTAAATTCGCCATCTTTTCTTGCCCTGACAATGCTGGCGACCGCCTCTTCACCCACGCCCTTGACCGCACCGAGTCCATAGATGATGGTCTTATCATCTTGGACGACAAATCGCCAATCGCTGTGATTGACGCTTGGTGGAATGACAGACAAATCAAAGTTGTCTTTGCAATCAGAAATTAAAAAGACAATTGTGTCGGTGTCGTCCATTTCTGATGTCAAAACGGCCGCCATGAATTCAGCAGGGTAATAATATTTTAAATAAGCCGTTTGATAAGCAAGCACACCATAAGCGGCTGAGTGTGATTTATTAAATCCATAGCCTGCAAACTTCTCTACCAAATCAAATATCTGCCCTGCCAGCTCACCTGATACGCCTTGCCCAATCGCCCCTTCAACAAAAATACTGCGTTGTTTTGCCATCTCTTCGGGTTTTTTCTTACCCATGGCACGGCGAAGCATATCAGCACCGCCTAGTGTATAGCCTGATAGAACTTGGGCAATTTGCATGACTTGTTCTTGATAAACAATGACCCCGTAGGTGGCTTTGAGTGGTGCTTCTAGCCATTCATGTTGAAAATCTGGGTGGGGGTAGGCAGGCTCTTGAATGCCATGTTTGCGGTCGATAAAGTCTGTTACCATGCCAGATTCTAATGGACCTGGGCGATATAAGGCACACATCGCAATAACATCTTCAATATTGGTTGGTTTTAGCTGTTTTAGGTATTTTTTCATGCCCGAGCTTTCAAGCTGGAATACAGCGGTGGTATTGCCTGATTGCAAGACGGATTCATAGACAGCACTGTCGTTAAGGGGTAGTTTTTCTAGATCAATGGGTTCTTGACCAAGTTTGGCACGAGTGGTATTGATGTTATCAACTGCTGCTTGAATGACGGTAAGGTTACGAAGACCTAGGAAGTCAAATTTCACCAGACCTACCGCCTCAACATCATCTTTATCAAACTGGCTGACTGGGTGTCCTTCATCATCACAATACACGGCAGAAAAGTCAGAAATGCGATTGGGAGCGATGAGTACACCACCTGCGTGCTTACCAACATTTCTAGTGATGCCTTCAAGTTTTTCTGCCATGTCCCAAATTTCCAAAGCAGCTTCGTGGTCTGGGTGAGTGGAATCTTGACTCAGCAATTCTCTAAGTTGCTGTTCTTCTTGTACGGCCTCAGCAAGCGAAATGCCGGGAGTTTTTGGAATGAGTTTTGACATTTTGTCAGCAAGACCCAGTGGTTTGCCTTGTACACGAGCAACATCTCGCACTACCGCACGAGCTGCCATTGTACCAAAAGTGATGATTTGTGATACCGCTTTACGCCCATAAGTGCGACCTACATAGTCGATAACTCTGTCTCGCCCTTCAATACAAAAGTCAATATCAAAGTCGGGCATGGACACACGCTCAGGGTTTAAAAAACGCTCAAAAAGCAAATCGTATTCAAGTGGGTCAAGGTCGGTGATATTTAGGCTGTATGCCACCAGTGAGCCTGCTCCTGAGCCACGACCTGGACCAACTGGCACACCATTGGCTTTTGCCCAGCGGATAAAATCCATGACGATGAGAAAATAACCCGGAAAACCCATTTTTAAGATAATGTCTAGCTCATAATTTAGGCGGTCTTGATAGCTTTTAAGTGTCTTATCCCAATTCTCATCACGGGTGTGGGTAGGATAAAGCTTAGCAAGGCGTTGGTCAAGGCCTTCATTGCTCACTTTTCTAAAAAAGCTCTCAATCGTCTCACCCTCAGGAATGGGGAAGTCGGGCAATACATTAATCCCAAGCGTGAGTGTTACATTGCAGCGGCTGGCAAGCAGTGTGGTGTTTTTGATGACTTGGGGAATGTCGGCAAATAACTTTGCCATCTCGTCTTGTGTACGAAAATACTGCTGTTCGGTGTAGTTTCTTGGGCGATGTGGGCTGTCTAGCGTCCAGCCTGTGGCAATGCATACACGAGCCTCATGAGCATCAAAGTCGCTACTGACTTCGTCATCTTTACCCAGATTTTGATGCTCTGGCACAGGGTTCATAAAGCGGACATCATTATGGGCGATGATGGCGATGCCAGCTTGTGAACCTTGAATGATGGCTTGGCGATTATAGCCATCGTCGCCTGTGTGTGTGCGTTTAATGCCAAGATATAAGCGATCACCAAAGACCTCTTGCCATGGTCTGACACAATTGGCAAAAGATTCTGGGTGATTGCCCTTTAAGACATTTGCTGTCTCAGAGCGGTCGGTCAAGATGGCGATGATGCCATCATTGTGAGCAAACAAGGCATCTTTGGTGATGATGGGTGTATGGACAGATACTGTGCCATTGTCGTTCTTGGGGCGGTCGGTGTAGGCATCGGATAATAGGCGAAGGAGATTTTTGTAGCCGTCATTATTCATTGCATAAAGCATGACAGTGTGAGCATTTTCTTCGGCTGTGCGGTCGATGGCATCGCCAATAGTTGCCTCCAAGCCGATGATGGGCTTAATGCCTGCTGCTGTGCAAGCCTTATAAAACTTGACCACAGCAAACATATTGTTCAAATCCGCCAAAGCCAACGCCGTCTGCCCATCTGCCTTAGCAGCCTTAACTAAGTCTTTGATACGCACAATAGAATCGACGATGGCGAACTCGCTGTGTACGCCCAAATGCACAAATGCCATGAATGTCCTTGATGTTGCTAGATGTGAAGCATGAATGGCAAATTATAGCATTGATTGGGGTATTTTTTAAGTGCTGATGAGAAAATATAGCAAATTTAGCTTGCAATAAACTTGTAATAAAATAAAAGAATTTTTGGCCTAAGATTGGCTGATGTTTTTTGGCTAAAATTTTTAAATCTAATGGCTAAATTCATCAAATCAAGGTACAATTTGGGGTGTTGTTTTATTCATAAAATTTTCCCAAAGTTTTTTTATTATTCATCATCATTCATCAAATCTTTTAGCCAAAAAATTATGTTTCAAATCATTCAATCTAATGACACGGACGAACTGGTCAATCAACTCATTCATTTTTATGAGCAAAACCAGCAATACGGTTTGCTCCAAGACTCAATTTTTCGTCCGTTTACCGTCATTGTGCCATCTGTGGTGCTTGGCGATTGGCTATCTAAGCAAGTGGCTGTAAAAGCAGGCATCAGTACACTATTAACAGCTCAGTTTTGGGGGCAATACCAATGGCAGATGATTGATAAAGTGCTAAAAATTGATGCTCGTATTAATGACGATGGGTTGGCGGTGCCTGAGGTGGCTGTGCTGTCTGGGTCGGTCATGCGTTGGCGGATTTTTGGATTTTTAAGTCAAATCGTCAAAGTGGATTTGCAGCGAATTTTAGATGATGAAACGAATGTTTTGCACTTTTTATTCAAGCCACTTGCTGATACGATAACGGTCGCTTCACCTGATAAGCACTCACATTTTGGGCAATCACGCATTTTAGAGCAACGACTGTGGCAAGCGTGCGATGAACTTGCTAAAGTTTATGTACGATATCTGACGCATCGCCCAGAGTGGTTACACGCTTGGGGCGTGGGTAAGCCATTACCTGTGGCGGTTGATGACATGATTCGTCAAAAGGATAAATTTGCCGACAGTTTTGGGCAAGAAAATGAGACGCCAGAGTGGTTATTTGCCCATTATAATGCCCTTGAAAAACTGCTTCGTTATTTGTGGCAGGCATTGTTTAGTGAGGTTTATGAATATCGTGAACGACTAGAAGAGCGGTTTTGGCAGGTGCTAGACGGCAAGCGTGGCCAAGTGGCTTGTGCGACAGCCATTGATGAGATGCCAAAGGAGCTGTATTTGTTTACGGTTCAAACAATCCCTCAGGTTGAGCTTATGTTTTTGAAGCGGTTGTCATCAAAAATTAATGTCCGACTGTTTCATTTAAACCCATCAAAAATGTTTTGGGCGGATATTGTTGATAAAAACTGGCTTTTAACTCAGCAAATCATCAAGCCTCACATGGTCTATTTAAAAGACTTTGGGCATGGGCTGTTGTCAAGGCTTGGCAAAGAGTCTCGTGAAACTTTTGCCATGCTTGCTGATATGTCAGGCGGTGAATTTTATTATGAACAGTTGAATGATGATTGGGTCAAAAACAACCAAAATAGCGACAATGGCACAGATGATACAAAAGATTTGAATCATGCTGGCATTAAAATTGATTGGCAGGACAAATTCATCGCTAAGACAGGAAATGGTATTTTACAAAAGCTAAAACAAGACATTTTAATGCTCGGTGTGGATGATGGTGGTGTGGCAATGGGTGAAATGCTGTCCATTTTGACACAAAAAACCCATCAAAAGCCCACCTTGACATTGCATGGTCAGCCAAATCATGCTTTGCAAGAGCTTAGCATTCATGCTTGCCACAGCCTAAAACGCCAGCTAGAAATCGCTCGCACGATGATTGCCAAATACCTTAATACCGATTATGGTGATGGTGTGATTAGACAGTTGTCTGATGTGGTGATACTGTTGCCTGATGTTGAAAATGCCCAAAATGTGATTCGTTCGGTATTTGTTGATGGCGTGGGTGTAGATGGGCTAAGACTGCCCATTAAAATCACAGGGGTAAGCGACCGCACCATTGATGAACTGATGCAGGCGATCATTGGTTTTTATCGCTTGTTGGGGGAAAAAGAGGCTCGCTTTTATGCACAAGATTTTTTTGAATGGTTGATGAATCCTAGTATCTATGAAAATTTTAATTTAACCTTTGACGATGCTTATCGTGCCAGAGAGCTACTCATGCAGGCGGGTTTTAAGCGTGGCTTTGATGCACGCCATATCAGCACAACCTTGCATGATGCAGATACTGATTATCGCTACACTTTTAGTTATGCACTTGACCGTATTGTTATGGGATTTATCGCCCCAGATAGCCTAGATGCCAGTGAAGTGTTACATCCTTTTGATTGGATAGATTCTCACAATAAGGAGGCGACATTACCTATTGATGGCATTGGGCTAAACGATACACAAATTGTTGTGGCATTGTGCGCCATGCGTGAAGCCTTATTAAAATTTTCTGATGATTATCAGCGAATTGATACCGTACAAGCATGGCTTCAAAAAATTGAGCATGAGGTGATTGATGGCTATTTTTATGGCATGAAACAAACCGTGCAAATGCGTGCGATTTTTGAAGCAAAAAATGCCATGATGTCAAGCCTTAGGGCCAATGTTAATTATCATAAACAAATACATGATGACACAGCTTATGTTGCCCAAGATGACATTTGTCTTAGCCTTGAATTTGTACTAGAAAGCTTGGCAGAGGCAGTGGGTATGCAGGCGATAGCCGCCGAGCCATCTGGCGTGATTACGGTGGCAAGATTTGGTGCATTGCGAAGCATTCCATTTGGCTTAACATTGATGCTTGGCATGAATTTATCTGCTTTTCCACGCCAAGATAACAATTTTCGCCTAGACCTTATGCGAGCTGGGCTAAAACGGCGTGGCGATCGCACCAATGAAGATGATGATAACGGAGCTTTTTTGGACGCCGTGTTATGCACAAAAGATGCTTGTGCAATTTTTTATGATGGCATCAGTGCAGATGGCAATACGGTGCTGCTACCAGCTTCTCCTGTGGGTGAGTTGATTGAGTTTTTTAAGGCAGATGTTGATTGGCAATTGGCTGACATCAAAGACGAGAATGTACAGTCGTTAGCATTATTGCTACCAAACTTAATTGAGCGATATTTAGTAACCTACCATCACGCAATGAGCTTTGAAGAGGGGGTATTTTATGAGAATCGCTCTTTTGAGATTAAAGATGATGATTTTTTCAAAAACACCCTAAGTCAATTGATTGACAATAAAAAGCGAGAACAAAAACTGTCTTTACCACCTGCACCCATCTGGCAACAAGTCAGGAAAATCATTGATGACCAAAAGTCATCTGATGATAAACCTTTCGTTATTTTGCCAAGTGATGATGAAGTGGGGCATATTGCAAATATTTTGGTTAAAAACAATCAAGGCGAAAATATTGATGAAGATATGGACGAGCTTTTTATTACATATCGCCTGAAATTGCCAAATTATCTGACCGCACAAACGATTGCCAATGTCATCAAATCACCCATACGACATTATTTGCGTGGTAAATTTGCCATTGATGATGGGGCTGATGATGATCAGATGAATGAGCCATTGTCGCTTGACGGGCTGGGAAATTGGCAATTATGCCAAATGATTGCACAAGTTTTTGGTACAGGTGTGTTTGATGGTAGGGCGGTAGAAGAGATAGACCTTAAACAACTGTCTAATAATAAGCTGTCTGGGCAAGATTTCTCCCAAGAAGCGTTAATGCGACTTAGCACCTTGTACCATGACTCATTGCTTCCTGCTGGTGTGGTGCGTTGGCGTGTTTTGCAAGATGGTATTGGTTTTGTGGGTAAGAGATTTTTGGCATTTTTTGATGTCATCAAACAGCACGCTTTGGCAAGTGGCGTGGCACAACCAACTGATTTTTCAGCCATGATGACCACAACGCATGAACAGGTGATGACGCTCAATATGGGGCAATATCCTATAAAAGTTGTTGCCAGCGTGCCGATGTGCGATGAGACGCTTTGGCTAAATCTATTGGTGAGTCGGGCGTCTGCTGATAAGTTGATCGGCTTTTGGGTGCATCATCTGATTTGGCAGATTCATCGAAAAACAACCCAAGATGATGTGGTGCATGGGCGTGGGGCAAGTATTTGGCAATATCAAGGCTCATCATCACAGCTAAATGCCTTAAAACTAAAATCGGCTGACACTTATCAATTTGCACCCATGCTTGCAGAGGTTGCCAGGCGGTATTTGGTGAATTTGGTGTTATTTGTGTTGATCGGTGCTAAGTTGCCAATTGCCCTAATGCCATTAAATGCTCTTATCATTGCCAAAGCAGGTGGCGACATGAGTCAAGTGGATATTAATGACGAGTGGGTTGATGAATTGGTTGCTTTGGTAATTGGCGATATCAGCCCAGATGAGGTGCTAAGTACGATAGGGCGATTAAGCGTGCCTTTGTATGAAACGATGTTACAACAAATCAAAACGCTTGATAGTGATTCATAATCAACATAAAAAGACTGACATGACAACAAACACAACCACCACCGACCTGCCACCTGCCATTGCTTGTACTCTAAAAGGGGTGTATTTGATCGAAGCATCTGCTGGTACGGGCAAAACTTGGACGCTTACAGGCATTATTTTACGCCTGCTTGTTGAGCAAAGATATGCCCCAGAGCGTATCATTGCCACGACTTTTACTCGTGCTGCTGCCGCTGAAATGCAAGAGCGTATCCAAGAACGCTTATCGGTATTTTATCGGTATCTGACTTGGGTAAAGTCAAGGCAACTTGCATATTCTCATTGGTTTGTTGATGATTTGAGCATTCATGAACGAGTTAATGAACTGGTGTCTGTGGCGATTTGTGCTCATATCGAGGGTGCAGACGACCCCATCAATGTGCATTTGATGAACCATTTATTAAGTCAAGATGCAAAAGTTTTTGATGATGCGATACGCCGAGTAGGGCTATTGCTTGCCACGCTAGATAAATTGTTTGTAGGGACGCTTGATAGCCTTGCTCAAAAATGGCTCAAAGAATTTTCTGCTGAAATAGGACATCGTCCCAAAGCTGATATTCTTTATGACAGTGCCGACATCACAACTGCCATCATTCATGATGCTTTGCGTCAAGAGCACGCTCGTATCATGATGCACGAGCCACGCCTATATGAAGTCATTCGTCATAGTGATATTTTTAGTGATTTGGATAAAGCTTATCATTCGGTCAATTTGACCATGCAATTTTTTGGTTCGCCGATTGATGAGTCTATTAATATTGATGATGCGTATCTTATTGATTTACAAAAACAAATAGATGAATTTTTGCAGGCAGACTTTTTGCAATTTGACGCATTTAAAGATAAAGATTATCGCACAAAAAACAAAATAAATGGTAGAAATGCCTTACTAAACCATTGGCATTATTTGTTTGAAATTTGTGATTTGATGAAAAATTTTGGTGTCAATTTCATACATCATCTTGCAAAACACCATATCAAATGGCTAGATGGTATCGCCAGTGTTATAGATAAAGACAATGTTTTTAATAAGGGGTATGACGAGAGTGTTAAGAAAAATTTAATGGCTTTTATTGAGCATGATTTGACAAAATTGTCAGAGATTTATCATCAAATCAATGACATACAAAATCATTATCGTGCCTATTTATATCGCCAAATTGCCCTAGAGGTGCAGGCCAAAACGCCTGTTTGGCTAGAAAATCAGCACAAGACCACTTTTACCATTCAAATGAATAGGCTTAATCAGGCGTTAAAAGCAAGTCCAAATCTGGCGCGCCACATTCGCCATCGCTACCCTGTGGCACTGATTGATGAGTCGCAAGATGTCAATGGGGCACAAGTTGAGCTGATAAGACAGATTTATCTGTCCGACATAAAAAAACAGTCAGAAAAAACGGACAGGCAAAATGATGGCAAGTCATCTTATGGTTTTGTACTATTTGTTGGCGATCCTAAACAAGCGATTTATCGTTTTCGTGGGGGTGATGTTGCCAATTATAATCGCATGAAAAATATTGGCAAAGACAGCCAAAACCAAAAACCCATGATTAAGCAACACTTAACACTGACTGTCAATCGCCGTTCCAATAAAACCCTGATTGATGCCCTTAATGCTTGGTTTTCTGGTGGACAAGATAATCAGCATGCTAACTTGGGCGATGGGATTTTTTATCAGCAAATCACCGCTCATCATCAAACGCAAAATTTGTCTTGGCAATCGTCCGATCAAACGCTGCCTAGCTATTTGGGTCATTTGCCTTTTGCCATGCTGCATTTGGCAAAAGACAGCGAGCATAACCTACTCCAATTGACCGCTTGGCACATTAACAGTGTGTTACAAGGCGGCCATACCATACAGACACCAGATGGCAGGCGTGCCATACGACCTAGCGACATTGCAATATTAACCGCTCGGCACGATAGCCTGACTGGCATCAAATCTTATTTAGATATGCTCAACATTCCATCTATCGCTGCTCGTGAAATCAATGTGTTTGAAACACAGGCAGGGCAGGATATTCATGCTTTGTTAATGGCGTGTATGGATATGGGTAATGTTGAAAAATTAGGCAGGCTTTTGACATCATCACTTTTTGGACAAAGTCTTGATGAGGCGATGATGATTTTGGGTGTGCATGACAATGACAAAACAGATGTGCAGTTAAAATCTAATTTATTGATTTATCTTAATAAGGTTTTTGAAAAATGGCGACATTTTGGTGTCGTTAATGCTTTAAATTTTGCCTTATCTACCCATCCTTTTTATCCGCATGATCATTCGTTGTGGCTGGATATTGCCAAGTTTGGTGAGCGGTATTTGGCAGATATTTGCCAGATTTTAGAGATTGTTGGTGGGCAGGAGCATCTGCAAATGTTGGCATTTATTGACTGGTACAAAATGCAAGCAAGATTGGGTGGAGATGTCGCTGATGAATATAAAAGGATGACCCTGCCGAGTGAATCTGGCATCAGCTTAATGACCATGCACGCATCAAAGGGGCTTGAATTTCCTATTGTTTATGTGCTTGAATTGGACAAGGCGGTGCGAGCAAATAATACGATGTTCTATCCGTATAGCAATGAGCGATTTGAAAGACGCATTTCGCCCACACCACATAAGATAGGCCAGCCAAATTATTATCAAGAGCAAGACCAAAAAGAAAGCCTTGATGAAAAAAAACGCTTGGGCTATGTGGCTTTGACTCGTGCATCTGAGCAACTATTTATTGTGGCTGAGGACTTGTCATCAAAAAGACAGCTTGATTTGCGACCACTATTTTTATGGTGTGAGGCAAATGATGAAAAGCTGTCTTTGCCCATCAGAATGCAAGCAAAGATGGACTGGCTGAATCTAGATGCTGATGATTTCATCAAAACACCGTATTGCTCAGGTGATGTGGATTTGCATAAGATTCCTTATCACCATTGGCAACAGACCATGCCTACTACGCAGTTTTTTGGGGTGTATCAGACCAGCTTTACGGCCCTTGTCAGTCAGCTTGATAAAAAAACCAAGTCTTTGATTGGTCAACCTGACCATGATGAGGTGGCGGTTGTGGTAACAGATGATGAGATGATAACAGCAGATGATGATATTCGTAGCGTTTTCATGCGTGGTGTGATTGCAGGCGACTTTTTGCATCAAGTGCTACAAAAAGTAAACACACAAGGCGAACCAATTGAGCGTCTAAAAGCGATAAGCAAAACGATAGATGAAGTGGCACGCTATTTGGGCTTAACTGACTATATGAGTCAAAATATGAGTCAAAATGCTCAAAAACTGCGTAACCATGATGTATTGATTGATGATGAGACCACCTTGCATCATCGGCTTGTTTTGTGGCTAAATGATGTTATTCATGCACCGTTTTATGCGTCTAAAACAAATTTGGTGAGTCTTAATGCCAACAATAGTGTTCGTGAAATGAGTTTTGTACTGGGTCTAAAACAGCATTTTGGCATCAATGAACTTAATGTTGTATTTAAAAGATACAGCGACCGACCAATACAGCTCACCAAAGATGGCAATCACAGACCATTGTATCGTTACCTAAAAGGTGAAATTGATTTGATGTATGAAAAAGATGGTAAGTTTTATGTGCTTGATTATAAATCAAATTTTTTAGGAAATTCGCCAAAAGACTATCATTTAGCAGCCATGAACGAGGCGATGGATAAGGCGGGTTATTGGCTACAAGCTGCAATCTATCAAGTGGCATTGCACCGCCTACTAAAAATTCGTATCAGCAACTATATAGGCAATGAGGATAAGTATTTGGGTTCGGTGGAATATTTGTTTTTGCGTGGTGTCTGTGATGATGAGGCACTTGGGCGACTGGTGTGGAATGTGCCTGTTGAGCTGGTGTTAAATTTGGATAAATTGTTTAACTAAACTTTAAAATATTATGATGAATACAACCGTAATTGACCGCTATTTGACCACACGCATTCTTGAAAATGCCAGCTGGTATGGTAATAAAAAAATGCTCAGTACCAACTTTGCTTTGGGCAAGTATGAACAAAGTCTATTTTATGTGGTGAGTTTGGCAAGTATGCTGTCCTTATCAGAGGGGCATACAGTGATGATTTTGTCAAAAAATCAAGCCGATGGCTGGCAAAATTTACTTTTGCCCATTCAAGAATATCTGTCATCATACAGTAAAAATGAGCAATTTTTGCTGGATTTTGATGTCATATTCAGGCATATTGATGAAAATGCCAGTGATCAGACAGCCCTTAAAAATCTGATCAATCAGTATCTTAGCGATTTTCATCTTGCCATACAAGATGTTGCTGGCACAAGCAGGCAGTCTATCGGCAAAAATGAGCTTGGTGATATTTTACTACACTTACTTAGAGTATATTATTTTATTAAGTTTGTCTTAAATAATGACATGGGTGAGCTGGTAAAGTTTTTGCAGTCTAGCCATCTTTTTGCCCATCATCAGACCGTCCAAGTTGGCACGCCGATTGTCTTTAAAAATAGCAATGAAGCACTTTATATATGGTCAAACCGTGCCTATCATGCTGAGCAAATAGCAATGAGACATATTGAGAGGATTTGTGGGGCGGATATTGCACCATTTGGTCTGACTGATTTGTCTGATGAGTTGAACATTGAACAAAAACAAGCGGTTGAGATGGTCAGTCAAAAACCATTTGCCATCATCACAGGCGGACCTGGAACAGGTAAGACTTTTACAGTGGCACAAATCGTACTGGCATTGATTGGGCAAAATCCTAACATTGATTTGGCGTTATCAGCCCCTACAGGAAAAGCAGCACAGCGTATGAGTGAATCGCTACAAAATACACTGCAAAAAAATGCTGTCAAAATCAGTCTGCCAGAGCCTAAGACCATCCATAGACTGCTTGGCATTGGTCAACATGGTGTGCCAAGATATCATGAAAAAAATCCACTACCACATGATGTGATTATTATTGATGAAGCCTCCATGTTGGGGGCAGAGCTGTCTTGCCATTTATTATCAGCGGTTAAAATTGGGGCAAGGTTAATTTTATTAGGAGATGCACATCAGCTTGCAGCGGTGGAAGCTGGGGCGGTGTTGGCAGATTTGTGCCTTATACCTGCTTTGTATGCTCATCGTGTTCATCTTGTGGAGTCAAGGCGTTTTGATGCTGATTCGGCTGTAGGAAAATTGGCAAAGCTGATTAACAAGACTGATGATGTTTTAGATGAGTTGCAAAGCGTACAAGCGTTAGTTAGTTATTATGATGATTTGAATTTCATCAATATTTTAAAAAATACTAATTATTACAATGAGTTATCAAAAGGTTATGAAAGCTACTTTCAACACACCAAGAGTCTGTTATCTTATTTTGATGGCCATTCTGATGAAAAAAAGCAGGTTTTGATCAAAGAATTGATTGAAAGCCTAAATAAATACCGTATTTTGACCGCCTCTCATTCGGGTATGGCTGGTGATATAAAAATTAATGATTTTCTTGCAAAATACCATAGACAATACCTTAAAATGGGATTGACTGCATCGCAGTGGTATCATGGAAGGGTGGTGATGGTACAAACCAATCGCTATGACTTGGGATTGTTTAACGGTGATGTGGGCGTGTGCCTGCGTGACGATGGAGAGTTGGTGGTTTATTTTGATGGTGATGTTTTAAGAAAAGTTTCGGTTGCCATGCTTGGTGGTGATACGGTGGCGACTGCTTATGCCATGACGGTGCATAAATCGCAAGGCTCGGAATTTGAAAGGGTTGCGGTGGTGTTTGATGATACCAATACTCGCTTGCTGTCCAAGGAGCTGATCTATACAGCGGTTACTCGTGCTAAGAAAAAAGTGGATATTTTTGCCACATCAAATGGTTTACAGCTTGCCGTAACTACACCAACAGTGCGAACCACTGGGCTTGGGTTGTTGTGATTTTTGCCATACTAAGATGATGATCGTAAAAATCGTTCAACCACCCTAAATTGACCAGCGGTACTTTCTTCTTGATACATCGCCTCACGAAAGGCATTAGAATTGGGCAGACCTCCTGTATACCATGCGATGTGCTTGCGTGCGATACGACAGCCTGAATATTCACCATAAAATTGATACAGCTCTTCAAGATGAGTCAGTACAATCTGACGAAGTTCGTCAATATTTGGAGCGTCTGGCAGTTTGCCAGTATTTAAATAGTGATGAATGTCTCGAAATATCCAGGGTTTGCCTTGGGCACCACGACCAATCATCACCGCATCAACACCTGTTGCCTCAAAAATGGCTTTGGCTTTTTGAGGGCTATCAATGTCGCCATTGACAATAATGGGGATTTTTACCATTTGTTTGACCTGTTGTATCAAGTCGTAGCGAGCTTGCCCTGTATAAAAATCCTCTCGAGTGCGACCGTGAATGGCAATAGCAGCAATGCCTGCACTTTCAGCAATTTCAGCAATTTTCAAGATGTTTTCTTGGCCATTTGCAAAGCCAAGCCTTGTTTTTAGAGTAACTGGTACATCAACAGCATCAATGGTGGCTTCTAAAAGTTTTTTGACCAGCTGTTCATCTTGTAATAATGCTGAGCCTGCTAATTTTTTGCAGACTTTTTTTGCAGGGCAACCCATGTTGATATCAACAATCTGAGCACCATTAGCCACCTGAAAACGAGCTGCCTCGGCTAATTTATCAGGTTCTGCCCCTGCAATTTGTGCGCAAATGGGAGCGATTTCACCATCAAAGTTGGCACGATATAATGATTTTTTACGAGCGTATAATGCAGTATCAGCGATGATCATCTCGCTCACTGCATGACCTGCACCAAAGGACTTGCACAGCCTACGAAAAGGATTGTCGGTGACGCCAGCCATAGGGGCAATAATAAGGCGATTTTGTATGGTTTGGTTGCCGATGGTAAGGGAGGTGAGTAGGGGGTGATTGTTCATAAGTAGATGATTTTATTGAGTTTGTTTGTTTTTTTGTGGGGAGTGTAATAGGGTATTTTAAAGTATTTTTAGTTGTTGATGGTGGGTCTGATGGTTGTCATTGGTTGTAAAATTTGGTATATTTTGGCATATTTTAGCACATTTAGGAATATCATTTACAGCATATTTACAACAGATTTAAAAAATGTTGTAAATGGATATTTGTTGCAAATCAGAGGATCTATGGGAACCATCACCAAACGCAAAACCAAATCAGGGCAAGTTAAATATCTTGCCACTGTTCGCATCACTCGCCAAGGCAGTCCTACTTTTTCCCAGTCAAAAACTTTTAGCAAAGAAATGCTGGCAAAAGAATGGATTAAAAAACTTGAGTCACAAATACAGGTTGATCCACGCATTTTGCTGACCAAAAAGCCCACAGGGCGGACGCTGGCACAATATATTAACAGATATATTGAAGAAGTCAAAGAACAGTTTAATGACAAATACGCCATCAATATGCGACGCATCGCAGGCTATGATATCGGCAAGCAGACGGTTGCTCAGCTGACTCGCCAAGATTTTGCTGATTTTGCGTTGTCCAGACGGCGGGGTGATGTGCTGAACATGACAGATGGGGTGTCGCCTTCGACGGTACTGCATGATTTGACGAACATTTCTGCTGTGCTGACGCACGCACTGATGGTGTGGAATGAGCCAATCGCTCATGTGCAGATGGAGCTAAAACAGGCTATTTTTGGGTTAAAAAAGTCTCGGATTGTTACCAAGGCACCTGAGCGAGACCGTCTGCCCAGTGCTGATGAATTGCAATTATTGACCAATTTTTTTTATCAAGATTGGCGGCGTGGTCGCCAAACCATACCCATGCACCTCATCATGTGGCTAGCCATCTATACAGGACGGCGACAAAGCGAGCTGACGAGTATGCGTCTTGTTGATTTTGACCGTGCTAATCATCAATGGCTAATCCGAGATGTCAAAAACCCAGACGGCTCCAAGGGCAATCATAAGTATGCCCATCTAGAGATGCACGCTTTGGCGGTGATTGAGATGTTGCTTGATGATCAGGTGCGAAATAAAATGCTCATGCTTGGCTATGATGATGGGCTTTTGTTGCCTTTAAATGCCCAGACCGTCTCATCATATTGGGCAAGAGCCTGCAAAATCTTACAAATAGAGGATTTAAAATTCCATGACCTAAGGCATGAGGCCGCCACTCGTTATGCTGAAGATGGCTACACCATACCCCAGTTACAAACCATCACTTTGCACGCTTCGTGGAAGTCTTTGCAACGCTATGTGAATCTTAAAAAACGAGCCGAGCGGCTAGAATGGCACGATGCCTTTATGTTTGCTGGGACGCAATTTGATAAGCACCTATTATCCCATCAGCCAAGTGATGCCACCAAAACCAGCATTCAGCTGTCTTTGGATACTGATGTTGTGGCATATTATCAACAATATGGCAAACACTGGCAAGATGAGATGAATCGAGTGTTAAAAAATGCAGCAGGCTTACTGTGATGCTAATGTATCATTGATGGTCTTTAAATCGCACAATCTCATCACCTGCCCATTCGTTGATGACTTCAAGCCGTGCTTGTAGTGGGACGATTTCATTATGATAAAACATCTCGGACGCATCACGAATTGAGCCAAAGCCACCTGCGTTGGTCGGTATGATGCCAAGCAGTTGTGGTGGGATACGCAAAGCAGATAGCACATCATCACGGCTGATATTCTTGATGGTGCCAAAGTCATCTTTGGCGGCGATTTCTGACACAGGAATGATTTGAACGCCGTCTTTTTTGCCGTTTGGAGAGTAAAAAAATAGGTTGCGAAAATTACCTGGTCCTTTAGAGTCTTTTAATGCTTGGCGAAGGGCGTCAATGTCATTGGGGTCATTGGCTGGGTCGTTCACATACATGATAAAGCCTGCGTGTGAGCCGTTGTTGTAGTATTTTCGGCGAAACAAGGTAGCAGACTCATTGAGCCAAGCAGACTGCAAGGCGGCATAATACTCAGGCTGTCCATAGATTTCTTGGTCAATGTCGCACTCTTTGATGTGGCAGAGGCGATTGGTGAACTCATGCTCTTGATAACCCAAATCATCGCTATACAGCATAAAAAACCGCCCATCTTTGCCACATCTGGTGTATTTGGCAAGGGTTGGCTGATAGCGTAGCACACCACCACGCACGGTGCGAATTTCTTCTAGGTAGGCGTTGCCACACCAAATAAAGTCAAGGGCAATTTGCTCAAAGGCTTTGCGACTGAGTTTGGCGGTGGGCATGAACAGATTTGCCAAAAAATTGCGTTTAAAAATAATACCGCTAGACAGATACGGTGTGCATTTGTAGGATTTGGACAGTCCATACAAATTTACGGGTGGTTCGTACCAGCGACCATTGTGCCAGCATTCCACATAATCAAAAATCTCACGCCCATTCATGGGTATGGGCTCGCCAAAGGTAAAGGCAATCGGCTTGGTTGGTTTGGTCAGAGTCATCATCAATCCTAAATATAAGACAAATAATGACATCATAGCAGGATTTGACAGCATCTTGGCGTTGGTATGTTGTAAATCCCCCATTTACAACACGCCATCATTTACCCACACGCCATTCATTAAGCATAATAGCCATAAAGCAAAACGCCCAAAGCTGGCAGGCTCTGGGCGTTTTTAATTTAACCCTTGTACAGGAAAGGCTAAATTTATGAAGAAGTATAGCACAGATAAGTTTATTTTGCACCCAAAAGAAGGAGTGAAGATGGAAGGCTTGGTAACACCGTTTTTGCGTTTTTGTATTGGTATTTCAATTTTGATGGTGGCGTTGGGCGTGCTTGGCTTGATGATTACCCCTTTTATCCATGCGATTAAATGGTGGTAGAGAATAAATAAAGCAAAACGCCCAAAGCTGGCAGGCTCTGGGCGTTTTTAATTTAACCCTATTCGGAGTAGGAGTAAATCATAAGTGAATTTTAACATAGATTTTGGGCAGTGGGTAGTAAAAATGCTGGAAAAATATGAAAGTTCCCCAAAAGTAAGATTCTTAATTAACTGGCTGGTGGCGTGCTTAACAATTTTTGTTTTGGCGAGCCTTATCACAGCAATTCGCTGGTGGTAGGGCTTGACAAGGGGAAATGGGCATAAAAACGGTCATAAGACCGTTTACTCCCCCGCAAGACACTCAATGGCGAATTGCACTGTGTAAGGCATAGGGCGATAATTAGGGTCATCGGTATGCACCAAATAATACCGCATCATTCGCTCTGATACGCCTAGTATATGGGCGGTTTTTCGTTGTGAAAGCCCTGCTTTTTCAAGCAAAGCTCTGATGTAAGTGGGGTCAGGGTTGTATTTACTGATGTCAGGTTTCATAGATTATCCTAAAAAGCCCCACTTGGGGGCTTTGGGTTATTTTAGTAGGGCTAGAAGTGAGGCAACTAGGGCGATTAGGGCTATCACGATTGAAACGGCTGGGTAGTATTTGGTTTCTTTTTGCAGTTTGAAAGTTTCAGCCCTTAGTTTTTCAGTTTCAACTCGCATTTTTTCAGCTTCTAGCTTAATGCGTTCAAGTTCAGCCATTTTCAGCTCTCTGTTTAGGGTTTGGGTGTTCATATCATCGCTCCTTAGCGGTTTGGGTTGCCTAAGCGGTATTGCTTGGCTTGTGGGTGTATTATAAGGCAATCATTGCCTAATGTCAAGCACTTTAATGATATTTTTTTTAAAATAGTTTCGCTTGACAAAGGGCAATCAGCGGACAATAAAAACCAGCCCCAATGTTGTAAATCCCCCATCTACAACATCTCATCATTTACCCCCACGCCATTCATCGACATAATAGCCAACAAGCAAAACGCCCAAAGCTGGCAGGCTCTGGGCGTTTTTAATGTAATGAGACTATACAAAAACTATCTTATCACTATACAAAGGCTATCTTATCAATGAAAAAGAAAAAAGTCAAATTATTTACTCGGATTATCAGACAGATGAACGAATTACAAAATCATAAATTTTATGCCATTTTGGTATTTTTGGGCGTTTGTTGGCTCATTCACCAATCCGATAAGGTGGTGGTCATCATCAATGCCTTAAAATAGGGCTCGACAAAGCCCAACAGGTGGGGCTATCCTTGCCCTTTAACAAACGCACGCACCGCTTGTACAATCAGCTCATTTTGTGCCAGTCCTAGACGCTGGGCAGACTCTTTAATAAAAGCGACATCATCGGCTTGCAGGGTGAATGACTTACGCACCACGCCACGGCGAGCGTCGCTCTCGGCTTGGATTTGTGAGCGGGTTTTGGGGTTTGAGACAACTTTTGGCATTTGATATTTTCCTTGTGTTGTGGTAATATAAAAATAAGGAGTGGACTAAGGTTTCCCTTAATCCTACCCTAGATAAAGCTTTTGGCTTTATCCTTAGGCACTGCTATCAATAAGCTGGTAAGCTAATTAATAACAAGGCTATTACGATTTTTGCGATGTTCATCGTATTTACTCCTTGTAGCTACCACTTACACAGGTCGGTAGCGGTAACCTAACAAGGCAGGTATGCCAGTACCTTGCCTTGTTGCTGTATATTATAAACGCACTTACCCCAAAAGTCAAGTAAAATATAGGATTTTTACCTATTTTTATTTGGCTTTTTTATCGCTGAAATGATAACAAAGGTTGTCTTTTATTATAAGGGCGGTTATAATAAAGTGCCTAACTTAATAAGGTATTGATATGCGTAAATTATCCCCATTTTTGGAAGGTATGTTATCGGCATTCATGCTTTTGCCGTCTGCTGTGTCAGCCAAGCCAAACTATATAGAACCAACTGATAGCAATTTACAAACCATTGACACACTTAGTACCCACCAACCATTTATTGAAGTTGGCTTGATTATGGAGCAGGTTGCCAGTGAAAAACGCTTTTTGGAGCAAGCTAAGTGAGCGAAGTGCCAAAGATTGACAATGAAAGTGTAGAAACCACACTCAGCGTTGCCACAATGGAAATCCAAACACCATTCTTGCCACCGCAATACTTAGCAGAATATGAACGCATTGTAGAAGGTTCTGCCAAGCAAATGTTTGATATGGTTGTAGCACAGCAGAACTTCAATATTGAATTAAAACGCCAAGAGATTGAGTTTAACCAAAAGAATTTGCAGCGTACCATTGATGTAGATAATGCCAACATTGCCGAACAAAAGCGTGATAGCGACATTAAGACTCGTGGTCAGATATTTTCATTCATACTCTCGCTATTTTTGATTGCATTATCTGCTTGGTTTGCTTATTTGGGTCATATTTGGCTTGCCAGTGTAGCTATTGCAACTATCATTGGTGTGATTACCGTATTATTTTTACAAAAACGGCACATTGAGCCGCCGTCCAAACAATAAAGTCCGCATTCACTTAGAGTGTGGATTTTTTTATTGACAAGGGGCGTGGGTTGGGGTAATATATGCCCTAAGGTGTCAGAACCGAAGTCAAAAGGCGTTACCCCACAGCGTTATCGTGGTTTTTTAATGCAAAAAATTTAAGCTCCGCAAATTTGCGGAACATAAATTATCAAAGCAAACCCTTTCAAAAATTTAAGATATGCAAATTCTCACATCATAATTTTATGTTAGGGGGGCGATGAAATAAGGTAGCTTGCTACACGAATAAATCCAGCCGACCTTTTGACGGCTTCTGAACCCCCCTAGCACCCTAACAAGGGTAAATTTCAGAAAACTTAAATGCTCAAATTTGAGCATTTAAAAAAAATCAAAAAATATCTTGACAATAAATTTTGATTTTTATAGAATAATCACACGAAGCCTGAAAAACTTCTTACACTCGCCAATCACAAGCGAAATTTGTGATTTTTTTGTACCCACAAAAATTGCCAATCCTTACGATTACCTTTTTTTATGGGTAGGAAGGTGTGGAAATACCCAATACCACACGCCGTTAGTGTAGCGGTTTTTCAGCTTCCTATCCGCCCTTTTGGGCTTTCTACCAACTGAAAAAGGTAATACACTATGTCAAATCTTATTGTTGCAAACACTTCAATTAGCCAACATAACGGCTTTTTCTCTTTGACTGATTTACACAAATCATCTGGCGGTGCAGATAAGCATAAGCCAAGTAATTTTATGCGTAATGACGAAACCAAAGAACTCA
This sequence comes from Moraxella sp. Pampa, assembly GCF_035181385.1. NCBI lineage: Bacteria > Pseudomonadati > Pseudomonadota > Gammaproteobacteria > Moraxellales > Moraxellaceae > Moraxella > Moraxella sp. Pampa. The sequence continues at coordinate 475,084 of NZ_JAXCJK010000001.1, read as the reverse complement.
TTGCCGAATTGGAAAAAGAAAATACGGTTGCCTACCACACCGTACAAGGCAAACAAGGTGGAACTTACGCCTGTCGTGAACTCGTCTACCGCTATGCGATGTGGATCAGCCCTAAGTTTAGCCTAATGGTTATCCGTGCCTTTGATGCGATGAACACAGGGGCTATCCCCTGTCTGGCTCAATGCGGTCTATCACACCGCCAAGCCGCCAATCTACAAAAAGCCGTCAAGGCAAAGTGTCGCTATGACCGCCGTCATTACCAACGGCTGTACAATGCCCTATATGATGAATTTGGCGTCAAAAGCTATAAAGACATTGACCCTGCCGACTATCAGGCGGCGATGGACTTTGTGCGAGAATTTACATTCTTTGAGCATGAAACATTGATGCAATACGCCCAACACCTAGCATGGCATACCCAGTTTATTTATTCTTGGTATAAAGCCATTGAAAAGCCGTTTCGTGCCTTATCGCCACAGCTGTCGGCAGAGATTCACGACCACATCACACACGCTGTCATCAATGCCAACCATATCGGCAAACAGATAGGCTATGATGGCATGAACCCTGAGCGTTTTGAGAATAAGCGTTGGGGTGTTGGGTTTAGGTCTTAAGAAAACTCCATAAATCCCACTGACTGCAATGTCTGACCTTCTAGCGGCTCGTGGTGCAATGCGTGCATTAACGCCCAAGCCAGATCCGCATGGCCGATGTCGTCAGAGCGTGATGCGGTAAAGGTCATCTGGCGTTGGCTATTGGTGAGCGTCTTTTTGATGCTCATCAGACTGTGGGCGATGTCAGTATGTCCTGCGTCAAATTCTAGCCGTCCGTTTTTGACCACATCCCATGCTTTTAGCACAAGCTGGGTTTTGACTTCTGGCGAATAGTGAAAGGTCGTCAGAGCAGGAAAGAATGATTTGACTAATTGTGCCACCCCTGTCCCCATGCCTGTGGTGTCAATGCCAATGTAGGTAACATTGTATCTTTGGGTAATGCCTTTGATGATGTTGGCCTGTGCGGCAAAGTCCATACCCTTAAACTGCTGGCGTTCTAGCACACGAAACTTGCCATTTGCCACTGCAGGCGGTGCGACCACCACAAGCCCTGCACTGTCGCCTGTCTCGGCAGGGTCGTAGCCCACCCATACAGGCTTGTTGGCAAAAGGACGAGCGTGCAGGGGGCGAAAGTCCTCACGCCACACCTCCCAACTGTCCACCATACACGGTTGGAGCATATTGAGCGGAAAAATGCTTTGTCCATCATCGACAAATTCACACATCAAAAGATTGGCAAAGTCTGCCGCTGAATATTCAAATCTAAGCTCTTCGATATCAAACAAATCACAGCCGCCAGCTTGTGCGTCCATAATCGTTACCACCTGTCGCCATAGCTTGTCCTCACAGCGTTTACCGTTTTTTAGTGCTTTGTGGGATACATCAATATTGAGGTGCTTGTCTTTGGGTTTGCCCTTGTTAAATCGTGAGCCTGTCCAAAAGGTGTAGGCTTCGTGTGCCATCGTGCTTGGGGTGGAAAAGTAGGTTTTACGCCATTTTTTGTGCATGGCCATGCCTGAGGCGACTTTGTTTAATTCATCAAAACCATAGACCCAAAAAAACTCGTCAAAATAAAAATTGCCATGATGACCCTGTGCGGTGCGTGCGTTCGTGCCAAGGAAGTTGAGGCTTGCCCCATTGGACAGCACGATCGGGTCGCCCGACAGCTCTATGCCACACACTTCATGGGCAAACTGCTTGATGTATTCTTTGAAAATATGAGCCTGAGCCCTTGATGCGGACAAAAAGATTTGATTGCGTCCTGTGGTTACAGCGTCCACCAAGGCCTCACGGGCAAAGTACCAAGTCGCCCCAATCTGGCGAGATTTTAAGATGATGCGAGTTCGTTCATCACCTGCTTGGTACCAAGTCCGCTGATAATCAAACATCGCCTCTTCAAAGGCAATGACCAGTTTTTCTATGGCTTCATCATCAAAAGTATTGGCTTTGCGTTTTTTGGCTTTGCCCCGTTCGGATACTTTGGGGTTTAGCACGGCTTCACTGCCACCATCTCGGTAGCGTTCTAGGCGGACATATTCTTTATAATTTTTAAACAGTTCGCTAATTTCTTTGTAATCGCCAGAATTTTTTTTGTCTTTCATCACAAGCGTCATCAGTCGCACCTGCAAGGCCTGCTCTATGCGATTGTCTGCGTTGATTTTGTCCCATTGATCACGAGACTTCCAGCTGGCGATGGTGTTTTCATTTTCGCCGAGTGCGGTCGCAATGTCGGCATTACGCCAGCCCAGCCATGATAAAAATTTGGCTTTTAGGCGGTTGTCAAAGACCAAATCAAGGCTTGCGATGTCAGAGAGTTTGTCGGTCATTATTATCCCAAAATTACAAAACTTTAAAATTAAAAAATTAAAAAAAATTGTTCAAGATGCCTATTATCGTAAATTTTGTATGAATCAACACGCCCAAATGTTGTAAATCGTGCATTTACAACATTTGGGGCAAGATTTTTGTGATGGGGGCGGTTATGCTAACACCGCTTTTAATTTTTTTTATTTTGGAGTGTGTATGAAATGGTTTCGTATTGCCGTCTCAGGGCAAACCACCGACGGCCGAGAAATCCAGCGAGAATGGATCGAGCAAATGGCAGACAGCTATGATCCGCAAAAATATGGGGCAAGAATCAATGTTGAGCATTTTCGGGGGTTTTTTCCTGATGGCGACTTTGGGGCTTATGGCGATGTTGTCGCTTTAAAGGCGGATAATGTCATCATCGATGGCACACAAAAACTGGCACTGTTTGCCAAAATTCAGCCCAACGACAAGCTAAAACAGCTCAACGCCAAAAACCAAAAAATCTATACCTCGGTGGAAATTGACACCAATTTTGCAGGCTCTGGCAAGGCGTATCTGGTGGGCTTGGCGGTTACCGACAGCCCTGCAAGTCTTGGCACAGAAATGCTACAGTTTGCCGCCACAGCGTCCATCAATCCGCTACAAGCACGCAAATTAAACGAAGGCAATTTGTTTACTGCATCGATTGAGACGAGCTTTGAGTTTGATGATGAGCAAGCCACCGACAAGCCAGATGGCCTTGCTGAGCAGATTTTTCATAAGCTAAAAGCCTTATTTACCGACAATTTAGACAAACCAGCGGACAAACCAGCGGACAATTCGGCGGACAAATCAGCTGACAACTTAGACAAACCAGCCGACAAGCCAGATGTGCAAAACGAGCCAGCTCTCGCCCTAAGCACCGATGCCATCGTTCAAGCGATGGGGCGGGCATTGCAAGCCCATCAAGAGCAGTACCAAGCCCAAATAGATGGGCTACAAGAGAAAATCACGGCATTGAATGAACTGCTAGACGGCTTGCCAAAAACCGCCGACCGACCAACACAAGCTGGCACACCGCAGGCTGTGTTGGTGGATTGCTGATCAATTTTATCATTTCAATTTTATCATTTAGGAGAACCCCATGCGTAATGAAACAAGATTATTATTCAATCAAGCGATGGCAAGCCTAGCTGGCATTAACAAAGTCGCTTCTGTCCATGAAAAATTCACCGTTGAGCCATCTGTACAGCAGACCTTGGAGACCAAAATCCAAGAATCCAGCGATTTTTTGGGCAAGATTAACACTTATTTGGTGCGTGAAATGAAAGGGCAGGGCATTGGACTTGGTGTTACTCGTCCGATTGCCAGTCGTACTGACACAAAGAACAAAGACCGTCAGCCGATTGATCCGACGATGCTAGATGCTCGCCAATATGAATGCACCCAGACCAATTTTGACACCGCCATCAGCTATGGCAAGCTGGATCAGTGGGCAAAATTCCCAGATTTTTATGCCAAATTCCGTGATGTGATTGTCCGCCGTCAGGCACTTGATCGCATCATGATTGGCTTTAATGGCATAAAAGCCGCTGCCAAGACTGATTTTAGTACCAACCAGCTGTTGCAAGATGTCAATATCGGCTGGTTGCAACATCAACGCACCGAAAACACCGCCCGCACGCTCAAAGCTGGCAAAGACAGCTCAAAAATCAAAATCGGTAAAACTGCCGAATGCGACTACCACAACCTAGACGCATTGGTGATGAATCTGGTTGATGAAATGATAGAGCCATGGCATCAAAACAACCCAGACTTGGTTGTCATCACCAGTCGCAAGATGGTCGCTGATAAGTATTTCCCACTGGTCAATAAAGAACAGCCAAACAGCGAAAGCCTAGCCGCCGACACCATCATTGCCCAAAAACGCATGGGTAACTTGCCAGTCTATGCCGTGCCGTTTTTCCCAGAAGGGACAATTTTGATAACAACTTTTGATAACTTATCCATCTATGTCCAAGAGGGTGCAAGACGACGCACGATCGTTGATAACGCCAAACGAGACCAAATCGAGAACTACGAATCAAGCAATGAAGGCTATTTTATTGAAGATTTGGGCTTGTGTGCCATGGCAGAAAATATCCAAATCGTCAAAGAGTAAGGGGGCTTGTGATGAATCTTGCTCGTGCTCATTTTGAGCGAATCAATGCCAAACAGACCGCCACACAAATGGCGGCTTATGGCGAGATGCAAAATGCCACTGCCTATGAGCTAAAGCTTGCTCAGCTTGGCAGTGATAAGCACCGCCTAAAACAACTGCAAAGCACCGAGCTTAAAACCGAACTCAAGGCCAAGCTCATCGATGGCTATTTGCCCTATGTTGATGGCGTGCTGGATTCTGGGTCTGGCGTGCAAGATGAGGTTGTGATGACGATGATGGTCTGGTGCCTAGATTTACGCCAGTATGCCAAAGCGTTGGAGGTTGGCAGATATGCGTTGATACATTCTTTGGTGATGCCTGATGCCTTTAAGCGAACCGTGGCGTGCCTTTTGACCGAAGAAATGGCGGACAATGAGCTAAAACGCCAAAAACAAGGCGAAACCATCGACATAGATGCCTTGCATGCTCTGCAAGAACTGCTGGCTGATGAAAGTCTGCCAAAACTTGCCGCCGATATGCCAGACCAAGTGCGAGCCAAGCTGTATCTGGCGATTGGTCGGCATTATTTGGCATCTGCCAAAGAAACAGGGCAGGGGGCGGATTTGGCGGTAGATGCACTGTCTATGGCTTTGGCATTGGACGATAAATGCGGTGGTAAAGCAGATTTGGCGTCTGCCAAAAAACTTGCCAACGCTTAAAACAAAAAAGCCCAAACTGTGGCGGTTTGGACTTTTTCTAAATTTAACCCTTAACAGACAAGGATTAAATCTTATGAATGATTATACCAAACTTTTTGATGCAATACTAGATAAGGTAAATGTTATGGCGAGAGATAAATTTTATGCCCTGCTGGTGGCGGTGATTGTTTGTGTTTATCTGATATTTGGCAAATAACTTTGCCTAACCGAGTGCCTCGCACCGACACGGGTCTGCTAAAACTGACGGGCTTAATTGATTAAATCTTGTGCATTTTTAGCCGTTCCCGTGTTTTTTATATTAAAAAAAACAAAAAAACCCAAACTGTAGCGATTTGGACTTTCTCAAACTTAACTTAAATGGTGATATATGGGACTTATAGCCAATGGCGAGTTATCCACAGCCTTATCGCCCATCACGGCAGGGGAGTTTTTCCCATCTGTGAGCGTGGCAGAGGTGCGTGATTTTGTGCGTGTTGATGCTTCTGTAACTGATTTTCGCTTGCATCAGCTCGTCTTAGAAGAGGTGCTTGATGTGCAAAGATTGCTTGTATCATTGACCACCAAAGCCCAGCGACTGGCCGACTTATCCACAGTGGTCATTGATGGCAAAAATGCGATGCAAGTATGGTATTTTTCTGCCATTGCCAATGGCGTGGGGGCAAAAGTGTGCGAAAAATACCGCAACTATGACAGCACCAACAAAGGACACGATAAGGCGGTGGCATTATCCGCCACGATTGATGAATATCGGCGTAACAAAATGTGGGCAATCGCCCAAATACAGGGGAAAAATCAGACGGTGGTGGCGTTGATATGAAAACCGAACGATTTTGGGTATTGTGGTTAAGTGGTGGTGGCTGATGAACCGTACAATTTTAAGCATTCAAAACGACAGCATTGACAGCATCAGCTACCGCTACTATGGCAAATCGGTGGTTGAAAAGATACTATCTGCCAATCCACAGCTTGCCCGTGCAGATGTCATCTTGCCCATCGGCACAAAAGTCATCTTGCCTACGCTCATCAACACAAATCCTGTCAAACAAACCATTCAACTTTGGAGCTAAAAAATGGGAGCCAAACCATGAAATCTATTAAATACGGTCAAAAGGGCGAAATCATCGCTCAATTACAAGCCAAACTGAACAAACACGGTGCCAAACTTGCCATTGATGGCGACTTTGGCACCGCCACCGAAAAAGCGGTGGTGGATTTTCAGACCAAGCACAACCTGATGGTAGATGGCATTGTTGGTCAAAAAACTTGGGACGCACTGGAGGGCAAAGCGATACAGCACCTGATCACCCCTGCTGACTATGAGGCGGCGGCCAATGAGCTTGGCGTGCCTGTCAATGTCATCAGAGCTTTTGGGCGTGTAGAGAGCGTGGGTGCGGGTTTTATTCAGCCAAATAAGCCTAAGATTTTGTTTGAACGGCATATTTTTTATCGTCTGGTGAAGGCAAAATATGGCAAAGCACGAGCCGACCAGCTTGCCCAAAACCATGCCAACATCATCAGCCCAAAAACAGGGGGTTATCAAGGCGGTGCGTCTGAGTATGTGCGGCTCAATTTTGCCAAGACTATTGATGAGGCGTGTGCGTACAGCTCGGCAAGCTGGGGTATGTTTCAGATCATGGGCGAAAACTGGCAGATGCTTGGCTATGAATCCATCGATGACTTTGTGGAGCAGATGAATGCCAGCGAAACTCAGCATCTTAATGCTTTTGTACGCTTTATCAAGACCAAAAAAGGTCTTTTAGACGCTTTGCAAAAAGGCGACTGGGAAAAAGTTTTTACGCTGTACAATGGCAAAGCCTATAAAAAGCTTGGCTATGATCATAAGTTCTTGGCTGAGCTAAGACGACTTGATGAGCTAACCAAAGCCTAAGCATAAACAGTTTGCTTGGCGGATAACGGCTTGATGGCGGTGTAGTCTATGCTTGGATTGTTTTGTGCTTGCCAAAGGTCATATGACTTTTGGAGATTGAGCCAAAAGTTAGGATTTGTCTCCAAAAGACGACTTAAACGCAAAGACATATCGGCACTAATGCCTTGCTTACCGTTTAAAATACGGCTCAAGTTAGCACGAGTGATGTTTAGTTTTAGGGCAATTTCGGTTACGCTGTGGCCGTCAATATATTCACGCAATATCAGCCCTGCGTGTGGGGGATTGTGCATTTGCATGGTCATCACTCCTTAGTGGTAATCTTGATAATCAACAATCTCAGCGTTGCCATCATTGTTAAAGCGAAAAGTCAAACGCCAATTGCCATTGACCGACATCGCCCAATGCCCTTCAAGATTGCCTTTTAGGGCGTGTAATTGCCAGCTTGGCGGTGTTGCCAAATCCAAAGGGCTTGTGGCGTGGTGTAAGGCGGCAAGCTGGAGGTTCAATTTATTTTTGTGTTTTGCTTGAATACCAGCGGTTGAGCCTGTCTTAAAAAACTTTTCAAGTCCTTTGTGGTTAAAAGAGACAATCATGGTGGCGACCCATATCGTGTATAGATACATTATACAAACAGTCTACAAAATATTCAAGGAATATTCATGAAAAAACCCAACCAACTGCGGTCGCACCTTTTACAAAGCCTGCCCGTACTTGCCAAAAACCCTGACCGCCTGCTGATTTTTGTGGATGAAGGGCGGATGGTCAGCACCATGGCAAATGGGCTGTCTTTTGAATATCAATATCAGCTGAACATCATCATCACCGATTTTGCCGAGGACATGGCGGCGGTTTCGGTGGCACTGTATGCATGGCTACGAGAGCATCAAAGCGAGCTGATGACCAACCTAAATAAAGCAAAAGATGGCATAAAATTTGTGGCAGACATTTTGGATAATCGCAAAGTAGATCTGTCCATCACCTTGCCACTCACCGAGCGAGTCATCGTCAAAGAAACAGACGGTAAGGCGGTCATCAGCTACCCATCAGAGCCTACCTACACTCGCCCAAGCCCACGCCAAAAGATGCAAATCATCGATGCCAAGCGTGATGTGGTGCTGGGTGAATTTCCCGCAGGTGTGCCAGAGGAAAAATGGCTATTACAAATGCCATTGGTGGATATGCATGGCTGAACTATCCTATCTTCCTGAGCATCTACAAGGCATCATCAATGGGCTGTCTGATGGGCAAATGCTCCGCCTAAAAAAGACGCTTGGGCAAAAACTGCGAAATAATCAGAAAAAACGCATCACCGCCCAAAAGAATGTGGACGGCTCTGCCTACACGCCAAAAAAGCCCAAAGCCAAACGCCGTGGGCAAAAAAAGCGAGTGCGTGCTAAGATGATGAACACCATCAAAAATGCCGCCCACATGAAAATCAAGCAATCTAATGACGGCTTTGCCATCGGCTATGTCGGACGCACCGCCCAAATCGCAGAAGTTCACCAATACGGACTCACCGCACGCATCAATAATAAGCAAGCCACCACTGCCGCCTATCCTGTGCGACAGCTACTTGGCATCAGTGATGAGGATAAGCAGATGATTGATGAGGCGGTGCTGGACTACTTAGAGGGCGTCATCTCGCCTTCATCTTAAGACCTAAAACCCCACACTCCAATGCTTGTTTTGGGGGATAGTAGGATTCATGCCATCATAGCCTATCTGTTTGCCGATATGGTTGGCATTGATGACAGCGTGTATGATGTGGTCATGAATCTGTGCCGACAGCTGTGGCGATAAGGCACGAAACGGCTTTTCAATGGCTTTATACCAAGAATAAATAAACTGGGTATGCCAAGCTAGGTGCTGGGCATATTGCATCAGTGCTTCATGCTCAAAGAATGTAAATTCTCGCACAAAGTCCATCGCCGCCTGATAGTCGGCAGGGTCGATGTCTTTATAGCTCTTCACGCCAAATTCATCATACAGGGCATTGTACAGTCGTTGATAATGACGGCGTTCATAGCGACACTTTGCCTTGACGGCTTTTTGTAGATTGGCGGCTTGGCAGACAGACAGCCCTTGATGATTGCTAAGACAAGGTATCGCCCCTGTGTTTAATGCCTTAAATGCACGAATGACCATTAAGTGAAACTTGGCACTAATCCACATCGCATAGGCATAGACGAGTTCTTCACAGACAAAAGTGCCTTGTTGTTTGGCGTTGCCACCACGAATGGTGTGGTAGGCGATAGAGCCTTCTTCTTCAATGGCGTGGATAAGTTCTTGGGTTTGTTGGTTTGCCATAAAGTTAGACGGCTTATGACGCTTTTCGCCACCAGATGAACGGTGTAGGTCGTTGAGTGAATACAGATTGTCCGAAGTACGGATAGAAAAGTTGGCAATGGTAAGTGCGTTCATAAGGAACTCCTTGTTAAGTTTTCTGAAATTTACCCAAAATGGGTGCTAGGGGGTTCAGAAGCCGTAACAAGTCGGCTGGGATTATTCGTGTGGCAAGCCACCTTATTTCTCCGCCCCCCTAACATAAACTTTCGTTGCTGGAATTTCAGCAACGGTTGTTTTTTGAGCGTTCTACGAATTTGTAGAACGGTATGAAAGGGAATTTTAGGCAATAAAAAACCGCTTGGGCTTTCGGGTGCGGTTATCCGCTTGTTACTAAGGTTCTGACACCTTAGGACACATCATACCCCAAGCCATACCCTTTGTCAAGCGTCCGTATCTGTCTTTTTACGCCAGTCCAAAAACTTCATCACCGCCGCCAAATTATCAGCAAACCGCCATACAAATGCAAAAACCACACAGCCACACATAAAAATAGCAATATTCATCATGGGTACTTGTTCCAAGTCGGCAATATTTATGTTAAAATTCATCTAAGTTTATATCCTTTTCTTCACCAAAAGGGTTAAATTAAAAACGCCCAGAGCCTGCCAGCTTTGGGCGTTTTGCTTTATAAATACAAATGAATGGCGGTCAAGATGGCGTCAAGCTTCCAAAGAGCAATAAGACTGGCAATGCTTGCCCATGCCATCAATAAGCCATGTTTTTCAAGTAGCTGTTTCATAATACTCGCAATTATGTTAAGATAGTCCATGAGTTATCCGTTTAAGTTAGGGTTAAATGGGTAATAAAACGCTCAAAGATTGCCGTCTTTGGGCGTTTTGCTTTATGGCTATTATGTCGATGATTGGCGTGGGGGTAAATGATGAGATGTTGTAGATGGGGGATTTACAACAAAAGGCTTTGGCAATAAAAAAAGCCAAATAATTCACACCTTTTGGGTGCAAAATACTTGACTTTGCTTGTATTATATAATACAATATTATCCATCAACACAAGGGGTGTTGATTGGGCTAGGACAAGCCTAGCGGTAAAATAAGGAGAGAAACGATGAAGACAGTCGCTAAACTTGTTGCAATCATCGCTCTGCTGTTGCTAAGTTATCCAGCTTACTAACAGTAAACGCCTAAGGTAGTTGCAGCTACTAAGGCAGGTTAGGTGGAAACGCCTAGCCACTCCTTATCTTTATCATAGCATTTATTTTAAAAAAATCAAGGGGTAGTTATGGCAGACATCGCCACACCACAAGCACGCAAAAGAGCCACAACCAACTATCTTGACAAGGCTCTTGCCAAAATCAGCCTAGTCATCAGCCACACCGAGCCAGAAGTTTTAGAAGCCCTAAACAAGATTATGGCTCACAAAGACTGCTCAAAGGCAATGGCAATCAAGACCGCTTTGGTTGAGTACGCCAAAGGTTTAGAGCAGGGGGCTTGATTAGCCCCCTAATTTGATATACGCATACGCCATCATCACCAGAGCTACGCCTGCCAATGTCGCAAAGATAATCCCTGCTACCGCTAATAATATGCCAACCATATCCGCTCCCCGCTGTGTCATTCTACCGCTGACAGTTAATTTACTTGATTTATGATTTCTAAACATTTATAATAAACCTATCAATATGCGAAATTGAGATTAAAAACGCCCAGAGCCTGCCAGCTTTGGGCGTTTTGCTTTATGGCTATTATGCTTGATGAATGGCGTGTGGGTAAATGATGAGATGTTGTAGATGATGGATTTACAACAAAGGGATATTTGAGCAATAAAAAAATCCGCCCAAAATGAGCAGATTTTTGGTATATAGCACTTGATAAAATATATCTAGTGCTATATGATAGGCACATCAAGCACAGGGGGTGCTTGATTGGTAAACGGTAGCCACCGTTACCGTAAACTAAGGAGAAAACGATGAACGCACTTATCAAGCTCATCGTTTTTGTTGTCTTACTACTGCTAGCAACACCAGCGTATTAAGATAGCAAGCCTGTAAATCAATGACAGTTGCTTTACAGGGCGTTAGGTGGGACAGCAATCTCATCTAACGCACTCCTTACCCCCTATATTAGCATCATTTTTAAAAAAATCAAGGGGTTTATATGACCAAGTCCGCCCAAGTCCGTGCCAATATCGCCTATCAAAACCGTGCTTTACTGCGTACATCGCTTGTCATCAGCGAACACGAGCAGGCGGTTTTTGATGCCTTGCAAGCCATCAAAGCACACTATGAGGGCAATCAAGCCTATGCCATCAAGCAAGCCATACTTGCCCATGCTCGTGCAATAAAAGGGGAATAGCTCATCTACCTGTCTTTGCTAAGCCTTAATCCCACTGATTTTCACCCTTAAACTTTCGCCATTCGCTTAGAATGTTTGGCAACCGCCACACAAATACAATCAATAATGAAAAAACACCTAGGATTAACAAATTTAACATAGGTAATTCTCCCAATTTACCCAAATCTATGGTAAAATTCACTGATGATTTACTCCTACTGTAACTAGGGTTAAATTAAAAACGCTCAGAGCCTGCCAGCTTTGGGCGTTTTGCTTTTTTATCTTAATCCACTGACATACACCGTCCGTCCGCCACGCTTGATGGCGGTCAAGACTTGCCCACGCTGCTGCCCATTGGGGTGTTTGTAGCCTAGATGAATCCATGAGTTGGGAGAATCTGGAAATTCAAGGATCAGCTGGTCAAACTTGATGCCACGAGCTTTTAGCTCTGCGACCAGATATCGAGCGACTTTGCGTGTGTTGCCAAAAGCTTTGGCGGTAAAATCAATGGCAAGACCGTAGCGGTGGGCTGATGTGGGGCTACCACCGATGGCACGGTTGAGCGTCTGACTGCGATAGCCTGAGCTTACCTGCATTGGCACGCCCAAGATGTCTCGTGCTGGTTGCCACAGCCCACGAGCCGACAGGCGTAGATTGGCGACGGCACGCTCATCTGGGGTGTTGATGAGCCCAAGGCGATCGGCGGTGCTTGAGCGTGTCAGCTCGGATAGGGTGAAGTTTTTGGTGAGCTGTATGCTGTCTTTTTGGTTTGAGTTTGTGTTCATTTTTTGACCCCTTTTTGTAGATATTCTTTGATAAAATCCGCCAGCCAATGCGTGCCAAAATAGCCGATAGCACTGGCCAAGCCAACGCTTGCGGTCTGTGGAATATGAAACCAATCCAAAAACGACCAAATGCCAATGGCAAACAGTCCGCACATGATGGATTCAAGCAAATCCACACGCCCATATTGTGCTTTGGTGCGAAACACTGCCATCAGCGTTGCCATCATAAAACTGGTGGCGGCGATCTTGGTGTGTAGCCACACCTCCGATAAATACTGATAAAAATCATTCACAGTTATTCTCCGTTCTGGCCAGCAGAGTGGCGGTGTTTGACAACCTCGCCCAGCATGACAGGGCTAAACCGAAAGCCCTGATTTGACCCAAAAATGGCGTTATAGCACCATTCTGAGCAAAAAAACTTGTTCTCATGTTGTCTTAGACCGACCACACAGCCTAATGCCCCAAACAGGTCATAATCTGCCCCTTGCGTCTGGCGAAAATATCTGTGAATGTCGCTTTCAGACAAGCCATCGAGGGCGATTAAATCCCATTTATCAGACGGCAATGCCATCACTTTGCACCGCACACCGCCATCACGATAGCTTGAGGTATAACAAGCATAAGTGCCATTGCCTAGATCGATGGCAATCTCACTGTGTGAATATTTACCCCTTGTAAAAAAGCGAGTAATGCCATCGCAAATGCGGTGAAACAGTTTGTCCGCACGGCCGTGATAGCTGGCTAAATAGACTTTATTCATTGGTTGCTCCTTTGGTTAGGTTAGTTGGGTTGGTTAGGTTAGTTGGGTTGGGTTGGTTGGTTCATCATAAATGGCTGTCCAACCAGTTGAGTAATCATAATCTAAGGGATTGTCTGCTTGCATCATTAAAGCTTTGTGTTTCTCTGCAATGATGAAATTGGCTTGTTCAGCTTGTAAAATCGTCATCGCAAGCTCGGTAATGAGTGCCTTGTCCATTTTTACAAAGCTGTTATCCATCGTTTTCCACATAAGCTCAGGCGGTAGCTCAGGCAAAATCTGCAACGCCAAGTACTGCGTACGAGACGCATCATCGGTATGAAACCACTTTTTGACCGATTTGACATAGACCCCACCACGAGTGATGGTGTGGCGTTTTTGTTTGATTTGCTCCCAAACTTCATCTTGTAAGGTGGATTTTTCTGCATCAAGTATCCACCTGCCATCTTGCCAAATATGGTGATGGCTTGGTTGTGGCTCGGACGCACTTAAATCAGCATTGATATGACAGCCTTGCCCTAATTTAGAGAATAAAGCTTGATAAGTTTGTTCATCAATTTCCACCAAATCATCTGGCAAATTGGGATAATTTAGCGATAAATCATAAAATGCTTGATTGCTGGGGCTAAAATGTTTCACTGTGTTTCTCCTTTTATTTAATAGCCTATGGCGAACCAATAGAAACCCTCAATACCTGATGAGGATTGTCCTGCACTGGTAAATATTCTAAAACCTCTATTAGTAACATGACTTGTAGCAAAAGCTGCTATCAGACTTGTAGATTTAGGCGTTACAACCAGACAGGAAATGCTGGATGGAAAAGTTATTGGGAAAATAGTCGTTTGATAAGTTTGTGCGTCTCCCCATTGTAAAATCAAACCGCTTGGTAATTTTTGATAGCCATTTTGTGTTTTATTGCTAGCAAAGTGCGATAAATCAAAAGCGGTTGTCATGCTGACATTTGATGACCCATCAAAATTGACATTACCAGTTACTGCTCCTGTTAGGGCGATGCGTCTTGGCGTCGCAAGTTTTGACGCTGAGGCAGCGTTTTGTGTGCGGTCAAGCTTGATGTCGTTTAGCAATTTACCTATATTTGCTGTTAAAGCTTGGGTTTGACTTGTTGATGTCAGACTATTATTAAGCTGTACTATGCCTGCGGTGCTTGTGCCAGCTGTTGGTACGCCTGTGATTTGGTTAAACGCATGGGTATGAGCAGATGGGGTAAAATCTCTGGGTTTATTTTGAATATTGTTCCAAGTTAGAGCAATGCCGTCCGCTGTTACCTGTGCTTGATTTGCCATGCGGCGTACTTCGCCTAATGCGAACTCACTGGCTGCTTTGGTTTTGTCCGTGCCATTGGTTGCGTGCGATAGCTGTACTATGCCTGCGGTGCTTGTGCCAGCTGTTGGTACGCCTGTGATTTGGTTAAACGCATGGGTATGAGCAGATGGGGTGAAGTCTCTGGGTTTATTTTGAATATTGCCCCATGTCAAAGAGATGCCATTAGCGGTGTCTCGTGCCTGAGTGGCAAGAGTATGTAGCTGTCCTAGTGCATATTCTGATGCTGCCTTAGTCCTATCTGAGCCGTTAATGGTGTGCGATAGCTGTACTATGCCAGCGGTGCTTGTGCCAGCTGTTGGTACGCCTGTGATTTGGTTAAACGCATGGGTATGAGTTGCATTAAAAGACTGCCAGCTTTCCCACCCACCTGTGCGTGTGCTGGTTCTTTTGTATATCGTGTCTTGACTGTAGGGTACATAAATTTGCTGACCTGCATAGGCTGCTGGTAACACCCACAAAGTGCCTGCTTGGCTTACTGGGTAGTTTCTTGCTGTGGTAGCATTGGCATCATGTGTTTGGTGCCAGATACCAGTGCTATTAGTTGCATTTAGCGTGTTTAAGTCTGTAGTGTCTAGTGTACCTCTTAATGTCATTTTGTCTGCACTGATGGCGTTAATCTCATCTTTTAGGGCTTTACCCATACCCGCTGTTAAAGCTTGGGTTTGACTTGTGGAGCTTAGGCTATTATTAAGCTGTACTATGCCTGCTGTGGTTGTACTTGCTTTTGTGCTGATTTTTTCATCAAGCAATTTACCCATATTGGCAGATAACGGCTTGGTGGTATCGGTGCTGCTCAGGTGGTTGATGACATCACCACGCCCGATAAAATGATCTGTTACCCACCGCCTTGTGGCATAGATGAGCGAATCATCTAGCATCACATTGACAACCTCGGCATCTTCTACGGCGATGATGATACGAATGGACATCTCTCTGGCACCGCCTTCGGTGGCGGTTGGCTTGTAGGTCTCTGGAAATGACCCAAAAGCGATCAGCGTCTGCTCTGCGTACAGCCCGATTTCACGCACCGTAAAACCACCCAAAGTAGATGGAATGACGGCAGATACCTCAATCCAGTTGGCGTTGGTGGCATGAATGGAGACCCGATTAACCGCCACCCGTGCTTTTTCGGCGACAAGCCTTGTGGCGTTGGCATTGGGGGTGGGGGTCGCACCTCGTCCATCACCCACCGCCAGATGCGTGATGTCTATTTTGGTGTTGTTGGTGATGGCATGGGCGATCTGTGCTTTGCCATTATTGGTGGTGAGCGTATGATAGGTGGTCATGGTGTCTCCTTGGGGTAAATGATGGTTTCATCGCCCATATGCACCGCTACGCCCAGATGAACAAAGGCTTTTGGTGTCAAGACGATGGACAAGTTGGTTAAGTGGCGACTGACGGGCTTGGCATCAAAGATGAGGCGGTTGATCTCTTGATAGACCGCCTCGGTCAGCTTTGCCCCTGCGGTGGCAAGTTGCAGATGAAATGAGCCAGCAGGCAAAGCAGGGGTGGCTTGCCACCACTCTATGAAGGTCGCCTCATAGCCAAAATCTGCCAAAATCTGACGCACGGCGGCTCTTGTGCCTTTGAGTTCATGATTGGCAAATGATTTTTTAATCAGCTCTCTTTTGAGTGATGGTTGCCAGTTTTCATCCCAGCTGTCCACCGAATATTGCCAAGCAAGCACACCCAAAAAATCATCGCCAACCTCATCAATACGATTGAGCGTATCAATATCGGCATCTAGGCGAGTGCCATCTGCCAACTGCTGTGTGATGGTATGCTCAAAGGCGGTGGCGTTGGGCGGTAGCAAAGGGTTTATTACCATCACTCAATGCCTCCTAATCTTGTGATGATGCCTTTTTCTTTGTCCGACAACTGCCAAACCATCACTTTGTCTTTGGCTTGTAGCTCTTTGTCTTGTAGCTCTTTGGCTTTATTTTCGCTGATTAAAAGCCCACCGCCAAACAATGTCTTTTTGTGGGGTTTTTGGGCATCAAGCTGACGGATAAAAACGCTCTCATTATCCGATACGCTAAACTCAATGCCCGCTTTGCACAGTTTGTTTAAATGATTGGCCATCAGCACATTTGGTGGATATTGATATTTTGGCAATGTTGGTTTTTGTTGTTCTAATGCTTTTAGTGCTTGGTATAGCTTGGGGGCAGTCATCGCTCGCTGATTACATAGATTGGTAACAAAACAGGTATTTACCACCGCTCCATTATCATAGCTGATACTTGCAGGGGCGATGATGGCGGTGTAGTTTTGATGTCGCATTGGGCCAAACACCGTCAAAGCAGGGGCGAATAAAAAGAATTTGATGTCATTTTTTAAATAAAAAGCAATGATTTTTGACAAAATAGAAAAAGGCGGATTGTCAATCACCACCGTGTTTTTATCATAATTTTTGGCGTGGGCTTGATAATCACCATCAGGATAAAAAGGGCGTTCTACCGTCAATTTATCCAAATTTAAGATATGCTGATGCACATAATCTAGCACGATGTCATACACCATAGGGGGTGTGAATGTGTCATCGCTCGTACTTCTTTTTTCAAATTTTTGTAGCCAGTTGTAGTATTGTTCGCTGTTTTTCACTCAATGCCTCCGATGGTGATGTTGATGGATTCACAATACGCTGCCTGCAAGGCGGTGATTGAGATGTCGGCTTTTGGTTCGATGAGTTCAATGCGTGCCACGCCGTCAATGTGCAGGCAATGATGAAGGGCGGTCAGGCGTACCGAGCGTCCGATGCGGTTTTTTGACTGGGTGTAGCTTTGAGTTTTTGCCTTGGCGGTGGTAAGCACGCTGGTCGCTTCTGGGTCTTTGGTGATGTAGAGCTTGGCGACGATGCGATAAGGCTGTATCTGTGCTGATTGGACAGTAACACGGTCAGCGATGGGGCGGACATTTTCGGCATTCACCGCACGATTGACGATGTCTACCAGCTCTTTGGATGCCTCCCCTGTCTGGCTGTCTGTTTGCAAAATGGCGATATTAACCACCGCAGGGGACGGGCTGATGACCGCCACATCTGCCACACGCCCATCGGCAGACAGGCAGTGATATTTATAAGCCGCTTCTGGCCCTGCCACACTCAGGCGGTCAAAGGCACGCTGAATTCGTCCACGAAATACCTCATCAGATTCATAGACGGCAGGGTGGTCATCGGTGGCAGGGGTGATCAAAAGACGCACAACATCAAAATTAGCAGCCAAATGGTCAAGGTCGGCCCCTGTGGCATAGGCCAAAAGGCATGAGCGAGCCGCCGTGTTGATGCGATTTCGCAAAATCAGCTCACGGTAGGCGTTTTCTTCAATGAATTTGGTGAGTGGTTCTGATTCACGAGCCAAGATGGCACGGATATTGTCTTGTTCTTTGGCATCAAAGCGGGCGATGAGTGCTTGTTTACGATTTGATAAAATCGTCTCATAATCTAGCGTTTCTATCATGTCTGGCTTTGCCAAAGTATTAAAATCTACATTCATTGTCTATGTTTCCTTTGTTTAATTTAATGCTAGGCTGATGTCAATCACGCCATCACTGCCAAGCTTACCAAGATTGGCAAGGTGGGCGTACAGTCGCACCACAAGCACGCCTTGCCTGACTTGCTCTATGCTGATCGCCTCGATGATGACACGATTCTCCCATCGCAAAAGAGCGGTATAAATCGCTGAATACGCTTGCAAAATCAGTACATCATCTAGCGGTCTGTCAATCAGCTCTGGTAGCAGTGAGCCATATTCACGACGCATGACACGGCTACCGATGGGCGTGGTTAATATGTCGGTGATGGATTGGCGGATTTGGTCAAGATGCCCCATCACTTGTCCGTCATGTCTGCTGATCATCACATCGCTCCTGAGGTCAATGCACGGTCGCCTTGCTCACGGTGTTTGTGATTTTGTAGGCTGATGCTGCCTGCCACCACATCGCCAGTGGCTTTGAGTGTGCCGTTGATTTGGGTATCGCCATTGATGGTTGCTCCGCCTTTGGCATTGATGGTAACGCCAGCTTTGGCATTGATGGTAACGCCAGCTTTGGCGGTGATGACCACACTGCCACCATCTGGCAAAATCGCACTCAAAGCGTGGGCTTTGGTGTCATAGCTGATGGTACAATCATCTTCAAAATGGCGAGTTTTGATGTTTGGCTGATCACTTGGGGCAACACAGCCTTCATGATACAGCCCCATCAATACCACCGCCTGCATCATCTCGCCACCTGCTGCCAGTACCAGCACTTGCTCGCCTACTGTGGGTGCGTCCCAAGTGCGATCCGTGCCAGCACGCAGTGTCAGCCACGGCAGTGGGGCGGTAACAATGCCAGCGCAATCTACTGTACAGCGTGCTGTGGCATGATCCACACTAGCAACCGTGCCAATGCGAATCAGATTTTCTAGTCGGCGTATGATGTCGTGACTCATGAATAAAGGCTCAAATCAAAAAAACTGCTCTATCTTAACCACCAAAATCCGATAAGTGGCATGGTTAATGTTGTAAATCGTGCATTTACAACATTTGGGGCAGGATTTTTGTGATGGGGGCGGTTATGCTAGGGGTGTTTTTGATTTTGACCATTTAAGGAGTCTGCATGACTGATTATCATCATGGCGTCAAAGTGCTGGAAATTAATGAAGGCACACGCCCGATTCGTACCGTATCTACTGCGGTGATTGGCCTGATTGGCACAGCAACAGATGCTGATGCTCAATTTTTCCCAGAAAATACGCCCGTACTCATCACCAATGTGCAATCTGCCATCGGCAAAGCAGGCAAACAAGGCACGCTGGCCAAGTCGCTACAAGCCATCGCCGATCAGACCAACGCCATCACGGTGGTGGTGCGTGTGGCAGCATCTGAAGATGAACCTACCCAGTCATCGGCGGTGGTCGGTACGACAGAAAATGGCGTTTATACAGGCATGAAGGCACTTTTGACCGCCGAAGCCAAATTGGGCGTTAAGCCTCGTATCCTAGGTGCACCAGGGCTAGATACGCCAGCGGTAGCGACAGCATTAGGCTCACTTGCCCAGCAGTTAAGAGCGTTTGCTTATGTGTCGGCACATGGGGCAAATACCAAAGAGGAGGCCAAAGCCTACAAAGACACGCACGGCTCTCGTGAGATGATGGTGATCTGGCCTGAGTTTTTGGCGTATGATACCGTCAAAAAAACCACCGCAGCCACACCAGCGGTGGCGTATGCGTTGGGTCTGCGTGCCAAGCTTGATGCTGAGGTCGGCTGGCATAAAACGCTGTCTAATGTCCCTGTCAATGGTGTTACAGGCATTTCTAAAGATGTTTATTTTCAGTTGCAGTCGTCTGCCACCGATGCAGGCTATCTGAACCAAAACAAAGTAACCACGCTCATCGGGCGAGACGGCTTTCGTTTTTGGGGGTCTCGTACTTGTTCGGCAGACCCATTGTTTGCGTTTGAAAATTACACTCGCACCGCACAAGTGCTGGCTGACACCATCGCAGAAGCTCATATGTGGGCGGTAGATAAGCCAATGCACCCAAGCTTAATCCGTGACATCATCGAGGGCATCAATGCCAAATTCCGTGACTTAAAGGCACAAGGCTACATCATTGATGGTAGCTGTTGGTACGACCCAGAGCTAAACAGCAAAGAGACGCTCAAAGATGGGCAACTACGCATTGATTATGACTATACGCCAGTGCCGCCTTTGGAAAACTTAACCCTACGCCAACGCATCACCGACAGCTATCTGACGGAGTTTGCTGGTCGTATCAACGCATGATTTAGGAGCTAACAATGGCTTTACCAAAAAAATTAAAACTGATGAACCTGTTCAACGAAGGCAATAGCTATCTTGGGCAGACAGGCGAAGTAACGCTACCAAAACTGGGTCGCAAGTTTGAGGATTGGCGTGGCGGTGGCATGAATGGCTCGGTCAAGGTGGATTTGGGCTTGTCAGACGACATCACAGAATTTGAATGGAAATTAGGCGGTATTGATCAGACGGTATTAGAGCAGTTTGGCACGCCGACAGTCGCTGGTGTGGGTTTGCGTTTTGCAGGCTCTTATCAGCAGGACGACACAGGCAGAACCACCGCCGTAGAGATTGTCGTGCGTGGTCGCCATGAAGAGATTGACCTAGGCTCAGCACAGTCTGGCGAGGACACCGAAATCACCATCAAGACCATCTGGAGCTATTACAAGCTGACCATTGATGGCAAGGTGGTCATTGAGATTGACATTCCCAACATGATCGAGAATGTCAATGGCAAGGATATGCTTGCCGAACACCGCAAAAACATCGGTGCGTAATCAACAATTGCCGCCATTGGCTGGTGGTAATTTTACTTTTTTTTTATTTTTAAAAGGATAAGACCTATGACAAGCAAACAAATCACCCTAACGCACGGCGTCAAGCTTGGCGACAACACCATCAATGACATCACGGTGAACAAGCCTTTTGTCAGTCATCTAAAAGGCATCAGCTTAACCAAGTTGTTCAATATGGACACCGAAGAGCTGTTAAAGCTCATTCCAAGAGTTACCAGCCCAAGCATTCCACAGCCAGCATTAGAAAGAATGCAAATCACTGATTTTACCTTTTTGGTGGGTGAAGTGGTCGGTTTTTTGGCGGAAGAAGGTATGGATACCCCAGACGAGTAGAAGAGGTGGTCGCCAATCTGGCGGTGGTGTTCGGCTGGACGCTGGCTGATTGTGCTGATTTTACGATTGATGAGCTGATGGATTGGAACGCTTTGGCGATAGAACGCCATCAGCCATCATAAAAAAAGCCCCGCCGATTGGTGGGGTTTTTTATGATGACTGATGGCACACTAAATGATACCAAATCCAGCCAAAATGCTCAGCTGGGCCAACAATGAGATGCAAACAATGAAGAACCAACCAACCAAAATACCAAGCCATACCAAACCATCGGCGGCTCCTTGGGCGATTAGGCGGGCATTGCTTGGGCGATTGATAACAAATTCATTGTATCTGGCGATGGTGCGTTCGGCCTCTGCCATGCTTTTTGTGCTGTGAGCCAATACTTTTTGTGTGGTGGGTGCTGGTGGCTGTTTTTGCTTGGCATCTTGCTCAAACTGCCAACGAAGGCGTTTACTGAGTCTGTCTGTCATGTCATTTTTTTTTGCTGATTTTTAGTCATATTAAAGTTTTATTCAATCAAAGTCAAGGTAAGTCATGAGTGTTTTATTTTTAAATGTCAATTTTCAGGGTAATGATAAATTATCTTCTGCCTTAGAAAAAATGGGTTCGGCTGCCAAAAAATTACAGTCCAATATTTCTGACACTCAAAAGAAATTGGCCAAACTGGAAAAATTTCAGCTTAAAAACGACCAATTCATCAAGTTTAAAGCCGAGTTTGAAAAAAACAGTCAAGCCTTGGACAATAATCGCAAAAAAGTCGCCGCCTTGCAGCAGCAACTGGCCAAAGGCGGTGGCAAGCGGTTGGCACAAGAACTAAAAAAGGCTGAATCAGAAACTAAAAAACTACAAAATGCCGTCAGCAAAGGTAAAGATAGACTTTTTGCCTATCGCCAAGAACTCAATCAGGCAGGTTTTGGGGGTAAGAGTTTTGCCGATGTGCAGAGTAAAATTCGTACAAACATTGATAAGACAAACGCATCGCTACAAGAACAACAAGCCAAATTAGAAAAATTACAAAAAGCTCAAGACCGCTGGGATTTGGCCAAAAAGCGTGCCACAAATGCCCTGATGGTGGCAACAGGTGCCTACCAGCTTGGCAAGCAAACCGCTGGTGCCATAAATGTCCCCATCAAACTTGCCATCGATGGCGAAAAGTCTATGGCAGATGTCGCCAAGGTCGTTGATGGGCTAAAAATTGATGGCAAAGTTACCCAAGAATATCATCAGTTTGAAGCACAGATGACCCAAATGTCCAATCAATTGGGCAAGAGTTTTGCTGATGTCGCTGCCATTGTCGCAAACGGTGCCCAAGGGGGCATTGCCAAAAATGAGCTGATACGATTTGCCAAATCCACCGCCAAGATTTCGGTAGCATGGGACATGGCAGCATCTGATGTGGGTCAGTCCATCGCCGAGCTTCGCTCCACGCTCAAGCTGTCGCAAAATGAGGTGGAGCATCTGGCCGACCAAATCAACTATCTGGGCAACAACTCCACCAACAACGCCGCCCATATCCTAGAAGTGGTGCAAAGAGTCAGCTCTGTCGGTGCTGCCGCTGGCGTCTCTGGTGAGCTGGTCGCAGCGATGGGGGCCTCTTTGTCTGGTATTGATCCATCAAATGCCAGCACAGGCCTAAAAAACATCATCAAATCACTCACCAAAGGAACATCTGCCACCAAATCTGCACAAAAAGCATGGAAGACGCTAGGAACAACTGCCGAGCAGATGGCGGTAGATATGCTCAAAGACCCACAAGCGGCCATCAGCAAATACATTCATCTGCTGACCAAACTGCCAGAAGAACAAAGGCTGGCATTTGCCGCCACCATCAGCGGTGATGAGGCCTTGCCTGTATTGACGCAGATGATGAATAACCCAACCAAGTTCCAAAGCTATGCCTTTGACCTAAAGGATAAAAATAAAGTCGGTGGCTCTGCTGATGATGAATACACCGCCGCAACTTCAACCACAGCTGCCAAGATTGAACGAGCCAAAGTCAAATTACAAAACTTGGGCAAAGATTTTGGCAAGCATTTATTGCCTGTGGTGGGCAAGATTGCTGATGGTTTTTCTGCCATCATTGACAAAGTGAGTGCATGGATACAGGCAAACCCACAGATTGCTAAATATCTGGCGATGGCGGCGGTGGGTGTGATGGGTGTTTTGGCGGCAATCACGGCAGTGGCTGGGGCGGTGGCATTGTTGGTGATGCCCTTTGCAGGGCTGAATCTGATGATCGCCAAAGCGTCTGTTGATGCGTTGAGATTGGGCGGTGCGTTTAAGACGCTGCTTGGTCCTGTGATTGGCGGTCTTAAATCTATATCCAGCTTGTTTGGCATGGTGCGTAAAGGGTTTGTACTGGCATCATGGGGTGTGCGTGCGTTTAGTATGGCACTTTTGACCAACCCACTGACTTGGGTGGTAGCAGCGATTGCTGGCGGTGCTTTTTTGATTTATAAATACTGGAAGCCAATCAAGGCATTTTTTGCAGGTGTTTGGGAGGGCATCAAAGAGGGGTTTGCTCCATTACAGCCGATTTTTGATGGCATTGGTGCGGCATTTGACAAGCTTAGCTCGTTGATTATGCCAGTGTTTGACCATTTGGCAGACTTTTTTAATCTGACACAAGCAGGCGAAGGCAACGCACGCAGTATGGGTCAGGCGGTGGGCAAATTTTTGGCAAAGGCGTTTTTGCTATTGACCGCACCGATTGACAACGCTTGGCATCTATTAAAAGGCATTTGGCAAAACATCACAGATCTGTTTGATGGACAAGTCAGCATTGGCGATATTTTCTCTGGTCTTGGGGCAAAATTTGACACAGTAGTGGCGACAATCACACAGTACAAAGACAAGGTCGCCAAGCTGTGGAATGATTTTTGGAGTGTGTTTCAATCTAAGCAGTCACATCAAGGTGTGGCAGGCTTTGGTGAGGGTTTTTGGTCGTCTTTGGTAAGTGGTTTTGAATCTGCCAAAACCACCATCAGTAAAAAGGCAGGCAGTTTGTGGGAGTCTGCCAAAGCCGAATTTGAATCTGCCAAAGTCGTGCTGTCTGCCAAAGTAGGCGAAATCTGCTCTAATGTTGGCAACGCTTGGCATGGTTTGGTTGCTGTTTTTGGCAACAATGCGATTTTGTCTGCCATCATGTCGGTGTTTCGTGCGGTGCTGGGGTATTTGTCTGGACTTGGGGCAACAATGCGTAGCATCGGAGCAAACATCATGGGCGGTCTAATCGGTGGCATCAGTTCAGGCTTTGAGAGCCTAAAAAACCTATGGAAAACCGTCAATTCCTACATACCAAGTTTTTCAAAAAAAAGCATGGCCATTCACAGCCCCAGCCGTGTCATGCGTAGCATTGGTGGTCATATCATGGACGGCATGACAGTAGGGATTGCCCGCCGTTTTGAACCGCTTAAAAAGACCTATGGCGGTGTGATGGATTATTTAAGTCAGCCAGCGGTGGTAGGGCAGGTGGCTAAGATGACCAACATAAATACCATGACAAAGCAGACAGGCTTGGCTGGTGATTTGGTGCGTGTGCTTGCCCCCACGATGTCCAAAAGCCCCATGGTACAGCATCTGTTGCATTCTGTACCACTGCTTGATGTCAAAGACAACACCCCAAAGCCTGCCACCATGACGCTGGCCAAGTCAGCACCAGCAATGATGGCAACATCAGCAACGCACAGCAATATTGATCATGGAACCACTCATTTTTCCATCACCATCAACGCAGACAAAGGCATGGACGAACGCACGCTGGCCATGCGAGTGCGTGAAGAAATCCAAAAACATCAAGCAAAATTATCCGCACGCCATCGTGCCAGATTGACCGATTAACCAAAATACCCAAACAAAACCAAGGAGATAGCTTATGATGATGATCATCGGTATGTTCGTATTTCGTATCAGCACCGCCGCCTATGACCAGCTTGTCCAAAAGACCCAGTGGCGACACGCATCCAACAGCCGTGTCGGTACTTTGCCTGCCTATCAGTTCATCGGGCGTGGCGAGAATACCATCACGCTGTCAGGCTCAATTGTCCCAGAATTTGGCAACCAAAAATCTTTGATCAAACTCTCCGACATGGCAGACACAGGCCGAGCCTATCCGCTCATATGTGGCAACGGCCGAGTGTGGGGGCAGTATGTGATTGAGTCCATCAGCGAGACGCACAGCATATTTTTTAAAAATGGCACAGCCAAAAAGGTGGAATTTACCATTGAACTTAAACAAATCAGCACGCCAAAAACCCTAAAAGATAACACCTTGCGTGCTGAGGGTGGTGCTGTCATACAAGGTGATGGCGGTTTTGGCGAGAATTGAGAGACGATTTAGGAGTATTGACATGACACATTCTATGACGCATCCACGCATAGACGCACTCAAACAGCAGGGCAAAACCGTGCTGCAAGCAAGGGCAGATTTTGCTGTATTATCCACAGACACGCCAGAGCATGATTATCCACGGCCCATCTGGTCGCTCATCATCAACGGGCAAAATATGACCGATGGCATTCATTCACGCCTTGTCAGCCTGACCTTAACCGACAACCGAGGGCTAGAAGCCGACACGCTTGAATTTGGCTTATCCGACCACGATGGGGCGATTCAAATACCATTAAAGGGGGCGTTCATTGAGCTGTATTTGGGTCATCATGCGACATCTTTGGTCTATAAAGGGGCGTTCATTGTCAATGAAATCACCCACGAAGGCACGCCTGATATGCTCATCATTCGAGCCATGTCCGCCGATTTAAAACAAACCATTCGCCAAAAAAAAGAGCGGAGTTTTCAAAAAACCACGCTTGGCAGTATCATAAAAAAAATCGCCCACGAACACGGACTGACCGCCAAGATTCACCCACAGCTGGCAGGCAAAGACATCTATCATCTTGACCAAAACGAATCAGACATCAGCCTGCTGACACGCCTTGCAGAAGAATTAGATGCAGTAGCGATGATCAAAGATGATATTTTGCTCATGATGCCACTTGGCGTGCATGAGAGCGTCTCTGGCGAGCCTTTGCCCACCATGATCATTACACGCTCTTTGGGCGACCGACATCGCTACACCGAAAACGCCGACAGCATCTCAGGCGTACGAGCATATTTTTATGATGTCGCCAAAAACCAAAAAGTGCCTGTGCTGGTTGGCACAGAAGATGACAGCGTCCGTGAGATTCGCTATGTGCATCGAGACCAAAAAAGTGCCACCACTGCCGCTATCGCTGCCTACCGCCGAGCTCGCAGAGACACCGCAAGGCTGTCCTACACGCTGGCTCATGGCGACCCTTTGCTCATGCCACAAATGCCTGTCATCGTCATCGGTCTAAAAGACAGCATAGACGCACAAGATTGGACGCTGACCAATGTCGTGCATCAGCTGGACGATGCAGGCTATACCTGCGACATTGAATGCGAACGCCTATTATCCAAGTCAGATGAGACCACACCACCCATCACCGTAGGCGATAAAGACAAAAAGAACAAAAAACCCAAAAAACCCAAATCATCTAAAACCAGCAAAAACCCAAAATCTAAAGACGCAAGACAAGCACGCACCGCCAAAAAACAGCAACACGCCAAAGCTAAAAAACCAATCAGGCAATGACTTTTGACAAAAATTTCTTGATATAATGGCAAAAAAAAACAGGAGCTTAAATCAATGCCTTGGATCTGCCCACATTGCAAACAAAAAACCGTCCGAGTCCGCACCAGCAGAACAGAGCATATACTGCTTCGCCGTCTGTGGGTGCAGTGCCAAAACCTATCTTGTGGCTGGACAGGCACCTATCATTGTGAGTGCGATGGCGAGCTGTCGCCATCTGCCACGCCAGACCCTGCCATCTGCCTGCCCCAAGGCAAACAACCGCCCAGCCAAAACAGCACACCAGATCTGTTTGATGGGGCAGATGAGTAGGCAGGTTAATGATTGGTGCAACACGACAATGTTGCAGTGTTGCTTCATCGGTGACCAAAAGCGAATAAATGTAATTATAAGCCTTATTTTGCACGCTCATTCACCACCTTGATTGCTTTGGCATAGGCTTCGTTAATCTCTTGGCGAGTGGGGCGAAAGTTATCAATGATACGGCGTTGCTCTGGGCTTAATTGCACATTGGGGCGAACGCCTTTGATAAAATTCTGTTGGATTTGTTGCACAGTTTGCGGTGTCAAGGTCATGATTTACTCCTAATTTGGGGTAAAATGGCACTTTATTATAGCCTTACTGATCATAAATGACAACCTTTATCATAATTTGAGCAAACAACCGCCCAGCCAAAACAGCACACCAGATCTGTTTGATGGAGCAGATGAGCAGGCAGGTTAATAATCATACAGCAGTTTGATCAACTGATTGTGCGTCATTGCCACACCATTATGGCGATGGCGAGCGATTTGTTCATCAAGCAAGGGAAAGTGTCTTAATGATTTTAATAAATTGGTATAGTCTTTTAAATGTCTGGCACACGCTTTTAATAATTGGGGAGTGTCTGTTTGGCTGCTCTTAATCATCAAGCCATGCACATAGGCGACCGCCTTTGGTAGGTCGTCCATAGCGATTTCGTCAATATGCTCCACGCCCATGTACTGATGCACCAAAGCATACGCCTCTGGGTGCATGATGCCAAGTTTGACACATAGGGCGGTTACCGCTTGGCGTAGTGGCGTGCGGTCAAAGGCGGTGGTTTTTTGGATTGTCGGTTGTCCAACTTCTTTGTCCAAAATATCAAGCACCCACCCCCGAAACTCCTTGGCAACCTTGGTGCGAGCAAACATAGCGATAAGGTGGCAACCACGCAAGGAGAAAATGCGAATATTGGCATTTTTCATTTTTGGGTTGGGGATAAGGGCGGTCATTGATGAAGTAAATTCATCTGCGTTGCGATTGTAGATAGTTGTAATATTGTCTACACGAGAATAACCCAAAGCATTAGCAAGGTCAGCAGACGATAGCCAAATTTGAGCATCAATTGCAACAGGGGTTAATGAAAGATTTTGGAAAGTTAAGGATTGCATATTCTATACCTCTTTTGGTTGGAATTTAGCCCCTTACGAAAAGGGCGGATAAGATGTTCGTAACACGCCAAAAGTCGTGCGTACATTCTCACGATATGCACCATCTTACCCATAATTCAAGAAGTATAGATAAAAAAATGCCACAGATGTCGCTTGTGGGGAACGCTTTTGGGAAAGGTGTTACGAGCACCATTACAATTATTATAAAATAATTGACTTTTAATGTCAATCGTTTTTTGATTTTTATCGTACCGTCAATTTGACGGTACGGAGTGTTACCTTTTTGAGTGGTTAAATTTACCCTTTTTTCGGAGTACCTAAATTAGGTACTTGGGAAAATTAGGGCGGTTTACGGCTCAAAACCTGCACTTAATCAGGCGGATTTATTCGTGTTGCAAGCAACCTTATTTCATCGCACCGTAAACCATAATCAAAAAGGACTATGCTTTTTTATGCAAAAGCGTATCGGATTAACTTTTTTTAGGCATAAAAAATTCACGCTGACGGGGTGATTACCGTTAAGTGTTAGGCTTTTGAGACCTTGCACATATCATAGCCCAAGCCATATCCTTTGTCAATCCCCCAATTCAATACTTTCATAAAATTCTGTGATGGTGTAGAGTACAGGCTTGTCATTGACGGTTTGGACTTTGACATCAACGATATAAGCCCTATCAAAGATGTTGTGGTCAGCCTCAATAATCATACGGCTTTTAAGTTCTTGGCTATCAAAAGCTACCTTAACCTCTTTTTTGCTGATAAGTTCAATAATGCCTTTATCGCCTTTTTTGTTATCGCCACGAGCTTGTGAAAAGTACAAAACCACCTTATTTTGATAGGCGGATATGGGTTCTTTTAAGCCTTCCATTTCACGCCGTGCGTTGTTTTGAATGGCGTTGGCATCAAGATTGGTTACATTAAAGCTGTTCTCTACATTGCCGTAGACATTGATGGTGTGAATGTTTAAAGTCGCTCCCCTATCTTTGGCAATCGGCTCAACCAATTTTGTGATGTTGGTAAGGCTTGTCATATCAAGGGCGGTATCTGATGGCTTACCTGTCAATCTGTCAAAGGCGTTTTTTAGGTGCGTGGCAAACTCTATCACGCTGTTGGCGTGTTCGGCGAAGGGTAGCAAAGTAGGGGCGGCAGCAACGAGTGTGGCGATGATTGAGCCTGATTTGACTTCTTTGATGTAGAGTTTGAAGTCATCTGATTTGCTGTGATGGTTATATTCTAAAGCGAAACTTGCCATAGACTGCGTAAAGTCTAGTACTTCTATGGGGTGTTGGTTGTTAATGTGAATGATGAGTTCTGATTGTGTTGTTGTTTCAATTTTCATAATCTTGCTCCTTGAAAGAAATAAAAAAAAGCCAACCATTTTTAACATAAATGCTTGACTTTTAGGGTAAGGAGCAGATGATGAAAGTTCTCGTACAACTTGTAATCATTGGTATCTTTATCTTATACAGCTTACCAGCGTATTAAGATAAACGCCTAAGTTAAACCCCAAAAGGGCTTAATATGGCGGAGCGGATAGGAAGCGCCGCTCACTCCTTACATTTATCCCTATATTACCACAAGGATTATCCAATGTCAAAATACAGCAATACCGAATACAGCAAAAGAGCCAAAGCCAATTACCGTGCTAAGCTGATCAAACAAATTAGCCTAACATTTAGTCAAAATGAACAGGCAATTTATGATGATTTGCAAGCCTTGACCGCTCATTATGGCTCAGCCAGTGGGGCAATCAAAGCGGCGATTGTTGCCCACGCCAAGACAATCAAGGGGGGAGTAGCCCACGGATTGCCCCTTGTCAATAAAAAAATCCACACTCTAAGTGAATGCGGACTTTTTGACAAATTGGCTAATTACTGTAACAACTTGGTTAGCAAAAACACCACCACACCGCCTGTCAAAATGGTTGTGATGATTTGTAGGTACGGAAACCACGCCATTTCTTTTTGCATTTTTGCAGTATTGGCTTTCATTTGCTCTACACTGGCTTGGCTTTCGGCAATGCTCTGGCGAATGCTTTCAATGTCCACTTGATTTTTACCAACGCTTTGGCGTGTCATTTCAATGTCGGCTTGGATTTTACTGATGTCTAGCATAAGTTTTACCTTCTCTAAGTTCTCTTTGTCCAAAGCACCTAAGTCAATACGGCTAATATCAACCATAATAGCACCTTTTACGCTGTTTTTGGCTCATAGCGTACCATTCCAAGTGAACTGCCAACCTTTTTGCTGGCATTGGACATATCCACACCGACTGCTTGCCAATCTTGTGCAATACCGCTTGGCTGCACTTCTACATTGGTTGGGCGAATGTAGCGTGGCTCCGCTGATACTGTACTTGGTAATAACATCATTGCTGACATCACGCCCTCCAAAAATGGAGACAGTTTATTCATAATTACGCCTTTAATTAACTTCATAAGTTGTTTACTTAAGTAAACCTTTTGTTTATTATAACTGCAACTATACCCAAATACAACCCCGACCCCACTTACATCAGAGCTTTGCTTGAAAAAGCAGGGCTTTCACAACGCAAAACCGCCCATCTTTTGGGCATATCCAAGCGGGTGATGCGGTATTATTTGGTGCATACCGATGACCCTAATTATCGCCCTATGCCTTACACAGTGCAATTCGCCATTGAGTGCTTAGCTAAACAATAACGGTCATTTGACCGTTTTTTTATGCCCACTTTCCCCAGTGTGTCAAATGGTTTTTAAGGCGATAAAAAAGTCAAACATTTTAAGGAAAATGCTTGACTTTAGTGTAGGTTTAACCTATAATATACACCATCAACACAATGATGTGAAGATGAGCCATAGGGCTTAAACCCTATCAATAGGGAGTACAAAGCAATGAGAACATTTGTCAAAGTGCTAATCATCATTGCCTTGTTGTTACTAAGCACACCAGCTTGGTAATACCAAGAAAAGCCTAAAAGCGGTGCAACGCTCACGGCAGGTTAGGGGGAAACGCCTAGCCACTCCTTATCTTTTATATTAACAAACCCATAGGAAAAAGTCAAATGCCAAAAGTTACCACAAGCCCCAAATCACGCACCCAAATCCAAGCTGATAGCGATGCCAAAAGGGGGATTAAAATCAAAGCCTTTAAGCTGCACTTAGATGACATCGCTATGATTGAACAAGTTGCAGAGCGTTTGGGATTGCCCCAAAACCAGCTCATTGTAGAAGCAGTTAAGGCATATGAAAAGGGGCTAAAATAGCCTACTTTTGTCAATCCCTAATCTTCAAAAATCAGCTCAATCTGTGTAATATTTCAAATGGCGGAATTTCGCCCTTTGTCAAGCCAAAATAAAAAAAGTCAAATATTTTTAGTAAAATACTAATAAATACTTGACTTTTAGTGTATGTAAGGATATAATACAAAAACTTAGCAAGGGTTGCTAAGTTGGGATAGCGGTAACCATCGCTACCGCAAAAAATAAGGAAAAGAACGATGAAAGCACTAGTCAAAGTCATCGTCCTTATTGTCTTACTACTCATTAGCAATAATGCTTGGTAAGCAATAAGCCCACACGATAATTAGCCGTTATCAAGTGGGGTGTTAGGTGGTATTAGCGTACCGCCTAACACATTCCTTACCCATCATCATACCACAACATAGGAATAAGTCAAATGCCAAAAATCGTTGCCAAGCCAAAAACTCGTGCCGAAATCCAAAAAGCCTCTGACGAGCGAAATGGCATCGTCAAAAAGACATTTAGTATGCACAAAGATGATGTAGAGCTTTTAAAGCAATTATCCGATAAGACAGGCATCGCCCAAGCCCGTCTCATCGGACTTGCCCTAAAAGCCCTTGACCCCAAAAATCTCTAACAAAAATCTTTAAATTGTTAAAAACCCTCGCCCCTATCGTCTAGGGGCTTTTAACATCTTCCACGACTTGCACACCTTTCACACCGTTTGATATACACAAAATCTGCGATATAACGCACGCTAGGGCGTTTTTTGTCGTTCACCTGCTACCTTTGCACCTTTCATCAATTCAAACGCCACCTGCGTGCGTAAACCGCCAATCTGCCTACACGATGCCGTGCGGTTGCCCTCGCCGCCTGCGGGGTTTTAATGTCTTGCTTTGATTGCAGGGTGGGATGGGTGCAAGAACAAGGTGAGCTAGGTGGTGTAAAACTCGGTGAAATAAGGGGCTTAGCATGGCAAATACGGCTGATTTTTGGGTATTTGGATCATTGCGGTTGATTGCGATGGCAAAAAGCACCGACAAGCGACCAATCAGGCGAAAAATGGCTCATTGTAGAGAATGCAAGCTGGTGGCGTTTGGTGGTGGTATCGTTGGAATGTGTAGTATTTTAAAAATGTCGCCTTGTCCATGATGAAGCTAAACTCTGGGTTTTCAACATACTGCAAATACACACGGTCTAAGGCGGTGCCTGCAATGATGACATCGTGATGAGCAGCATCGCTTGGTGTCCAGATTTGCCCACGCTTGATGATATGGCGGTGTTTTTGGGGTTTGGCTGGTTTTTTGTTGGTTTTGGGTTTTTGGTTTAGGATTTTCATGATTTTAGCTCCATGATGGTGGTGAATTGGCAGATGAATTCTTCATAGCTGACCTGTATGGGCAGTTTGCCATCAATTTCTACCCAGATTTTGCCGTGTTGGTCTGCTTTGTTGCTGTTGATGACGGCGGTCTGGTCCGTGGTGGGATTGTGA
Organism: Moraxella sp. Pampa; assembly: GCF_035181385.1. Taxonomy (NCBI): domain Bacteria; kingdom Pseudomonadati; phylum Pseudomonadota; class Gammaproteobacteria; order Moraxellales; family Moraxellaceae; genus Moraxella; species Moraxella sp. Pampa. The sequence continues at coordinate 442,090 of NZ_JAXCJK010000001.1, read as the reverse complement.
TACACTCGCATGATTGCCCCCTAATTGACCATGCCGTGCTTGATGGCAAAGGCTCGGTTTTCAGCCATGATTTTGGCAATATAATCCTTGTAGCTTTCGCCTGTGGGGGTTACTGACCCTGTATCTGCCTTAGTTTTTGCATTGAGAGCAGACGGTAGGCGTTCTTTGGTTAGCCAATTATCAAACATGGCAATCCAAGTCTGCTCGGTGCAGTTGAAATTACGAGATGTGTAAAACAAGCGAAACTTGGCAAAAGCCTCGTCAATATTCATGCCTTTGGCGGTGCAGATGTCTTTTTGTCTTTGACTAAACACAAATGTTGGGTCTGGCGTTGTTGGTATTTTGACCGTAGATGGTCGCTTTGGCGTTGTTTCATCAATTTTTTCAAAATTTGTTTCGTTGGTAGCTAGCTTATTGGTTATTGGTTCTTGGTTATTGGTTATGGCGTTATTTTTAGCGTTATTTTTGTCGTTACCTGCGTTACTGGCGTTACCCACAACCTTATTAAATAGACATAAAATGGTGTCAAAAGTCGCCTTTAAAGGTACGGTAATGCCTTTATTTATCAGGGTTTTAAGCATTTTTTGACGCTGTTTATAACGACGCTGACGCTCGGCGTTGGATAACGGTTTTGCGTTACTTTTTGCGTTACCTGTGCCGTTACCTGCCGTTATTTTTTCGTTACCTGCGTTACTGGCGTTACCTACGATATTGGTGTTGTCGCTGTAATGGGCGAATTTGTAGTTTTTGATTTGGGTGTCCCAGTCGCTGTGGCGATAGGCTTGGCGTTTTTTGTCGTGGCGAAATTTATGCGACAACAAAAAAGCAAGAGCGGTTTTTTCTTCGTCATTGTGGCAACACAGCAGGCGTTCTAATAGGGGCAGGTTGTCGGTGAGTGGCCTGCCTTCTTTTAGGTAGAGCGTCCGCATATCAAAATAGATGGATTTTTCGGTGCGGGTCATGTGGGCGGTGTCTAGCTCCCAATCGCCAAAATGGTGCATGACCTTGTGCATCAAGGTTGTGGGTGTGTGATTTGTTTGGATATTTGACATGATTAGCTCCGAATTTTGACATAACAGGCGGTTTTATCAACGACCTTGCGGTAGCCATAGCGTGCCGAGATTTCGTTGATCAGGCGGTCGGAGCGGACAGCGATTTGACGGCGTCTGATGGCATTGTTACCACAAGAGAACAGCTGATGCAGATAGCCGACTGGGTTGGTCTGGCTGGTCGGTGGGCGATGGCTGTGTGTGATGTGCTGTGTGTGCGTTGTATCTACTGTGAGCGTGCTAAGCATGGCTTGTCTCCTTCTTTTGCAGATGATAGACCTTGTACCTTGCTCCTGTGGGTGAGGTCTGGTAGTAATCTTTGATGTCATATCCCATTTGACGCAGTTCGCTGATGCGTGCTAAAAAGCCCATGATGAAGTATTTTTGTACCGCTTCTTTGTGGGTGATGGGGGCGGTTTTTAGATGGGCGAGCAGGGTGGCACTTTGGCTTTGGGTGTTCATAAGGATTCTAGCTCTTTTAATTTGGGGCAAAGGTCAGCGGCTTTGAATTTACCATTAGTGAGTTTTTCAACTTTTAGGGCGTAAATTTCACGCATACCGTGTCTATTGTTTAACCATCCTGTGACTGTTCCTTGCTTTACACCTACTTTTTTTGCTAATTTGACCTGATTACCAAACTCTGTGATCAATTTGCCAATGGTTGGATTTTTATTCATAAAAATATTTCCTTTTAAATAAAGGAAAATAATAAAGGAAATCCATTTCAAAGTCAAGATATTATAAAAAAATTCCTTTTTGACGAACCAAAGGTAAACCTTTATAATGTAATAATAACCCAAATCTAGGAGCTGCTATGGAGCTTAAAGACCGACTGAAATACGCTCGAAAACAAACAGATTTAACCCAAGCTAATGTTGCCAAAGCGGTAGGTATTACACAGGCAAGTTATAGCGAGCTTGAGCGTGGATTGGTAAAAAGCAGTGGCAAGATTGTAGAAATCGCAAAAGTCTTAAAAGTAAATCCCAGCTGGCTTGCCACAGGCGAAGAAGAGATGAATGCTTCTGTTTTGGTTACTAATATCAGCCCAAACTTTGAGCCTGTCAGCGATTGGGACGGCAGTACGCCCCTAGACGATGACGAGGTGGCGGTGCCGTTTTATAAAGACTTCGGCGTGGCGTGCGGACATGGGGCAGATGGTGTGGCTCTTGAAAACGAATGGCGACGGCTACGCATGAGCCGAGCCACGATAGACCGCATTGGCAGTCATCATGACCAGATTTTTGCCACTCTTGCCGATGGCGACAGTATGAGCCCAACGATTAATGACGGCGATACTATCTGGGTGGATATGTCCAAAGAGACCATCAAAGATGGTAAAATTTTCGTCTTCGAGTATGGCGGGCTGTTCATGTGCAAACGCTTATATCGCCTGCCCAATAACGGTTTGCGTGTGGTCTCGGACAATGCCGATACTTACCCTGATTGGCAGATCACAGGGGAGCAAAGGGAGCAAAACGGCTTTAATCTCATCGGCTGGGTGTGGCATTGGTCGGTGATGGAGCGGTGGTAGGTGTGGTTATATGGCAATATATAAAATATTAAGAATTGCCAGTAAGAATGGTTGGTTGTTAGATATTTTGAGTAATGTCACTAACATTATGGGTCTGGGAGCCACCAAACTTGAGGTAAAAGCCGAGACTTTAGAGGGCGAAGAGTTGTCCCCCATCGATCTTCTTGCAACAAAAATTCTTTACATTGACAATAATTTCTCTTACACTAAAGGTAAATGCGATCATAATGATGTATACCACAAAATTGCCCATGCCTATATAGAGAAGTTGGATGAAATTGAAAAAGTGCAAAGAGCTTATCAAATGGCTGCTAATTAGCGGTTTAGGGGCTGCTATTGTCTGCTACTTATCAATTTCGCACCTTTGTTTAATGGATGTAGCAGATCAAAAGGATTTTGCCAAGGTGATTATTTCTTTGTTTGGGACTTTTTTTGGGTTTTCTTTTTGCCTTGCTGGCGATTATCGCCAGCCTGTCTTCAACCATACTTATCAAAAATATGATGATTACAGGGCATTATGACAATCTTATTTTAAGTAGCAAAATATTAAGCTTATTGCTGTTCTTATCCATCGTTGCGTGTTTAATTTCTTTATTTTATATCAAGTCTTTTTTGTTTGTATCAATCATTGGACTGGTTATAGCAACTTGTATTTTTGCTTGTCGCACAACCTATAAATTTTTTTTGGTTATAGGAAACATCAGGACATGATTATTTAGTTTCAAAAACCAACCACCCCATGGGTGGTTTTTTTATGCTTAAAATTTCTTTTTAAATCAAATGCTTTTGTATTTTTTAATGGTTTTCTTTTAAAATATACCTTTATTTTATTGACAAATAATAAAGGAAATCCTATAATATTCTTATCAATCACAACCGATGGAGTTATATGATGAAAAAATTGTTAGAAAATCTGCTGGGTTATGGTGCCTTGGCCATTTTTATCTATGTCTTGATGCATGGTATGTTTTCGGCATGGGACAAAGAGTATGAGATACAGCAACAAAAAATCGCTGAGTATCGTGCATTATTGGAAAAGACTGGGGTGGATTACTAGCATGGCAAGATTGACTAAAGAAATTAAGCATTTGATGGTTAATGAACTGCTTAAAAATGGTAAATTTGACGATAATATCAAACAAAAAGAATATGACCTTCGGTTGGCTGGTGACGAAATTCATCAGCATATTTTTGGCAAATATCTTGATGATGTCAAAAAACTGCCAAATTTGTTTTTTTACCATTCAAAAGTGCTTAAATTGGAGGGTATTCAATGCTTGGATAATAAGTATTATTTTGATGTTATTCTTTCTGATAATAGAGTGGTTTTGATGCATGGTCCATGTATTGGTAAGGATTTTCACGGCTTAACCAAGGATGATGCAATCATCAAAAAATACCTTGTTGCCAAACAAGCCTATGAAGATGAGCAAAGAAAAAAAAGACAAGCTAAATTTGATGCTGAGACGATGCTATCTGGTATCAATACTTTTAAGCAGCTTTGGAAAGTGTGGCCAGATTCTAGATCGCTTCTTGAAAAATTTGAAAAATCAGACAGACCTAATTATCCGCTGGTGCCACAAAGTATTGTAAATATCAATGCTGCGTTTGGACTGCCTGTGGGAAAATAAAATCATGAACATAACAAACCATGCGGTACGAACTTTAGGCATTATGGGAAAATACTAGGGGGATTAAAATGGCGACGCCAAATCATGACATTGACATCGGCACCATGCTGTTTTTGCGTTATAAAAACCCTGTTGTGCCATTGCTGACAGTCATTGATGACTATATGCCATACATGAAAATTGCAACAGCAAATAAAAAGGCGAGAGCCTGTCAGTTGCCATTTCCTGCATTTCAGACTGGCGGTGGTGCTTATTTTGTTAATGTAGCTGATGTTGCTCGGTGGCTAGAATCGGCCAGAACGGAGGCGAGCAAAGATTGGCAAAATATGCAAAGCTAGGTAATGATGAGATGATGACCATGCAATGATGCATGGTCTTTTTTTTGGTTTAAAATCTGCCAAAAAATTGATGTTTTGATGTGAAAAATTGGTAGTTTAGTGGGTGCTGATTACAGCTTATTTGCAACATTTTAGGATTATATTTTTAAATAATTGATTTTATTGGATTTATTATTTGGTTGTTCCCACCAGCCATAGGGGCAATAATAAGGCGATTTTGTATGGTTTGGTTGCCGATGGTAAGGGGAGTGAGTAGGGGGTGATTGTTCATAAGTAGATGATTTTATTGAGTTTGTTTGTTTTTTTGTGGGGGTGCTTTTAAACTGATGTTCTAATAAATGAACATCTAATAAAAAAGTCAGATGATTAATATTTTCAAATATTTTTTTATAAAAATTTTTATAAAAAAATTGTATGAATTAATCAGCATTTGGGTCATTTGAACTGTAAAAGAATTCATCAAAGTTATTGGCATACCAAACTTTGTTGGTTGTCCGCCACTAAGTTTATGAAGTGGCGGTATTTTGCAAATGATACAATATGTATGAAAAAGACCGCTAAAAGTGCGGTCTTTTTTATTTTTAAAGAGCAACTTATTTGATTTTTGCTTCTTTAAATAAAACATGTTGGCGAATTTTTGGGTCAAATTTTTTGATTTCCATTTTGCCTGGCATGGTGCGTTTGTTTTTGGTGGTGGTGTAGAAATAACCAGTACCAGCAGTAGAAACTAATTTAATTTTATCTCTCATTGTCGTATCCTTAAAAATAGTCTAAGTGGAAAATCTAAAATTAGATTTTTTGACCTTGTGCGCGTAGGTCAGCAAGCACTTTTTCAATGCCGTGCTTATCAATGATGCGCATACCCTTAGATGACACACGAAGGCGTACGAAACGGTTTTCTGATTCTACCCAAAAACGATGGTTGTGTAGATTTGGTAAGAAACGACGACGAGTTTTGTTGTTGGCGTGTGATACATTATTGCCCACTAATGGGCGCTTTCCAGTCACTTGACATACACGAGACATGGTGAACTCCTAATAAAACATGGCACGGATATTGAGCGGTATCGGATGTGCCGTCTGGGCAAGGTGTCATAAATATGGTATGGACAAGACACAAATTTGACCAAACTATCAAGTTGCACCATTCTTTTTTGTTGTTAAAGGCGACAACAATCAAGAAATGGCAGAAAAATTAAAGCCCAAATTATAAATGAAATCTACCAATATTTCAAGTAAATTCTACTGATTTTGAGCGTTTTGTGATAAAAAACCAATCATTTTGGCGTAAGGGCATTTTTTGGTAAGCCAAAACCCTGCCAGCCGTAGTGAATAAAATTACGAATATTGGCATGATCTGTACCATCAGGATTGTTAAGCACAGATTGGTAATGTTCAGCAAATAATTTTAGTGTATCCAACTGATTGAGGCCATGCAATTTAGCAAAGCTAAACACTTTAGCAGAACCTTCATTGGTGCCAGCTGCATTGGTGATCTCTCCATTTTGAAATTCAACTGGTGTATAAGTATAATGACTGTCAATAAAGACAATGATGTCGGCAAAGTTTAATACGCCAGTTTCAATACCATGAAGTAGGGCGGAAATGCTTTTTGTCATAAATTTCCCCTAAAAATCAATGAATTAACGATTGAAGTAATCATCATCATCAAATGATGGCGGTGCAAAATTACCTTGTTCTAGATGGCTCATGTGTGCTTGCATTGAGCGTTCATGCTGAATGCGTTGATAAATTTCTTCACGATGCACAGCAATGTCTTTTGGTGCATTAACACCAAGGCGTACTTGGTTGCCCTTGACGCCAAGTACAGTAACGCTGACTTCATCACCAATCATTAAAGTTTCGCCAACACGGCGAGTTAGGATTAACATAATCGCTCCTTGCACTGATGCATGAAATAATAAAAATACCCAAAAAAATAAAATACCCAAGACATCATTATAAAACGGCTTGGATATTTTGTCAGTAATTTTTAGCGTAAATTATGTAAATTTTTCTTATTAAAAATTTACAATCATTTTAAGTCTATCAATTATAGGCCTGCAACTTTGCTTTCACCATCTTCACGATCAAGACCGAAAGCGGTGTGTAATGACTTGACGGCTTTTTCTAAATGTTGTTCCTGTACAAGCACAGAAACTTTGATTTCTGATGTTGAAATCATTTGTAGGTTAATGTTTTCTGAAGCTAATGTTTCAAACATTTTGCTTGCCACACCTGCGTGTGAACGCATACCTACACCAACAATGGATACTTTAACAACTTTGTCATCGCCAATGATTTGAGTGGCACCAATGTCATCTTTAACCTTCTCATTGAGAATTTTTAGGGCTTTGTTAAAATCGCCACGAGGTACAGTAAAACTAAAATCGGTTACACCATTTTCTGAAATATTTTGAATGATCATGTCCACTTCGATGTTTGCTGCACCAATTGGGCTTAAAATGGCTGAAGCAATACCAGGGCGGTCTGGTACGCCCAGTAGGACAATTTTGGCTTCGTCACGGTTAAAGGCAATGCCTGAAATTACAGCACGCTCCATATCATCTCCTTCATCAGCAGTAATTAGTGTACCAGTATTTTGTTTAAATTCGTCATCAAAAGCACCATCTGCACCCTCATCAAAGCTTGATAGTACACGCAGTGGCACTTTGTACTTACCTGCAAACTCCACTGAGCGAATTTGTAGTACCTTTGAACCCAGTGATGCCATTTCTAGCATTTCTTCAAAAGTAATTTTTGATAGTTTTTTGGCTTTTGAGGTTACTCGTGGGTCGGTAGTGTATACACCGTCCACATCAGTATAAATTTGACATTCGTCTGCACCGATGGCGGCCGCAATTGCCACCCCTGTGGTGTCTGAGCCACCACGACCCAGTGTGGTCAAATCATTGTATTTATTCACACCTTGAAAGCCTGCTACGATAAGAACTTTTCCGTCAGCCAGTTCTTGTTTTAGGTTGTCGGCATCAATGTGTTCAATGCGGGCTTTGGTATGAGTCTCATCTGTTTTTATGGCGACCTGACGACCTGTCATAGACTTGGCATTAATGCCCAAGTCTTTTAGTGCCATCGCAAGCAAAGCGATGGATACTTGTTCACCTGTGGCAACCATTTGGTCGTATTCACGAGGGTCTGGGTCATTGGATATTTCACGAGCTAAGCCAATCAAGCGGTTGGTTTCGCCACTCATTGCTGATACCACAACTACGATTTGATGACCATGATCGTGCCAACGCTTCACGCGTGCGGCGACATTTTTGATACGGCTGGTATTACCCATTGAGGTGCCACCGTATTTTTGTACAATTAACGCCATTATGTTTGCCTTTTGTTCAAAAAAATGCTAGAAAAACCAAAGGTTGTGAATAAAATTTTACAGATTATACCCCAATTTATTGTTAAAATAAACTGATAAATTCATGACAAAAATTTATAAACAGCTTAATGATTTAAGACATTTGTATAACAGATGTATTACAATGATTAATGTTTATATCAACCATTGTTCAGTCTTTATCAAGCTTTTTACGCATGACTGCCTTGTGAACAGTCATGTAATTGTCATGGTGTGGGTATTATAGTTTACCTGCCAAATCATCTTTTAAATCAGCCAACGCCTTATCCAAATTTGCCACATCATTGGCACCGCCTTGGGCAAAGTCGCTCTTGCCACCGCCTTTGCCGTCAAGGGTTTCACAAAGCGATTTGATGATGTCGCCTGCTTTGATTTTGTCGGTCAAATCTTTGCCGACGCTTGCGGTTAGGGCGATTTTGCCGTCATTGACACTCGCCAAGACCGCCACGCCAGTGTGCAGTTTGGATTTGATGTCGTCTGCCAAACTGCGTAAGCCTTTGGCGTCTGTATTGTCCACCTTACTAATGAGTACTGGCACGCCTTTTATGTCAAGGACTTTGTCCATCAACGATTTGGCTTCAAAACTTGATAGTTTTTGGGTCAATTTTTCAATCTGTTTGTCGCTTTCTTTGACTTTGTCGGTCAAGACCAGCACACGCCCCAAGACTTCTTCACGCTTTGCTTTAAATTCTTGGGCAAGGGTGTTCAGCACTTTTTCGCCTGCTTGGATATAACGCAATGCCCCAAGCCCTGTCAAGGCCTCAATACGGCGAACGCCTGATGAGATACCGCTTTCAGAGACGATTTTAAACAGTCCAATGTCGCCTGTTTGTTTGATGTGAATACCGCCACACAGCTCAATAGAAAAGGCACTTTGGTCGGCATTTTTGCCCATTGTGAGTACTCGCACCGTCTCGCCGTATTTTTCGCCAAACAATGCCATCGCCCCTTTGTTTTTGGCATCGTTGATGTTCATATATTCAATCAAAACCGTGTCGTTTTGGGCGATTTTTTCATTGACAATGGTTTCAATGTGGGCAAGCTCATCATCGCTGATTGGTTTGTCATAAGAAAAGTCAAAGCGAAGCAGTTGTGATGACACAAGCGAGCCTTTTTGTGCCACGCCATCGCCCAAAACTTGTTGCAAACTGGCGTGCAGTAGGTGGGTGGCGGAGTGGTTTTTGGCACTGTCAAGACGCACATCGGCTTGTACTTCGGACAGCACACTTTGATTTAAGTCAAGTTGCCCCATTGCCACACGCCCATAATGGACAATGCCTGTGCCTGATTTTTGTGTGTCTTCCACGACAAACACGCCTGTGGCGGTGGTCATTTGCCCCATTTCGCCCACTTGACCGCCACTTTCGGCATAAAAAGGCGTTTGGTCAAGCACCACCACGCCTGTGTCGCCTTCAACCAGCGTGTCCACCGCCTTGCCGTCTGTGAACAGTTGCAGGATTTGCCCATCGGCGTGCAACTTTTCATAGCCCACAAAGGTGCTTGGCTGTTCTACTTTAATCAAACTGGTGTAGTCAAGCCCAAATTTGCCTGCTTCACGGGCCCTTTGACGCTGGGCGTCCATTTCACGCAAAAAGGCGGTCTCGTCAATGTGAATGTCTTTTTCACGCACAATGTCGGCGGTCAAATCATAAGGAAAGCCATAGGTGTCGTACAGTTTAAAGGCAGTTTCGCCAGACAAAGTGTCGCCTTGTTGCAAGTGTTCAAGCTCGCTTGATAGCAGTCGTAAGCCCTGCGATAGGGTTTTGGCAAATTGCTCTTCTTCTTTTAAAATAATGCTTTCAATGTTGGCTTGTTTGGCGATAAGCTGTGGGTAAGCTTGTCCCATCTCGCCTGTCAGTGCAGACACCAGTTTGTAAAAAAATGCCCCATTTGCCCCCAATTTGTTGCCGTGTCGCACCGCTCGGCGGATAATACGGCGTAAGACATAGCCACGCCCTTCGTTGCTTGGCACGACACCGTCAGCGATTAAAAACGCCACCGCACGGATATGGTCGGCAAGTACCTTTAAGGACGGCTCGTTTTGATTGGGTATGCCAATAATGTCGCTTGCCGAGTTCATCAAATTGACAAAAGTGTCAATCTCATAATTGCTATGCACGCCTTGCATAATGGCACTCATTCGTTCAAGCCCCATACCTGTGTCCACGCTTGGGGCAGGCAGTCGCTCCATCGTACCGTCTTTTTGGCGGTTAAACTGCATAAACACACAGTTCCAAATCTCAATAAAGCGGTCGCCATCTTCGTCCGCACTGCCAGGCAGTCCACCCCAAATATGCTCGCCGTGGTCATAAAAAATCTCAGTGCAAGGTCCACAAGGCCCTGTGTCGCCCATCATCCAAAAATTGTCGGACTGATAAGCACCGCCTTTGTTGTCGCCAATACGGATAATGCGGTCAGGCGATAAACCCACCACTTTGTGCCAAATGTCAAAGGCTTCGTCATCGGTGTGATAAATGGTAATGTACAAGCGTTCTTTGGGTAAGCCAAGCCAGTCAGGGGAGGTCAAAAACTCCCACGCCAAAGGAATGGCAGTTTCTTTAAAATAATCGCCAAAACTAAAATTGCCCATCATCTCAAAAAAAGTGTGGTGGCGGGCGGTGTAGCCGACATTGTCAAGGTCGTTGTGCTTGCCCCCTGCACGCACGCATTTTTGGGCGGTAACGGCACGGCGGTAATCACGCTGTTCTAGCCCCAAAAAAGTGTCTTTAAACTGGTTCATACCCGCATTGGTAAACAGCAAAGTGGGGTCGTTGTGTGGCACAAGGCTAGATGACGGCACAGGCGTGTGCTGTTTGCTGGCAAAAAAATCAATAAAGGCTTGGCGTAGCTCGTTGGTGGTCATGGTTTTCATAAAAATCCTTACATTCAAGTTATAAATAAATAGCAATCAAAATAAATAACTATACCATCAAATAATTTGCGTGATAAATAAGCAAGCCATTAAAAATCAATATGCTTTTTATTTATGCTTTTAATTAGTTGGTTTGTCCAGTTATTTATTTTGACAATTTAAAATATTAGTTACTTTAACCACTCCCCAAGCCCTTTCGCCTGCTCACTGGCATTGCCAATGTAGCGTGCAGGGGTCAAATCGCTTAGTCGCTTTTTGTCATCGGCTGGCACTTGCTTTAATTCATCACCACCCACAAAATCCGTCATCATCTGGCGCGTCATCGCTTGCCCACGGGTGAGTGCCTTTAATTTTTCATAAGGTTTTTCAATATTATAGCGTCTCATCACGGTTTGAATGGGTTCGGCAAGCACTTCTTGGGCGTTGTCCAAATCTTCGGCAAGTCTTTGGGTATTTAATTGCAATTTGCCAATGCCTTTTAGGCACGCTTCAAAAGCAATCAAACTTTGTGCCAAACCCACGCCCATATTACGCAAAACGGTACTATCGGTCAAATCTCGTTGCCAGCGACTAATCGGCAATTTTTCGCCCAAATGTGCCAGCACGCTATTTGCCAGACCTAAATTGCCCTCAGAGTTTTCAAAATCAATGGGATTGACTTTGTGGGGCATTGTGGAGCTACCCACTTCGCCGTCTTTCATTTTTTGGGTAAAATAGCCCAAAGAAATATAGCCCCAAATATCACGATTAAAATCAATCAAAATGGTATTAAATCGGCGTAGGGCGTCAAACAATTCTGCCATATAATCGTGTGGTTCAATTTGTGTGGTATAAGGGTTAAAAGTAAGCCCCAAACTTTGCACAAAATCTTGGGCGTTTTTTGCCCAGTCAATATCAGGATATGCCACCAAATGGGCATTATAATTGCCTACCGCCCCATTGATTTTACCCAGTAATTCTACACTATTAAATTGCTTTAATTGACGGTGCAAGCGATAAGCCACATTTGCCAGCTCTTTGCCCATTGTGGTGGGGCTTGCCGTTTGTCCGTGCGTGCGTGATAACATTGGCACATCGCTATATTCGTCTGCCAAGTGTGCAATACGGTCAATAATCGCTTGCATTGATTTTGCCAATATTTCACGGCTGTTTTTGAGCATTAAAGCGTGTGATAAATTGTTAATATCTTCTGATGTACAAGCAAAATGAATAAATTCGCCTGACATTTTTAATTCATCAATATCACTAATTTGTTCTTTTAAAAAATATTCCACCGCTTTGACATCGTGATTGGTGGTGGCTTCAATTTGTTTAATGCGTTCGGCATTGTCTTGTGAAAAATTATCAATAATCGCATTTAATTTGGCATTGGTGTCATCAGAAAACGGCTTGATTTCTGTGATTTGACTATGGTTTGCCAATGCCTGCAACCAGCGGATTTCTACCAATACTCGGGCGTGCATTAAGCCAAATTCAGACAAAAATGGGCGTAGGCTGTCGCATTTGGACGCATAGCGACCGTCAAGGGGGGATAGGGCGGTAAGGCTATTCATTGTGTTTCCTATGTGGTATCGTTGGCATATTATAGCACAATTTATGCAGTGCTGGCGATGAGCTTTTTTTGAAAAAACCGCCTGGGTTTTGTCAAAAATAAGCCGATTTTTATCTATGAATTAACAATTGGATTTATTGATAAAACTTTATTGGTAAAATATGGCTGTAAATTTTTTGGCACAAAATTATAATCAGCGTTCAATAGTGCTGTGCTTTCGCCACTGTCTTTGTCGTCATAGCCATCAAAATTTAGCCTATAATAAAAATAGTTTTGGTTGGTATTTATCGCACAATCCATATCCACACCCTGACTTAATGCGTGTTCAATATCCGTATCTTTGGCACAAAGCAAAAACTCCACCAAGGCAAATTGATTGCATCGTTCAAAAAATTTATAAAAACGGCTTAGGTCATCTATTTTTAGGCTAATGATATTGGGCGATGGAATAAAAAACAACCAATATGTCCATTTGTGCTTTTTGATGTTTAATACTGTGTAGCCAAATTCACGAGCGGTTTTTGCCAAAGTGTATTTGTTAATATGGCAAGAAAATTGCACAAATACGCTGTGATTAAAAATATCAATATTTTGTGTGTCTTGGATAATAGCAAAAGCCTGTGAATACAAAATTTCTTTTGGCGACTTGTGTTTTGATAATGGGTATTTTGACAATTTATCATCGCTATTATTCTTACAATGGCTGTCGTCAAAAGATAAAAAGTTTAGCCTTGACAAATACTCACGGTTTTCGCCTTTTTCTAGGGCATTAATCAGTTGGTCTAAATGCAATAATTGCTGTGTTTTATAGTATTCATCTTTTTGGCGAATGTCTTCATCGTCCACCAAATGGTGTAGGTTATAATAAACAATGTCAATCTCACTGGGTGCATTCTCCCAAATAGCAAGCAACCTTCGACCATTTATTTTGTGGTTTTTGTAATCTTTTAGGGCTTGGATATATACTTGATAGGGCATTGATTACCACCGTATAATAAAGTGAATGAGATTTAATACAACCTTTTAATTAAATAGCAATCTAAATAACAATGCTAGATAACATAACAATGATAAAAAACAACGCTTAATTATATTAGACTTCCTGCAATACTAGGTTTTCCGTTCGCCCTGAGCTAAGTCGAAGGGTAGCGGAAAACCGTTATGGTTCGACAAGCTCACCACGAACGGTTTTCCTTAACTTTGGGGTTTTGCAGGAAGTCTATTTTCAAATCACAATTTTTAAATCAAAACTTTTCAACAGCAATAAACGCCAAATAGGATTGCTTCCAATAGGATTACTGGGGCATTGGCTTATGTGTTTTTTATTTAAACGACATTAGCCAATACCAAAAGTAGTTTTAGCGGTGATTATCAAATCATAGGGACGGCGCATCACACCAATCAATCACCCCACCGCCCAAACACATCTGACCGTCATACAACACCACCGATTGCCCCAAAGTTACCGCCCGCTGTGGTTCGTCACACACCACTCGCACTTTGTCATTTTCAAGATACACGGTGCAGGCTTGGTCGGCTTGGCGGTAGCGGGTTTTGGCGGTGAGTTTGTCGCCATTTTGGGGCGGATTTACCACCCAATCCAATTTATAAGCGGTCAATTCTTTGGATAATAAATAAGGGTGGTTATGCCCTTGACCGACAATTAAGCGGTTGTTTTTTAAGTCTTTTTGTAATACAAACCACGGTTCGTCAGCTCGGTTTTTGACCCCACCAATGCCAATGCCACCCCGTTGTCCGATGGTATAGTACATCAAGCCAGAATGCGTGCCGATTTTGTGTCCGTCATCGGTATAAATATCGCCCATTTGGGCAGGCAAATAAGTTTGCAAAAAGTCTTTGAATTTGCGTTCGCCAATAAAACAAATGCCTGTGGAATCTTTTTTGTGGGCGGTGGCTAAATCGTATTGTGTGGCAATTTGTCGCACTTGGCTTTTTTGTAAATGACCAATGGGAAATAAAGTTTTTGCCAATTTATCACCGCCCACCGCATATAAAAAATAGCTTTGGTCTTTATTGTCGTCTAGCCCTTTTAATAAAGGGGCTTTTGCTAGATTTTGCGAATGATGATTGACAATATCGCCACGGCGTACATAATGCCCTGTGGCAATAAAATCCGCCCCCAAATGGTGCGTGGCATACTCCAAAAAGGCTTTAAATTTAATCTCTTTATTGCACAAAATATCAGGGTTTGGCGTGCGACCTGCTTTGTATTCTGCCAAAAAATGCTCAAACACATTGTCCCAATATTCCACACTAAAATTGGCGGTATGCAAATAAATGCCCAATTTGTCCGCCACCGCTTGGGCGTCCGCCAAGTCTGTCATCGCCGTGCAATACTCGGTGCCGTCATCTTCTTCCCAATTTTTCATAAACAGACCCTCCACCTGATAGCCTGCTTGTTTTAATAATAGGGCGGATACCGAGCTGTCCACACCGCCTGACATACCGACAATGACACGGGTGTTGCTTGGATTTTTGGAGAAAGGGGGTGAAGGGAAGGTTGTCATCATAATATATCCACAAATTTGCTGTATAATAAGGTTTAAAAGTCAAATTTCAAGTTTGTGCTTAAGGTGTATATTGGGTAGGTTTACATTGACAAGCTTTGTAATTGGGATAAACAAAACTTGATAGCACTGCCCCAATGAGTGCCAACGCCATATCTTTATGGGCATCCCACATATCGCCTTGTTGTCCATTGTATTGTTCTGCTTGCTTGGGCGATAAGCCAATCGCCAAAAACCATTCAAAAAGTTCATAAAGCATACTGGTTGCCATATTGACCGTCAGCACAATAAACACAAGCTGTTTTTGGCTATTGGTTTTGAACCAATGTTTGATTAAATCATATATCAAAGGATACAAACATACACCATAAGCAAAATGTACCAGTCTGTCATAATGATTTCTTTTAAAATTAAAAGTTTCGCTAATGGAAATATTAAAAAGGTATTTTGACCAATCATCATATGGCACATAAGAATACAAGTACTTTGCCCCTAAAATATGCAACAGCAAAAAAGCAGTCATTGCATAAAGACTTTTGGTGCTGATTTTGTGCTTGATAAATAAATACGCCATCGGTAGCATTAAAAAAACCGTGCCAATTTGATGCAATAAATAGCTGTGCCAATCCAAAGGGTCAATACTTGCTAACACAATGCAAAAAATAATAACAATCAGGCTGTTTTTTAAAGGATTGTGCATTGTGTGTATAATTGGTATAAGCTTAATCAAAGCCATTATACCATTTTGATTACGAATGTGCTACAATCATTATTTTGAGAGATGATTATGCTAAAAATCGGTCAAGGACTTGATGTCCACGCCTTTACACAAGGCGATTTTGTCACGCTTGGCGGTGTGGTGATACCGCATACGCACGGCATTTTGGCACATTCTGACGGCGATGTGTTGCTCCACGCCTTGATGGACGCACTGCTTGGGGCGTTGGCACTCGGCGACATTGGTCAGCATTTTAGTGATAGCGACCCTGCCTACAAAGGGGCGGACAGCAAACGGTTATTGAGCCAAGTCTATCAAATGGTGCAAGACAAAGGCTATCGGCTTATCAATGCCGATATGACTGTGATTTGTGAATTGCCCAAAATCGCCCCCCACAATACCAAAATGCGTGAATGTATCGCCAATATTTTAAAAGTGGATACCGACTGTATTAGCATCAAAGCCACCACCAATGAAAAAATGGGCTATTTGGGGCGAGGCGAGGGGATATTTGCCAGTTGTGTGGTGTTATTGCAAAAAATGGATTAAATGGTATTACATTTATTTAATTTGCTTTTGGAAAATACAATGATTAATCAAAACACCGCTCTTTTATTGATAGATTTGCAAATTGGCTTTGATAATCACAGCCATTGGGGTGGCAATAGAAACAATCCACATTGCGAAACGGTTTGTCATCGGCTTTTACAAAAATGGCGTGCAAAAAATATGCCCATTTTTCATATTCAGCACAATTCCACCGACCCCAACTCGCCACTTCGCCCCAATCAAATCGGCAATGAGTTTAAACCCTTAACCGCCCCTATAAATAATGAAATCATCATTGGCAAAACGGTCAATTCGGCATTTATCGGCACAAATTTATACGATGAATTGACCAGCCGTGCCATTGATAGTCTTGTGATTGTCGGGCTTACCACCAACCACTGCGTGTCTACCACCACCAGAATGGCGGGCAATTTGGGCTTTGATGCCTATGTGGTGGCGGACGGCACGGCGACTTTTGACCGTGTGGGTGCGGACGGCACACGCTATGATAGTGAGCTTGTGCATCAAATTAGCCTTGCCAATTTGCACGGTGAATTTGCCACGGTGGTAAATAGCGATGAATTTTTGCGTGGATAATTTGCAAAAACCGCTTGCAAAAATCACAAAAACCCCCATAAACACACAAATTTTTTTGGAGAAAGTTATGAGCGACACCGACATCAAAGCCTTGATTGAAAGCCAAATCAAAGACAATAGCGTCCTTTTGTATATGAAAGGCACGCCCCAGTTCCCCCAGTGCGGATTTTCGTCTCGTGCGGTGGAGATTTTAAGCCAAATTGGGCGACCTTTTGCCTTTGTTAATATCCTTGAAAATCCTGACATTCGTGCCACGCTACCACAAATCGCCAACTGGCCAACCTTTCCCCAACTATGGGTGGGTGGCGAGCTGATTGGCGGTAGTGATATTATGCTTGAAATGTATCAATCAGGCGAATTAAAACCCTTGATTGAAGAACATAGCCCAGAGATTTAAAACGGTTTTTTTAAAATCTGTCTTAGATTTGACTATTAAAAACAGTAAGCATAAAAGCGATAAGCAAAAACGGCTAGGTATTAAATTTTATTTGATACAGCCGTTTTATGTTTGTAATGCGTGGATAAAATCTAAATAATAAATCTATGAATAATGAACAATTAACCAAAATAAAACAGCACTCTGACAGCATTGTCAAATTGTGCGAAAATCCTAATACCGCCTTGCAAGCCATTCATCAAATTGTGACTGTGGGTGGGGCAGGGGAATTGGCGTGGCGTATGGTCAATCATCGTACGCTGGCGGATAAGGACATCATCGCAGGTCTGTATTTATTAAAATTTTTAAAAAAATTGGATAACTTGCCTTTTGAGGGTTTGCCATTGATTGAAATGATTTTAAAATTTGGCGATGACAAGGACAAACAAGCCATGTATAAAAATTTGCCCCAAAGTACCATAGACAATTTAAAGGCGTTGGGGTTGATTTAAATGCCATAATAAGCACCTAAATAATAGGCTTTTGATAATAAATGACTTTAAACTATTGTTATCAAGCGTATTATTTTTTTATCAGGTGTACTGTAAATGTTTTATATTTTAAACGCAGTTTGATGTTATTGATTTTAAACCTATCCGTCAAAAACCGTCCAAATGGCGGTTTTGATTTTTTTATTCACCAAAAACTGTTATAATAAGCGGTTAAATTGAAGCTAAGTTAAATTAAAAAAATAGGGCAAACAATGAACTACCCAAAACACTACGGCGTTATCGTCATCGGTGGCGGACACGCAGGCACGGAGGCGGCATTGGCATCGGCACGAATGGGCGTTGCCACGCTGTTATTGACCCACAACATTGAGACGCTGGGGGCGATGAGCTGTAACCCTGCCATTGGTGGGATTGGCAAATCGCATTTGGTGCGTGAAGTGGACGCATTGGGCGGGGCGATGGCACTGGCGACCGACCACGCAGGCATTCAATTTCGGGTATTAAACAGCCGAAAAGGGGCGGCGGTGCGAGCCACACGAGCGCAAGCCGACCGCTTATTATACAAAGCCTATATCCGCCAAGCCCTTGAAAATCAAGACAATTTGGATATTTTTGCCCAGTCTGCTGACGACATCGTCGTAGAAAATGGGCGTGCGGTGGCGGTGGTTACCCAGTCTGGCATTCGCTTTAATTGCACGGCGGTGGTGCTGACTTCTGGCACTTTTTTGGGTGGGGTGATTCACATTGGGCTTGATAATTATCAAGGGGGGCGTGCAGGCGACCCGCCCAGCATTCGCTTGGCCCACCGTTTGCGGGAGCTTAATTTGCCTGTGGGACGACTCAAAACAGGCACACCGCCACGCCTTGATGCACGCACGGTGGATTTTGGCAAAATGACTGTGCAAGCAGGCGATACGCCCTTGCCTGTGATGAGCTATATGGGCGATGCGTCTATGCACCCACGCCAAATCAACTGCTACATTACCCACACCAACGCACGCACCCACGACATTATCCGAGCAAGCCTTGACCGCTCGCCGATGTATTCTGGGGTGATTGAGGGCGTAGGCCCTAGATACTGCCCAAGCATTGAGGATAAAATTCATCGTTTTGCCGACAAAGACAGCCATCAGATTTTTATTGAGCCTGAGGGTCTGACCACGCACGAGCTGTATCCCAATGGCATTTCCACCAGTTTGCCCTTTGATGTACAGCTGGATTTGGTGCATTCTATGAAAGGGCTTGAAAACGCCCACATTATCCGTGCAGGCTATGCCATTGAGTACGATTATTTTGACCCCCAAGCCTTAAAGCCCACGCTTGAAACCAAAGCCATTGACCATCTGTATTTTGCAGGGCAAATCAACGGCACCACAGGCTATGAAGAGGCGGCGGCACAGGGGCTACTGGCAGGGGCGAACGCCGCACTGTTGGTGCAAAATAAAGAGGCGTGGACGCCCAAACGCCACGAGGCGTATTTGGGGGTGCTGGTGGACGATTTGATTACCCACGGCACCAAAGAGCCGTATCGGATGTTTACCAGTCGTGCCGAGCATCGCCTGCTTTTGCGTGAAGACAATGCCGACCAGCGTTTGACTGCCATTGGACGAGAGCTTGGCTTGGTAGATGATGTGCGTTGGGCGAAGTTTAATCAAAAACAAGAGGCGATTGAGACAGAAACCGCACGACTCAAAGCACTTTGGGCAACGCCTACCAACGAGCTTGGCAAAGCCTTTATGGCAAATAATCCTGATGAGCTACTAAGTAAAGAAAATAATCTGCTGGATTTATTAAAACGCCCCAATATCACTTTTTTTGACATTGCCAAAATTAGCGATTCTGCGGTAAGTGAAGAAGTGGGCGAACAAATTGAAATTGGCGTTAAATATGCAGGCTACATTGACCGCCAAAACGATGAAATTGAGCAAATGAAACGCCTTGAAAATACCGCCTTGCCTGTTGATTTTGATTATACAGCGGTGTCTGGACTGTCCAATGAAATTGTACAAAAACTCTCCCACATTCGCCCTGCGACACTTGGGCAGGCAGGCAGGATAAGTGGGGTTACCCCTGCGGCGATAAGTTTGCTGGCGATGACGGTTAAGAAGATGAAAAAGCAGTCATTAGATTTGTAAAAAATATAACTGATACAACTTTTTAATTATTTAATGGCTTGATAGTTAAAATATAGGTTGATAAGGTTTAAAATTATCAAAAATAGCCTAAGAAAAAAGTAAACACTTGTTAAATATAAAAACGAGTCCAAAATGCTATCTGCCATTATTTTTGCCTTTAATATTACCGCCCCCAATTTAATCTTGATGGCAAGTGGTTTTTTATTAAAACAAAAGGGCGTGATTGATGCAGGTTTTGTGGCGACAGCATCTGATATTGTTTTTAAAGTTGCCTTGCCGTGTTTGTTGTTTTTGAGTGTATTAAACAGCGATATTCATTTTTATGCCCAGCTTGATTTATTGCTTGCGGGGGTTTGTACAACTTTTTTGCTGTATTTTTTGGCAGAGATTTATGCCAAATTTTTTGTGCAGGATATTTGTGATAAAGGCGTATTCGTGCAAGGGGTGTTTCGCTCCAATATGGCGATTATCAGTCTTGCGACCGTAACCAATGCCTATGGCGAGGCGGGTCTATCGGTGGGGGCGGTGTATATGGGGCTGATTACCATTTTGTATAATATTTTGGCGGTGATTACCCTAAGTCGCACCGATACAGGGCAGGGCTTTTGGCAAAAGTCTTTGAATATGCTACCCAAAATCATCAAAAATCCTTTGATTATTGCCTTGGTATCAGCTTTTTTATATAAGGCGGTTAATTTGCCAATGCCAGCTGATTTTGTGCTTAAAACAGGCAGACTGTTTGCCAATATCGCCTTGCCCTTGGCGCTGATTTGTGCAGGGGCGAGTATTAACGCCAAATCAATGTTTGCCTTGACTGGCGTGTCTATGCAGGCGAGTATTGGGCGAATTGTGGTTGCACCGATTGTGGCGGTTATAATGGGTGTGGGGTTTGGCTTGTCTGCGGTGCAGTTTGGCGTGCTATTTATGATGGTGGCAAGCCCTGCGGCAGCGGCAAGCTATGTAATGGTAAAAGCAATGGGTAGTAATGCGATTTTGGCTGCCAATATTTTGGCATTTACTACCGTTTTTAGCATGATTGGTATGGCAGTCGGTATGGCGATTTTGCGGATTTTGGGGTGGGTGTAAAAAAATGAGCTTTATGTAGCTCATTTTTTTTGTTTTATCTTGGTGTGCTTAAAGCAAAATCAGCCAATTGTCATTTAGCCAATTGGTCACACTTGTCAGTAGATTACCATTCAAATCATCAAAGACGATTGCTTCATGATTGGTCAGTCTGTTGATGAGTGACAATTCATGATCATTTAAGCAGACATTCTCTCCGTTGATGTACCATTCATTATCTTGTAACACAAAACGGCAAGCAGGGTTTATGATGAGATATTCGCCATTTTGTAGGCGTTGAGCAAGTTCATCTGGTGTTGATTCGTCATCAAAGGCAATGAGGTCGTATTGGCGTTTGCTGACAAGTTCGCTAAGAGCTTGGGTTAAGATGGCTGTGCCTTTGTCTGAATTTAATACATTGATGAGTTCGCTTTTGATTGCATCAATACTATTGGCTGATAGCTCATAAGGATTGTTTTGTAGGGCTTGTGGCAACACAAGAGGTGAAAATAGGGAGTGTTCGCCTGTGGCCACATCTGCCACTTCGTCTAGGATTTGTACCATATTGGGGCGACGAAAACCAAATGAAAAAGTCAGGCAGTCATCAATTGCTACCCCATGATGAGATAGGCGTGGCGGTACATACAATACATCGCCAGCCTCCAATACCTCATCAAAAATAATCTCGCCCATGTCATCTAGCAGACGAATGGGTTGGTCTTTGACAAATGGCGTGTCAGGTGTACACATTTTGCCAAGTATCCAGCGGCGTTTGCCATAGCCTTGTGCTAAAAAGACATCGTATTCATCATAATGCTCGCCTACTGAACCGCCAGCTTGGGCGACTGAGACCATGATATCATCTTGTTGCCACTTGGGGATAAAATCAAAAGCTTGCCACAGTTCGCCCAGCTCAGGCGACCACTGTTCTAAATTTTGTACCAGCACCGTCCACAGGCGTGGTGTTTTTTGTAAATCGCTTTGGGTCAAAGGTGAGTTTTTGAGTGTCCATTGTTGTGGATTATCGTCTTTTTGGGTGATTAAGCGAGCACAAACGCCATCTTCAATTGCCAAATCTAGCACATCTGTTGGTTCAAACATACCTACCAAGGCAGGTAGGCCATTTTTGATCAGTAGTGGTTTTTTTTGCCAATATTCAGCCAAAAAAACTTCTGGGGTGATGTTGGTGGGTAAGCAAAAGGGCAATTTGTCGCTCATGATTTTTCTCTTTGACTTTGATGAATGTGTGAAACTGTGAAATGATAAAGATATATTGGATAAATATTTGGCTTATTGTAACAATTTTTTATCAAAAAAAACTATTTTTTCAACAAAATTTCATGTTAAGAGATAAAAACACCCCAAACTACATAAAATAAGTTTAAAAAAAATACAATTTTATTTATAATGAGAACTTTATTTTAATTTTTATTGTATAGAGCCAATCATGTCTGATGCACCCAATCTTAATTATGATGTTAATATGAACTTAAATGATGATCAAATTTTTAACGAGCAAGATTTTGTTGATTTTGGCGCGTGCGATGATGGGAGATTGAGTCCCGCCCAAATTAATGAGCTGTATGCACAGCTTGATGAAGCTAAGGCAAATTTGCGTACGATTCGTGATTTTATCCGTTTTTGTGTGAGTAAATTGCGTGAATATGATGTGGTGGTGGCACAAGGCACGACTGATGAGTTTGCTGAAAGTTCTGCAATTGTTCTACATACGCTAAATTTGGATTGGTCGGCCGATCCTGAAATTTTAGATTGTCGTTTGACTGATACAGAAAAGATGGCTGTGCTTGATTTGCTTGGCAATCGCATTGTACAGCGTAAGCCGTTAAGTTATCTGATTAATTTGGCTTATTTTTGCCACCTGCCTTTTTATGTGGATGAGCGTGTACTTATTCCCCGTTCGCCAATTGCTGAGCTGATTAACAAGCGGTTTTTCCCATATTTTGATGTTGATGATGCCAATAAAGCAAGTTTTTTTGAGCATGGGCTTGAAGGCAGGGAGCTTGCCCAGCCTGAGCGAGTGCTGGATCTTTGTACTGGTTCTGGTTGTATTGCTATTGCATTGGCTAAAGCTTTGCCTGATGCCAATGTAGATGCAACCGATATTTCAAAAGATGCCTTGGAAGTGGCTTGGACAAATGTGGAATACCATGAGCTTGAACATCAAGTCAATTTGCTAGAAAGTGATTTATTTGAAAGATTGCCTATGGAAAATCAGTATGAACTGATTGTTACCAACCCACCTTATGTAGACAGCGAAGATATGGCAGATTTGCCACCAGAGTTTTTGCATGAGCCCGAGCTTGCACTTGCTGCTGGACAAGATGGGTTGATGTTGGTGCATAAAATTTTGTACCATGCACCTGATTATTTGACTCGTGATGGCCTGCTTGTGTGTGAAGTGGGTAATAGTGAATGGCATTTAAGACAGGCTTATCCAAGCATTCAATTTAATTGGCTGAAATTTGAAAAGGGTGGTCATGGTATTTTTGCCATCACAAGAGAAGAGCTGGTGGAATACAGAGAGCTGTTTGAGCAGTATGCAAGATAACCCTCATTGAAAAATATATTGCAAAATACGATATGTTTACTTGCTTTATTGAGGTAGATTTGCGTTTGTGGGTTGGTTTTTATCAAACGCAAAGTCAAGAACGATTGAAAATAATAATTGAAGAAAGGCGACTGACCATCTTTTCTTCTGGTTCTTCTGGCTTTTGTTAAATAAGGAATAAAAAATGTCAGGCAATACTATTGGCAAGTTATTTAGTGTAACCACTTGTGGTGAGTCGCACGGTGTGGGTTTGATGGCAATTGTGGACGGCATTCCACCTAATTTGCCACTCACAGAAGAGGATTTGCAAATTGAGCTTGACCGCAGAAAACCTGGTACTTCCAAATTTGCCACTCAGCGAAAAGAAGATGATCAAGTAGAAATCATTTCAGGTGTTTTTGAAGGGCGGACGACAGGCACGCCAATTGGGTTGCTCATTCGCAATACAGACCAAAAGTCCAAAGATTATGGTAATATCGCCAAGACTTTTCGCCCCAACCATGCCGATTATACCTATACGATGAAATACGGTTTTAGAGATTATCGTGGTGGCGGTCGTTCTTCTGCACGAGAGACGGCCATGCGTGTGGCGGCAGGGGCAATTGCCAAAAAATACTTAAAAGAACGGCTTGGTATTGTCATTAGAGGCTGCGTTACCCAAATTGGCAACGAAAAAGCAAGCAAGCTAGATTGGAATCTTGTAGAGACCAATCCGTTTTTTTGTGGTGATGAGACAGTGGTACCACGCTTTGAAAAATTGGTAACATCATTGCGTGAAAATGGCACAAGCTGTGGGGCAAGGCTGGAAATTTATGCCCAAAATGTTCCTGTGGGCTTGGGTGAGCCTATTTTTGACCGTCTGGATGCAGACATTGCCCATGCGATGATGAGCATTAATGCGGTTAAGGGCGTGGAAATTGGTGATGGCTTTGCTGTTGCTGAGCAATTCGGACACGAAGCCCGAGATGAGCTGACTCCTGATGGTTTTAACGCCAATCATGCAGGCGGAATTTTAGGTGGGATTAGTAGCGGGCAGACGATTAAAGTTGCCATTGCCCTAAAACCAAC
Source organism: Moraxella sp. Pampa (assembly GCF_035181385.1). Lineage (NCBI taxonomy): Bacteria > Pseudomonadati > Pseudomonadota > Gammaproteobacteria > Moraxellales > Moraxellaceae > Moraxella > Moraxella sp. Pampa. The sequence continues at coordinate 417,624 of NZ_JAXCJK010000001.1, read as the reverse complement.
AGCAAGCATCACCACAGCTGGTAAAACCATTGACATTCAGGGTAACCCAACCGATGTCAGAACCCTTGGGCGACACGATCCGTGTGTGGGTGTGCGAGCTGTGCCAATTGCTGAGAGTATGCTGGCGATTGTCTTACTGGATCATTATCTGCGTCATCGTGGTCAAAATGGCGATGTGGTCATGCCCATTATGCCAATTGAGTAGCTTTTTGCGTGGTTTTTTGACTCATTGGTTGTGGATTTTTATGATGCTATGCAAAAAATGTATGAATTAAAAAAGTGAGTGATGATAATGACTCCTGCGATTACTTTATTAAAAAAGCAAAAAATACCATTTAGTATCCACGAATATGACCATGACCCAAGTTGTAGCAATTTTGGCGATGAAGCGGTAGAAAAATTGGGTCTAACCAACCAAGAAGTGTTTAAAACTTTGCTTGCCACCGATGGTAAAAGCTACTTTGTGGCGGTGTTACCTGTGGCGTATCAGCTTAATTTGGGCAAATTTGCCAAAGCGGTGGGTGCCAAAAAATTAAGAATGGCAGATGTGTCAAGTGCTGAACGCATCACAGGCTATGTGGTGGGCGGTATTAGTCCAATCGGACAGAAGAAAAAACTACCAACCGTGATAGATGGCACAGCCAAAAGTTTGGTTAAAATGTATGTCAGCGGTGCTAGGCGAGGATTAGATGTTGGCATCAACCCAATTGACTTGGCGAATGTTTTGAATGCCGCATTTGATGATATCATTGATGTTTGATTTAAGCATGGTTTTAATGCAATTTAGGATTATTATGTTAGGATTATTATGAAAGAAAAATGCTGGGTAATTGCATGGTTATTTACAATTGCCTTATTGGGCTGTACCACCACTGGTCCGCAAACAGTACACAGTCCATCAAATACTATTAGCATGAATATCGTTAAAGCGGTGGTGGATAAGCGGTGTCATAACGAATTGAATGCTAACCATATTTATCAAACTGCATCAATGCTGATGAGCAAAGGCCAAAAAGCGAGCTTGGAAAATAAAATCTGCGATTGTGTTTCTAAACAAGCCTCAAAGAGCGTTACACTAACTGAGCTTGGACACGCAGCGATTGATTCGCAGGCACGCATGCAAGTTATTGATACGGTGGCATCTAGGTCTTTAAATGTGTGTGTGAGCGACTTTTTAAAAGGTATTTGACATATGATGGCGTGTCGCTCAAAATGGGTGGGATTCTTTGGGCTTTTTACAGTGATTACTGGTTGCGACGACACTGTATCACCAGGGCAGGGGGGGTAGAAAGGGCGGGTAAGTCTATGATGATTGTAGATGAGCTAGTTAGGCGTGAAAGTTTGACACAAGGCCCCATCAATGTGCAAGATGAATGTCCAAAGTTGGTACAAAAACGCATTGATAGGACAATCGTATCTCGCCAAGAGCAGATTTTGGGTAATACTTGCGATTACTTCATCTACCCAAATGTGGGCGAAGTGGTTGGTGTGTCGGTATCAGATACTCGCATGAAACCCTTTTTGGACATTCCTTATTATCATGATTTCGCCAATGGTGATTATTTGGTGGTAGCAAATGGTCGTCATGTCATTCGGTTAGAATATGACAGTTTTGAGCGTAAGCCTAGTATCATGAATTATGTATTGGAAGTAAAAATTATTCCAGCACAAAAGCAATAGCTGACCGTTTGATTTTCCCAGCAGTTTTACAGAATTTTAAAAATTCATAAATTTTTAATAAAAAAATGCTTGACACAATATTAAAAATCTATATAATACGCATCCATAAGTTAGAAACTTAACCACTCATGCCAGTGTGATGAAATTGGTAGACATGACGGATTCAAAATCCGTTGCCTTTAAAAGCGTGTCGGTTCGAGTCCGACCACTGGTACCATTTTGCTTTTTCAAAGCATTTCAAAAAATCCAAAATAACCCCAAAAACCCAATAAAATAACGGTTTTTGGGGTTTTTTGTGTCTATTGACAACCGCCCAATTTATTGAAATCTACAAATAAACATCACCACCAATGTGGGCATAACATTAGATGAACTAACGAAATCATTTGGCAAAAATGAAAGCGAACGCATTATCCGCGCCATTCGCTTGGCGCACAGCGAGGGTTTAACCAATGATAAACTTGTACAGCTGATTCGTGGTAGCCGTGCTAATCGTTATCAAGATGGCATTTTGCGTACAACAACAAGAAATGCCCACGCTATCGCTCGCACAGGCACAGCGATTATGGCAAGTGAAGCTAAGCAAGAATTTATCAACCAAAACCGTGATATTATCAAAGGCATTCGGATAAATGCCACATTGGATAGCCGAACCAGTTCTATTTGTCGCCATTTAGACCACACTTTTATGCCGATTGACAAGGCGAAATATCCGCCTTACCATTTTAACTGTCGGTCAAGTTTTGAGATTGTTTTTGACGGCTACGAAAGCCCCAAAAATAGAGCGTCTGAATTTGGCGTAACCGAAAATGTCAGCTATTATGAGTGGCTTAAAAAACAAGATAAAGCCTACATTCAATCGGTTTTGGGTAAGAAAAAAGCCCAAACTTTTTTGTCAGACGGTATGACGGCGGATAAATTTAAACAGCTTGGGCTTGATAGAAGTTTTGAGCCTTTAACGCTTGATGAAATGGTAATTGCAGAACGCACGACACAAAAGCCAAGTTATCAGACGGTGAGTTTTGGTAATTTGCAACCACGGCAAAGCGAAGTTATCAGACTGCAAAATGAGCCTGTTAAGCGTGGTGAAAAACCAAAAACACCACGACCTGCCGAAGCCGAGCTTGCTGATTTATTGCAACAGTATTTTGGCATTTATTTGGTGCGATATGATGACCGTTATCACAAAGCCAATCCGACAGGCAATCCACCAGACTTTGCCAAAAAGGATAATGACTTGCCTGTTAAAGAATGGCAAACGCTTGATATGATGTATGCAATTGGTAGCGATGTGGATATAAAAGCCTATTTACATAGTATCACAAAGTCTGAAAAGGCGTGGGAGCGTCAAAAAGCAAACATTATTGGACATATTGAAAAATCTGATATTGTGCCACTTGATGTACGCAAGTTTGACAAAGAGCGACTGGAAAAAGTCATGGGTTTTGTGCTATCATTATCACAAGAACAACAAAAGAAAATCCTAATTATTAGGGAGTTTAGCGATGATTATGATAAGTGATGGCAATAATTTTGGTAGTAAAAGTTTTGCAAATCAAGTGTTAAATGAAATCCGCCCAAGTCTGATTAAAAAATTTGGGCAAGATAGTGAAATGATGCAAGATTTTGATAATGAAGAGAAGTTTTTTGGGTTTATCGCCTTGCAAGATTTATCCAAAGATGACTTTAATTTTATTGCCAATGAAATTATTAAAGCTGACCTTGACGAAATTCCTAAGACTGGCTTGATTAAAAAAATCAAGCAAGATGACCGTTTTAATGGTGCATAAAATCATACTTTAACTCATAAACTTTTAAGCCCCCTGCAACTGCAAGGGGTTTTTTATTGTCCGCCGTTTGTAACGGCACAACCAAAGGTAGTAACCATGACCGAACAAAACAACGAAAACACCAACACCAACAACAACGAGCTTGAAACATTAAAAGCTGAAATTGAGCGTTTGCGAAAGCACAACGAAACGCTACTTGGCGAAAAAAAGGCAGAAACCGAAAAACGCAAAGCCGAACAAGCCGAAAAAGACAAACAGGCAGAAGAGTTAGCACGCAAAAAAGGCGATTTTGAAACCTTAGAAAAAAGCTATCAAGATAAAATTGCAAATCTTGAAAAACAGATGAGTGATATGACAGCCGAACGCAACCATGATTTAATCAAATCACAATCATTGAAAATTGCCAGCCAGTTATCCACCAATGCCCATAATCAAGAAATCTTGCAAATGCTGATTGAAAAACGCTTAACTTGCGACAATGGCGAAGTTAAAGTAACAGATGGCAATGGTAATTTGACCATTTCTACATTGGACGATTTAGTAAAAGAGTTCAAAGATGGGGGTAAGTTTGACAGTTTGATTGACGGCACAAGGGCTAGTGGCACAGGGGCAACAGGTCAAAGTCAAAAACAAGCCCAAGATTATACGGAAGCCGAGCGAGTCGCTTTGGCTCAAAACAACCCAACTTTATTCAATCAATTATTCATGGAGTAATCATGCCCAAATTAAGAGAAATTTTTAACAAAAATGTGGTGTTGTCTTATCAAGTTAAAGACAACCTGCAGCGTTCAAAGTTTTATCAGTCAGGAGCTTTTGTGTCAGATAGTCGCCTAAGACCACTACTGACAAGCGGTTCAAAAACCTTTGAAGTGCCATTTATCCACCCCATTGATGGCAATCTTGAAGCCAACTATGGCAACACCATCATGACTGATATTGCCATGCCTAGAAGTATTGAAGCAAGTAAGTCAAAAGGTCGTGTCGCCTTTTTAAACGAGGGCTTTATTGAGAGCCGACTGGAGAACTATTTAACGGGCAAATCGCCTTTGAGTGAGATTGCTAAAATGTTAGACGGATTTTGGCTGACCCAAATGGAAAACCGAGCCATTGCTACCGTGTTTGGTTTGATGAACTATGACCATACCAACGGCAAGAAGCTTACCCATGACATTTCAAAGACCACCGCTGATGACACCAGTGGCTTTGATGTGAATGCGTTTATCGATGCCGAAGGCACGCTTGATGAGGCGTATCAAGGACGTGGCATCATGATTGTTCATCCACTCATTGCCACCAAAATGCGTAAGCAAAGACTGGTAGAGAAAGTTACCACCGCTGATGATTTAAAGCCTGTGGAGACTTATAACGGTCGTATGGTCATTCAATCCACCAAAGGCACAATCATAGGCACAGGCAAAAACGCCAAATATGTGTCGTACTTGCTAGGTCGTGGGGCATTTGCTGCCGACATGGTGGTAGGTCAAGATGATTTGGAGCTTGAACGCACGGCGAACACAGGTAATGGTGCAGGTCATACCACGCTTTGGACACGCCGTCATGCGTTAATCCACCCACAGGGGTTTAGCTTTATTGCTGAAGATTCTGCATTGACAGGCGGTACAAAGAATGAAGCCTTATCAGCAAGCTGGACAGACCTACAAACAGGCACAAACTGGCGACTGGATGCAACACCAGAACAAACGCCAATCCGCTTTTTAATTACCAACCTATAAGGAGTAAATGATGGGACTACCCAAAGACAAAGTAAAACCCGCTTTTAACTACACTTATCCATCAGAAAGAGACTACTTTGACGACTCAAAAAGTACGGTAGGAGCAATGAAAGCGACTGATACCGCTAAAAGTGGGGGCGATTACGGCATTAAAAATCCAGAAAAAACAGAAGCTTTGACAGGCACGACATCTGAGACTGGCAAAGTGGAATAATCGCAAAACCCCCATAAGAACTTTACCTTATGGGGGTTTTATAATGGGGCATTTATGACGCAAGACGAACTAAATTTGCCTGATGCCAATGAAGACACGCTACTTGCGGTCAATGCTTGGCTATCACGCCATCAAATACAAAAGCCCTACCATGACAATGTCAAACAAGCAGGGCGATTAATCGCCAAAGCATATCTGGCAGGCGAGCTATACCAAGCACGCACCGAAGGCGTGGTTGTGTCTAAATCATCAAAAGCGGGCGATGTATCGGTATCAAAAACCTATGCAACAGGCGTTGATGGTCAGCCGATGAGTGAGTATGAGATGATGGCACTTGATTTAATCAAACCTTTTGTTGTCAAAGGCGGACTTAACTTGATGGTATCTCGCTACTAAAGGATGGGCATGAGCTTAAAAAATGAAATAAACGAAGAAATCCGTCAGGCGTTTGATACCGATTTAGCTGATGCCGTGACAGAGTTTACCGCGATTAGACGTGTTCACAGCGCGAATGATTGGGTGATTAACGATAACACAGGCAAAGACAAAGCGTATCAAGGGCGTGGGGTATTTGGCTCATATAACGCTTATGAGATTGACGGGCAGACGGTCGCCGTGCATGACGTGAAATTAACATGCTTACAATCTGAAGTGGACGAAGCGCCATTGATTGATGACGTGATTAATGACATGCGTGTGCTAAATGTCAGTAAAGACCCTGCTAATGTGACGTGGGTAATGCAACTAAGGGGGCTTAACTATGGGCATGAAGTGGGATAAACCGCCTAGCGATTTTATCAAGCAAATCACAGATGAGCTAGATAAGCAGTATCGCACCTTTGCCATCGATTGTTATAACAACGTGGTTGCGCTCTCTCCTGTCGATACCGGCGCATACAGGCGGTCACATCACATTAGCATTGGCAAGCCCAGCATGGCACAAACAGGTGCAGGCATTGAGGCGATTATGGGGATTGCTAAGGGTAACTATCCAACAATCTACATTCAAACCAATTCGCCTTATTCAATCCGCCTTGAAAATGGCTGGTCAAAGCAAGCCCCGACAGGTGTATATCAAAACGCTTATAACAGCGCAATGGCAAGAATGGGGTAAGCATGAACAGTACAACAATCGAACGGCTTATATTGAGCCATATTGCACGGTGGGAGCATTTTGACCCTGCCCTGATGGGTAGGGACAATGCAAACCTTAAACCGCCTAAAAAGGGCGTTTGGGGGCGTGTAACGGTGCTTGGCGGTATCAATCACATTAACAGTGTGAGCGATGAACCGTGTGTGCTTGAAGTTGGCACGCTGATTGTGCAGTTATTCACAGCCGAGAATAGCGGCACGGTTGCAATCAAAACACAAGCCGACAGCCTTGCCAAGCACCTAAAAGCCAAACAGCTAGAGCGGTTGGAATTGCTAGCCCCTAGCATTATCACTGTGCCGTCAACCGATGGCATTTATCAAATCAATGTGAGTGTGCCGTATCGGCACTACTAATTTTTTTAAAGGCATTCCCCATAGATTATCTTGCCAATCTGTGGGGATTTTTTTATGTGGCAAGAATTTTTTATGTTCGGAGTGAATATGAATGAATTGGTCATGGTTGATGATGGTCAGCCAAAAACAACAACCCTGCAAATCGCACAGGGTTTAGGCGTTAAGCATGAAAACGTAATTAAATTGGTGCGTTCCTATATGCCTGATTTTGCAGAATTTGGCAAGGTCGGATTTAAAATCCAACCAAGATTGAAAGGTCAGCACGGTGGTGGTGATGTGCCGTATTTTGAACTTAACGAACAGCAAGCCACGTTTTTAATGACCCTTATGCGAAACAGCCCCAAAGTGATTGCCTTTAAAAAAGCATTGGTTCAAGCATTTTTCTACGCTCGCTCATTGCTACAAAGTGAGACGATGGAGCTAATGCAACAACACGCCTTGCTTAGCGACTTAAAAGAGCGTGAACAGGCATTTGCCAGTTTGTGCGGTAAAGGTCTATCCGATTGGAAAAAGAGACGAGACGACCTAAACGGCGCTATTTTGTCGGTACAACAGCAAATGCAACCCCAACTACCTTTCAACCGCCCTTAAGGGGCTTTTTTTATTGGAGTAAAAACTATGTCAAGTGGTGCTCGTGTCGTATCAGCATACGCAAAACAAAGCGATAAAACATTACCCCTTACAGGGTGGAGAATCTTACCCAACATCACAAACGGACTAACCGTATCTACCGAGCTGACAAATAGTGAAATGCTATCAGGCGGACGTGTCGGCAAGGCAGGCATGGTAACATCTGCAACCGTGCAAGGCGATATTGAAACAGAGATGATGTTTGAGGCTTATGATGACTTATTGGCAGGTGCTTTTTGGAATGATTGGTCGGGTCGTGCATCGCCAAAAACACTAAGCATTGGCACAACCAAACACCAGTTTGCCATTAGCAAGGACTTTACCGACATTAACGTCAATCACGCCTTTTTGGGGTGTGTTGTGTCAAGTTTTGGGCTAACGGTTGACACGTCAAGCCTTATCAAAGTTAAATTTGGCATGACGGGTATCGGCTATCAAGAAAGTAAAACAGAGTCGTTCGCCAAAACCCCCGCGCCAACACCCGATACCGCCAAAGCCAGCGGTCTATCAATCGGTGAAATCAAAGTGGACGGCACTAAGCTTGATGTGTGCGTGGAATCGTTTAGTCTTGATATTGACAACCAAACCGAAGTACAAAAATGCTTGGGCGAGAATATCTATGGCGGTAATGTTCTTGCTATGCTTGCTAACATCAGCGGTAGTATGACAATCGCATATAGCCAAAAGGCGCACGACATCATCACTAATCAGCTAACAGGCAAGACGCTAAGCCTTGAAATCCCCATCAAATTCGCGGACGACAAGCGTTATGTGATTAAAATCCCTAAATTTCAAGTATCGGGCGAAATCCCAAGCCCAAGCGGAAAGGATTTGGTAACAGTTGACGTTAATTACACCGTGGTTGACGAAAGCCCAATCATTGAGCGACACACTACAGCGTAACAATAACAGCCCTTGCAATGCAGGGGCTTTTCTAATGGTGGCAAAAATGGAAATGAAACGCTTCTTAATCTTGGTGGGATTAGCGGCATTCGGTTTGTTGCTTTTTGCTTTACCTGCCATTATCACGGCTATTAAATTGTAAGGATCAACAAAATGACTTTTAAACTAGATATTTTGAAAAAACCCAACCTTGAAAAGATTACAAAAGAGGTAAGCATTGGCGGCATTGAATTAACAATCAAACTTGAAAGGGATGAGGCGTTAGAAAGTGCCATCGATAAGATGCAAACTCCGAACATTGAGCGCCTCGCACTAGATGATTTAAGACGGAACAATCAAGGGTTATCAAAAGACACAACATGGCTATTCATTGTTGGAGAATACGCTATCGATAAATGGAATGTGGTCGATTCAGACGATAAACCACTACCTATCAACGGTGATAACTTCATCTTGCTAATCAATAGCCTGCCACCTAAAGAACGTGGCGAATTAGTTGATGCTGTTCTAGGTGCTTTCTTCGTTGGTCGCCTTGAATACAAAAAGATGACGGCTGAAGTCGTAAAAAAGCCATCGACCGCTACAAGTGGCAAACCCAAGAAGTAAAGCTAAACGCCAAGCGAAAAGAGATTTACAAGCGACTTGGCATGGCATTGCCAAATGAAGTGGCGGGCGATTTAATCAGTGATAATTGCATACAGATATTTGTGTTAGCTAACAGGCAAAGGCGCTATATTGACGGCATAGCATTACCCTTGAGTGTACGGGATATTAGCGATGTATGCGAACATTATCGCTACTATGTGCCTAGATGGTTGCTTGATGCCGCGGTGTTCGCCCTTGATGATATTTGGCTTGATGCGTGGGGGAAATTGCAAGACAAAGATAATTAGTTACATAATTTTACAATTATTTGGTTTTTGTTGGTGTATAGTAAAGTTTTTTTAACTAAATGGATATGTGTTGTGAAAAATTTTACTTTCTTAGCTATATTGTGTTTGGCGATAACTGGTTGTGCTTCTACACCAAAAACTATATACCAACCAACACAACAAAAAATTAGTGAACCCCCAATAAATAGCACCAATACTGCAAATATTGGCGATAAATTGTTGGTACAAGGGTTAATGACAGAACGCCAAGCCGTCTATTTTGCGACAGACCAGAAATTTATATTAGGCTCAGTTATTCGTCAAGGCTATTTTGCCAAGCATAGTGAAGATGGCGAGCATGAGTTTTACCGCCAGACTAATGATTCTGGGGCAGGTAAATACTTAGATGTGTTAAACATGGAAATTCCCACAGGTTTTGCAATCAAAAAATCAGATAATTCTGTTTGTGCTGTTAATTTGATGGGTGGTGCTGTAAATTGTCGTGCAGGAATAAATTTTGAAAAGAAAAACTGGGTGACGGCAAACAGCAATAGTTTCCAACAGACCTTGATTTATAATGGCAAGGTCGGCAATAAAATCAATATTGCTTATCGTGAGTTTAGTAGCGATATGGCTCGCCCTGCATTTAATAATGATGTTGAGTACGATTTATCAGAATCAAAGCAGATTGGTTATAAAGGAGCGTTGCTTGAAGTTATAGATGCTAATAACCAAACAATTACTTATAAAGTTATTAAAAATTTCAATACAAATTAATTTTAAATTTTTTAAAAACCCACTTTACAAGGTGGGGTTTTTAATAAGCAAAACCCCAAACTTTGCAGAGTTTGGGGTTTTGTTTTAGGTAGAATCAGCCACCAATCACCGTCACATCGCCTGTGATGGAGATGGTGCCTGTTTTACGCAGTTTTTTCTTGCGTGTCTTCGTTATCCAAGGCAAGCTTTGAGATGATCCCCTTAAACTGACGAGATTCGCTTGTGGCTTTAACAAATTCCAGCTTAAAGGTCAGCTCTGACATTAAACTTTGTCAAAGAGGGTGGATTTAATGCTTATTATCAAAACAGCCAAATCACTGTCAATGAACAAGTGTGGGAGAAGTTGGCGGATAAGGACAAGGTGCGACCTTTGTCTTGGTGATTAATTGTAACCGTTGAGACAACAAAAAACCCTGAATAATCAGGGGTTTAAAGCAAAATAATGGTGCCCGGAGCCGGACTCGAACCGGCACGCTCGTAAGAGCGAGGGATTTTAAATCCCTTGTGTCTACCAATTTCACCACCCGGGCAGATGGTCTTAAAAAATTATGGAGGCTGGAGTCGGAATCGAACCGGCGTACACGGAGTTGCAGTCCGCTGCATGACCACTCTGCCATCCAGCCTGTTTAATAAGGCGATATTCTAGCATTTTTTTTCAAAAATGCAAGTAGTTTTATTAAAAAAATTAAAATTCGATACAAATTGCCAAATTTTACCTAAAGCCAATCAAAAAATATCTGTTTTGTACACATTTTGGCTAAAAATACAACATGGATTTTTGGCTAAAAACTAAATAAAATTCAAATTTTGTGTATTTTTTAAAGTATAATAACTAAGGGTTTTGCGTGGTTTTAGGGTTTTGCTTTTCTGCTTACTTACTTGCGGTGATCATTTTGTAACCAATTAAAAACCAAAGCCGTAAAACTATATTAATAAAATTAAAACCAGTTAATTAAGCTTTTTATTAATAAATGTGATGAATGAACTAAAAAATAAGGTGTTTATGAAACAAAACTTGCGTGTAGTAACGATTGTTGCAATATTTGCTGGTATGGCGTTGATGACAGCTTGTGGTCAGTCTGACCAAGCAAAACAGGAGGTGGCTCATCAGCAAATGCCATCAGTGGTTGTTGATGTACAAAAAGTAGCTTTGGGTGTTATTCCTGTTAATAAGACATTTTCTGGTCGAGTGACTGCTGTTGAGACTTCTGAAGTACGCCCGCAGGTTACGGGTATTATTGATGAAGTGTTATTTCATGAAGGCAGTTTTGTGCGTGCAGGCCAGCCACTTTACCGCATCAATACAGACAGTTATGTCAGTGCCATTGAGTCGGGCAGGGCATCGGTTGCCAGTGCTCAGGCAGCCGCTCAAAATGCTCGTGCTGTGTATTCACAAGCACAAGCAACCTTGATGGCACAACAAGCGGTTTTAGCTCAGGCAAAAGCTGATTTGGCAAGGCTTCAAGGGTTGGTGGAGGTGAATGCGATTTCTCAGCAATCTTACGACCAAGCCATAACCTCGTTGCGTACCGCGGAAGCTAATGTTGAGGCGGCAAAAGCGACCGTCGCTCAGGCTAACGCAAGTATTAACAGTGCAGATGCTGCCATTAACAGTGCAAGAGCCAGCCTAGGTGCAAGCGAATTGGATTATAGTCGTACCATTGTTAAGGCACCAATCAGTGGTCGGATTGGCATTTCTGCGGTAACTGGTGGTGCATTAGTTTCTGCCAATCAGAGTAATGCATTGGCAACCATCTCTCGCACCGATTATGTTTATGTGGACATCAGTCAATCATCTTCTGAGTTGCTTCGCCTACGCCAGCAAATCACCGAAGGTAGGGCGGTTGAGGGTGGTCCTGAGGTTCAAATCATCTTAGAAGATGGTCAGGCTTATCCAATCATCGGTCATCTCATACTGTCTGATGTCAGTATTGATGAGGCTACAGGTACGGTTAAAATTCGTGCAGTATTTCCAAATCCAGATGGCGTGCTCATTCCAGGAATGTATGTCAATGCTAACTTAGCACAGTCTGCTGTCAGTAATGCTGCACTATTACCACAAAGTGCCATCATTCGTACGCCAAAAGGCGAAATGCAAGCGTATGTTGTTAATGCCCAAAAGAAAATTGAAGTCCGTGCGATAACAACAGCGGGTACATTTAATGGACAATGGGTTGTTACTGATGGCTTGCAAGACGGAGATACGGTTGTGATTGTTGGTGGGGCAAAAGTTCGTCCAGATCAAGTGGTTGAGACTCGTCCATACCTACCATCTGGACAAAATGCCAACACCCCAACTGCTTTACAAAGTACAATGATGCAAGCAAACCCTCAAGGTCAAAATAGTGTGATGGCACCTACCTTGGATCAAAAAAGACAAACTGACGAACCGATGAAAGACGCTGTTGATGCGCCTAAGAAAAAATAGGAGCATTTATGTCTAAATATTTTATCAAACGACCAATTTTTGCATGGGTGATTGCTATCTTAATCATGCTTGTTGGCGTGCTTGCGGTGTTAAAACTGCCAATCTCCCAGTATCCTCAAATTGCACCACCAACTGTAACTGTCAGTGCCATATATCCAGGTGCAGATGCCCAAACAGTAGAAAACTCAGTAACGCAGGTCATCGAACAACAAATGACAGGCTTAGATGGCATGATGTATATGTCATCAAGCTCATCATCACAAGGCTTGGCCTCGGTTCAAATTACTTTTGAAAGCGGTACAGATCCAGATGTTGCTCAGATACAAGTACAAAACAAACTGCAATCAGCGACCGCATCATTACCAGAAGTGGTACAGCGACAGGGTTTGACGGTTAATAAATCGTCGTCATCATTTTTGATGGTTGTGGCGTATGTTTCTGAAGATGGAAGCATGGATAAAACGGACATTGCTGACTATCTTAACTCAAACATTGTTGAGCAAATCAGCCGTGTCAATGGTGTGGGTGGCGTTAATGTTTTTGGTTCTAAGTACGCAATGCGTATCTGGCTTGATCCAGAAAAATTGCGTGCTTATTCATTAATGCCATCTGACATCATTGCTGCTGTTTCTGCACAAAATGCCCAAGTCTCAGCAGGGCAGTTGGCGACAGTACCATCTGATGAAAAAAGACAGGTGATCAATGCGACAATTACGGTGCAAAGCTATCTGCAAAGTGCCGAGGAGTTTGCAGAAATTCTCATCAAAACTGATGCTGGCGGTGCTCAGGTTCGCCTAAAAGATGTTGCCAATGTTGAATTGGGTTCACAAAGCTACGGCTTTAACTCACTGTATAATGGCAAACAGGCGGCAGGTCTGGCGATCATGCTTGCCTCAGGTGCTAATGCCTTGGAGGTACGCCAAGCGGTGCAAGACAGGCTTGACCAGCTTGCCAAAAACTACCCAAAAGGGCTGACGGCTGTTGTGCCATACGATACCACGCCTTTTGTGCATTTGTCTATCAATCAGGTTGTCAAGACATTGGCAGAGGCGATCATCTTGGTTTTTTTGGTAATGTTCTTATTTTTGCAAAATTGGCGTGCGACCATCATTCCAACACTTGCTGTGCCTGTTGTTATTTTGGGAACATTTGCGGTGCTTTATGCGACGGGTTTTAGCATTAATATTTTAACCATGTTTGCACTTGTGCTTGCTATCGGTCTGTTGGTGGATGATGCGATTGTTGTTGTAGAGAATGTTGAGCGTATTTTAGCGCAGAATCCTAACTTGTCGGTCAAGGACGCCACCATTCAATCAATGGGCGAGATCAGCAAAGTATTGATTGGTATTGCCTTGATTTTGTCAGCAGTCTTTGTACCCATGGTGTTTATGGGTGGTTCAACGGGCGTGATTTATCGTCAGTTTGCCGTTACTTTGATTGCAGCGATGAGTTTGTCGGCGATTGTCGCGCTCATATTTACCCCTGCGTTATGCGTTACCATTTTAAAACGCCAACCACCCAAAAGCATCAATCAACAAACTGGATTTTTTGGTTGGTTTAATCGTATGTTTGGTATGATGAGTGCTAGGTATGAAAATTTTATTGGCAAAACTTTTAAGGCGAAATGGCTTTTTGGGGTTATTTATGCACTGATCATCGTGGTGCTTGGTTTGTTGTTCATGCGTTTGCCAACATCGTTTGTTCCAGATGAAGATCAAGGCGTGTTATTTACTGTGGTACAAACCCCCGTGGGTTCAACCATCAAAGACACCCAAGCGGTACTTGATGATGTTGAGGCTTATTTTAACAGTCAAGAAAAAGATAATGTTGAGTCTGTATTTACTATTACTGGATTTAGCTTTATGGGGCAGGGTCAAAATACTGGCATGGCGTTCATTCGTTTAAAAGACTGGGGTGAGCGTAAAGCACCTAACTCTGATGCAAAGAGCGTGGCTGGTAGAGCGATGGGGTATTTTATGACTCAGTACAACAAAGCCAATGTTTATACACTGGCACCCCCATCTATTCAAGGTTTGGGTAATTCTAGCGGTTTTGATTTTCAGCTTCAAGATACAGGGGGTGTGGGTCATGTTGCACTGTTGGAAGCTCGCAATATGCTACTTGGCATGGCATCACAAAAGCCAGAGATTTTGGCGGGCGTGCGTCCAAGTGGTCAAGAAGATGCACCGCAATTAAAAGTGAATGTCAATCATGCCCAAGCGTTGGCTTATGGCTTGTCCATTGGCGATATCAACCGCACCATCTCAACAGCATGGGGCTCGGCCAAGATTGGCGATTTTGTGGATCGTGGCCGTATAAAATCTGTGTATATGCAAGGTGAGCCAAGCTCACGCACCACACCTGAGGACATTGGTAAATGGTATGTGCGTAATAGTAGCGGCAATATGATTGGTTTTGATGCCTTCTCAACAAGTGAATGGACTTATGGTCCGCCAACTTTGAATCGATATAATGGCTTGCCAAGTATGGGCATTCAGGGGTCGTCAGCGATAGGCAAATCTAATGGTGAGGCGGTGGCTGCAATGGAGGAAATTGCCAGTCAGTTGCCTGATGGTATTGGTTTTGAATGGACAGGTTTGACCTTGCAAGAGCAACAATCAGGCTCGCAAGCACTGCTATTGTACGCCATTTCTATTTTTGTGGTGTTCTTGTGTTTGGCAGCATTGTATGAAAGCTGGCTGATTCCGTTTTCGGTGATGCTTGTTGTGCCATTGGGTGTGCTGGGGGCGATTGTCTTTACATGGCTTCGTGGTCTTGATAATGATGTGTATTTACAAGTTGGTCTATTGACGGTGATTGGACTGTCGGCCAAAAACGCCATCTTGATTGTTGAAGTTGCCAAAGAGCTACAAGAAGCAGGGCATGGTTTAAAGCAGGCTGTCATGCAGGCTGCTCGTCAGCGTTTACGCCCAATCATCATGACATCACTTGCCTTTGGTATGGGTGTTGTGCCACTAGCCATCGCTACGGGTGCAGGCTCTGGCAGTCAAAATGCTGTTGGTACAAGCGTACTTGGTGGCGTGATTGCGGCAACTTTCTTGGGTGTGCTATTTATTCCAATGTTTTATATTTGGGTGCGTTCTTTATTCCCAATCAAAACCACCAAAGTTGATGGTCAATAATAAAGACAAGGAGATTTTATGAAAAAAACTAACACAATTCGCTTATTGGCATTCTCATCGCTGGCATTGGCAGTTTCAGCGTGCAGTACAATGTCTAAGTCAAATCAAATCATGCTTGCCAAGCCAAATGTGGCAATGGATACGGCCTATCGGGTTTTGGATAATGACACTGTCAGTAGCATTGAGACGCCAAGTCTGGCAGCAATGCGTTGGCAAGATTTTTATGTTGATGATAAATTAAAGTCGCTGATTGAGATTGGTCTAAATAACAATAAAGACCTGCAAAAAGCTGTGCTTGCTATCCAAAATGCTCAGGCACAGTACCAAATCAAATCTGCTGACACTATGCCAAGATTGGGAGTGTCTGGCCGAGCAAGTCTTCCTAATCAGGTAAACCGTAATCCAAGTGCTGGTTATAGCGTGGGTCTGGCCATGGCAAGTTATGAGCTGGATTTATGGGGCAAAATTGCTAATGCCAAAGAGGCAGCTTTGCATCAGTATTTGGCGAGCAATGCTGCCAAAGACACGGTACAAATTTCACTCATCGCCAGCATTGCTCAAAGCTATGTTAATCTAAGCTACGCTTTGGCTCAGCGACAGCTTGCCATTGAGACGCTAAAAACTCGTGAACATTCACTTGGCATTACCAAAAAGCGTTTTGAGGCTGGTATTGATGCTATTTTGCCAAGCCTACA
Source organism: Moraxella sp. Pampa (assembly GCF_035181385.1). Taxonomy (NCBI): domain Bacteria; kingdom Pseudomonadati; phylum Pseudomonadota; class Gammaproteobacteria; order Moraxellales; family Moraxellaceae; genus Moraxella; species Moraxella sp. Pampa. Next base: position 401,253 of record NZ_JAXCJK010000001.1, on the reverse strand, counting down.
AGCCGAAGCGTCATTAGAGGCAACAAAATTGGTGATTTATCAAGCCGATACAGGCATCTTGAAAGCACGCAATGCTTTGCAAGTGCTGTTAGGCATGCCAATTCCCAATGAATTGATGCCAGACATGGCGGTGCATCACATCACCACGCAGGCATTATTTAGTACAGGTCTGCCAAGTGAGCTTTTGTATTACCGACCTGACATCATGCAAGCTGAGCATACTTTAAAAGCAGCAGGGGCAAATATCAATGTCGCTCGTGCTGCCTATTTTCCGTCAATTAGCCTGTCTGGCAATTTAGGTTTTAGCTCATCTAGTCTGACCAATTTACTACAATCTACTGCCTTTGGTTGGTCGGTGGGGCCTGCAATTAATTTACCAATTTTTGATGCAGGTGTACGCCGTTCTAACCATGAGATGGCACAAATTGCACAAAAAAATGCACTTGTTTCTTATGAAAAAGCCATTCAAACCGCCTTTAAAGAAGTCAATGATGTGTTGGCATCTCGTGCTACGCTTGGTCAGCAACTAGAATCGCAGTATAAGCTACAACAAAATTATCAGCAAAGCTACCAGATTGCCCATGCACGATTTCGTTCGGGTTTGGACGATTATCTGAATGTGCTTGATGCCGAGCGTTCTTTATTTACCAATCAACAAAGCATTTTGGATTTACAATTGCAAAAAATACTCAGTCAAATTGAGCTGTATCGAGCATTGGGTGGCGGTGCAACTTTGACCACCGAACAAATTGCCAACATCAATCAGCAACGCCAAGCCATGCTTGTCAACAAATTGGCAACCAATGAGCAAAAACAGGCACAAGCGGTTAATGAGACATCATTACCAAAGAATCAAGAGGTACAGCCTGTGCCGAATGTTACTAAGTCTGCCAATCACCCTTAATCATCTCATCATCAAAAAAACGCCCATATTTGTTGGGCGTTTTTTTTATGTTTTTATCATATGTCTTGTTTAAGATAAGTTGGGTATTTATGGGATTAGACAATGGGTCTTTTGCGATAAAATAAAATCCCTGGAATGGATAAGCCCAGCACCAGTGCAGAAATGACAAAAGTTGCATCAAAAAAATAAGACATCATGGTGGTGAATAGCGTCATATTAAAACCAAAATAACCAATCTGCACCATACTGACCATCGCCTTGTAGGCGGCAATGCCAGGCATGAGACAAATCACGCTAGGTACGATGAGTGCTTTTGGGGGCAGACGAAATCTTTGGGCAAACCATACGCCCAAAAAGCTTGCTAGCATGGCACCAAAAAAAGTCGCCACCGCCAAATGTACGCCATGATTAACCATGAGGGTTTTTGTGCCAAAACCCAGTGATGTCATGATAAGGCAATATATGATATAGCGACTTGGTAGGGCAAACATTAAGCACCAACCAAGCGTAATGACAGAGGATAACAAAACATCGTAAATCAACCACATCACAACCCCCAATGTGGAATTTGTAGTAAAATAAGTGCGGTAACAATGCCTACGCAAGCAGACAGGGTCAGCATGGTGGCAAATACCCAGCGACCCAAACCCATATTGATATACCCTTTAAGAATGTCAGATAAGGCATTGATGATTGGAAAGCTGGGTACAAGTAGTAGCACGCTTGATGCTACTGCAATGTCGGCGGTATCACCCAATGTTACCAGACCATTTAAATCCAAAAAATATGCAGATGCCCCCAAGACTGTTGCGACAAATGCGGTAATAATCACTACCACAAATGGATTAAAATGATGTGTTGATAGATATAAGCGTGTTCGCATGGCACAAAACCCTGCAATCAGCGTAATGATGGCGATGATGAAGTTGCCACCATTTAAGTAGGCAAAACACGCACAAGATAAACCAACAAACAAAGACATCAGATGATTGGAATAAGTGGTACGATTAATGTTGTCAAATTGAATTTCAACTTCATCAATCAGTTGCTCGTTTTTGGTGGTGGTTTCGGCGTGCATGACAATCTGCTGAATCTGCACTAAAATGCTCACATTAATGCCTTGATGAATGGTGTTTCTTACGGTTGTGATGCAGCGTCCATTGTACAGTGTTGTCAAGGTGATGGCATTAAAGGATAGGGCGCATTCAACACCGCTCACACCAAGTGATCTGCCAAGTCGTTTGGTCAAATCAACTACCACCGCTGATTCGCCACCATATTGCATGAACAATAACGCACAACGCACACACACTCTGGTGATGCGTTGTTGTTCTTCATAAGAAATATAGGGTAAGCGGCGTGTCTTCGCCTGATTGAAGCTTGACATAAAAATGGTCATTCATTTTTGGTTTGGGATAAAGGGAATATTGTAAGGGTAAATCTTGAAAAAGTCATGATAAAAAGCTGAATTTTTTCTAAAAATCATTGCAAAACCTATTAAGGGTAGCTATAATCATCTGACAATATTTTATTTCTTTTATTTTTCTATTTTTATTTATAATAAACTTTAAGGAATAGCTATGAATATGGCAACCAATCCTGGTAAATTATGGCTAGATGGTACAATCATTGAGCAATCACAAGCCAAAGTTCATGTCTTGACGCACAGCTTGCACTATGGTTTGGCGGTATTTGAGGGGGTGCGTGCTTATGAGACGCCAGATGGTCGCACGGCAATTTTTCGTCTGCATGAGCATACCGAACGCCTATTAAATTCGGCAAAAATTTTTCAATTAAATGTACCTTATGATCACAAGACACTGGTGCAAGCCCAAAAAGATGTGGTGCGTGAAAGTGGCTTGGCATCTGCCTACATTCGTCCGCTCATTTGGGTGGGTTCTGAAAAGCTTGGTATAGCCGCCAAGGATAACACCATTCATGCAGCAGTAGCAGCGTGGCATTGGGGTGCGTATCTTGGCGAAGATGGCATTAAAAATGGTATCCGTGCAAAAACTTCCAGCTATACGCACCACCACCCAAATGTAACGATGTGTAAAGCAAAAGCAGCCGCCAATTACCCTGTATCTATTTTGGCCAATCAAGAGGCCACCAAGGCAGGCTATGATGAAGCCATCTTGATGGACCCGTTGGGCTATGTCTGTCAAGGTTCTGGAGAAAATCTGTTTTTGGTCAAAAATGGTGAATTGCATACCCCAGATTTGGCAGGTGGTGCACTTGATGGCATTACACGCCGTACGATGATTGAGTTTGCCCATGACTTGGGCATTAAGGTGGTTGAGCGTCGCATTACTCGTGATGAATTTTATCTTGCTGACGAGATTTTTATGACAGGTACGGCGGCGGAAGTGACGCCAATCCGTGAATATGATGACCGTGTGATTGGTAATGGCTCTCGTGGTGAAATTACCGAACAGCTTCAAAGTCTTTATTTTGATGTGGTACAAGGTCGTAATGACAAGTATAAGCACTGGTTGTCATTCATTGATGACTGATGAATGGCGGTGTTCAAAAAAAGACGGTAAAAGTGCCGTCTTTTTTGTTGTATATATGATGCTTTTATGTCAATTAGAAAAACCTCATGATTGAATTTGTGATATCATAAGAGATGGTCTAAAACGCAATTAGACAAAATAAATCAACGCAACTTAAGTGTCATTAGATATGATTAAGGTAAAAAATATGAGCAACTTTGACCACAAATTGGATTTAAACTGGCAATCTGACTGCCTAGACCCAAGCCTTGACTTTGCGATGCAAACGCTTGCCGTGCGTGGCGGTTATCATCGCACGGACGAAGGCGAGCATAGTGAAGCGATTTTTACCACCAGTAGCTATGTCTATCAAAACGCCCAAGACGCCTTTGACCACTTTAACGGCACCAAAAAAGGCAATGTATATAGCCGTCATACCAACCCCACCGTGCGAGCCTTTGAAAGACGGCTGGCGTTATTAGAAAACGGCGAACGCTGTGTGGCAACCGCCAGCGGTATGGGGGCGATTTTGACAATGTGCTTGGCGTATTTAAAGGCAGGCGACCATTTATTGTGTGCCAAGCAATTATTTGGCTCATCGGTGGCGTTGTTTGACACTTATTTTAAAGCCTTTGGCGTTGATGTGTCTTATGTGGACTGCTTTGACAATACCGCTTGGCAAAACGCCATTCAAGACAATACCAAAGTTTGCTACCTAGAAAGCCCAAGCAATCCTTTGGCACAAATTGCCGATATTGGTGCGATTGCCAAAATCGCTCACGACAAGGGGGCTTTGCTCATTGTAGATAACTGCTTTGCCACCCCTGCTATCCAAAAGCCCTTAGATTTGGGGGCGGATATCGTCATTCATTCAGCAAGCAAATACATTGACGGTCAAGGGCGAGTGCTGGGCGGTGCATTGGTTGGCTCAAATGAGCTTATGGAAAAGGCGTTCACGGTCATTCGCACAGGCGGTATTAGCTTGTCGCCCTTTAATGCGTGGGTGTTGTTAAAGGGGCTAGAAACCTTGTCGCTGAGAATGAAAGTGCATTGTGAAAACGCCAATCAAGTCGCCAAATTTTTGGTCAATCACCCCAAAGTTAGCAAAGTGCATTTTTCAGGGCTAAAAGAGCACAGAAGCCACGAACTTGCCAAACGCCAACACAGTCATTTGCCAGTGGTAGGCGGTGCGTTTGGGGCGATTATCGGCTTTGAAGTGGACAGCCAACAAAGTGCGTGGCACATCATTGACAGCACCAAAATGATTAGCATTACCAATAACTTAGGCGATGCCAAAACCACCATCACCCACCCTGCCACCACCACGCATTTTAGAATGACACCAGAGCAACGAGTGGACGCAGGCGTGAATGACGGACTTATCCGCTTGTCGGTGGGGCTTGAAAATGTGGACGATATTATCAAGGATTTACAGCGTGGTTTGGATAGTTTATAGTTGCTTGATGGTTGTTTTTGGTTTTTGATGAATTATTTTTATCAATTGTCCAATCAATTTTTCAAGTATAATGATGTCTTTTGAGTGCAAAGCAGAACTAACCCATGGGCTTTTTAGATAAATTATTCAAAACAAAACAAAATGATTCCATTGCAGACATCATCAAACCAACCAAGCATGATGATACCGACTTGCAAAAAGCAAATGCACTGTATGAGCAGGCCACACAACGACACCAAGACGGTGAGCATGAAGCGGCAGTAACATTATTACTTGAAGCGGCGGTGCTTGGTCTGGCAGATGCACAGCGTAGTTTGGCGGTCATGCACTGCAATGGGCTTGGAGTGCGACAAGACCATCAAAAAGGGCATGAGCTTTTTTTAAAAGCCGCCAATCAAGGCGATGTTAAGGCCTGCCACAACTTGGGTGTCATGTACTATCATGGCTTTGGGGTTATCCAAAACCATCAAGTGGCGTTTGACTGGTATAAAAAAGCCGCTGATCAGGATTATGCTGAATCTTGCCATAACATTGCTTTGATGTATGAACACGGTGTGGGTGTGCCAGCAGATGATCGTTTGGCGGTCGATTGGTATGAGAGAGCGGCTGGTCAGGGTTTTGTTTTGTCGTATTTGAATTTGGGCAATCTTTACCGTATGGGGCGTGGCGTATCTCAAGATGATGCTAAGGCGATGGCTTATTTTGAAAAAGCGGCAACGAGTGGTATTTTGGAAGCTAAGTATCAATTGGCGGTGTGTTATCAGCATGGTGATGGTGTGGCACAGGATTTGGTGAGGGCGTTTTCTTATTTTAAAGAAGCTGCCGATTTGGGCTTTGAGCCTGCCATATACCAATTGGCACTTTGTTATCTAAAAGGTGAGGGGGTTGCAAAGGATGAGAATTTGGCAAAAGATTGGTTGCGACAATCTGCCAAGAACCACGAACCTGCTTTTAAGCTTTTAAATCAGATGGAAGGCGGACATCACTAAAAAACTCACTGAATCCAAAAAGTAGGAAATATGGCTAACAAGGACTGGTTAATTGCAATTGCGGTGATATTGATATGGGGCATTAATTTTATTTTTATGAAGATTGCTCTGTTTGATGTGTCGCCGATGGTGCTGGGCATGCTTAGATTTGCCTTTTTACTTTTGCCTGCCATTTTCTTTTTGGCTCGTCCCCCTTTGCTGTGGCGATGGCTGATACTGTACGGATTGACGATTAGCTTTGGGCAATTTGCTTTTATGTTTTTGGCATTGTCTATGGGTGTGCCAACAGGGCTTGCTGCCCTTGTGCATCAAAGTCAGGTGTCCTTTACGGTGATTTTGGCGGCATTGGTTTTTAAAGAAGGGGTGCGTCGCCATCATTTTTTTGCCATGATGATTGCGGCAGTGGGCCTGTTTTTGATTGGTGTGGGGCAATTTCAAGGCGACATGGCGGTTATTGGGCTTTTTGTCGTGATGGCAGGGTCGTTTTCGTGGGCACTGGGTAATATTGTCGTCAAGAAATTGGGTAATATCAATCCAATATCGCTTGTTGTTTGGGGCAACCTATCGACATTTGTGGCGTTTACTGCTGGCTCGTTGTGTCTGTATGGTGCCGATGGCGTGGGCGTGCAGATTGCCAATTTAAAACCACTGGGTTGGCTAAGCATACTGTATTTGGCTTATGTTGCAAGCCTTTTGGGTTATGGTGGCTGGGGCTACTTACTGCTACGCTATCCTGCCAGTCAGGTAACGCCCCTTGCACTTTTTGTGCCTGTGGTGGCACTATTGGCAGGTATGTTGTTTATGGCTGAGCAATTAACCGCTTGGCACTGGCTGGGGATTGTGGTGGTCATGGCTTCTTTGCTGACCCATGTCTTTGGTGCAAAGAAAATCCGCTCATGAGTTTATTGAGATTTATTATTAAAAAAACCATGCGAAATTAAAAAAAATATGCTAAAATTATCCGAAATTTAACACTATATAATGTGTAATTAATAAAATAATATACCATATGTTGTTATATTAATTTGCTTCGTCTGAAATCATTTTAAAGTCATTTGGAAATCACTCATGCATTATTCAATTTTTTGCCAAACTAAAAACGATGTTTTAAAAGAACCCATGTTCTTTGGGCAACCTGTCAATGTGTCTCGTTATGACCAACAAAAACACCCAATTTTTGAGCAGTTGATTGAAAAGCAGTTGTCATTTTTTTGGCGACCAGAGGAAATTGATGTGAGTCGTGATCGTATTGACTTTGCTGAATTGTCTGTTCATGAACAGCATATTTTTTTATCAAATCTAAAATATCAAACCCTGCTTGATAGCATTCAAGGTCGTAGCCCAAATGTGGTGCTATTACCCCTAGTTTCTATCCCTGAGCTTGAAACTTGGATTGAAACTTGGAGCTTTTCTGAAACCATTCACTCTCGTAGCTATACGCACATTATCCGTAATGTCGTCAACGACCCTGCTAAGATTTTTGATGACATTATTGATAATGAGCATATCTTAGAGCGTGCCAGCGACATTGCACGCTATTATGATGAGCTACACTGTGCGGCACAGTTGTACGATTTGCATGGAGAAGGGCTTTATACGGTGTGTGGTGAGAGCATACATGTATCGCTAAAAGATTTGAAGAAAAAGTTGTATTTGTGCATTGTGGCGGTCAATGTGTTAGAGGCGATTCGCTTTTATGTGTCTTTTGCTTGTTCATTCGCTTTTGCTGAACGCAAAGTCATGGAGGGTAATGCCAAAATCATAAAGATGATTGCTCGTGATGAGGCACTGCATCTTAATGGTACACAGCACATGATTAATCTGATGCGTACAGGTCGTGATGATCCTGAAATGCTTGAGATTGCCAAAGAGTGTGAGGCAGAGGCGATAGAGATTTTTAAAAGTGCCGCTGACCAAGAAAAGGCATGGGCAGAATATCTATTTAAAGATGGTTCGATGATTGGGTTGAATAAAGACATCTTATGCCAATATGTTGAGTTTATTACCAATACACGCATGGCAGCGATTGGTTTGCCGACAATTTTTGATACCAAATCCAATCCGATTCCTTGGATTAATGCGTGGTTGTCGTCAGATAATGTGCAAGTTGCCCCACAAGAGACAGAAATTACCACCTATTTGGTTGGTCAAATTGACTCCGATTTAGATGATGTGGATTTAGATGATTTTGAGCTATAAAGTGATTGTTAACAATCGCTGTGTATGAATGGTAATGCAACTATCAAATCATTGAACATTGTGCAAAAAGCAGGGTTGATATGGGTTGGGTATTCACTGACGAGATGCGTTTTTATTTGCATGATAATGAGACGCTATTAGAAGGTATGAGGCGTACAGAGCATGAGCTGGTGCGTTTTGAATGTCAGCAGGGGTATTGTGGCTCATGCAAGATGCGAGTTACTGCTAAAACTGGTGCCTTAAAAATGGTGCGTACGCCGATTGCCATGCTTGATGATGATGAGGTGTTGGCGTGTTGTTGTTGCCCTATGGGTACGGTGTGTGTGACTTATGCGTCTAAGACCGATGCCGAGCAACTGGCTTTATTTGAGGATAAAAGCGTAGAGTCATGGCTGACCATTTAAAGTATGGCAAATGTACCATCTGCTAAATACAAGTGATCTAATGCCATCAAAAGAGTGTGTTCATAAATCAAAGTTGATGTGATATGTGATGACTTATTGGGGCTGACCTTTTAAGTATCAAAAAATACCGCCATGAAGCGGTATTTTTGTTAATCATCTGTCTAGATTTGTTGATCTTAGTTGTTTTTGGTTGCCAAGGTGATTCTGGCGGAAGTTACTGACAAATCGGTGCGTTCATCTTTTTCGTACAATGCACCAGCACGACCAACGATCAGAGGGTCAATATTGCCGATTTGACGAGTGTCTTTGTTTTCATAATTGATTTTATTGAGCACATAACGCATGGCATTAAGACGAGCGCGTTTTTTGCAATCGGACTTGATGACAATCCAAGGTGATTCAGCAGTGTCGGTATTAAAAAACATGGCTTCTTTGGCAAGTGTATAATCGTCCCATTTGTTTAATGAGGCCTTATCAACAGGTGAAAGTTTCCACTGTTTGAGTGGGTCGTTCTCACGACTTGCAAAGCGTGCTTTTTGCTCATCTCGTGATACCGAAAACCAAAATTTTACCAGCTGAATGCCAGATTCAATGAGGTGCTTTTCAAACTCAGGAACCTGATGCATGAAAGTTTGATATTCTATATCGGTGCAAAATCCCATGACTCGCTCAACCACTGCACGGTTATACCAAGAGCGGTCAAATAAAACAATCTCGCCTGCGGTAGGTAGGTGCTGTACATAACGCTGAAAATACCACTGTCCTTTTTCCTGTTCTGTTGGTTTTTCTAAGGCAACAACCCTTGCTCCACGAGGATTGAGATGTTCCATAAAACGCTTAATGGTGCCACCTTTGCCCGCCGCATCACGACCTTCAAAGATAATGACCAATCGTTGACCTGTGGTCTTGATGTGATGTTGTAGCTTTAACAGCTCAATTTGTAGCTTATACTTTTGTGCTTCATAATTTTTACGGCTTAGGCGATGCTTGTAAGGATAACCACCTTCACGCCAATTGTCTGAAAGCTGTGTGTCTTTGGATTTATTATTGCGAATTTGGTTGGTGATTTGATGCGTGGCAGTTGTCGGTAGGTATTTGCTCAATAGTTGTTCTACTTCTATCAAATCATCAGGTGTTGCGTGTATTAATAAGTTTTCAAGCTGACTGGCAGTGTCTGGCGTCACTGATTTTTTGGTTTTTGGCTCAGTTTTGGTGGTGCGTTGAGCCTTTGTGGTTTTAATGGTGATATTGCTGTCAGCTGACATGGCATACTCCTGATGAAAATGAAAAAAGTTAAAATTTTATTTCTTTTTCATTTTCATATTATCATTTTCTATGCGGTCTGACAAGGCATTTCATTTGATACATACATCTAAAATTTTGATGAATGATGAAGATTGCTACAAATATTTTTTCAATAGTGTGTTTTATGTAGTGTGTCTATGGTTGATTGAGATAAGGTTTGATTAATGTATTGCTATCGGTGCGTGCATCTAAGGCGACAAGTAAGGCGTATGCACCAATGAACTTGCGGCTGATGAACATCATTTCTTTGGGGGGTAGGCTAAATTCTATTGATGTCATGCCATTTTTGGCACTTGCCATAACACGACCATACAGCTGGCTATTTGCCCACAAATATAGGTCATTTTCATCAATAAACTGCTTATCAATCAGGGATTTATCAGAAAATGGCTCGCAAGCAAGCAAGAATACATCCGCCATGTCATCTTTAGGTTTACCTGTCAATCTATCAAAAAAATCATAGCCTGTCATGGCGATTTTCATCATTGATTTATCTTGATGATACCCTGCGGTAAGTAAGTTTTTGGCGATGGTTAATAGGTGATTGTCAAAGCGTTTTACCGCACCAAAATCCAGTAGGATAAGCTTGTCTATGCCGTCATCATCAATGCGTACCAAATAATTGCCAAAATTTGGGTCGGTTTGCATCTCTCCCCATTCAAACAACTCACGAATGACAATCTCAATTGCCGCTTGGCCTAGGGCGTTTCGGCGGTTTTGGGGAAGTTGTAGTAGGCGTGCATCATTTAAAGGGGTGCCTTGTTCAAAACTCATACAAATTAGGCGGTCGGTGCTGTAATTATCATAGATGGTCGGCACGATGTAACGCTCATCATTCGCCAAATATTGAGCAAATCGTTTGGTGGTGTCGGCTTCTTTTTGATAGTCTACCTCGGTATGTAACAGCTCCTTTATTTCCAAAAACCAGTCGTCTAGGGCCTTAGTCTGTGGCACGGCATTGGTGATTTTAAGCAGTTGTCTAAAAATCGCAAGATCAGAATCTATGGCGTTGGCAACATTGGGGTATTGCACTTTTAATACCACCGTGCGTCCGCTGAATTTATGCACCGCTTTATGCACTTGGGCTAAACTTGCCGTACCGATTGGTGTACGCTCAATCTCAAAGTCATGCACCTGCTCACCAAGCTCGTTTTTTAAGGTCTCGTAGATGATGTGCCATGACAAAGGAGTGGTGTTGGCATCTAAGGTGTGCAAAGCATTAACAACCTCTTTGGGTAAAAAATGCTCGCCATATAGTGCCAACATTTGTCCGATTTTTACCACCGAACCTTTTAATTTGCCCAACTCACGCACCAGATAATCAGCTTGTTCTTGTAATAAAATGTGTTTTTGAGCTTCTTTTTCTTCTTTACTCAAAAACAAGCCAGACACACCGCTTTTTGCCCAATTTGCCCCCAGATTGAAAGAGGTTTTTGCAATAGAAAGTCGGCGTTGCAAGGGTGAGGTTTTTAGGCTGTTTATTGGCTTGTTCATTGTTTTTGGCTGATTATCGTTGGCGTTTAAAAAGAGCGATAAAATTTATGTTGTGAAAATTTGTGTCATTAGTTTTGGCGGTCAATGGCACGCCAGCCAATATCACGGCGATATTGCTTGCCAGCAAAGTCTATCGTATTACAGACCTGCAACGCCTTGCTTTGGGCATCTTTGATGGTATCTGCCAGAGCGGTTACACATAGCACACGCCCGCCATCGGTGACGATTTGCCCATCTTGAATTTTGACACCTGCATAAAATACTTTGACATCGTCAAAACTTTGGTCAAGACCTGTGATGACATCGCCTTTTGAGCTGCTTTCTGGGTAACCACGGCTTGCCAGCACTATGCCTAGGGCGACTTGCTCATGCCAGTCAGCTTGGCTTGGTAGCTTGCCTTCAAGGCCTGCACAAATCAAATCCACCAAAGAGCTTTTGAGACGCATCATGATTGGCTGAGTTTCAGGGTCGCCAAATCGGCAGTTAAACTCAATCACATAAGGGTCATTTTGCTCATCAATCATTAAGCCTGCATACAAAAAGCCCGTATAAGGCGTGCCATTATCTTTCATGGCGTCTACAACAGGGCGAATGATACGCTCAATGACTTTATCGTGTACTTCTTGGGTAACGACAGGAGCAGGACTGTATGCCCCCATGCCACCTGTGTTTGCTCCCGTATCACCTTCAAAAATGCGTTTGTGATCTTGGCTGGTCGCCATTGGTAGAATATTGTCGCCATCAATCATGCAGATGAAAGATGCTTCTTCGCCTTGTAAAAATTCCTCAATCACCACACGACTGCCTGCTTCGCCAAACTTATTGTCTGACAACATATCATCAATGGCTGCAAATGCTTCATGTTCGTTCATGGCGACAATCACGCCTTTGCCTGCTGCCAGCCCATCTGCTTTGATGACAATCGGCGTACCTTTTTTCTTGATAAAATCTTTGGCAGAATCTGTGTCGCTAAAAACCGCATAAAAAGCGGTAGGAATACCAACTTTTTGCATAAAGTCTTTGGCAAATGCTTTTGAGCCTTCAAGCTGGGCACAATATTGATTTGGCCCCCATGCTCTGATTCCTGCTTTTTGTAAGTCGTCCACAATACCTGCTACCAATGGTGCTTCTGGACCAATGAGTACAAAGGCAATGTGATTATTTTGGCAAAATTCAATCACGGCCTGATGGTCGGTGATATCCAGATTGATGTTTTGTAATTTTGGTTCGCCTGCTGTACCTGCATTGCCCTTGGCAACAAACACGGTATTTACTTTACTGTCTTTGGCACACGCCCATGCAAGTGCGTGTTCACGACCGCCCGTGCCGAGTACAAGAATGTTCATAAAACTTTCCTAAACTGATCAACTTAAATGAATAAAAGTTTTGAGTGTGAATATTGGATATAAATATAAAAGTCGATGGTGTAAAAACTTTAACAAAACTGATGTAATGTCTATAAAATCATCACTCATATTTTGCAGAATTTAACATAAAATACATCAACAATCAAATAAATAATCAGCCAAATCAAAAACGGGCAAATAAAAAAATAATAATGTGTTTTGGTATTGTTGTCATTATTTGATTATTCTATATTTGATTTATTCTATCAATACTTCAAATGCCTCATCATCAAGACCAATGACAACTTTGTCCCCTTTTTGTAGCTTATCTACGCCTTTGGGTGTGCCTGTCATGATGATATCTCCTGCCGTCAGCCCATATAAATTATCCAAATAATCAATCAGATAGTCAAAAGAATACATCATTTTGTCGGTACTGTCGTCTTGGCGAATATCACCATTAACAGTGAGTGATAGATGGTAGGTTTTATTGATGAATGGCTTAAAATCGCCAAGCCAACACGCACCTTTAAAACCTTTGGCTTTTAGCCACGGCAGTCCTTTTTCTTTGCAAACGCTTTGTACATCACGAGCGGTTAAATCAAGCCCAACTGTCACCCCTATGATGGTTTTATTTTCGCCAATAAGTAATACAAGTTCGGTTTCGTGATGCACATCATTTGAAAAATCTGGCAAAGTGATGGTGTTGCTGGTTGTAATACTGCTATTGGGCTTTAAAAAAACCAATGGCTCTTCAGGCATGGCATTGCCAAGCTCGTTGATATGCTCAACATAGCTACGGCCGATACAATAGATGGTGTTGACAGCATGAAAAGTGTTATTAAATGTGATGGCAGTCATGCAGTTTTCCTTAAAATGAGCTAAAATGAGATGGTGGTATTAAGCTGTTTAAATATAAACTTAAAAACACTGATGGCTGTGCCAGTCCTAACCGTTATGGTGGTCATCATGACAATGTTGGCTGATCACACTCACCAAGTATGGATGGTAGTAAGCTGGAATGTCATGACCCATGCCATCAATGAGTTTGAATGTGGCATTGGTAATGACTTTTGCCAAAAATTTGCCATGACTGGGGGTGAGTAGTCCATCTTTGCTGCCATGCAATATTAAAGTTTTGGCACGGATTTGCTTGGTGAATCGTAAGATTGACCCAGATGCTAAAATAGCGTTAAGTTGTTGTGCCACACCTAGGGGGTGGAAATTGCGTTGATAGCGTTGTTTGGCGATGGCACGAGTGCCTTTGATATCTAGATGCCCAGGACTGCCAACTGCTGTCATGAACCACACACTGTGGCGTACCATGTCTCTTTCAGAATGGCTTTCTGGACGACGGATAAAGGTCATGAATTGCTTAGGGTTGGGTGGACGAAAAAATGCACGGTTGCTACTGGTGAACATCAGCACCAGATGATCAATGTACTTAGGATAGCGTGCGGCAACGATTTGGGCAATCATGCCACCCATAGATGCACCGACCAGATTGACTTGATTAAAATTAAGCGTCTTGATGAGTCTTGCCACATCTTCTGCCATGTCGGTTAAGGTGTAGGCGACGGGTTCTTGGCGGTTTGACAACCCTGCTTGTACCTTTAACATCATTTTTATGGTATTAAGTTTTGGTAAGCCATCAATGCGAATTTTGCTAGAAAGACCAGTGTCTCGATTGTCAAAACGAATGACAAAAAAACCTGCATCCATGAATTGCTTTAAGAGCGTGTCTGGCCAAAACATCATTTGTGAACCAAGTCCTGCGATGAAAATCATGGCAGGATTGTTGGGATTGCCTCCAGCTTCCACGCATAATTCCATGCCTTCGCCGATATCAATGATGGCTTGGTATAGATGGGGGGATAAATCAGACGGTTGCCAATTTATCTTACCAAATCTTTGCCAAGCTTCTGGCAAATCCATGGACTGCGTGCAAAAAGGGGCGTGCATCAGATTTCTACCATTTCAAAATCAATTTTGGTAACACCACATTCTGGGCAAGTCCAATCATCTGGAATGTCCTCCCAGCGAGTACCAGGGGCGAGTCCTTCTTCAGGACAGCCCAACGCTTCATCATAAATCCAGCCACAGACTATGCATTGATACTTTTTCATAAATTACCTTGTTTATTTGGTTGACTTGGTTTAGTTTGGTTTTAGGTTTGCTTGATGGTCATCATGTTCGTTAATGCCAATCAACAATCAACAGCAAAAAGTTGTTTAAAAAACTTTGCTTAGTTTACATATGTAGCTATTTTTTGCAAGTAAAATTTGTAAAAAGATGTGATTATTAAAACAAAACCCTGTATCAACTGATGTTTAAGATACTTTATACATCATATAGTGAGATAACAATAATAAGCGACTCATCTTAATTTTTGGTGGCAAGAGAAGCTTGCAAATTTTTACATTTATCCCCATAATTGGGGTATTTTTTGATAATTGAGCAACCTAAGCCGTGAGAATTCCAGACATCAAAAGCACCAGTAGGCAAGAACGCCATCTAAACCAGCTTGCCAAGCAAATTCAAGAAAAGGCAGAACTGATAGGCGTGAATGTCTCTGGCACACAAATCAGCAGTCAGGCATTTGATTTGGTCAGTGATTATGAGCCAGCAGGCGACCAACCAATGGCCATCAAAGGCTTAGTTGATGGCATCAAATCAGGCAAAAAAGAACAACTATTACTTGGTGTAACAGGCTCTGGCAAGACCTACACAATGGCGAAGGTCATCGCTCAACTTGGGCGACCAGCCATCATCATGGCACACAATAAAACCCTTGCCGCCCAGCTTTATGGCGAATTTAAAGCGTTTTTTCCACACAATGCGGTGGAGTATTTTGTCAGCTATTATGATTATTATCAGCCAGAGGCTTATGTGCCAGCGTCTGATACTTTCATTGAAAAAGACTCTGCCATCAATGACCATATTGACCAAATGCGACTTTCTGCAACCCGAGCCTTATTGGAACGCCGTGATGCGATAATTATAGCAAGTGTGTCTGCCATTTATGGTTTGGGTGACCCAGAAAGCTATTTAAAAATGTTGCTGCATATTGTTGTTGGCGACAGAATAGACCGCACGACCTTAATTAAGCGACTTGTGGCACTGCAATATGAACGCAATGAGTTAGATTTTGGGCGAGGTACTTATCGCATTCGTGGTGAAGTGCTTGACATTTACCCTGCTGAGAGCGAGAGTCTTGCTGTACGCATTATTATGTTTGATGATGAAGTAGAAAAAATCGTCTGGTTTGACCCTTTGACAGGTAATAATGTTCGTACTGCACCACGCATTACCATTTATCCAAAGTCGCATTATGTTACCCCAAAAGACAAGTTGGAATTGGCGAGTCAAACGATTAAGGAGGAGCTTGCCAATCGGCTTGAATATTTCTGTGAAAATGACAAACTCATTGAAGCCCAAAGAATCAAAGAGCGAACGCAATACGACCTTGAAATGATTCAACAACTTGGCTATTGCAATGGCATTGAAAACTATTCACGCCACCTATCAGGACGGCCATCAGGCGTTGCACCGCCCACGCTTTTTGACTATGTTCCTGATGATGCACTGTTGTTTATTGATGAAAGCCATGTTACTGTGCCACAGATTGGAGCGATGTACAAAGGAGACCGCTCTCGTAAAGAAACGCTGGTGAATTATGGATTTCGTCTGCCTTCAGCGATGGATAATCGCCCAATGAAATTTGAAGAATGGGAGCGTTTAAAGCCGTCTACCATTTATGTGTCTGCCACGCCTGCCACTTATGAGCTTGAAAAAAGTGAGCAAGTAGTAGAACAGGTGGTGCGTCCAACAGGCCTTATTGACCCAGTGCTAGAAATCCGACCTGTGCTGACTCAGGTAGATGATGTATTGGGTGAGATTAATATTCGCAAAACTTTGAATGAGCGTGTGCTGATCACGACTTTGACCAAACGCATGGCAGAGGACTTGACCAGCTACCTAAAAGAATATGGTGTCAAAGTTGCCTATTTACACTCAGACATTGATACGGTAGAGCGTATGAAAATCATTCATGAACTGCGTACTGGCGTGCATGATGTGTTGGTTGGCATTAACTTGCTGCGTGAGGGGCTTGATATGCCAGAGGTGAGTTTGGTGGCGATATTTGATGCAGACAAAGAGGGTTTTTTGCGTTCGGAGCGTTCGCTGATTCAGACCATTGGTCGTGCTGCACGCCATATTAATGGTAAGGCGATTTTGTATGCCGACAAGATCACACCAAGTATGCAAAAGGCGATAGAAGAAACTGAACGAAGACGAACCAAGCAAATTGCCTTTAATGAAGCACATGGTATTACGCCAAAATCTGCCCATCGTGCCATCACTGATAAGATTGATACAGGTGAAGAAGAGGCGGTTCAGGTGGTGGGTAGTGTAGCAATCCATCAATCTGCGATTGCAGGTGTAGATGAAGAGATTTTAAGGCGGCCAGAGCTTATTAGTAAGGAAATTGCCCGCCTTGAAAAACAAATGCGAGCGTTGTCTGGTGAGCTCAAATTTGAAGAAGCAGCACGCGTGCGTGATACAGTGTTGGCATTGAAAGATTTTTTGGTGGGCTAGGCTGATTGCAATCTACTAGAATAGTCTGTCTGCTGAACAAGCCCAAAATAACACCAAGGCGGGGCATGAAAAGTGGTAATTATTTGATGGTTGTGGCGTTAATTTCATTCCTAAATATGCTACAATAAGAAAATGTAAATTTTTTTGAATTTGGAGAAGTCTGTGAGTAATATTAATAAAAAAATCCCTCATGTGCTGATGATTTTAGACGGTGTGGGGTATCGCACTGACCCACGAGATAATGCGGTTCTGGCAGCAAATACACCAAATCTTGATGAACTGATGGCCACTTGTCCAAACGGTCTGATTTCAGGTTCTGGCATGGATGTGGGCTTGCCTGATGGTCAATTTGGCAACTCAGAAGTTGGCCACATGAACTTGGGTGCTGGCCGTATTTTGTTTCAAGATTCTACTCGCATTATGAACGACATAAAAACAGGCGATTTTTTTAGCAACAAAGCGTTGGTCGGTGCTGTAAAAGCCGCCAATGATGCAGAAGGGGCGGTTCATATTTTGGGACTGCTTTCTGATGGTGGTGTTCATGCACATATTGAGCATATCAAATCAGCGGTACGCATGGCCCTAGAACAAGGTGCATCGCAGGTATTCATACATGGATTTATGGATGGGCGTGATACTCCGCCAAAATCTGCTCAAAGCTATATTGATGATTTTGAAGAGTTTTTGACCCAAATTAATCACCAATTTGAGGGTGAAGCAAAAATAGCCAGTCTTATTGGTCGCTTTTTTGCAATGGATAGAGACAAGCGTTGGGATAGGGTGCAGGCGGCTTATGAATTACTTACCCAAGCCAAAGCTGTGCGAGAAGTATCATCGGCGAGCCAAGCGGTACAGCTGGCTTATGACAACGGTGAAACAGACGAATTTATCCAAGCGACAATCATTGATGATAATGGCATCATCTGTGATAATGATGCTGTGATTTTTATGAATTTTCGTGCTGACCGTGCAAGAGAAATTTCCCAAGCATTCGTGGGTACCGATTTTGATGGTTTTGAGCGTAAAGTTGCACCACAATTATCTGCCTATGTCATGCTGACCAAATACTCAGATGAATTGGAAAATAATACAAAAACCACAATTGCTTATTACCCAACAAGTTTGGTAAATACTTTGGGTGAGTATCTACAAAATCATGGTAAAACTCAATTGCGTATTGCCGAAACTGAAAAATATGCCCATGTAACTTTCTTTTTTAGCGGTGGCAGAGAGGAGTTGTATGATGGCGAAAAGCGTATTTTAGTCAAAAGCCCTGATGTTAAAACTTATGACTTACAGCCACATATGAGTGCCTATGAGGTTACGGATAATTTAAAAGTTGCCATTGAATCAGGGCAGTTTGATGTGCTTATCATCAACTATGCCAATGGCGATATGGTGGGACATACTGGTGTGTTTGATGCAGCGGTCAAAGCAGTTGAGGTGGTTGATGAGTGCATTGGTGTGATTGTTCAGAGTGTGCGTAAAATGGGTGGGCATCTACTCATTACAGCAGACCACGGCAACTGCGAACAAATGCAAGACTATGATAGCGGTCAAGTCCATACTCAGCACACCACAGAGCTTGTGCCATTCATTTATGTGGGCGATCAATCTGTATCTGTGCGTGAAGGTGGGCGATTGTGCGATGTATCACCGACCATTTTGCATCTTATGGGCATGGCCAAGCCTGATGAGATGACGGGTGAAAGCCTATTGGTTGAAGGCTGATTTTAAAACTAAATAGGAACTGTATGAAAAAATTATCCGCTTTAACTGTTTTAATGCTGATGATGGCAAATCCACTGTCAGCACAGGCACAATTACCCAAGCCGATAGTCAAGGTGGTCAATTTTTTTGGCGTTGGTGGCGATACATCTGAAGAGGGGCAAATACAGGGTAATAATGGCGTTGCGCTTGATGTGCTTGATACCAAGCCGAATACTTTGCACGGCATTGATGGACTGCATCAAGGCCGTGTGCCATTAAACGCCATTTCACCAAATACACTAAAAACTTTTGTGTCTGTGATTGATCTGGTGCGTCGAGAATACCCAAGAGAAAAAAGCGATGATGAGCTGTTTTACCACGCCATTGATGGTATGTTGCGTAAGGTGGATAGCCATGCTGAGTTTTTGGACGCTGATGCCTTTGCCAATTTACAGTCATTTACTATGGGTAAGATGGCGGATATTGGCATTGGTGTGATGTGGCAGGCTGATGTGGGGCATTGGGTGATTACCAAGGTGATTGCTGATTCACCTGCCGAAAAGGCAGGGCTGTCAGTGGGTGATTATCTGCACCAAGTTGGTGATGTGCGTCTGTCAGGCGATAAGACAGCCAACGATGTGATACAGCTTTTGAGTGGTATTTTGGGAACAAAAGTCGATGTTACTTTCTCAAAGTCTGGTCGTTCTAAGCTGACCAAGACGCTTGTCCGTACGCATGATGTGCAGTCAAAGATTGAGGCGGTGATGAAAGATGGGATTGTTATTATTAAATTGCCTGTGTTTCAGACCAACACTCGTGAACAGATTTTAAATAAAGTTGCTGGTGCAGGTTTACCGATACAGGGCATGATTATTGATGTGCGTAACAACCCTGGCGGTGTGCTTGAATCAGCGGTTGATGTGGCATCTTTGTTCATGCGTAACCAAGTTGTTACCCAAGTTCAGGGGCGTAGTGGCATTGAGCGTGTCATGAACACCACAGGCTCGCCTTTGCTTGACGAAATCCCACTCATCATTTTGCAAAATCGCTATTCTGCATCAGCAGCAGAGGTTCTGGCAAGCAGTTTACAAACCCAAAAACGCGCGCTCATCGTCGGCGAGACCAGTTATGGCAAAGGTTCAGTGCAGTCGGTAATTCCCATTGGTGATAATCAAGCGGTAAAAATTACCACCGCACACTATCTGACCGCCAATGCTGAGCAAATTGATAAAATTGGCGTTAAGCCTGATGTGAAGTTCAATCTGGCACAAGACACTCTGCAAGACACGCCTGCACCAATGACTGATGCGTGGCTGGAGCAGGCTTTATTCATCATGCAAAAGGGCAAACTTGAAACAGGTATTGAGTTTTCTCCTGTGGGTGGTTTTTAATCGGCTCCCCTATTTTTTGTGTTTTTATTTTGGGGTGGTGGTTATTTTGCCGTCATAAAATTCAATGATGATATCTTTATCAGGTATTACTTTTGATTTTGATGAGATGAATTGACCACCTTGCTGAATGAGTGCATAACCCTTACCCAGTGTTTTGGCAGGGTGTTGAATCAAAATCATGCTTTGTAAATATCGACAATGCTCACTCATTAGTTGTAGCTGCTTAGTAATTACTTTGTGATGATTAAGAAATTGCGATGTTTTTGTTTTGACTTGGGATAGCTTGGCGGTTGATTGTGCCTTGCTTTGATTGAGCAAGTTGTTTGTGTGTATTTTTTGCTGACCAAGTTGATGGATGGCTAAAAGTTTGGTGGTTGCCATTTGGTTTTGACTGTCTTTTTTGGCCAATTGAATCAGTTTTGATGCTGAGACTTGACTGCGTTGCATGGCATTATTGCTTATATTTTTGGCCGTTATAAGTTTAGATTGACCAAGTGCTTGAATGTGCTGCATATTAAGCTTGGCATTTTGAGTAATCTCAAGGAGCTGTCTTTCTATTGCACCGATCACCTTTGATGGTGTGTCAAAGCGTGTGTGAGCCATTTCATCAATAAGCACTTTATCTCGTTCATGTCCAATACCTACCCATACAGGTACTTTTTGTTCGGCAATGAGTGCGGCTAACTCATAGTCGTTTAAGTATGCCAAGTCGCCCACTGCACCACCACCACGAATGATGACAAGCAAATCTGGCAAATGACCAAATTTTTTGACAAATTTATCCATTGCTTGTGTGATGGCAATTCGAATTTCATTGGGTGCATGATTGCCTTGAAAGGTGGCATGATGATAATGAAAATGGCACGCATTTGCCATTTCTAGTCTGTCTGCTTCACGACGAAAATCGCCCAATCCTGCGGCATTTTCTGGAGAGATGACGATGACATGGCGAATGTCAAATGGTGTAGGTAGATGTTTATTTAGTAGAGTTAGGCCTTCATCGTGTAGGCGTTTTAGCATGGTGTGGTAGGCTGCTGCCAGTTCACCGATGGTGTAAGTTGGGTCTATGTCGCTGATATTGATGCTAAAACCATATTGTGCATGAAAGGTGGCAGAGGCTTTAATGAGTATGCTTGTACCAGCTTCAAGTATGCGTCCTGTGGTGGTATGAAATTTTGCCAGCACGCCAGACGCACGATATCGCCAAAGCGTAGCACGGCAACTTGCGATGATTTGGTCGTTATCATCTTTTTCAGCCAGTTCAAAATAATAATGCCCACCTTTAGATGATATTGCACGCACTTCGGTGCGTATCCATACTTCATGGTCAAAAGTATCGCTGATGACCATTTTTACCGCTTCTAGGTAATCACTGAGAGCAAGATGCGTGTCTTGTAGTGTGCTTTTTGTGTCTTGAAGACCGTTCAAATCATCCATCTGGGCTAAGATTTTGGCATGTAAATCATCGGTATCGCTGTCTGTTGTGCTGATACTTTGGACAAGGTCGGCGATGCGTTTGGCCTGTGTGCTCATAAAATTATCATACATCTCGTTAAATTCTAAGTACTACTATATCACAAGCGATTGATTTATCAACAAGTCTTAATCTTGATTTGGTCTTAATGATGATATTTTGTTCATATTTATCAGGAAATTGGTATAAAAAATTATTATTTATTATTTTTTATGATAACTAAACAATAATTTCCCATTTGCATTTGCATTGATGTTTGGTTAATTTATGCGTTAATTGGCGTGTTTTCATGCCAATTTTTTAAAATAAACAAAAACTGATGGAAGCGTATGAATAGCTTAACAATTGATGATGAACGCATTGCCAATATTATCGGCATCGCTATTGACAAAAGCCATGAAAATCCCGAGCTTTTGAGCAAATTCATTTGTATTTATTATGAGCACCTACACCATGATGTTGCAGGTGTGCTGAGTGATTATGATTTGGCAGGCATGGCATTGCACCATTTTAGCCAGTTGCAAAACCACAACGGTCAAATCCCACGCTTATCTGTCATCAACCCTGTGAGCGATGAGCATTATTTTGCCAGTAAAAACAGTGTGATTCAGATGGTGGTGTTTGACCGCCCATTTCTGACCGATACCGTGTTGATGAGTCTTGAAAAAAAGGGCGTGTCGGTCAAGCGTATTCATAATAGCATCATTAAAGTTGTGCGTGATGCAACAGGCAATATCATTGATATCGCCACGACAGATGAAAGTGGTGCTGATATTGCCCAGCAGTATTCACTGCTTCATTGCGAAATTGCACGCCAAGATGACAAAGTGCTTGATGAAATTCATGAGATATTGCTTGCCAAGATTCACACGCTAGATGTCATTGTTGCAGATTGGGCAATCATGCGTGATAAGCTGACCATCATTCGTGATGAGATGGCAAATGCGTCCATACCAACCAAGTATCATTCTAAAGAAGAAGTGCTGGAATTTTTGGATTGGATTGGTAATGATAACTTTATTTTTATGGGTTTTCGTGAATATCGATTCGATGAATTGGGTGAGGACGCCAAATTGTATTCGGTGGGTGGTAGCGGTCTTGGTGTATTGCGTGGAGTATCAACAGATACGCTGTCGCAAAGCTTTCATCGCTTGCCAGGTCAGTTAAAGCATCTACTGAGCTTGCCACGGGTGATTTTATTGTCCAAGTCTCGCCATGAATCACCTGTGCATCGCCCTGTTTATATGGATTTTTTAGGCATTCATAAATATGATGGTAATGGCAGGCTGATTGGTGAATATCGCTTTGTAGGATTATTGACCTCTCGTGCTTATCAGACGAGTGTGAATAATATCCCACTACTTCGTGAAAAAGCTGAGCAAATCCTTGGTATGTCGGGCTTGCCAAAGAATGGCCATAGTTATTTAAAACTGGCTCACATCATCAACACCTTGCCACGAGATGACTTATTTCAAGCAGGCATTGATGAGCTGTATCCAATGGTAAGTGCCATCAGTCAATTACAAGATAAAAACCGCTTGCGTCTTTTTACACGAATTGATCATTATCAACGCTTTGTCTCTTGCCTTGTGTATGTTCCACGCCATAAATTTGATACGCAGTTACGCATTAAAATTCAAAATCTTTTGACCGAAAGCTATGGTGGCCAGTCATCAAATTTCACTACTGAGTTTAATGACTTGCACCATGCACGAGTGCATATTCATGTACGCACCATTCCAGGAAATATCAAGCCTGTGGATACCGCCATGCTTGAAAATAAACTTGCCACACTCATGCAAAATTGGTCTGATGAGTATCTAAAAGTGCTTAGTGAAGACTTGGGTGAAAGCGAAGCCAACCGAATCATGCGTGAGTATGGGGATTTTATTCCTGCGGCCTACAAAGAACGCTATGATGCCAACACCGCCGCTGCCGATACTAAGCGATTGCTTGTCATTAATGAAAATAATCCAATGGTGTGGCGACTGTATCAGCCTGTGGGTGAAGGGGCGGATAGACTGACCTTAAAACTTTATGGGCAAGGCGAACCGTTGATTTTATCGCTCGTATTGCCGATTTTGGAGAACTTTGGTGTATTGGTGTTAAGTGCACAGACTTTCCAATTTGACAATAATCAAAGTGCTTGGCTACAAGAATACAAGCTAAAATTACGCAATGGTATCAGCATTGATCTTGATGTGGTGCGTCGTCAGTTTGAGGACAGCTTGCGTGAGATTTGGCAAGGCAACATTGAGTCGGATAAACTGAACGAACTGATTTTAACGACCAGCCTAGATGCCTATGATGTGCTGATTTTGCGTGCATTATCTCGTTATATGGTTCAGGCTCGTGCACCATTTTCTAATGATTATATTCACGCAACATTGGTTAAAAACCCCAAGCTGAGTGAAAAATTGGTTGAGCTATTTCATGCCAAGATGTCGCCTGATGTGATTGAGCGTGAATTTGTGATTGCCACTGTTCAAAAGGACATTGATGTCAAACTGGCCAAAGTTCAAAGCTTGGACGAAGACCGTATCATTCGTTGGTTCTTAGATTTGATTGGTGCACTACTTCGTACCAGTTTTTATCAAGTTGATCCATTGGGTAATCGTAAAGATCGGGTGTCGTTTAAGTTTGCTGCCAGTCAAATTCCTCATCTGCCCAAGCCCAAACCAATGTTTGAAATTTATGTGTATTCAGCACGCACAGAGGGTGTGCATTTGCGTGGTGGTAAGGTTGCGCGTGGTGGTCTTAGATGGTCTGACCGCATGGAGGATTATCGTACCGAGGTGCTGGGGCTTGTTAAGGCTCAAATGGTTAAAAATGCCGTCATTGTTCCTGTGGGTTCAAAAGGTGGCTTTGTTTGCAAAGACCGCACTAAGGCATCAAGCCGTGAAGAATGGCAAGCTGAGGGTGTGGCGTGCTATCAGACTTTCATTCGTGGATTGCTTGATTTGACAGACAATTTGGTTGATGGCAAAGTTGTACCACCTGCCAATACCGTACGTCATGATGAAGATGATCCTTATCTGGTGGTGGCAGCCGATAAAGGTACAGCAACTTTTTCAGACATTGCTAATAAATTGTCGGCAGAGTATGGCTTTTGGTTGCAAGACGCTTTTGCCTCTGGTGGCAGTGCAGGCTATGACCATAAGGGCATGGGTATTACGGCAAGAGGTGCGTGGGAGAGTGTCAAGCGTCATTTTCGCTTAATGGGCAAAGACATTCAAAACAGCGATGAATTTACCGTCGTGGGAATTGGTGATATGTCAGGTGATGTATTTGGCAATGGTATGCTTTTGTCCAAAAATATCCGCTTGCAAGCCGCTTTTAATCATTTGCATATTTTCATTGATCCAAATCCAGATGCAAAGACTTCTTTTGCTGAGCGTCAGCGTCTATTTAATTTGCCTCGTTCAATGTGGACAGATTATGATGTCACTTTGATCAGTGAAGGCGGCGGCATCTTTAATCGCACGGATAAATCCATTGCCATCACGCCACAGATGAAAGAGGCGTTTGGTATTGCAGAAGATACCTTGACACCAAACGAGCTTTTGAATCGTTTGCTAAAAGCACCTGTGGACTTGATTTGGAATGGTGGTATTGGTACTTATATCAAATCATCTGATGAAGAGCACGCTGATGTTGGCGATCGCACCAATGACTGTATCCGTGTTAATGGCAGAGAGGTGAGTGCCAAAGTAGTAGGAGAGGGCGGTAACTTGGGCTGTACTCAAAAAGGTCGTATTGAGTATGCCAAAAATGGTGGTCGTATCTATACTGACGCTATTGACAACTCGGCAGGTGTGAACTGCTCTGACCACGAGGTAAACATTAAGATTTTGTTAGGTGCAGTCGTTGAACAGGATGAGATGACGATTAAACAGCGTAATGTTTTGCTTGAAAGCATGACCGACGAGGTGGCACAGCTTGTTTTACGCCAAAACTATCTGCAACCACAAGCCATTGAATTGTCATCGCGTGAGGCACCATCTAGATTACCAGAGCATCAAAACTTCATGCAGTTTTTGGAAAATGCAGGTCGTTTGGACCGTGCCATTGAGTATTTGCCAAGCGATGATGAGATAAAAGAGCGTCGGTTGGCAAATTTGGGTCTCACTAATCCAGAATTTGCGATTTTATTGGCATATGGTAAAATGTGGGTCTATGAAGAAATGCTATCAAGTTCATTGGCAGATGATGCGTATTTTTTAAATGAGCTAAGAAAATATTTCCCAAATGCGTTAGACAAACCATATTTTGATGAGATGGTCAAGCATCGTCTGCACCGAGAAATCATCAGTACTTATCTGACCAATGGTCTGGTGAATCGCTTGGGGATAGAAACTGTGTTTGATATTTATAAGCAAACAGGGCGTAGCATTGCTGACATCACACGAGCTTATGCGGTGGTGCGTGATGCTTTTGGTGTGCAAAAGCTTTGGAATGAGATTGGGCTACTTGATAATCAAGTAAGTGCTCAGTTGCAACTTGACATTGAGATTGCCATGCGTCGTGATTTACAGCGTGCCATTTTGGCATTGTTGATGGTAAACGACCAGATTGATGTGGCTAAATTGACAATTACGATCAGTGCTCTGGCGGATTCATCAGATCTGATTGATACTGCCTATGCCAAAATGCTAGAAAGTCAAGGTTTGTCAGCAAAATCAGCAACATTATTTGCCAGACTGCCTGTACAAGTATCTGCCATGACACAATAAACCTTGATGCTTAGCGATAAAAAACCAGAACTTATTTAGGTTCTGGTTTTTTAATGAATACTTTGGGGAGGGCGAGCTTACTGATTTAAATTCATGCCTGCCAAAATTTGTGGTTTGTATTGTTGAAGCAATGGTAAAAGCGTGCCTATCGTCCACGCTTTTCGGTATCCTTGCAAGCCAAGTGGCAACTGGTCATCAGATGAGCCCTGTGCGACCATGATGAGTAAATCATTAATCCAGCGTCCACGCAGCAGTATGTTCTCTGGAACATGAATGACATGGCTATAATCGCTGATGGCTTGGTCAAGCAATTTTTTAAAGGGTTTGTCTTTGCTACGATATACAGGGGGTGGTAAAGGAGGTAGGGTATCTGCTGATTGTGATTTTACTGAGTGAATGATCCGCACAATTTCATCGCCATATTTGCGTAGCGAACCACGATTGATGGTGGTTCTGGCCAACAGCTTGATGTTATCAGGCAAAGTTTCAATAATCTCACGCATTGCCTGCTTGCTAATGATGAAAGTTCTTGGTTCGTTAATTGCTCTTGCAAGTGATTCACGCCACAATACAAGCTCTTTTAGCACCCCTATTTGTAGGCGGTTGTACTCAGGTGCACAAAAATCCAAATACAGTATGCCATCGTCCATGTTGGCGGTATCGTGCAGCTCTTTGGCGTATAGATTGCTGTCTTCGTACACATATTCAATGACTTGATTTTGTTGAAGTTTTTCTTTTACAGCTTCATAAAGTGCGAGTAAATAACGCACATCGTTGGCAGCATACACTTCTTGCTCTTGGCTTAGAGGGCGGATAAGCCAATCGGATTGACTTTCGCCTTTGTTCAGATCAATGCCTAAAATTTCGCTTACTGCCTGACCGTAGCCTACTTGTAGTTTGCCTGTCAAATAAGCCACGCCAATTTGTACATCAAAAATATTGGTTAAGGCTGGATTTTTGGCAAGTAAATAAAAAATACCCAAATCCTCACCGCAAGCATACCACACCATCGTTGGTACCTCAATGAGTGCTTGCCAAAATTCAGTTAAATCTAATTTGGGAGCATCTACCAGATAAATTGCACGCCCTGTGTTGACCTGCACCAGTGCTAAAATTGGATAATAAGTAGTGCGTTTAATGAATTCGGTGTCAAGTGCAACGACATCAACCGAGTCAATCTCATCAATGAGTGCGTACAACTCATCTTCGGTGCGTACCCATATGGTGGGTAAATCATTTAAGGCGTGAAAGTCCACATCATGGGCACGAAAAAAATTAAAACGGTCGGTGGTGTCGGTGATATTGGCAGATAAATTGGTCATATTGTACAAATTATATGTTATATAAAGGCACGATTTTGTAGAGCTTGATGCAAGGTTAGGCTATCAACATATTCAAGCTCACCACCGATAGGAATGCCTTGGGCAAGACGAGTGATCTTTTCAACATGGGGGCGGGCGGCTTCATTGATAAAAAAGGCGGTTGTTTGACCTTCGACGGTCGCACCTGTGGCAAGAATCAATTCTTTAATGGGATTGTTTTTTAGGCGAAAGATGAGCTCATCAATATGTAAATCGTCTGCATTGATGCCATCAATGGGGGATAAATGCCCACCTAAGACAAAATACTTACCTCGATATGCACCACTTTGTTCAACCGCCATCACATCTGATGCACTTTCAACAACGCATAGTAAGGTTTCATCACGACGCACATCGCTACAAATCGAGCAAATGTCATCATCGCTAAATGAGTGGCAATGGCGACATTCAACGATATTACGCATGGCGGTATCTAGTGCTTGGGCAAGACTGATGCCTTGTAACCGCTTTTTGGAGAGCAGTTGCAATGCCATGCGCTGAGCTGTTTTTTGTCCAACGCCAGGCAAATGTTGTAGCTCTTTGACTAAGTTCGCAAAATTAGGAGTTAGCACGAAACAGTTACTCAGTTTTAGCCAAACAAACCTTGCATACCTTTTGGCAATCCCATGCCTGTTGTCGCACCAGCCATAACCTCTTCATATAGTTCGTCAGCTTGACGAACGGCATCGTTGATGGCAGCAGCCACCAAGTCTTCAATCATGTCAGGTTCATCATTCATTAGGCTTGGGTCAATGCTAAGACGCTTAACCACATGGCGACCAGTCATGGTTACTTTTACCAAACCATTACCCGCTTCGCCATGAACTTCTTTATTAGCAAGGCTTGCTTTGGCAGCTTCGACATTTTTTTCAACTTGCTTTTGCATGGCTTGAGCTTGTTGCATGAGTGCTTGAATGTTCATGATTTTTTCCCTATATCTGGTTAAAATTAAGCAAAATTTTACTCATTATAGCATAAACTGACATCAAAAAGCTAAGTTGGTAAATTTTACCCACTTAGATTGTATCTATTGATATATTGAAATTACAATGTATTTATGGTGTACTTATAGTTTACATGCACCACCTGCACAACCATCGTCAATGTCGCCTTGTGAATCATCTGCACCATCACGCGTGTTGTGGTAATATAGGGTTTTTACACCAAATTTATAGGCGGTCAAGAGATCTTGAATCAGTACTTTCATTGGCACCTTGCCACCTTCAAATTTTGATGGGTCATAATTGGTATTGGCTGAAATACTTTGGTCAATGAATTTTTGCATGATGCCAACCAAACGCAAATAACCATTATTGTCGGGCATTTGCCACAATAATTCATAGCGGTTTGCCAATTGTTCAATATCAGGCACGACTTGCTTTAAGATGCCATCTTTGGATTGTTTGATGGAAACAAGTCCTCGTGGCGGTTCAATGCCATTGGTGGCGTTGGCAATCTGTGAGCTGGTTTCTGATGGCATCAAAGCGGTCAAAGTTGAATTACGAAGTCCGTGCTTTTGAATATCACCACGCAAGCCTTCCCAATCATAATGCAAAGGCTCTTGACAAATGTTATCCAAATCTGCCTTATAAGTGTCAATTGGCAATATGCCTTGACTATAAGTTGTTTGATCAAACCATGGACAAGCACCTTGCTCTTTGGCAAGTTTGTTTGAGGCTTTGAGTAAGTAGTACTGTAGTGCCTCAAAGGTGCGGTGCGTCAAGCCCAATGCGGTACTATCTGAGTAGTTTGTGCCATTTTTTGCAAGATAGTAGGCATAGTTAATGACACCTACGCCCAGTGTGCGACGATTCAAACTGCCTTTTTTAGCAGCAATAACAGGGTAGTCTTGATAATCAAGCAGGGCATCAAGTGCACGCACTATCAGTTCGGCAGGTTCTTCAATATCTGACAACTCATTGATTTTACCCAAATTAATTGCTGATAGTGTGCAAAGAGCGATTTCACCATCTTCATCATTGATGTTATCAAGTGGTTTGGTTGGCAGGGCAATTTCCATACATAGGTTTGATTGGCGAATTGGTGCAATACTTGGATCAAATGGACTGTGTGTGTTGCAGTGGTCTACATTTTGTACATAGATACGACCTGTGCTGGCACGCTCTTGAAGCATTAGGCTAAACAGCTCTCGTGCAGCAATTTTGCGTTTTCGGATATTACTATCCGCCTCATATTTGACATATAGGCGTTCAAATTCTGTCTGGTCGGCAAAAAATGCTTCATACAGACCTGGCACATCAGATGGTGAAAATAGCGTGATGTCTTTGTTTTGAATGAGACGGGTGTATAAAGTTTTGTTGATTTGTACACCATAATCCATGTGGCGAACACGGTTATCTTCAACGCCACGGTTATTTTTAAGAACAAGCAAACTTTCAACTTCCAGATGCCACATTGGATAAAACAAAGTTGCGGCCCCGCCACGAACACCGCCTTGTGAGCAGGATTTGACCGCCGCTTGAAACATTTTAAAAAACGGAATACAACCTGTGTGCTGGGCTTCACCATCACGAATGGGTGAGCCTAATGCACGGATTGCACCTGCGTTAACACCAATGCCAGCACGCTGCGAGACATAACGAACGATGGCAGAAGTGGTGGCATTAATACTGTCTAGATTGTCATCGCATTCAATCAGTACACACGAGCTGAATTGGCGTGTTGGTGTACGCACGCCTGCCATGATGGGCGTGGGCAAAGAAATGTAGAAATTGGAAGTTGCATCATAAAAACGCTTGATGTAGCTTAAACGCTCTACTTTATCATAGTTGGCAAACAAGCACATGCCTACTAAAATATATAAAAATTGTGGGCTTTCATAAACTTGCTTGGTTACTCGGTCTTGCACAAGATATTTACCCATCATCTGTTCAACAGCAGCATAAGCAAGGTTCATATCGCGTTCGTGGTCAATGTAAGTGTTTAGTTCATCAAATTCTGCTTTTGAGTAATCTTCTACGATATGTTTGTCGTATTTGCCAGATTGGGTAAGTTTGATGACATGATCATATAGGTGTGGCGGTTCATATTCACCATAGGCAATTTTGCGTAAGTGAAAAATTGCCAAACGCGCAGCCAAATATTGGTAATCAGGTGTCTCTGCTGAAATTAAGTCGGCAGCTGCCTTGATGATGGTTTCGTGAATGTCTTTGGTGCGAATGCCATCATAAAACTGAATGTGCGATTTTAACTCCACTTGCGATACGGAGACATTATTTAAATCTTTGGCTGCCCATGCGATGACTTTGTGGATTTTTTCTAGGTCAATCGACTCCAATCTGCCATCTCTTTTTATCACTTGGATTTTGTCAATGTGTGTCATGAACGCATTTTTCCATATTATGAACGAGTTGAGTGTTAGTATACTGCCTGAATGATAATAAGTTTTATCAATACAAGAGGGCGTGATGTGTTTTAAGCGGTTGGATATGCTACCGAGTATTAAACTGCCACATCGATGAATACTACTTTTAGATATCTGCTACCACATCTAGATGCTTATCTTTGAATAAGCACAATATAGCCTAAAAATTTTTAAAATACTAGCTTGTTTTTTTGGCAATTTTATGGGTGGATTTTTCTTGCTTTATTCACAATAGAGCTGGCAAGGGGTGTAGATTTGTCAATAGGTTAAAAATTTTTTTTAATTGAAATTTTAAAATGATGAGAGAAATTGATTTATTTTATAAAAATACGCACTCAATTGAGTGCGTATTTTTTGCAAACATCAAAACAATCAAGCACTTGCCATTAGGCTGGCATTACCACCTGCGGCAGTGGTATTGTAACTTTGGCTGATTTCATGATATAAGCGTGCGATGTCAAGCCCATGTGTTGCATCAATCACTCGGCGGATTGTACCGTCTAAGTCAGCCAAACGCACCTGTTCTTCGCTTGGCATGGCATCAAGGGCGATGATGATGTCGTTAGCATCGGCACCTGCTTGTTCGGTAACGGTAATGATACCATCAAACTCATTAGCATGCGTGGATAAAACATGCTTGGGCGTGATGGTTGCTTGGATACCATTTGCTGCCAAAATAGCCAAAACATTCAAAGACTGCACCAAATTGCCACCATAGATTGTTACTGCATATGGTGCACGCCATGACAAAGTATTTCGCTCACCTGTCGGCCCTGGTAGAGTAATGGTTGCACCATTTAATGATGATGCTTTGGCATGATTGGCGATGTGATTTAGGTTTTGAATTTCACTGTCGGTAATACCCAGTTTTTTGGCAACAGTAATTGTATGACTTAATGCTTGTTCGTCAATTTGTGCCAAATCATCAATGTTTGGCGTGTGCCAAATATTAAGACGGCTTAGGCGTTGCAAGTAGAATGGACCACCTGCTTTTGGCCCTGTGCCACTCATGCCATGACCACCAAATGGCTGTACGCCAACAACTGCACCAACGATGTTGCGGTTAATATAGACATTGCCCGCCTCAATACGACTGGCGATGTGATTGATTGTACCGTCAATACGGCTATGAATGCCATGTGTTAGCGCAAAGCCTTTTTTGTTGATGTCATCAATCAAATCATTAAGTTCATGTGCTGCAAAACGCACGACATGCAAAACTGGACCAAACACTTCTTTTTTTAGTTGCGATAGGTTTTGTAGCTCAAACATGATGGGTGCTACAAATGTTCCTTGACTGTTTGAACGAATCTTGACTTCATGATAGCCAGCGGTCTGTTTTAGAGTGTTGATGTGATTGAGTAGATTTTCTTGGGCCTCTGCATCAATGACAGGGCCTACATCTGTTGATAATAAAGCAGGACTGTTTACTACCAATTCGTCCATTGCACCCTTAATCATCTCAATCATGTGATCGGCAATGTCCTCTTGGATACATAAGATACGAAGAGCCGAGCATCGCTGGCCTGCCGAGTCAAAGGCAGATGCCAAAACATCGGTACATACTTGCTCTGGCAAAGCGGTAGAATCAACAATCATTGCATTCATACCGCCAGTTTCAGCGATCAGCACAGGATTGTCAGTGCGAGCTGCCAAAACACTATTGATGCGTTTGGCAACTTCGGTTGAGCCTGTAAAAATTACCCCATCAATGCGATCGTCTGTTGTTAATGCACTCCCTACATCACCTGCACCTAGCACCAGTTGTAGTGCGTCGGTTGGTACGCCTGCCTCATGCAACCATGTTACTGCCAAATGTGCAATGATTGAGGTTTGCTCAGCAGGTTTGGCGACAACGGTATTGCCAGCAGCCAAAGCGGACACCACTTCACCAACAAAGATGGCAAGTGGAAAATTCCAAGGGCTAATTGCTATTACTGTCCCTAAAGGACTATTTAGATTAAGACGCTCCACTTCATCGGCGTAGTAACGACAAAAATCCACCGCTTCACGCACTTCAGCAATAGCATTTGATAGTGTTTTGCCAGCTTCGCGCATGGCAATCATCATTAGTAGTGCCATATGCTTTGGGGATTCTAGTGTGTCGGCAAAACGACGCAAAACATCAGCACGAGCCTTTGGTGTGGTTGCTTGCCATGCACCCTGAGCGTTGATTGTGGCGGTGATGACATCATGAACACAGATTGGGTTAAGGAATGACACACGGCCAACAATGTCGTTGTTGTCAGCAGGGTTTTTCACATCGTGTGCCATGTTGTGTTGCACAGGAATGCTTGTGATTGAGCTGATGTCAAAATTAATGTCAAGTGCGGCATTCATGTTGGCTTGCAGTTCTGCCAAAATGTGTTCATTGGATAGGTCGATGCCATATGAATTTAGACGCTCGCCATAAATGTGGCGTGGTTTTGGTGTGAGTGGATTGGCAGTAATGTTATTAACATCAATCTCATCTAGTGGCGATATGGTCAGTGCATCAATACTCACTTTTTCATCTACAATGCGATTGACAAATGATGAGTTAGCACCATTTTCAAGCAAGCGACGAACTAAATAGGCAAGTAGGGTTTTGTGCGTGCCAACAGGTGCATAAATACGCACACGACGACCCAGATTTTTTTCACCAACAACTTGATCATACAAGGTTTCGCCCATGCCATGTAGGCATTGGAATTCAAAATCTTTACCCTCGCCCATCTTATAAATAGTAGCAAGAGACTGGGCATTATGTGTGGCAAACTGTGGGAAAATGGCATCTTGAGCGGCAAGCAGTTTTTTGGCACATGCCAAATATGACACATCGGTATGAACTTTACGGGTATAAACTGGATATCCGTCCATGCCATCAACCTGTGCCCATTTAATTTCGCTGTCCCAATATGCACCTTTTACAAGGCGAATCATGAGTTTTTGGTTGTTTCGGCGAGCTAGATCAATGAGATAGTCAATCACATAAGGACAGCGTTTTTGATAGGCTTGTACCACAAAGCCAATGCCATTAAAACCTGCCAAATCAGGATCTGATACCAATTTTTCCATCAAATCCAGTGATAATTCTAGGCGATTTGCTTCTTCAGCGTCAATATTTAGACCAATATTATACTCTTTGGCAAGAATAAACAAGGCTTTTAGGCGTGGCAACAGTTCGGTCATCACACGCTCATGCTGTGCACGAAAGTAGCGTGGGTGAATGGCAGACAGCTTGACAGAAATGCCATTGCCATCATACACACCACGACCTTTGGCATCTTTGCCAATGGCATGAATGGCAGTAACATAATCATTGTAATAACGGTCGGCATCTTCGGCGGTCATTGCTGCCTCGCCAAGCATATCAAAACTAAAACGATAGCCTAATTTTTCACGCTCTTTGCCATTGGCAAGTGCTTCATTAATGGTCTGGCCAGTGACAAATTGCTGACCTAAGATTTTCATGGCGTGATTAACACCTGCACGAATGAATGGTGCACCACCTTTTTGAATGATTCGAGTCAGTGCAGAGCCTAAACTGTCGTTGGTTGGCTGTGTCAATTTGCCTGTCAGCACCAAACCCCAAGCGGCAGCATTGACAAACATTGACGGACTGTTGCCAACATGACTTTTCCAGTCGCCATCAGATAATTTGTCTTGGATAAGCTTGTCTCGTGTGGCGGTGTCTGGAATGCGTAGCAGTGATTCAGCAAGGCACATCAGTGCCACACCCTCTTCACTAGATAATGAAAACTCTTGCATGAGTGCATCTACACCCGAGGATTTGGAGCGGTCTGCACGAACCTGTGTGATCAGACGATGTGCTAGAGTGCGAATGTCATCTTTTTGAGCGGTGTCAAATTGTAGGGTTGATGCCAGATTTTTGACAGCACTTGGTTCATCTAGGCGATAGGCACTGGTGATGGCATCACGAAGTGGACCTTGGTCATGGGCAAAATGAAACATGATTTTTCCTTAAAACAACAAAATAAGTACAATTTTTACATCATCATGCTTGATACTTGGCATAAAGCATATAGTGTTTTATTATATCATTATCTTAATTAAAAATCCCAATCAAATAAGAGTATTTGTAAATAAAAAAAGCCCAAGAATGACTTGTGGCTTTTTTATTTTCTTAAATTTTTAAATCTTTTTTGCTGTGATTAATTTTTTAAGATGATCTTAACGAATCTCAACTGTTGCACCATTTTGAATGTTGGCGTACAGTTCAAGTACATCCCAGTTGGTCAGGCGAACGCAACCAAGTGAGGCTTGGCGACTGATGCCCTCTGGCACTGGCGAACCATGAATGCCATAGCTTGGCTTATTCAGACCCATCCAGACTACGCCTACAGGACTGTTTGGTCCAGGTGGTAGAATGAAGGTTTTTTTATCAGTTTCGCTATCACGGTTTACAGTGGCTTTGTAGTGTGGCATCTTAACTTTATTAACAACCTTGAATTTGCCACTTGGTGTGGCTGTGGCAGTACTACCAATGGTGGTAGGGTAGGTTGCCACCAATTTATCACCATTATAGGCAAGCAATACTTTTTCATTGCGGTCAGCAACCACTCGAGTCACTCGCTCCGATGCTGGCTTGCCTGTATTGATGACGGTGATGGTTTCGCCTTCAACAAATTGTTTGGTTGGGTTGAGTTTTTTTAGATATTTGACATCCATATGAAAACGCTCGCCAAGCATTTCTTGAATATTTTCATAGCCAAGTGCTTGTAGCTTGGAGCGAGATTCTGCATTGTTTGGCAGGGTTTTGTATGGGTTTTCAGCATCTTCTTTGGTGATGGTATAAGAGACCAATACTGGCTGATTGCTGTCAATATCTTTTGTTAATGCCGCCCAAGTTGCCTCGTCCATCTTGCCTGTCGGTTCAAGATTGTGCATTTTTTGAAAATTAATCAGTGCTTTTTTGCTGTTCATGCCCCAGCCACCATCAATAGGGCCTGGACTGGCATGATTCCAATCCAACAATACTTGCATCTTGATGGTCATGGCAGTGTTGACTTTCATGTCTGGTGACCAAACAGCTTGATTGACCTGTCTGGCATAGCTGGACAGATTGACCGTGGTAATACGCTTGCCATCTTGCTCAATGCTTTGTATGGCACTGTTGTCTGTGGTTTGGGTGGATTGCAATACCTCCACTTCGCCATCAATAATATCAACAATGTCATCGGTGTTGGTCTCGTTAGCAAAAGCAAGACTGACTGAACTTAGTGATAAGGCAAATAAAATGCTTGTGATTAAGTTGGTTTTGTGATTCATATAAATTCACCAATAATAAGAGATGATGATGTCAAAATGGCGTCATGATAACATGATTTTTGATGTCTTAAAACCTTAAAAGTATAGGTTGATGATTTTTAGAGTATTTTTATTGCTTTTGCCATTTTGGTGCTTTAAGCAAAGCTTAAACCTAAACCACTTTTTATTCATTTAATCAGCTCAATCGTACCGCTGACATCATAGCCAATGGTGGTCTTACCGCTTTCAAATTTTGGGTTTTCAATGCCTATGCTGGCGTCTTTTGCCATTGCCATCATTGGTGCTAGGGTGCGTGTGTGATAATTGTTGTCATCACCAAGCTTTACCGAAACGATTTTATAATCTTTTGCACCGAAGGCTTGGCTAATGACGGCGGCTTCTTCTTGAAAGTGTTTGACAGCATCTAAGATCAGTTGTTTTTTGATGGCGTCATTGGCATTTGATGATACATGAAATGATAAATTTTCCAATGCCATCAGTGATTGTAGTTCGGCAATAAGCTGACTGGCCTCTGTTAAATCTTGGCTTTTAATTTCTATAGATGCCAGCCCTGTAAAGCCTGTAATGAGATGATTTGTACCATAGCGTGGATAGGTGTCATGATAGGAGGTTTTAACGGCAACATTGGGGTATTTTTTGGCGATGATGAGTGCATCATTGGTGGTTTTATTTAGATTTTTGGCAATCTCGGCAACAGTTTTTGCTTGAGTTGTCTTGGTAAGAGTGGCTTGAATTTCATCGTTGGCAACTTCTTGTTTGGCGTTGACGCTAAAACTGATGCGGTTATAGTTGCTTTGACTTGCATGGCTAGTTGAAACAATGGCAGATAAAGCAGCGGCAGCAGCAACGGAGATGAATTGAAATGAACGCATATGTATTTTTTAATAAAAGTTAAATGAGGCAGGGTGGGTTTTTCCATCAACTTACTTGTCATTTATCAAAGCCCTGTCGTTTGACAAGGCTTTGATAAGCAAAGCAAGAATTGTCACGCCATCAATTTAGCATAAATTTGCTAAAGTAAAAGTGATTTGTTGTGTAGATTTGTAACCATGCGTTAGGTGTATTGGTACGACAAATGACCAGCTGATTCGTTTGGTCTAAATCAGCTTGGCTTGATTTGCTCTTTTAGCAAAAATTCTATCAGAGCTTTTTGGGCGTATAAGCGGTTTTCTGCTTCACTCCAAACCACCGCTCTTGGGTCGTCTAGCAGGTCTTCACTGATTTCTTCGCCACGGTGTGCAGGCAGGCAGTGCATGAATAATACATCTTTATCGGCGGTATCCAAAAGCTTTGGTGTGATTTGAAAGCCAGCAAAATCTGCTTTGCGTTTTTTCTGCTCGGCTTCTTGACCCATGCTGGCCCAAACATCAGTAACAACAAGGTGCGAGCCTTTGACGGCATCTAAGACGCTGTTTGTTAAAGTTAGGCGGTGGGCGTATTGGGCGAGCAAATTACTGTTTGGTTCATAGCCTTTTGGTGTGGCGATATTAAGATGAAAGCCAAATTGCTCAGATGCCAAAATGTATGAGTTGCACATATTGTTGCCATCACCCACCCATGTAACGGTTTTGCCCTTGATATTGCCTTTGTGTTCAAAGTAAGTTTGCATATCAGCAAGCAATTGGCAGGGGTGGTAATCGTCCGTTAGGGCGTTGATGACAGGGACAGAGGAATGCTTGGCAAAGGTTTCTAATCGTTCATGAGCAAAAGTGCGAATCATGATAATATCAGTCATAGAGCTGATGACACGAGCTGAATCTTCAATTGGTTCGCCACGCCCAAGCTGGGTATCATTGGGTGATAAAAATATTGTCTGACCGCCAAATTGACCCATGCCCACCTCAAAAGATACTCGGGTGCGTGTGCTGGATTTTTCAAAAATCATCGCAAGTGTTCGCCCTACAAACGGGCGATAAATCTCACCTGCGTGCTGTAACTTTTTTAGTTCTACTGCTCGAATGATGATGTTTTGTAACTCTTGTTTTGATAAATCCTTTAAGGTAAGAAAATGGCGAATACTCATGATGATACCCTTAACTGAATGGGGAGCGACTGAAGTATAGCAAAGCTGAATTTAAATGACCAGTATTTTTAATAAAAACCTATAAAATTATGGATAAACCGATAAATAAAAAATACGCAAGTTGGGTAAAATGGCAATACGACACCTTGTATTCTAGTTGCTTTGCGGTTTTGATGCCATCGGTATTTGATATGAATTAAAACTTGACTGCTCGAATGGGGCGTGTGGTAGTGCGACACATCAACTCATAGCCAGTTGTTCCTGCAAAAGTGGCAACCTCATCAATGCTGGGTGCACCATCTGCACCCCATAAAATGACTGGCGTACCAACTTCGGCAGTGATGTTGGTTAAATCTATCATCATGACATCCATTGCTACTCGTCCGATGATTGGCGTGCGTATGACTTTATCTCCCACAACGACACCAACAGAGGCATCTGCCACCACTCTGGGGTAGCCATCGCCATAGCCACAACTGATAATGCCAATCCGACTTGATTTGGTTGCTGTCCATAATCCACCATAGCCAACCATTTCGCCTGTTTTAACTGCCTGTATTGCCATGATTTGTGCACCAAAAATCATGACAGGTTGTAGCCCAAGTTCA
The DNA here is from genome assembly GCF_035181385.1 of Moraxella sp. Pampa. NCBI lineage: Bacteria > Pseudomonadati > Pseudomonadota > Gammaproteobacteria > Moraxellales > Moraxellaceae > Moraxella > Moraxella sp. Pampa. The sequence goes on along the minus strand of NZ_JAXCJK010000001.1, from coordinate 362,109 downwards.
TGACTTAAAATGTGTGCAAAGGGACTAGAGCCATATAAAGCAATGCCTGCACGCACCCAGTTGTGATGATTGTCCTTTTGTGTGAATATGCCAGCTGAGTTGCATAACGAGCCTTGAATGTCGTTGCTAACAGCATGGCGAAGTTCGCCTAAAAGTGTATTAAATCTTGTGATTTGCTTGTTGGTCATGGGGTTGTCTTTTTCGTCAGCACAAGCAAAATGACTGGTTAAAATCATTTTGTATCCCAGATCATTTAAAGCATTGGCGGCTTTTATCACACCTTCTTGATCAAAGCCCAGTCGGTTCATACCTGTATTGTATTTTAGCCAAATGGTATGGATAAATCGGTCGTTATCAGCAGGGTGTTTGATGGCAAAGCCAAGCTGTTGTTCATTATGAATGACACAGCCAAAGTCGTGCTTTAATGCCACAAGCCATTCATTTTCATCAAATACACCTTCAATCAGTACGATGGGTTTTTTAATGCCTAGGATATCGCAAGTTTTTTTAACTTCTAAAGCCTCACTTAAACATGCCACACCAAAAGCGTCTGCATCAGCCAACCCTGCGATGACATACGAGACACCATGCCCATAGGCATTGGCTTTGACCATTGTCATAACTTTGGCAGGATAAGTAGCACTGAGCTGATTTTTAATCACAGATAAATTGTGACGCAGAGCAGATTGATTGATGGTTAAAGTGGTATTTCGCATGGTATGATTGGTTGTTGGTTTGGTAGAGTGCTTTGATGTCTTGAATATGGTGGCTTAAAACCTAATGACTTTAAAAAGCTGATGACTTAAAGATGATTTAGCCTTCTTCATAATCATCAGGCATACCATATCCTGCAATAAAATTACTAAAACGAGTAAATTGCCCTTCAAAGCGTAGTGGCACGGTGCCAATTGGGCCGTTACGCTGTTTGCCAATGATGATCTCAGTAAAGCCTTTGTTGTCTGCTTTGTCTTTATTGTACACCTCATCACGATAGATGAACATGATGAGGTCAGCGTCTTGTTCAATCGCTCCTGATTCACGCAAATCTGACATCACAGGGCGTTTATTGGGCCTGTTTTCAAGGCTACGGTTAAGCTGGGATAACGCCACGACAGGACAATTCATCTCACGGGCTAATGCTTTGATACTGCGGCTAATCTCGCCAATCTCGCCGACACGGTTATTCTCCATGCCAGGCACTTTCATCAGTTGCAAATAGTCAATGATGATCATACCAAGACCGTTTTCGTGGTTTTTAGCGATGCGACGACAAGTTGAGCGAATCTCGGTCGGTGGTAAGTTGGTGCGTGCGTCCACATACAGATGCGTATCTTGGAGCATGGTGATGGCAGTAGACAGCTGAGCCCATTCTTGTTCGCTCATGTTGCCAGAACGCAGGTTGGTTTGGTTGATTTGACCCAAAGATGACAACATACGAGTAACGATAGATTCGGCGGGCATCTCCATCGAAAAGACCACCACGGGCAAGCCTTGCATGAGCACAGATTCTGCCAAATTCATTGCAAAAGTCGTCTTACCCATTGATGGGCGAGCCGCCACGACAATCATGTCGCCTTTTTGTAAACCTTGGGTTTTATTGTTGAGCTCTTCAAAGGGCGTGGCAAGACCAATGATTGAGCCATCTCGTGCTTTTAGTTCAGCAAGTTGATTGGTGACATTTTGCAAAATGTCAGTTACATTTTGTACGCCTTGTTTGCTTGCACCACTGGTGTAGTTTTCATTGATACGAAAAATATCAGCCTCTACTGTGTCAAGAATCTCGCTCACCGTTTGTTTTTTTGGGTGGTAGGCAAGATTGAGCATATTATTGGCGGCTTTGATGAGCTGTCGGTATACCGAAAACTCACGCACTCGCTCGGCATATGGCACAAGATTGAATAAAGTTGCAGGGCTTTGGTTAATCTGCATGAGATATTCTTCACCGCCTGCGGTATTGAGCAGATTTTGGGTGTTTAAATAGTCATAGACCATCAGACTGTCATAAGGCTGATTCACTCTTGATAGATGTGTGATTGCTCGAAAGATGTGCTTGTGTCTTTCGCCATAAAAATCATCATCACTGACGATGTTATCAATCTTTTCAAAAGACTCATCAATGCTCATCAAAGACGCAAGCAAGGCTCTCTCAATCTCTATGTTATGCGGTGGCTGCAGACTTAATAGATCATCTACTTTTGGATCAGTCTTTGTTTGTTTGGCTGTTTTTGCCATCTTGATTAACCATCTTTAAAAAAACTAAAAAGAAAAATTGCTAATTTAAATGCGAATTTTAGCACAAAAACATTATAATAAGTGCTAAATTTTCCCACCACTTATCTTTGTTGATAAACAACCACTCATCAAACAATCCTTTTCATCATTTTTCAAATCATTTTAAGAGTATGTCGTCATGACCATCACGCCCAATTGTATGCAACAAGCCAAAAAGCCATTGCTCATTACCACAGGTGAGCCTGCTGGCATTGGTATGGATATCGTCATTGATGTGCTCTGCCATCATGATGATGTGCTACCAAAACCACTGTTTATTATAGCTGACATTCACGCTTTTAATGAGCGTATCAATGAGCTACAAGCGGTGGGTGCGATTGATAAAGCTCCAAATTTTACCGTGATTGATGGTGATGAAATCATGACTTTTGCCCAAGATAAAAGTTTACCACATGGTGTATTTATCTTGAATACTCATTGTAAAGATAAAGTCATTGCAGGTCAATTAAACGCAAATAACGCCAGTATGGTAGAGCGTCAGTTGAATCTGGCACACACTTTGGCAAATAAAGGCGTGATTGGGGCGATTGTTACCGCACCCATTCAAAAGTCGGTGATGATTGATGGTGGAATTTGCCTTGCTGATGGTGAGATTTTCAGCGGACATACCGAATATTTCATGCACAAAGCAGGCTGTGATAAGGTGGTGATGATGCTTGCTAATGCTAAAATGCGTGTGGCACTTGTTACTACGCACATTCCTTTAAAAGAAGTACCAGATGCTGTTACACCCACAGAAGTCCGCCAAACAGTTGCCATTACTTATGCCCAAATGAAAAACCAATTTGGCATACGAAACCCAAAAATCTTGGTTTGTGGACTGAATCCGCACGCAGGCGAGAGTGGTCATCTGGGCGATGAAGAAATGAGTGTCATCAATCCTGTATTACAAGAATTTCGTGATGAAGGTGTGGATATCAGTCTTGCCATGCCTGCCGATACGATTTTTACTGACAAACATCTGTCCCAAGCAGATGCCATCATCGCCATGTATCATGACCAAGGATTGGCACCGCTCAAATCACATGGTTTTGGTGATACGGTCAATATTACATTGGGTTTGCCTTATGTACGCACCTCGGTAGACCATGGTACAGCACTGGATTTGGCAGGTACTGGGCGTGCAAGTAGTAGCAGTTTGATTCAGGCGATTAAGGTGGCGTGTGAGATGGTGGGTTAATGACTTAAATGACAATTTTTGATGAATTATTTTATGCCTTATTTTCAGCGATGGTTTAGGACATCGCTTTATTTTGCTTTAACAATCCGATAATCTCCCTTAAAGAATTTATTTCATTTTGCTTCTGTGCTAATAAAATATCTTTATTAGCTAGCAGTTCATCTTTATGTTTTAAAGATAATTTTAACTTTTCATTTTCTTTCATCATATTCTCATCAGAACCGCAATATACCGTGTTATTATCAGCACTATCATTATTCATCAAAAAGTAAATATTTTTATTTGTGCTTTGCATGAATTCAAATACATCCAAATCAAAGACCTGTGCAATTTGCTCAAGTTTGTTTAACGTCAGCTTCGTCTCACCACGTTCTATCTTGGCGTAACCATTAACAGACATATGCAACTTTTGTGCCATTTCTTCTTGAGACCACTGATTAATTTCTCGCATAATCTTAATTTTTTGATTGACATTCTTCATAATACCCACTTTTTGAGTGATTTTAACCATAAATTGTGCATTCTGCAAACATTGTATGTTGGTGGTTAATCGTGTATAGCAACATTTACCGAAACTGCTATGATATTTGGTGAGATATATAGACATAATGCTGAATGGAAATTTCGTGCTATTGGTCAAGGTTTTGCAGGTGGATTAGGGGCATTGGCCAGAAATTATGGTATTAATATTTAACAATCTGTAAGCTTAAAAAATAAAGAATGACCTATTCATTCTTTATTTTTTTAATTAGATAAGGGTATAAAATGGTAATAAATATCACAAAAAAGCCTAAGATTTCTTTAAGTAAAATTGTGTTGGAGAAATCAGGTGATTCAACTAAAATAAACTTATCAAAAAGCAGTGATGAGATTATTATTAATTTAAACTGGTCTAAAAATAAAAGTGATAATCGATTTTTACTTAAATTATTTAACACTGTTCGAGATGTTGACTTGGATTTGGGGTGCTACTATCAGTTAAATAGTGGTCATGCAGGTGTAATTGACGGCGTACAATTTTCGCACAATCGTGGTGGCCCAAGGACGCAACAAACCGCTCAGGGGTGCTACACCCAAGCTCCTTGGATTTGGCATTGTGGAGACGACAGAAATGGAGATAGTGTTACAGGTGAAAATATTTTGATAAATCCACGAGGTATTAAAGAGCTTAAGCGGATTATCATCTACTGCTTTATTTATGATGGTGTTGCAAGATGGGCACATTCCGATGCGATCGTAACCATTAAAGTCCCAAGTCAGCCTGATATTGTCGTTGAAATGGGCGAGCAAAATGATAGTAGAGGCTTTTGTGCTATCGCAAGCATTGATTTTATAGATAATCAAATGATGGTAAGAAAAGAAATTACTTTTCATAAAGGTCATAAAGAATGTGATGATTATTATAAATGGGGATTTAGTTGGGGTCGAGGCTCTAAATAATTTTTTTTGACATAAAAAAACCGCTGATGTGCTAAGCGGTTTTTTTTATTTCTTTGTAGAGTGTCTTTTTGATATTTTAAAAAATATTCACTTGTTCAATGCTTCAACCTTGCTTAAAATCTAATAATGCCTTTATTTGTTACTACCATATCCACCCCCAAATCCCAATCATTCACCACCAATCGCTCCACCATCTGAAAGTCATAGCACCAGCCCACTTTTAAACCCCTAAAAGTGGCAAAGGTGCGGTCATAAAACCCGCCACCCATACCCAGCCGATTGCCCAGCTGATCCACCGCCACCAAAGGGCAGATGATGCAGTCTAGCTGGCTGGCTAAGACAGTATTTTTGGCAAATGGTTCTTTCATGCCAAGTGCATGGCGTTTTAGTGGTATTTTTTTTAAATCATAAAATACTGGAGAAAAAGTTAAGGCTGTTTCTTTTTTGGTGATTGGTAAATAGGGCATAAAGCCATGTTTTTGGCAAAATTTGACAATCACACCAGTAGGCAACTCGCCAAAATTATCCAGATAAAGTCCAATTTTGGCATTTTTTGGTAAAATTTTAGCTAATTTTGGTAGGTGCAAATTTGCTAAAAATGCAAAATTTTTGCGTTGTTTGGTGGTCAAATTTTTGCGTTGCTGACGAATGGTTTTGCGTAAATGACCGCTATCTAAGTGGCTGACCATGATGGCTTTCCAAGTTTATTTAGAAAATATTATCATTTAAAAATGATAATGATTAGTGATTGAAAATTAATTTTAATGATGGTATAGTTAATGATGGTATAGCAATTCAATCATTTTAACAATTTTTGTATTAAAAAAGGAAATATTTTATGACCGACATTCGCATTGAAAAAGACACCATGGGCGAGGTACAAGTCCCCGCCCAAGCCTACTTTGGTGCCCAAACCCAGCGTAGCCGTGATAATTTTAAAATCGGTGGCGAAACCCTGCCACAGCCGTTGATTCAAGCGATGGCAACCGTCAAAAAAGCCGCTGCCATCACCAATGCGTCTTTGGGGCGAATTGAAGACGAACAAAAACAACTGATTATCAAAGCGTGCGACAAGATTTTGGCAGGTGAACATCTAGACCAATTTCCGCTTGTGGTGTGGCAGACAGGCTCAGGCACACAGTCCAATATGAATATGAACGAAGTGCTTGCCAACATCGCCAACGAACTGGCAGGTAGCCCCAAAGGCTCGTACAAGCCCATTCACCCCAACGACCATGTAAACCACGCCCAATCCACCAACGACAGCTTCCCCACCGCCATTCGGGTGGCAAGTGCAGTGCAAATCAACCAAACGCTCATTCCTGCGGTCAAGGCACTGCGTGATACCTTGTCCAAAAAAGCCGATGACTTTGCCGACATTGTCAAAATCGGACGCACACACCTACAAGACGCCACGCCACTCACTTTGGGGCAAGAATTTAGTGCTTATGTGGCACAGCTGGATTTGGCATTGGTTCGCCTTGACAACGCCTTGCAAGGCTTGTACCAGTTGCCCCTTGGTGGCACAGCGGTGGGCACAGGACTCAACAGCCACCCAGACTATGCCGTCAAATCCGCCGAACAAATCGCCCAATTGACAGGCTTGCCCTTTGTAACCGCCCCCAACAAATTTGAGGCTTTGGCGGCACGAGATGCTGAGGTGTTTGCCTCAGGCGCTCTAAAAACTTTGGCAGCAAGTCTCAACAAAATCGCCAACGATGTCCGCTGGCTTGCGTCTGGCCCTCGCTGTGGCTTGGGCGAGTTGTCCATTCCTGAAAATGAACCAGGTAGCTCTATTATGCCTGGTAAAGTCAATCCCACCCAATCGGAGGCGATGACGATGGTGGTGGCACAAGTGATGGGCAACGATGTTACCATCAACTTGGCAGGGGCATCTGGCAATTTTGAACTTAATGTCTTTATGCCTGTCATTGGCTACAATCTGTTGCAGTCCATTCGCTTGCTTGCTGATGCGTGTACAAGTTTTAATGACAACTGTGCGGTGGGCATTGAACCAAACCGTGAAAAAATTGACCACTTTTTGCACAATTCATTGATGCTGGTTACCGCTCTCAATCGCAAAATCGGCTATGAAAACGCCGCCAAAGTCGCCAAAACCGCCTTTAAAGAAAACAAAACCTTAAAGCAAGTGGCGGTAGAGCTGAACCTTTTGAGTGAAAGCGAGTTTGACGAGTGGGTCAAGCCCCACGAGATGGTTGCACCCAAATAAGCAAAAATCAAAAAAAGATTAAAAAAATTGAATAAAATAAGAGCAAATTCTTTTTTGGATTTGCTCTTATTTTTGGCGTCAATTTCTGTCAAATTTTTAAAATTTGCGTATGCGTGCTGGCATCATACAAAAAAGCAAACAATGATTGGCAAATTAATCTTTTTCGTCCGACTGCTCGGTAAAGGTTTTTTTGATGGGCTTGGCAAATTGAAAAATTAAATAAGTAAAAACGCTGACCACCACCGCAATTTCAAGCCGACCCATTGCCACAGCAAGACCGATACAACCTGCCGACCAGATGGCTGCTGCTGTTGATGTGCCTTCAACCATGCCTTTTTCTTTTAAAATTGCACCACCGCCAATAAAACCAATGCCACCAATAATGCCTGCCATCAATTCGCCCATGCCACCATCATCTCCAATGATTTCAATGGCAAGTAGCATAAAGCCACAACTGGCAAGGCTGACAATCGGAAAGGTACGCAGACCAATATTTTCTTTGCTATTTTCACGATGATAACCAATAGGCATTACCAGACCAAATGCCACGACCATCTGTATGACATGGGTCAAAACAATGTCCAAATCAAAATCAAACAATGTGGAAAGTACATGATTCATGCTTGGCATACAAAATTCAAATTGGCTAGATGGGTGCTTATTATAGCAGAAATTTTTGTCATAATTGCCAAATGGTTGTTAGTGTGATGCACTGTATTTTTAAATAAAAATGAATTTTTATGCTTTTGCCTTGAAAAATTGGGCAAATTTAGCGATAATTAAACATTTATTTTGCCTTCAAAAGCTGTCATCATGACCACACAAGATTCCAGTGTCAGTTCCCTTGCCACATCGCCAACAACCAGAGCAACCAAAGTTAAAGAACAAAATGGCTCTCAAGATAAGATGACCACTGCTTTTTTAAAAGCAACCTTTAAACCTGTTAAAAAATCCATGATATTAGCATGGTTATTAGATGTGGTAAGTACCATACTGTTGGTGGGGCAGGCGTATGTTTTGGCATGGCTGTTTGATGCTTGGTTATCAGCTTTCATAAAAAATACACCTTTGCCCAATGGGGCGGTTGGTGATGGGTTGGTATTGAGGATAAGCTTAGGCTTGCTTTTTGCTTGTTTAATTGGGCGTATTGTCATTGCTTATGGGCGTGATGTGATTTTAACAAATGCTGGCCTGATGGTTGCTAAGTCTGTGAGAAAACGGCTGTTTGATCAACTCGCTAGACTTGGGCAGGCTCGGCGTTATTTTGGGTCAGATGGTGCGTTGGCAAGCAAAATCATTGATGAGCCTGATCATCTGGTTGGTTATGCTCGCTTTGAGGTTCAAAAAATAACGGCCATAACCACACCTCTTATTTTGGCGGGGTGTGTGGCATTTTATAGTACGACCTCGGCTTTGATTTTATTGCTGACCGCACCACTTGTGCCAATTTTTATGATGTGTATTGGCATTGCCACAGCTCGCAAAAGCCGTGAGCAGATGGACGCTTTGGCACAGCTTGGTGGGCGTTTTTTAGACTGGATTCGTGGTGTGAATACGCTATCACGGCTAGGAGCGGTGGACATGGCAGTATCAGACATTGCAAAAAGCTCTGAAAATTACCGCAAACGCACAATGAGCGTATTAAAAATAGCTTTTTTAAATAGCACGGCATTAGAGTTTTTGACTGCTTTGTCAATTGCTTTGGTGGCGGTGTATCTAGGCTTTGATTTAATGGGTGTACTGCCTTGGAGAACAGAACAAACACACACAACTTATGGTATCGCTTTATTTATTTTATTGCTTGTGCCTGAATTTTATGCACCACTTCGCCGACTTGGGGCAGAATACCACATCAAAGGACAAGCCGTGGCGTGTGCCAAAGCAATTACCCCAATGCTAGATTTTAAGGCCAAACAACAAGGCTCTATGATGCCAAATTTAAGCTTAGCTCCTGGTTTTGAGCTCAAAAATATTGCTGCCTTTGGTGATGATGGGCGGATTCGCCTAAGACCAACAAGCTTGTCTTTTGAAGCTGGCAAACGCACCGCCCTAATGGGGGAGAGTGGCATGGGTAAATCCACAATTTTACAAATCCTACTTGGCTTTGGTGATTGTGAGGGTGATGTTATCATTCATACAAATGATGGCTCTATATGCTACGATGAAATTGATGTGGCACAATTACGCACTCAATTTGGCTATTTATCGCAGGCAGCTCCGTTGTTGCCGATGACGATTGCGGATAATTTGCGACTTGCCAAACCAGATGCTAGCGATGCCAAACTTGTACAAGTCCTAAAAGAAGTGGGGTTATGGAATTTGGTTGAAACACTGCCTGATGGCATTAATACCATGCTTTTTGAGCGTGGCGGTGGGCTATCTGGCGGTCAGGGGCAACGCCTTGCTATTGCTCAATTGCTATTACAAGATGCCAAAGTATGGCTATTAGACGAACCAACCGAGCATTTAGATGGTCAAACAGCAGGGTGGATTAAAGAGCTGTTGTGTCGTGTGAGTGTGGGCAAAACCGTGATTTGGGTAACTCATGATGGTGTGGGTGTGGATTTTGATAGGGTTCATGATTTAAATGCCTTGCATAAAAACATGAGCGATAAGGCGGTGCAACATGAGTGATGATGGCATGGACGGTGGTGTGATGAGTAACAGTAAAAATAACAATCACCAATTTCGTTTAAGAGAGTTGTTATCGAGCCAAAAGTTATTGTGGAGCATTGCGTGGATATTGAGTATTGCGACGATGTTGTCGGCACTGGGTTTGGCCATGCTTGCAGGTTGGTTCATTACGATGGCAGGCGTGGTCGGAGTGTTAGGGCTAGCCTCTTATGCTTTTAATTATTTTTTACCATCTTTGATCATTCGTGGTTTTGCCATGACAAGAACGCTTGCTCGTTATGGTGATTTAATGGTTTCGCACCATGCGGTATTTGGCCTACTTAAAGATTTGCGAGTCAAATTTTTTGCTCATTGGGCAAAGCTACCTTTAACCATGCGAGTACAAAAGGGTGGTAGTAGTGAAACCATGCAAAGACTTGTGCATGATATTGATACGCTAGATGAGTTTCCTTTGCGTGTGATCTCACCTTTTGTAGTAGCAATAGTTGCAGTGGTGGTGTTGTCGCTGATGGTGCTATTAATGATACCAAATGCCATCATGGTCGTGGCGTGTGCGGCATTGTCATTTGTCATTGCACTAATGACTTTAAAAAGAGGCATTGGCTTGGCAAGCTCTGAAAGCAGGCTCATTACTTTGCGTAAAAGCAAACTGTTAAATACATTGCCTGCCTTGACAGCACTACTGACATGGAACCGTTGGGGTGATGGTATGCGTGAGCTGGCTGAGTATGATGAGCAATATCATCAGTTTAGCATGCAAGTGCTAAAAAATAAACGCATTGCCCAATTGTTGATTCAGATGAGTTTGGCGGTGGCTGTTATTGCTTTGCTTATGATGGCAGGGCGTCTGTTTGAGCAAGGAATTGTCCCATTGACACTTAAAAATTTGGGTGATTATACTACTTTAAACCCTGCCATCATACTTGCTTTGACACTTGGGGTATTTGGCTTGATGGAAATCATGTCGGTGTTGGTGAATGAACCACTTGCTTTTGGTCGCAGTGTGAATGCTAAAAAACGCATCAATGACTTATTAGGGACTCGATTAACTAATAATAAACAGCCCATTGAAGGTGATTTTACCATTACCTTAAAAAATCTTTCGGTTAAAATGCCATCTGCCATACTCAAAACGGATTGTATTAATGCTACTTTGACACCGCATAAACCCATGCTAATAATCGGTGCATCTGGAGCGGGCAAATCTACACTGCTGGCAACATTGGCAGGGGAAGTGCCACGCATGAGTGGTGAAATTTGGATTGACGGTTTGAATGCTGATGGAACCAAAACCACCAAACTTGACATTGAGCAGGTTGATTTTGGTCAAACATTGGGGTTTTTGGGACAAAATGTTGATATTTTTGATCAAACTTTAGCAGATAATTTAAGGCTTGGTAAACCATCTGCCAGTGATGATGAGTTGTGGGCGGTGCTGAAGAAGGTTAATTTGTCTGATTGGGCAAAGTCTCAGCCAAAAGGGCTAGATACGCCACTTGGTGAGTATGGCATGGCGATTTCTGGTGGTCAAGGACGGCGTGTGGCTTTGGCTCGCCTGCTACTTACGCCTAAAAAAGTACTTTTATTAGACGAACCATTTGCAGGCTTGGACGGTACCACTCGCCAAATTGTATGGAATGCTTTGATTGATATGCAAAAAGATGGCAAGATTGGTATACTTGCCATCTCTACTCATCAAAGATGCGGTCAGATGTGTGAAGCTGATGTGATGAAAGTGGGCTGACAGCAAAAGATTGACCCTAACTTTTTGATGATGCTTGTTTTGGGTTGTCCTTTTCGGTAATGATGGGTGTGTTTGGGTCGCCTAAGCTTAAAATTTCTGAAAAATTAGGTGCGGCTTTTAAAATCAATTGCTCTCGCTCCAAGATGCCTTGATTGATTTGTATTTTTTTGATGGTATTTATGATGATATCAACTTTACCAAGCCAGCGTCCAAGTTCAAGATAGACAATACTCCCTTTGTGTTCGGTGAATGGCACGCCTTTGATTTCAATTTGGCTTAAAATCAGGGGCAAGGGGTCTTTGCGAAAAATGACATGATAAGCACGCAGAGCAAACTTTGCCAAAGGTGCTTGCCACCAGGATTTGGTATGCAGTTCAAGCACATCGGTATCGCTGATTTGGCGTAGCACCAATCGCTGAGTGTGTCCATCAAGCTGTAAATGCACCAGCTCAAAATTGCTGGCGACATTGGCAAAGATGCCCTTGATATTTATGGTGGCATATAATCTGAGCCACCCATCATGAATGTCTAATCGCAAATGATGTAGCATGTCAACATTTTTTACCACAAAATTATCCAGTGAGTCATTGATGATTTTTTGACTGACAGGTACGCTGATTTCATCAATCAAATGGCTAGTAGCATTGGCATAGCTGTGTTTTAAGTTGCCAAGCGTTTGTTGCCAGTTGAAAAATAAGTCTTCAAGCAATCGGTCGCCATCAAGACCGCTGATTTGGGCAAAGTTACCTAAGATTCCTTGGGACTCTTGGGTGTCTGAGTAGAAATGTGAATGGTTGGTCATAAGAAAGGTGTATTTAAAGTTTTGTTCATTGTAGCAAATTTTAGTGTTTTTGAGCAACTAAATTCACCAAAAAACCAACAATGCCAAAATGATTGATCATGTCATATCAAAGACCTAAAAAGATCAAAGACCTAAAAAGTCCACCACAAATTCGCTGTTGGGCTTAATAAATAATTCATCAGCCTTTCCTATTTGTTCTATCATGCCATGATTCATGACAACGATGGTGTCTGAGATGGTGATCGCCTCTTCTTGGTCGTGTGTTACCATAATGCTGGTGATGCCAATGTCTTTTTGTATTTGTCGCAGCGATGAACGAAGCTCTTTGCGTACTTTGGCATCTAAGGCTCCAAACGGCTCATCTAAAAGTAGTAATTTGGGATTGGTGGCAATGGCTCTTGCTAAGGCAATGCGTTGGCGTTGTCCGCCTGACAGTTCGTGTGGGTAGCGGTCTTTGATGTGAGGCAATTGCACAAGATCAAGAAGCTCTGTTACTCGAGCGTCAATTTCTTTTTGGCTGGGGCGTTCTTTTAATAAGGTTAGGCCAAAGGCAATGTTGTCGGCAACGGTTTTGTGGCGAAATAAGGCGTAGTTTTGAAAGACAAAGCCAATACCTCGCTTTTGTACGGGTGTATCTGTTACATCAATGCCATCAAAAAAAATCCTTCCTGTATCTGAGGTTTCTAGCCCTGCAATGATTCGCAAAAGTGTTGTTTTGCCACAGCCAGAAGGACCAAGCAGTGTAGTCAGCTCACCAGAATTGACCGTAAAACTGATGTCGTTGAGAGCGGTAAAATCGCCAAAGTGCTTATGAATGTTTTTAATCTCAATGCTCATATTCATTCCAGTTTTAAATTTTTTGGTTTAAATTCATTTTGGGTACAAATTTGTACAGTTGGGCGTATATTAAAAATAACTATATGCCATTTGGGTTTTTATTTAGGTTAATGCCTGCCTTTGTATTGTCTGCTTAATATATTTTGTGCAGCAAGTGTCAGCAAAGCAAGCAGGGCAAGTAGGCTAGACATGGCAAAGGCAGTAGTAAAAGCATACTCATTATAAGCAATTTCAATCATGAGTGGCATGGTATTGGTCTCACCACGGATATGCCCAGACACCACTGACACCGCACCAAATTCACCCATTGCTCGTGCATTGGTTAGAATAATGCCATAAAATAATGCCCATTTGATGTTTGGTAGTGTAATATGCCAAAACATCTGCCAGCCGCTTGCACCAAGTGTCAGTCCAGCCTCTTCTTCAGCATCACCTTGTGATTGCATGAGCGGTATGAGCTCTCGTGCGATGAAAGGGAAGGTAACAAAAAGTGTGGCAAGTACAATGCCTGTCGTAGCAAAGATGATTTTGATACCCATGCTTTCAAAAAACCCACCAATCATTGTATTCGCCCCAAATAACAGCACAAACATCAATCCTGCCACTACTGGCGATACTGCAAAGGGTAAATCCAGCAAAGTGGTGATGATGAATTTACCTCTAAATTTATGGCGTGTAATCAAATAAGCAAGTGCCACGCCAATGATGGTGTTAATTGGCAATACGATGGCTGTTGTCATCAAGGTTAATTTAATGGCGTGTAAAGCATCAGGGTCTGACAAGGCGGAAATGTACGCCTCTTGCCCCTCTTTGAGTGCCTCATAAAATACAGCAATCAGCGGTACGGCCAGCATGATGGCCATAAAACTGACCGCCAGTAGAATGAGCGACCACTTTATCCATATGGGATCTTTGGTCGCAGGGTGATTTTGATAATCGTAGGTAGATTGGGTTGTCATTTTTTGTTTCAACTATTTGATATTCTTTGTAAATCAACAATGTACTTTTTTAGTTAAAATTAATTTGTTTTTGCACCAAGTCTTGCTGATAATTTCCATTGGGCAAAGTTGATCGCAAATAACACCAACAATGATACAATCAGCATGAATAACGCCACACAGCTTGCCCCTGCCACATCAAATTGTTCTAATTTTGACACAATGATCAATGGCAATATTTCAGATTTCATGGGGATATTGCCTGCAATAAAAATCACCGAGCCGTATTCGCCTGTAGCTCTGGCAAACATCATGCCTGCACCAATCAGCATGGCAGGAGCAATCTCTGGCAAGATGACTTTGATAAAAGTTGTTCTGCGATTAGCTCCCATCACAGCAGATGCTTCTTCAAACTCTACAGATAATTCTGCAAGGACAGGCTGTACTGCACGCACGATAAAAGGAAAAGATACCACAACAAGGGCGAGCCAAATTCCGATAGGAGTAAAAGCAATGTGTATGGGCTCTTTTGTCAGGGCGATGCCAAGTTTGGCAAATATTTGCCCAAATAAGCCGTTGGGTGCGTATAGTGTCGCAAGTGCAATGCCTGTAACGGCAGTCGGTAGGGCAAAGGGTAAGTCCACCAGAGCATTGATGAATGACTTACCCCAAAAATCATAACGCACCAATACCCAAGCAATCAGCGTGCCAAAAATAAGATTGGTCAAAGTGGCAAGCGCTGCCATGGACAAAGACAGCTTAATGGCGTGAAATACCTGTGGTTCTTTGATGGTGCTAATGATATCGTCCATGCCCATTTGTAAGGTGGTTAAAATCATCATCACAAAGGGCAAAACCACCAAAAGAGATAGAGCAAATATGCTGATGCCCATGGACAAACCAAAAAAAGGCATGATGCGTCTTTGTTTGTTTTTAGGCCAGTGCTTGGTCGGGCCTGTGATTAAATCATCTGGGCTATGAGTGCTTGTCATGGTTTTGTTTGTCTTGTGGGTTTTGTAAAATTTTGACTATTTTAAAAAGATTGACAAAATTATAGTATTGTTAAAATGGAATATGTATTTGAAATTTTGGAATTTAAACAATTGATTGATGTCATCAATCGATACAAAACAGCAAAAAAGCTGAGTATTGTCTCAGCTTTTTTGCTGTTTTGAGCTGGTGTTTGTTTATTTGCTCACTACTTCGCCAGTGGCACTGACCGCCAGTTTGTCGTACACACCACCTTCTTTAAAGTAAGTTTGCATGATAGATTTCCAATCACCAAAGACATCATTTGGAAAGAAAGTCTGGATTTGAGGAAAGCGGTCTTTGTATTTATCTAGGATATCAGGATTGCTTGGACGCAAGAAGTATTTGACCGCTAATTCCTGACCTTCATCGCTATAAAGATGGTTTAGGTATGACTTGGCAATGTCGGTAGTGCCTTTCTTGCTGGCTATCGTATCCACGACCGCTATGGGGTTTTCAGCATTGACGGTATAGCTTGGGTAGACGATTTGAGTGCCTTGAAATTTTTCTTTGATGATGTTGGCTTCGTTTTCAAAGGTGATTAGCACATCGCCAAGCTGTCTTTGGGCAAAAGTTGTGGTTGCTGCTCGTCCGCCATTTTCAAAGACTTTGACATTGGCAAGTAGATTGGTGATGAATTCATGTGTTTTTTGTTTATCTTGATTAAATGTGTGCAGGCCGTAACCATACGCCCCTAAGAATGCGTAACGACCGTTACCTGTGGTTTTTGGGTTGGCAATGATGATTTGTACATCTTTATTAACAAGGTCTGCCCAATCTTTGATGCCCTTTGGATTGCCTTCACGCACCACAAATACAATCGTACTGGTGAAAGGAATGGCATTATTTGGAAAATTTTGTCGCCATTGACTGTCCACAAGCTGGCTGTCGGCAAGTAGCTCAATGTCTGAGCTTTGATTCATGGTAACAATGTCTGCTTCTAAGCCGTTTTTTACTGACAGAGCTTGCTTGCTGGAACCACCGTGTGACTGCTTAATGTTGACTTTGACATCAGGATTGATGCTTTGATAATGTTTAACAAAAATAGGGTTGTAGTCTTTATAAAAGTCTCTGGCTACATCGTAAGAGACATTGAGTAGCTCTACTTGATGATTGGCATGGTCTTTATTTTCAGCGTTTTTGGCAGTGTCATTTTGGCTGTTGCCACCACAAGCAGTCAATGCAAAAGCGAATAAGGCAATGGCGGAGGGCGTGAGAATTTTTTTCATGGTCATTTTTCCAAATAAAAATAAAAAAAAGTTAAGATTAAAAAAGTGAAGGTATTGTAAAGCAGAACCTTTCAAAAGGTTAGGTAAAAAAAGGGAAATCGTTATTCTGTTTTGGAATTTTCATCATTTGCTATGGCTTGTGTTGCAATTGAGCAAAAAACCTTTCATATTTTTGTATTTACGCTCTAAAAGCTTTTATGCCATAAAAGTCACAAAAAACTTCGCCTAAAATCCACCCATAACACCACGAAAATACGCCATATGTGTTATAATAGAAAAATTTAAACAAAGAATAATGAGCAATGATTCACGAAACAATATTGATTGATGCACCACATGGTGTATTAGAGGTTGATGCGATTTGGCAAGATGGCAACAGACAGCCTACCGATATGCTTGCCATCATTTGCCACCCAAATCCACTTGGTGGTGGTAACATGACCAATAAAGTGGTCAGTACCATGTATAGATTTTGTCGAGATGCTGGCATGGATGTGGTTCGCTTTAATTACCGTGGCGTAGGTCGCTCATCGGGTGTGTCTGAATATGGCGATGGTGAATTTATGGACACACAGACGGTGTTAAAATGGGCAATGACCAAGACAAGCGCACGCAAACTTTGGCTTGGTGGGTTTTCGTTTGGCGGTTTTGTGGCGTGTCGTATGGCGGATTTAATCAGCCATCACCACAAAATGGGCGGTGATTTTTCTGGTCTGCATTTGGCAAATTTGGCACTGATTGCTCCGTCTGTTGCGCGTAATGATACAAACGACCTGATACTACAAGCGGATAATGCTTTTGTGATTTATGGTGATAAAGATGAGCTGGTTGCACCAAAGGCATTAAAACAGTTTGCTGATGAACGCAAGTTTGGGCAAGTAGTCATGGCAGATGCTGGGCATTTTTTTCATGGTAGGTTGACGGATTTAAAACAGGCCTTAATCGCTAATACGATTTAGTATACATGTAATCATTTAACAAAATTAACAAATTTTAAGGACAATCATGGTCATTCAAACGCCCATTGAGCGTTATCAAGCCGCTTTAGCGTCAGGTAATTTTAGTAAAGACCCTGTACAGCTACAAGCGATGACTTATTTAGATGAGCTACATCATAAAATCATTGCGATGAATGATGGTGCCAAGCAAGGATTTTTTGCCAGTTTGTTTAAGTCAAAGCCTAAGCCACCCAAAGGGCTGTATATGTGGGGCGGTGTTGGGCGTGGTAAGACTTGGATGATGGATATGTTTTATGAAAGCCTGCCAATCAAACGCAAAATGCGTATGCATTTTCATCATTTTATGCAGCGTGTGCAGTTTGAATTGGTTAAGTTGCAGGGGCAATCAGACCCATTGCAAAAGGTCGCTGACATCATTCATGATGAAGCTTTGGTCATTTGTTTTGATGAGTTTTTTGTGTCAAATGTATCTGATGCAATGATTTTGGGCGACTTATTTACCATGCTGTTTGAGCGAGGCATCACTCTTGTGGCAACTTCAAATATTGAGCCATCAGGACTTTATAAAAATGGCATTCATCGCAATCGTTTTTTGCCTGCCATTGCTCAAGTTGAAAAAAATACCACTGTCATGAATATTGATATTGGTGTGGATTATCGTCTCAGGTTGTTAAAGCAGGCTAAATTGTACAGCTCCCCACTGCTTGATGAGACAGCAAATTGGCTGTCTGAGCGGTTTGATACACTGTCGGCAGGGCAGACGGTGAGCACCAAACCTATCAGCATTGGTGGACGAGAGATTGAAATCATTAAGCGTACCGAGACCATGTTGCTTGCTGATTTTCGTATGTTGTGTATGCAGCCGCGTTCGGCAGCAGATTTTATTGAAATTGCCAATGATTTTGATACAGTGATGGTGGATAATGTCCCTGCCTTGACTGATACGCTGATGGATCCTGTGCGTAGATTTATCTATTTGGTGGATGAGTTTTATGATCGCCGTGTCAAGTTGCTGGTGCGTGCAGAACAATCAATTTTGGATTTATATCAAGGCGAAAAGCTTGCTTTTGAGATTGAAAGAACTCGTTCAAGACTGTTAGAAATGCAATCAGAAGATTATTTGGCAGAGCAACATCGTGTAGAATGAATACAAGGAGTGAGTCATGACTGTTCAAATAAATCCTATGATTGACACCATACAGGCTCGTCGCAGTATTGGTAATTTGGTCTTGCCCATGCCAACAGATGATGAATTAAGCATTGCCTTGCGTGCTGCAATGTCTGCACCTGATCATAAGCAATTAAAGCCATGGCGATTTACTGTATTAACCAACAATGCACTGATTGAATTTGGCAAGGTTTTATTAAAGGCGCAGCAAGCAAGTTGTACCAAGCCACTTGATGACATGACTTGTCAAAAGCTACTAAATATGCCGCAGCGTGCACCAATGATTATTGCTGTTGCTACTGACATCAAAGAGCATGAAAAAGTACCATCGTTTGAGCAGATACTCAGTGTTGGTGCAGCAATACAAAACTTATTACTCGCCTTTGAATCGTTGGGTTATCACACGGTTTGGCGTACTGGTCTTTTAAGTAATGCGCCGCCAGTGAAGACATATTTTAAGGTGGCAGATAAGGACATGATTTGTGGTTTTGTTTATGTGGGTTCAAGTAGTGTGAATATGCCTGCTCGTTGTGAGATGGATTTAAATGAGTTTGTTGAGTATTATCGCTAAATATTGCCACCATTCATCATTCTTAAAGCTCTTTTTTTAAATGTGCTAAATTAAAATACAAAAGGCTAATTTATGAAATTACCTAAGTCAATCAATCATTCAAAGGTCAAAAAAATTGTTGATGTGGCAAGTGGTGGTATTGATGTGATGCAAACCATCAAAATCTCTGGTGAGCAAGGCTCTATCATTGCAAGCATTGCCAAATTTGCTCGCTTAAAAAAGAAAAAAAATTCCCTTAAGTCATCGGATACAAAAACCAAAGATGAAGCAGATAATATTCCATTGAAGTTAGTGTTTGTTGGTGGTGGTAGCTTTGGCACAGCGATGGCAAATATGGCAGCTAAAAATGGCTGTGATGCAACACTTTGGGTGCGAGATAAGTCAGCTGTTAGGTCAATGAAAAAAAACCTCATCAACAAAAAATACCTACCAAATCATAAGCTGTCAGAGCATCTAAAATTTAGCCATGATTTAAAGTCTGCCGTACAGGGCAAGGACATCATTTTTGTGGCCGTGCCAAGCTCAGCATTTCGAGAGATGCTCAAACAGATCAAACCGTTTATTACCCATCAGGCGGTGGTGTCTTTAACCAAGGGTATGGAAAAGGCGACTTTTGCCATGATGAGCGACATCATCAAGGAGGTTTTGCCTCAGGTGAATTTTGGTGTGATGAGTGGTCCAAATTTGGCGGTTGAAATCATGGATAACATGCCCTCTGCCACCGTTATTGCATCATCATCAGAGCTGCTGCGTACCGCTGTTCAAGAGGCTTTACATGGTGCATTTTTTCGTGTGTTCTCTTCTGACGATATTAAGGGCGTTGAGCTTGGTGGCACCTTGAAAAATATTTATGCCATTGCCATGGGTATGGCGGCAGCTTATGATGTTGGGGATAATACCAAGGCCATGCTATTGACTCGTGCTTTGGCAGAAATGAGCCGATTTGGTGTAGCAACAGGGGCAAATCCCTTAACTTTTTTAGGTTTATCTGGGGTGGGGGATTTGTATGCCACTTGCAATTCGGTGCTAAGTCGTAATTATCGCATCGGCAATATGCTGGGCAAGGGCATGACTCTTGAAAATGCCATCAAAAAGCTAGGACAAACTGCAGAGGGCGTCAATACCATTTTGCAGGTCCATGAGCGTGCCAAAGAGCTTGGCGTGTATATGCCCATTACGCACGCCTTACATGCTGTGCTGTACGAAAACAAATCACCGCTGGGCGTGGCATTAAATTTGATGGAGACAGGTTTTCGTAGTGATGTTGAATTTGTCATGCCACATGATGAGAGTAATGCACGCCTAAGTCAAGAATTTGATGAGGTATTGCAGGCGAGCAAGAATGCCAAATCTAAACCTATTGATTGGGAATGATGATGAAATTGATTTTAGTAAGGCATGGGCAAGCTGAGCCTTATTGTGATGATGATGCGGGGCGTCGCTTAACCCATGTTGGTAAGATGCAGGCAAGCCAAACGGCAGATTTTTTGGTAAATTTCACCAAAAACAATCCTGTTGATGTTGTCATCACCAGCCCATATCATCGTGCTAATCAGACAGCCAGCATCATTTTAAATGAGCTTATTTGTGCAGGGCAAAATCCCGCTTTTATGACAGTTAAAAACATCACACCTGATGATAATCCTGCCGTCGGTCTTGATGGTATTGACCATGCTGTTTGTCATCAATTTGGCACAGCGATAGATGATTTGACCGTAGTTATTGTATCCCATATGCCCATCATTGCTCATTTGGCAGCCACGCTAGACGGTACATCGCCTGTGTTTTTTGAACTGGCAGAATGTCGTGTGTTTGACACACCTGTGATTGCAGAGGGTTTGGCAACGCAAATCGCCCAATTTACGCCAATTCAGACATGAACACATTACCAAAAAATCTTATAAAACCCTTGCATATTTAAAATTATCAAGTATAATACAAACTTGGCTTCATCGGTAGCTTCGCAACCATATACTATGAACCCCGCCAGGACCGGAAGGTAGCAACGGTAGTAGATATAAGGTGTGCCGAAGATGTGCTGATGAAGTCATTTTTTTTGTCTTATATTTATATAAGCTATTGATTTTATTAAATATTTTATTTTTGGTGCAAAATTTTTCTACTAATTTTTAACCAATTGCAGTACAATAATCATTATTTAAACCATCATTTGTTAATTTAGGTGTGATATGACAACCATTGACCCAAAACTTAGCCAAAAACAAGCTGCTGCGAATGCCGCCCTAAGCCACATTGAAGATGGTATGATTTTGGGTGTGGGAACGGGCAGTACCGTAAACTGCTTGATTGAGCTATTGCCAAAAGTAAATCTCAAAGGTGCTGTGTCATCATCAAAGGTTACCGAAGATAAGCTGCGTGCCTTAGGTATTGAAATTTTTGATTTAAATAGCGTGGGTGAGTTGGATCTGTATATTGATGGTGCGGATGAGATTGATGCTGCTGGTAACATGATTAAAGGTGGTGGCGGTGCTTTGACACGAGAAAAAATTGTGGCAGCAGCGTCCAAGTCTTTTATTTGTATGGTTGATGACTCAAAAATTGTCAGTCAGTTGGGTAGGTTTCCTGTGGCGGTGGAGGTATTGCCACAGGCTCGTTCTTATGTGGCTCGTGAGCTGGTAAAACTAGGCGGCGAACCTGTGTATCGTGAGGGTTTTGTTACCGATTATGGTAATATCATCTTAGACACTTACGATTTAGACATTGTCAATCCAAAGCAAGTTGAAGAGGTATTGAATAATATCGTTGGTGTGGTGTGTCACGGTGTTTTTTCTCGGCAGTCGGCAACGCTCATGCTAAAAGCAAGCGATGATGGTGTTGAGACTGTCAGATTTTGATTGCCGATGACCCAAAAATACCCCACATTCATGATGGGGTATTTTTATGACATTGTGGAATATCCACCAAAAGCAATGCTTATCTATTCAAATCTCGTTCAGATCGTGGCGTATAATACATAAAGAAACTTAAAAAGATTGCCAACATACCCACAACCGCCAAATATAGTGCAGGAGCGAATGAGAAATAAAAGCTGGCATAACCCAATACAAATGGCAAAATGCCACCAATGACAGCAATGGTGGTATTATAACAGATGCCCAAACCTGTCATGCGTACTTTGGCGGGAAATATCCGTGTCATGATAGATGGTAATGCACCAATTAAGCCATTGGATAGCCCAAGTAAGGCAAAGCAAAGTAGAATCAATGAACCGCCATTTTGTAGGTGATGAAAGAAAATCATCACTTGGGTAATTAAGAGTAATCCGCCAAATGCCAGCACACGACCTGCCCCAAATCTGTCGGTTAAATAGCCAAACATGATAGAGCCAAGCATGAGAAAAATCAGACCAATCACGCTGCCAAAGTATAAATACTCATTAGAAATTTGATAATGGCTTGCTAATAGTGGCATGATCAATGCGGGTAAATATATTGCCGAACTACCAATGATGAATGATATCAGCACCGAGATGATGACACTGAGCTTATGACGCACAACGATGGATTTTAAAATAACCAGCAAACCTGCATGATGCAAGGAAAATTGTTCAGAAGGCATTAAAGTAGCGGAGTTGGGTTGTTCTTGTAAATGAATGCTGTCAATATAAGATTTAAGAGAGGCTATAGGTTTGGTGATATTGTCAAAAACAGTGGTTTCTGGCAGATTTTTGAGTAAAAAAGCTGCCACTAGGCCCAAAGTGCCACCAATAAGAAATGGTATTCGCCAGCCGTAGCTGAGCATCTGAGTCGAAGTGAGTGTGTCTTGTAAAAATCCAACAAGACCAATCACCACCAAATACGATAACATGCTACTGGCACAAACAAGACCACAACCCAAGCCGATGTTTTTGATGGGTAGATGCTCAACAATGAAAGTCCATGCAGCTGGCAATGCACCACCAATGGCAACACCTTGTCCAAACCTAGCAACCATAAGCAGTAGCGGTGCAATGATACCAATTTGTTGATAAGTGGGCAAAAGTGCAACCAACAGTGTTGTTATCATCACGCCCAGTATGCTAAGCATGAAAGCGGGTTTTCTGCCATGAGTATCGCCATATTTGCCAAAAAGCAATCCACCGACAGGTCTTGCTAGATAGCCTGTGATTAATAGAAAAAAGGTTTGTAGATATCCTATCCACACATCATCTTGATTACCAAAAAAAATCAACGAAAATAGGTCTGCCAAATAAACAAATGAAATAAAATCAAAAAACGCCACCGTTGAGCACAACACAGTGATGGCCATGATAGAATAATGTTTGGAGTTTAATAGCTCTGTCGTGTTTAGCTGCATGAAGTTATCCGTCGTCGCCTTGCTGATGATATGTGCTTGGCTAAACTAAAAAATGATGGCTTGGTAAGGCTTATGATGATTTGGTTACAAAAAATGATTATATCAGAAATTTGGTAATATTAGTTAAAGTGCTTTTTAGTTATCAAAAAATAGTTGTTTATTTTTTTGATCAAAACAGCCAATCAATTGGCATCAAACTTAGTATTGCCACGCCAGCACGATGCCCAAGCTTCATGTCAGGTTCATTTTGATGAATGGTGTATTTACCGTGTTCAAGTGTGTGCCATTCAAGGGTATTTTGTTTGGTTAGTATAACTTTATAAGCTTGGTTTAAGATTTTTTGGCTATCTAGAGCGTTATGCAGTTGTCCAGCAAGCCGTTCATCATGAATGATTACGCCAAGTTCGGTGTTAAAATTGGCGGAGCGAGGGTCAATATTGTAAGAACCAATAAATACTTTTTCATTATCCACCGAAAAAGCTTTAGCGTGCAGGCTTGTTGTGGTTGTTTGTTTGTTTCTCCACAGTTTATTGATATCGGCATTTGTGTTTGTGGCGGTGGATTTAAGTTCATACAGATGAACCCCAGCATCTAGCAAATCATGACGCCAATGCCCATAACCTATATGGACAGCACCGACATCAGTAGCGTCATAAGAGTTGGTCAAAATTCTCACCTTTACGCCACTTTTGGCAAGTCGCCTTAACAAACGCACGCCTTTTTTGGTTGGTACAAAATATGATGAAATGATGCTAAGATTTTTTATAGGGCGTCCTAGTCTTGATTGTAAAAGGCTGACAAGGTGCGTGTCCAAATTAGCGTTATTTGTTAATTTATCAACATCATCTGCTAAAAATTCAATGGTTGCCCAGCGAAATGGCACTTGCTTGTTCAGCAAATCTTTGCCAATTTTTGAATGTTTAAGTGCATGCCAGTAAGTATTTAGAGATTTTTTTTGGTTATTGATGGCATCATTGCTATTTAAGAGTGTCTGATTGATTAATTCTGGCAATGTTTTTGAGGTGGGTTTGGCGATGGTTTCAATGTCATAGCTGGTGCCAGATGACCAGTAATCTTCAAAGCTTGCCCCCACATCACTAACCACATCGCCAATGAGTAGTACATCCATGTCAGAAAAATTATTGTGCTTGGTGTTGTTAAGATATTCATTGCCGATATTGCGACCACCAATAATGCTTAATTGCCCATCAAAAGTCATGCTTTTATTGTGCATTCTTCGGTTGATTCTGATGGGTTCGGTGAAAAAACTTATTGCCCGAAAACGACGATAAGTAAAAGGGTTGGATAGGCGTACAGCGACATTTGGGTGTTTGGCAAAGGCAAGCAAAAGCTCGTCTAGCTTGGGAGAGCTATTAAAGTCATCAAGCAAAAGGCGTACCAGCACACCACGCTCTGCTGCTTGCCACAAGTCATAAATCATCATCTGGCCTGCTTCGTCATTATGCCAAATATAGTATTGAATATCGATGGTTTTTGTTGCTGTATCAACCAAAACCTTGCGAGCAGCAAAGGCATTTATCCCTGTAGCGATTGGATAATAGCCTGATAAATTGACCTTGTCCTGCTGTTGCATATCAAGCAGATAGCCTGACAAGATTGAAGGATTTTTGGATTTTTGTTGTTTAAGTTGAGCTTTTTGAGTAAGTGTTTGACTCTTTGGTAGATGTGCAGTCGTTGGCAAACTTTGGCATGACACCAAGGCAGTCAAAGTCAATAAGGCAAAAGTTGGTCTACAATAAGACATGGGTTTGGTGAATATCATTGGTATAAAATACAATTTTTAACAATTTTAACAAATTTTTGCCAATATGATTTTAATCAAGTTGGTTGTCATTAAGCGTGTTGATTTCATCACTAAATGGCGTGTCTAAACTTGCTATTTTGTAGTTTTCAGATGCCCATTCACCAAGGTCAATCAACTGACAACGCTTAGAGCAAAAGGGTTTGGTTGGATTGTCTTGCCATATGGTTAGGGTTTTGCAAGTGGGACAGGGGTAGGTATGAGAGCCAATCTTGTGCATTGTATTTAAAATTGTATTTAAAAAATTAGATTTATTCTACCATAAAGCATCAAATTTTATCGTATTATGTTTTGTTTTTTGTGCAAGAAACAGTAGGTAAATTTTTGCCGTGTGTTTTGATGTGCTTTTTAAATGTATTGAAGCCATATCGTAGATGTCTTTAAAAATCTACGAAAAACACACATAAATACTTGAAAATTTTATGAATATTGTTATAATCTACAACCTATTTTTCATCACATTTTACAGACAAAAAGGGCAAACTATGGCAATGCACGGCGAGCAAACCACATTTAATATGCGTGTTGATAAAAATTTGGTTGAGCAATTTAAACAAGCGGCAAGAGATAACAACCGTACAGCAAGCCAACTATTGCGTGATTGCATGATTGAGTATGTGAAGAAAAACCGTCAAGGTGATATGTTTAAGCGTTGATTTGAACCGTTTTTTTATAAAAAAAAGCACTAATTACTAGTGCTTTTTTTGTCGTCAAATGACATTTTGAGTTTTATTGCCAAGCGTCTTTAATCCAATCGCTGGGTAAAACATGGCGATACCACTTGCCACCACCACCTGTGATGGCATCTGGCGGATTAATTTCCCCATGAAATACGATGATTTTGGCATCTTTTGGCTTAATGGGCGGTTTAAAATATGAAAAAGGAATTTTTTGTAAGCAATGATATTTGTAGCTGACACACCACGATGCGTCCCAATATTCTAAATGATGATGTTCGCGAAGATAATTGGACAAAAACGCCTGTTCATGCCGAAACTCAGAGCGTACTTTTTCAAAATTATTCTCAAAGTATTGAAGCAGGTTTGGATAAGTGTGGTAACCAACTTTGAAGCGATATACTGATGAGTTACCGACCATTCGCCATGGTTTCTTCCAATCACGAATGATCATCACGCTGTCTTCGTGTTGTGCTTGATGTGTAAAAAAACAATCAATATTATCAACGATGACGATGTCAATATCTAAAAATAGTGCCGTACCTTTTAAGTCATAAAGCTTGGGCTTGAAAGTGGTGAGTTTTTTCCACCCACGCTCAGGAATATTGCTCGGTAGGTTTAATTCTGGTATCGGGTAACAAACAACCTCTTTTCTAATACCTAGAGCATCATCTGTCAGGCATACAAAAGTAAAGGGTAGGGTCATATTACGCTGAACCATGTTGTACAGACGATTGACATATTCTGCACCGTACTTTGTGCCCCATTTCATGCAAATGATGTAGTTGGTGTCAGGTGAATTGTCAGTCATGGACTTCTCTTGTGGTAATTAAAGGGCAGGATTGGATTTTCTTAATGAGCTCTTGTTCGGGTAATAAGTAGGGATTTTGGCCAAATGGTGTGAATTTGAAACGACGATAACCCCACATATAGTGGTTAAAGTGTTTGTCAATCATTGATTGTATGGCATCATTCAGTGCACTGGTTGCAACAACAATGTCTTTGTCATAAAGTACAGAGCTGTTAAAGTCGTAACAAAAAACCTCAAAGCCGTCATCATTATCACAGCGTATGCAACTAAGGCCAACTAAGGCACAACCTGTTTTTTGTGCCAGTTTTGGTGCAAGAGTGCTGGTTAGGGTTGGTATGCCAAAAAATGGTACAATAGTACCGCCAGACAAATCAGGAACATGATCGGGTAAAACGATGCTAAACCCGCCTTCTTTTAGGGTTTTAAAAATGGCCTTAACACCTTTGGTGTCAGTGGGGACAAGTGTGGCATTGAGCCTTTGACGACCTTGTAAAATAAATTGGTCCATCGCTACTGATTTGGCAGGCTTATACATGATGACGGGCTTACCAAATTGATTGAGCCATGCGTTCATCATCTCCCAAGTACCGATATGCGGTACGATGGCAAGCATACCATTGGGGTGTGACAACCCACGCTGCAAGATTTCTAAATCATGCACATTTTTGATTTGGTTGATAGACCACTCTGGAGGCATCGCCCAACTTTTTAAGCTATCAACACTACTGATGAGCTGATTGTTTAGAGCCTGTAATGACAGTTGTTTTCGCTCCTCACCTGATAGATGAGGGTGTACCATTATAAGGTTTTTGCGAATACTTCGATAAATGCTGGCATCTGCCATGCGTGCCAAATTGGCACCAACTCGTGCCAAAATACGCAGTAGCGATAATGGCACGAACCTGATGAGTCTAAACATTAATAAACCCAACCACACTTAAAACCAATTCATCATTAGGCTTTTTCTTTTTCACGAATGCGTAGCCCCAATTCACGCAGTTGCTTGGCATCTACTGATGCAGGTGCTTGGGTTAATGGGCATTCTGCAGTTTTGGTTTTTGGAAAAGCGATCACATCACGGATTGACGATGAACCTGTCATCAACATCACCAAACGGTCAAGACCAAATGCCAGTCCGCCATGTGGTGGTGCACCATATTTAAGGGCGTTAAGTAAGAAGCTAAATTTCTCCTCCGCTTCTTCTTCACTAATACCTAATGCTTCAAAGATGGCTTTTTGCATTTCTAGTGTATAGATACGCAATGAACCACCGCCAATCTCCGTGCCGTTTAACACCATGTCATAAGCGACAGACAGTGCCTGACCTGGGTTTGATTTGACTTCTTCTACGCTAGATTTTGGCAGGGTGAATGGGTGGTGAACAGAAGTCCATTTACCATCATCGGTTTCTTCAAACATTGGGAAATCAACAACCCATAGCGGTGCCCATTGCTGAGTCAGTAGATTTAAATCATGGCCAAGTTTTACACGCAATGCACCCATCGCATCATTTACTACCTTGGCTTTGTCTGCACCAAAGAAAATGATGTCGCCAGATTCTGCATCAGTACGCTTAATGAGTTCAACCAACACCTCATCGGTCATATTTTTAATGATTGGCGATTGTAGGCCTGATTCTTGATCCACGCCGTTATTGATGTTATTAGTATCATTGACTTTGATATAAGCAAGACCTTTGGCACCATATATACCAACAAATTTGGTATACTCGTCAATTTGTTTGCGACTTATTTCTGCGCCATTTGGTACACGCAGGGCGACAACACGACCCTTGGGATCTTGGGCGGGGGCTGAAAATACCTTAAATTCAACATCTTTCATGATGTCTGCCACATCAACCAGTTTTAAAGGAATACGCAAGTCTGGTTTGTCTGATGCGTAATCACGCATGGCTTCTGAGTACGGCATGCGGATAAATTTATCAAATTTCACGCCAAGCAATTCATCAAACAGCTTAACGGTCATACCTTCCATTAAGTCCATGATGCTATCATCATCTAAGAATGAAGTTTCGATGTCAATTTGTGTAAATTCTGGTTGGCGGTCAGCACGCAAATCCTCATCACGAAAGCATTTGGCAATTTGGTAGTAGCGGTCAATACCACCGATCATCAATAGTTGTTTAAATAACTGTGGCGATTGTGGTAGGGCGTAAAAATCACCATTAGACACACGACTTGGCACCAAATAATCTCTTGCACCTTCTGGGGTGGCACGAGTTAGGATTGGCGTTTCAACATCTAAAAATCCGTGTTCATCTAAATAGTTACGAATCAGACTGGTTACTTTTGAGCGAAAACGCAAACGGTCCAACATTTCTGGACGGCGAATGTCTAAGAAGCGATATTTTAGACGCAATTCTTCTGATACATTGATGTTGTCATCATTGAGTGGAAAAGGCGGAGTGTCAGCCTTGGCAAGCAGTTCAATTTCTTTGCCAAGCAGTTCAACCTGACCGCTTGTCATGTTGTTATTCTCGGTGCCTTCGTAGCGACGACGCACACGACCTGTGATTTTTAGTAGGTATTCAGAGCGAGCAGCATCGGCAGTGGCAAATGCTATGGGTGTGTCTGGATCGATGACAACTTGCAACAGACCTTCACGATCACGCATGTCTAAAAAAATCACACCGCCATGATCACGACGACGGTGAACCCAGCCTGCGATGGTGATGGTTTGGTCGATAAGCTCTTCGGTCACAAGACCACAATAATGACTACGCATCATAAAACAATTGCCTTAATGAATTAAGTTTGAAGTGTATTTAAGAAATTAAATAGATTTTTAGATCTAGATTGTAGCAAAAATATACCAGAATGTTAATAAAAATTTGACAAATTTTTATTAAAAAATAAAAAAGCTTGCATCAAAGCAAAGAAATCTTAGAGTAAAATTGAATTGATGAATGAACTGGACGGATTGTTTTTTTAATATATTTGTTTTTTCATAAAAAAATAAACTATTTAATTTAGATGATCTAATATTTTTCATGATTGTTTATCTTATATGAAAAAATGGTAAAAGTCTGCTAAATAAATGAATTTATTATAGAAATTTGAGTGCTTGTGTGTTAGAATCAGGCTTGATTTTTTGTGTATATATCTTGTGTCAATTTCTCATTTTTCTAAGATTTTAAGGAGATAAATTAAGCCGATGGAGACTTTAAATATCATCTACCTTGTGGCATCAATGTTGATTTTTATAAGCATTATGACCAGTACGCTGTCGGCGCGTCTGGGTGTGCCATTATTGCTGTTCTTTTTGGGTGTGGGCATGCTTGCTGGTGAAGAAGGGTTGCTTGGCATTCATTTTGAAGAATACTCAATGGCAAACTTCATTGGGCAGGCGGCATTGGCGTGTATTTTGCTTGATGG
The DNA here is from genome assembly GCF_035181385.1 of Moraxella sp. Pampa. Lineage (NCBI taxonomy): Bacteria > Pseudomonadati > Pseudomonadota > Gammaproteobacteria > Moraxellales > Moraxellaceae > Moraxella > Moraxella sp. Pampa. The sequence goes on along the minus strand of NZ_JAXCJK010000001.1, from coordinate 332,034 downwards.
TGGTTTACGCACTTCTTTTAAGTCGTTTCGAGTAGGGCTAAAACCTGCTGTTGTATTGGCTACTTGGGGGGTGGTTGCAACAGTAGCGACGCTGGGCGTATTTGTTACTTGGCTACTTGGTGTTGATTGGCGTTTGGGTTTACTGATGGCGGCGATTGTTGGCTCAACGGACGCTGCGGCGGTTTTTAGTTTATTGCGTAATGGCGGTGTCAAGCTCAATGATCGTGTGCAAGCAACACTTGAACTAGAATCTGGTGCGAACGACCCAATGGCAATTTTGCTTGTAACGGTCATGATTTCCTTAAATCTTGACTCTGATAGTCAAAGCATTTTAGGTATTTTGTTAATGCTGGTTCAGCAGATTGGTGTGGGCTTGGTAAGTGGTGTTGCGGCAGGCTGGGTATTGTCTCGACTATTACCAAAGGTGCATCTGGCAGAAGGTATGTACGCCATCTTAATCATGTCAGCAGGTATGGCGGTATTTGGTGCCACCAACCTACTTGGCGGTAGTGGATTTTTAGCGGTTTATCTGGCAGGCATCGCAATTGGCAATACCAAGGTACGAGCCACGGAGCATGTCTTGCGTGTGATGGATAGCTTTGCTTGGCTATCGCAGGCGGTATTGTTTGTGGTGCTTGGGCTTTTGGTATCACCATCACGAATGCTTGAAGAATGGCACTATTCATTGATTATTTTCTTATTTTTACTCTTTATTGCTCGACCCATCGCTGTAGCAACAAGTTTATTGCCATTTCGTTTTCGCCCAAGAGAAGTTGGATTTATTTCATGGGTGGGGTTGCGTGGTGCTGTACCGATTACGCTGGCACTTATTCCTGTAATGAGTGGCGTAAGTGGGGCAAATCTGGCCTTTAATATCGTTTTTGGTGTGGTGATTTTTTCGTTATTAGCACAAGGAGCAACCATTCCGTTCATGTCTCGGGCATTTCGTGTGTGGGTGCCTACCGATGCCGAACCTAAGGCTGAACATGAGATTTGGGTTGGCGACCAAGCCAATATCACACTGTATGAATTTGAAGTTAAAGCAGGGGCATTTGCGATTGGTCGCCATCCACAGAGCATCTCAACCAAAGTAAATTCTCAGGAGATTGCTGTATTTGCTGTAGTGCGTGATGGCTATTTGATGAGCGTGCATGAAGATACCACGCTAAAAGTTGGTGATATTGTTTGGTATGCGTTGTCTGGCGATTGGGCGGCAAATATTGCCAAAGTTTTTAATAATTCTGCTACCCAGTACCAAAAAACCAGTGAGTTTTATGGCGATTGGCTGTTATCACCGCATGCACGCATTCGAGATTTGCCATTTTATAATCTTGCCACTCGTTCATTGATGCAAAATCGATTTGCCAAAAAAATTGCACCTGTTGCCAATGCGTTAGATGATATTTTTACACCATCTCTTGATTCGCTTGGTTTGTCAGGAATTGATGATGGACTCATTGAAATGCTGAGCAAGGCGAGTCATCAGACGATCGAGGAATTTATGCTGTCTCATTTTAAGGCAGAGCCTGTAAAAGGAGATGAGGTGCGTCTTAATGATGCTTGGTCGCTCATTGTGCGTGATGTTGATGGGCATGGTCGATTGCGTGGCGTTGGTTTAAAAAAACTTGACTGATGATTAAGGTTTTAATCCGACCGATTTAACCGCATATTTTTTATAATATTTTTGGCCAAATCGTTCTTATTTTTAGTAAAATTTTCACAATCACTTTAACAACAAGAGGTAGTCATGCTATTTCATTCATCAAAAAAACCAGTTGAATTACAAATCATCCACTTAAACAAAGTCAAACAAAAACGCCAAGAGCAATTTGAAAAAATTAAAAACAGTGAAGATGGGAAAAAATTCTGCCTGTCAAAACTACCTTTTGGCAAGTCTAATGACAAAAAATCAGAAAAATTATCAAACGATAAAAGTGTTTATGTGCTTGATTTTGATGGAGATATCAAAGCAAGTGCCGTTGAGAATTTGCGTGAAGAAATCAGTACCATCATTGGTACAGCAAAAGCTGGAGATGAGGTGGTACTACGCTTGGAATCTGGCGGAGGTCAAGTTAATAGTTATGGTTTGGCAGCAGCCCAGCTTAAACGCATTAAAACAGCAGGGCTTAGCTTGACAGTTTGTGTTGATAAAATTGCTGCCAGTGGTGGTTATATGATGGCATCTGTCTCAGACAAAGTGATTGCTTCAGACTTTGCCATCATTGGTTCGGTGGGTGTGGTGAGTCAATTGCCCAATTTTCATGAATTAATGAAAAAGCACAACATTGGCTATGAGATGTTTACCGCAGGTGAATACAAGCGTACGGTAACGATGTTTGGGGAGAACACCGACGAAGACCGTAGTAAATACCAAGCTGAAATTGACCGTATTCATCAGCTGTTTAAGCAGTTTGTCAAAAAGCACCGCCCAAATCTTGATGTTGATAAAATTGCTACTGGTGAATTTTGGTTTGCCACAGATGCACTTGAATTAAATTTGATCGATGAAATTGGCACATCGGATTCATATCTGCTGTCACTGATGAAGCATTACAATGTATTTTCTTTGCAATCACGAAGTAAGCCTAATTTGATGGAAAAATTGGGCTTGACCGAACAAATGAACGCATCAATAAAGGCTGCAGCAGAATCAGCGACCGTATCTGTTGCTAAACTCATCAGCCAATTTCAACGCCCTTAACGAGGTTATGTATGATTTAATGCAATTTGTCAATTGCATTAAATCATTAGAATTTTGGCAAAAAATGCGTTAGAATAGCAAAAATTTCTTTGCTATTTTTTGTTTAAACATGGCCTGAATAAGGCAATCATGTTACTGGCTGTATTTTTAATTTACTTTGGAAAGTTTGTATGAAAAAACTTGAAGAGCTGTTTATAAAAGCTGATAAATTTGGTCGTGTCGTTGCTAATAAGTTTAATAAAATTAAAGATTTGAATGATATTCGTGGTATCGGACAAGGCAAAACAGTGCTAATCACAGGTGCAAGTAGTGGACTTGGTGCGATGATGGCTCGTAAGTTTGCTTTCTTGGGTTATGATTTGGCCATTTGTGCCAGAAGGCTTGATCGTCTTAATGATTTAAAAGAAACACTTGAAAAAGAATTTGGCGTTCAAGTCCATGCACAAAACCTTGATGTAACGGTTTATGACGATGTATTTACAGTATTTGAAACCTTTAATGATGCAGTCAAAGATAAAGGCGGTAAAATTGATAAAATCATCGTTAATGCAGGGGTGGGCGACAGTCGTGTCATTGGTCATGGTCGCTTTGCTATAAATCGGGCAACAGCCGAGACTAATTTCATATCGGCTCTTGCTCAATGCGAGGCGGCAATGCAGATTTTTCGTCGACAAAATAGCGGACATTTAGTAGTGATTTCTAGTATGTCGGCAGTGCGTGGCTTGCCCCGCCATCTGACAACTTATGCTGCTGCTAAGGCGGGACTTGCAGCACTTGCTGAGGGCATACGAGCTGATACCATTAAAGAAAAATTACCAATTATAGTATCAACCATCTATCCAGGCTATGTGCGTACGGATTTGAATATTGGAGCAAAATATTTACCGTTTGAAATTGAAGAAGATGAGGGTGCAGATGTCATCATCAAAGCGATTGAAGCTAAAGTTGATGAAGCCTATGTGCCAGCATGGCCTTGGCTGCCCATCGGTTTGGGCATGAAGTATTTACCGCTAAGATTGATTACAAAATTTTTGTGATTGTGATAAAGTCAGGTAAAAAAAGAGCAAGCATGGATTTGAAGTAGAGATAAGATTATGACCACTTTTGTCAGTTTTAATATCAATGGACTGCGAGCCAGACCTCATCAGCTTATTGCGGTACGAGACATTTTGAATGCAGACATTATCGGTTTGCAAGAAACCAAGGTTCATGATGATGCTTTCCCACTCACTGATATTGAAAATCTGGGCTATCATGTGGAATTTTTTGGACAAAAATCACACTATGGAGTAGCAATTTTGTCTAAATTTAAGCCTATTTTTGTACAAAAAGGCTTTCCCTTTGCCAATCTTGACGCTCAAAAACGACTGATTCATGCCAGATTTGACATAAATGGCCGTGAGATTGATGTTATTAACGGCTACTTCCCACAAGGGGAAAATCGCTCGCATGAGATCAAATTCCCCATGAAAAAAGCCTTTTATGCTGATTTAAACTGTTATATTGATGAACTAAAAGAACAAGGTAGAGAGTTGATAGTTATGGGTGATATGAATATTTCACCACATGACAATGATGTTGGTATTGGTGAAGCAAATGCCAAACGCTGGCTAAAAAAAGGCACTTGTTCATTTTTACCTGAAGAGCGACTCTGGTATGCCAACCTGATGAGTCGTAAGTTGCATGACACTTATCGCAAATTTAAACCCAATCATGCGGATGAATTTAGCTGGTTTGATTATCGCTCCAAAGGTTTTGATGACGAGCCAAAAAGAGGCTTGCGTATTGATCATATTTTATGCACGGATGGGCTGATTGATGACTGCACTGGTGCTGGTATCAGTTATGAGATTCGTAGTTTTGATAAACCATCTGACCATGCACCAATTTGGGCGAAGTTTGTGATTTAATTCAAAATTCAATGAAATAAAAGCCTTATTTAAGTGCGACAGTTAATTAAGATTGTCGCACTTATTATTATTTTAAAAAAATCGCATTAACCTTACCGATACCATTACAAATTCTAGAGCAGGGTGATTTTCACTGAGTGCATATTTGCCATTATTGATAAGCACCTCAAGATTTTCACGACTACCAGCAAGGTCACTAATAACCCTGATTTCCTTTTGAAAAGGCAAGCTGTTTTTTGATAATGGATTTTCATAACCCATTCCCACCCTTGGCGGCTCAAAATCCTGTAAAACGCTTGCGAGTTGATTATTATCACCCATGATGCGTTTAGGTGGATCAACTGCCACTCTAAATATTTCATCTGCGACTTGGAATTGCATAGTTTCTCGCCTGCTTATTTTTTGTGCATTTTAAATACTTCATTTGCGTATGACATAGGGTAATAATCTCCACCCAACATGTCAATATTACGCTCATGAAGCACATTTTTAAATCGACCATCTCTTTCTGGTGGGTTGCTTTTATCGACCTTCAAACCAAGCTCTCCAACTTCACCAAGCCCAGTAATCAAAGGGTTTGTGCTTACTGTTGCTTTGCTCTCTCTAGTTGCGTAAGAACAACCGCCTTTAACAATTGTTTGATTATCGTATGCTGTAGCAGCGACATAATCATCTTTTGTGTCAAAGCAAATAACAAAGCTGTCTTTTCTAGTATGTAAAGATCCAATAGAACCCTCATCTACAACATACACCCTATCATCCGGTTTGATGGTTTTTTTCTTTTCGTCCACAAAAACAACCATTGCTGTATCTTTTTCTTTAAAAGGATGCACCTTGATGGCTTTCAGGCCTCCGCCAAAATTAGGTTTTGTTTTTGCAGCTGTATCCAGAATAAGTCTTGTATTGTCTGGTTTGCATAAATCAAAGGTTTTTTCAGACACAAATGATTGACCTTCTGAGAAGCAACCAACCGTATAACCGTTTACTTGTTTTGTTAAACCGAGAGCAGGCTCGCCGGCTACAGCGCTGGCAGGCACCAATACAGAAATAAGCATAAAGCTAAGCAAAGATGTTACCTTGTTCATTGAATATCAACCTCAATCTATTTAATCACTTTGTTTTATTTTCTTTTATCAACTGATCCATTTTGGCCATAATAGTCCAAACTTTCACAGTATGGGAATATTGCGCCTTATCTTTGGAACCTGAATAAGGCAAACATAATGATGGCGTACATTTATTTGGATGTCCTATAGATCGCCATTCTGCTGCTGTTTTGAATTTATTTTTTTTCTTATTTTGAATAGAAGCCAAAGACTCCATCATAATCATGCTTATACAAAGAAAAGCAGTTCGCTCTCTCATCAGGAAGTATTTCATTATCATAAGAATAAGACCAATGGTTTCCTACATTTGACATGATTACATCATCATTTAGAAGGCAAATTTTATTGCTTTTTTCATTAAAAGACCAGCTAGGAACTTCGCCTTTTGGCAGAATAACGGTGTAAGGCAGTACATAAGTTTGCTTTGTTTTTAGGTTAATTGCCACTTGGTTATAACCAGTTCTGTTTGAACCATCTTTAATCGTATACTTGATTCGCCCAAAAACATAGTCTTTGTTAAAATTAGGCTTTTTAACCTGAGATACAATAGTATCAAGCAACGAGCGAGCTTCTTGAGAGCATAAATTATAACCAGACTCTTTATAAGGTTCTAATTCCCCTTCTTCAGCGTAGCATCTATCCAGCTTATAAGGACCGTTTCTGTTTTCAGCATGAGCAATGGTTGCGATACTTGCCAAACCAAGAGCTGCGATTAAAAATAATGGCTTCATACTATTTACCCTTGTTTTTTGTTTTCGTGATACTGTTTAATTCTCAACAATGCGTTAATAATCATCTTATTAGAAGTCGCATTTGATTGATTGCCTGAGCCATAATAGCTTTGATTGCCATTTGATATGGTGCCTTGGCTCTTGGCAAACCTTTTGGTACAGCTACTGATGCCCAAATCTTAGATACATTGTAAACAGCTCTATCAATAGGTACATCTTTACCAGCAAGCCAAGCGTTAATATGCTTTCTTTCCTTCATTAGTTGAAGAGCCATTTCTTTTTGCACCGCAGGCGTGAATTTTGAGTTTCTTAAATGAGGTAAAGAGATCAACAACCCTTTTAGAGTGTCAGGTATAATTTGATACATACCTGCAGCAAAAATCTTTGTACTACAAGGCGCATTAGCCCTTGCTTTTAACTGAGCCATTGTCATTTCAGTCAGCTTAGTTACCCCATCACCTTTTGGTTTGGACTTATTAAGACTACCACCACAAGGACCATCAATAGAACCGTTGTTATAAGCTTCGTAAGATTTTGCCTCACTATGCGCAATACCTTCTAGCAATTCGTTTAGCAAAGGTGCTAAGTCTGCTGGTATATTGGTTAAATCAGCATCCGCGACGCTCATACTATCATCAAAACCACCAGTCTCAACAAACTCATCACCTTTCTTCTCAAGATGAGCAGCAATAATATCCGGTATTGCATTTGCTATGATACCATCATACATAGCCTGATTCAACATTTCTTGGCTCTTATTTTTGATACTTAAATAAGCCGCCAATTGTTTTTCAACTGCTCTTTCAGCCATAATCAATTCCTTTTCAAGAATTTTCTTTTCGGCTTGCATGGCGATTAATTCTGTTTGTAAACCGCGCATGTTCATTTTTGCCATGTCTACAAACCATTGTGAGTCACCATAACGTCTTGTGGCTATATACTCTATAAGCTCTTCTGGTGTCATGTCGCTGACTTTTGCAGGTGGCGCGATACGTTCTGCGATGTCCCAAGACACACCATCTTCTGTGCTAAAAATTGATGCCAAAATACGATGAGATACCATGCGGCCAGAAATATCATAACCCATGTCATCAGCCATCATTGCTGCATTAGCAAGGTTCATATTTTCTCTTGCGATTTCATCAGGGGTTAGGCTTTCTTGTGTGTTAGCAAAGCGCGGTACTGTTGGTAGTTTCTTTGTAGGTTTCTTGATATTGGCAGCAACTGGTAAATTTGCACCATACAGCGCATTAAACTGTGTTCTGGCCGAACCACCAAGATAGTCATTACCATAGCTCAACTCAAAAACAAAATCTTGGGCATAGTAAGGGGTTGGGTTTGTTCTCAGCAATATTCATCATATCAACAACCACACCTATAGAAACCCAAGATTATCCACCATGACGCAAGTATCACAGGCGCTTGAGTGTAATCTATTTGAGTATCTATTTTTGGTGTCGCCTGAAGCAGACTTGGTGTGCTTGGGAATGTCGCCGGCGGAAATTGAAGATATTAAATCAATACTGATGGAAAGGGGTACTCGTAAACATCAGCAACACGAATTAGAGCAAGCACAAGCAGAAATAAAAGCCTTAAAAGAACAATTAGCCAAAGAAAAGCAAGATGAGAAGGGCGGCGTCTATTCTGCGCCCACCGAAGGAAAATCCTTGTTTCGAATGGCGTTAGGCATTGCGGCGGATAGTAACAAATAGACCTAAAAAAAACCACCTATGATTTTCAGGTAGTTTTTTTTATTGGGGAGGGTTTATTACATATGGTTTGTCTTGTATGTATATTTTTTTTTGCTATAATAGCATGACTATATTAAATAGTTTATTTAATTGATTTATTATTGAATATATTATTTAATATAAGATACTTATGCAAAGTTCTATTTGAACATATCTAAACCACAAAGAAGTGAAAAAAAATGCACATCAAAACCAAATTTAAGTCATTAGCATCCAGACGAAAACTCACCATCACCAATATAGCTCTAGCAACCATGTTGGTTGTGGCTACAACTGCATGTAGCGCAGAAGATAAAAACGGTCAGTTGAAAAATAATACTGCTATCACACAAGAAAACCTCAATGCCAATACCATTCGAGATTACAGCACCATCCTATACCACGCTGATAACCTGAAAAAGACCAAATACAACCTGCTTAAATTTTATACAACCAATCCAATCAGTTATATCAGCGATGATGAACGCGTAGAATTAATGTCGCCTGAAAGACGCAACATCAACATAGTGCTGTTTGACTTAAAAAACTACCCTGTTGCCTACGCCCATGCTGACGAACATGAAAAAAACCAATACTTTGCATTAAATATTGGTTCTCAAACCAGTGCGAAAATTAACCAATTGTCCGCGGAGCAATTTATCGCATTAGATAAGCATTTTTTTAGCCCTTGTTTTGTTGATAATATCACAGATGAGCATGTGCCAAAATACAATATGGGGCTAAACCTGTATCATTACGGCGACATCAGTAAAGATGCCATGAGAGAATACTTAAGCTATCCTGCTGAACCAAATGAATTTGTACCACAAGAAGCACCAGATGTTGCTATTGTTGCTGGCACACTGAACCAAAAAGAAAATGATTTTACCTTTGAAAATAGACATTTTCAAACATTTTATCAGCAGCAATGCAGCAATTCAGAAGCTAAAAACAAACTCAGTAAGCGATTTGATATGCTTTCAAAAGACGGTCATTTAAGTCTTGATGAGTTTTACGAGTTGGACGAACAACGTGCCAAAGACATGGTGGAAATCAAACAAGCATTCCAAGAATATGCAAAAAAACCCGCTCCTCGCCCAATGTTTCCGGCGAAAACAAAGTGAGTTATACACCCCCTTACTAATAAAAAAAGAAGGGGGCTTGCATCTTTTGGGTGCGTTAAAATGAACATCTTGAATTTTAGGGGGGTATAGTGATGTTAAGGGCTGCACACTTTTATGTCATAGCAAAAAACTTGAAACTGTCAGCAGCTAATTTACCTTCTCTAATTTCTTATTTAACATAATATACATTATGCGAAGTATAACTAGTCGGTTATGCGAAATTTATTTTTGCAGTCTTGTGGATTTGTACTGATTACTTGTGATTGTTTATTCTTAACTGTGCAATCACCAGCTTCATGATTATAGACAAATACAGTTGGCTCACCCAAATTTGGTGAAACATAATGCACATTAGATGGCGTAGGCTCTGGCAAAACTGGAGCTGGTGCATTATATAAAGGTGTATAAATAGGCATTGGTGATGACGGAACATAATAATTTTGCTTATGTTGCTCATGATTATTACTTGACAAGTCATCAGATTTAGCAAACTTTTCATCATTTTTAACATCTTTGTTTTCTTTAGACTCATCATCGGTTGATTCAGTTTTTGAGTCATCTGCAGTTAAAATATTTGAATCACTGTCCGATAAAGGAATCTGAGATAATTGAGAAGCTGTTAAATTTGCTGAAGCCTCCACTTGATCTGATTGTACAACATCACCAGCTTTCATTTTAGTATAAGCATCAAGACCTTTTGTAACAAAGAATGAGATAACCAATAAAATCAAAATAAACGATAATACACTCATGACAACCTTTTGACTTACTCGCCCTTTTGAGTCTGTAACCTGAGATGTTGATTTGTAATAATTAAACATATTGGGGTTTAATCGCCAAACCTGTTTATCATCAGCATCTTTAAAAGCTGATTTGGTTAAGCTTTTTTGTACATAAGACCACCAATAAACCTGTACATTTTTTGATTTTTTTGGGCGAAATAAATGGACATGTTCACCAACATTTTCAAGTACATAATCATTTAAAAGCTTTGTAGATTGAGTAATAAACCAAATATCAAGCCCATAATGTCTATGAGTTGATAAATCTTTACCAATAGCGTTACTTACTGAGCGATTTTCTTTCATGAATGCAGGTATATACTGGCATTCATCAATAATAACAAGCTTTGGCGGTTCGTCTTTTGATTTTTTAGGGTTTAATTTTCGCCAATCACAATCATCAGGCAAAGGGCGAACACCGCATACAGTTAAACCCTCAATATTAGTATAAAACTCTTTATAAAAACCCCTATCAATCTCTTTTAGCAGCCATTCAACGACAACGCAAGTTTTGCCACTGCCAGGGGTTGCAGTAATCAATCTGATCATTTTTTAACCACCCTTAAACCACTTGCAAAGGTTTTGATATAAACAGAAGCAAGATAAGCACCAATAATGATACTAATTGCTTTATCAATGCCAGCCAAACCAAGTAAACCGCTCACTGCCCCAAGCTCGCCCAATTCGTGCAAAGCCTTACTTTTATAGTAATCAATAAATGCATTAAAACCAGTGATAGTAACAAGCCCTATTCCGCTACCAGTCAATATTTGAGCCAACCAATTTTGATTGTTAGAACGAACAAGAGTATTAAGCCAATTAAATAATACTTTAAACATAAACTAAAATCCTCATAAAACTATGTTTGTTGAATCGCTCTACCGATAATCATCATTGCAAGTAAATAAGCAATAGCTAAAATTGCAGGACGAACATTAACAACGAAAGAACAAAAAGGGCTAATGTCAAATTTCATGTTTATACTCTGTTCACCAATGGGAATAACAAATGAATCAAGGTCAGGGCATTGACCACCATACTTCAAATAGTCAGAATCAAAGTCAGAAGGATTCATATCAAATGACAAATCATCAATTTTAGGACGATCACGATCGCTAAAATCATTGTCATCAGGCTCTTTTTTAAACCAAGTTATAAAATCACAAACAGGCTTAGCCCAAGTGCAGAATACAGGAAATTGACGATTAACAATTGTTGTACTGGGATTTTGCTGATCGGTTTTTGGGTCGCGAGCAGGATCGGTTTTTGGGTCGCGAGCAGGATCGGTTTTTGGGTCGCGAGCAGGATCGGTTTTTGGGTCGCGAGCAGGATCGGTGGCTGTATCAGGCCCAACTGGATAATAAGGAATATAAGGCTCAGGGTTTGGAATCTCCAAAGGCTGGCTGTCTACTCTTTGGTTTTTAGTAAATTCTTGATCATAATCACCAGAAAGAACATCAACAACCGCCATAGATTCTACAATGTTTTTAGCTGAATTGCTTGTACCTAATTTTGCAGCATCTGGAATTTTTTCAATAAAATCCTTGACTTGTATTTTATTTTCAACCGATCGATACATAGACATGTAAATAGAATAATCATGAGAATAAGGCGAGTATAAGCCAACATGAGACTGAGGAACGCAAAAGATTCCGTATAATGAGTACGCATCATCAATTAGTTTATGATAAGCTCTATAATTTTTACCTCCAATATGAGAAGTAACAATATCTGTATCACAAAGCTGTTGTGTATATGAAACACTAGGAATAACTAGATCATGATAAGCAACAAAAGGCGAATCATCAATATCAAGAAAAGAATCATGAACACTAAGCACCCAATAATAACCATGGGGAGGTAAATCAAACTGAAGCTTAAGTTTTTCTAAATTTTCATTACTTGTTTTATTAAAAATAAAATTGTAAAACTTGTCAAACCAACTTGCATCAACATCGCCAATAATTGCTAGATTATCAATTTGACCATACATATCTTTTGCAATATCAATAGCCATCTGAGAAAATAACGAAAAGGCATTACCTCGCTTTGCTCTAATCTTGTGAGATAAACCTATTTTTTGCTTAATTTTATCTTTATCGACAGTAACAGTTGATACTTTTCCCTCTTTTTTTGCAACAACTGTAACATCACCATCTTTATTAATCTGAGGATTTTTTGAAATTGTCCAACCACTAGGCGATGAATGTCCAACATGATTTTTATTCAAAGGTGATAATTTATCAGCATGCTTTTCAAGTTTTTTAATTTCCTTTTGCTGATCGATAGAAGACTGATTAAATAAGCCTTCATCATCACGCTGTGCACCAGCATGAGCAGAAACAGAAGTCAATAAAAGCAATAAACAAAGTAAAATTTTTTTCATAATTAACCATCATTTATTGATCTAGAACAATCCTTTGAACCTGCCCATGATCTACAATCAGCTTAATCACTTCGTTGGTTGTAGGATCAACAATAATTGGTTGAGACTTGTTGTCGTCATTTAAAATAGTCGGTTGCAAAAATATCAAAAGATTTGATTTTTTGCGTACATCTTGATTTGATTTAAAAGCCCTACCCAAAACAGGTATTTTTGAAAGACCTGGCAAAGATTGACTATCAACCAAAGAATCATCACGCATTAAACCGCCAAGTACAATTGTTTGACCATCTTTAGTTAATACAGTAGTATCAATAACATTTTTATTTGTGATAATACCACTTGAATTTTGAGTATTAACAACACTAGATACCTCTTGATAAATCTTTAATTTTATATTGTCATCGGCTATTTGGGGCTTAACTCTTAAATTAATACCCACATCTTGACGCTCAATGATTTGGAACTCTCGACCGTCATCTTTTGAGTAACTGCCAGTTAAAAAAGGTACATTCTGGCCAACTAAGATATTAGCTTGTTCATTATCAAGAGCAAGCACAGAGGGCATTGATAATAGATTTGCGTTAGTGGTTTGATTAAGTGCTTGAAGTACAGCTCCATAGAATTTATTGTCTTGATTCTTACCATATGACAAAATACCACCAAGCACCGACAAAGCAGGGTTTTTTGAAACTGTATCAGAAATAACAGATGACAAAGCAACTTTTGGATTAAGATTAAGCACGCCATAACCATTTTCTTGACCCAAAACCCATTGAATGCCGAGTTGATTAACATCATCAGCAGATACTTCAACAATCACCGCACGAATCAATACTTGTTGTCGCTTATTGTCTAATTTTGAGACCAAATCACGGATATTATTTGATGATTTTGATTTAACGATGATTGAATTACTTGCAACATCAGCAACAGCAGAAATGCCATCAAAAGCCAAATGATTAACAATATTTGCGACATCTTGAGCATTGGCATAATTGAGCTTAATGACATCAGAACCACCAACATCAGCAACAACTTGAATAAACCCGCCCATCTCAATAGCACGGATATTGTGCATTTTTAGGGCACTAATAAAGTAATGATATAAATCTTCATCAGATACTGGGGTGCGAATATTGATTGTTATTTTTTGATTTAAGTCATCAGCAACAATAAAATTTTTTTTAGTGATTGTTGAAATCTCACGAGCTGCAACCTTAACATCAATATTTTCAAGTTCAACAACCCAACTTGCAAAAGCAGGTAAAGGCAAAGCAAGAAGTAACGACAATAACAACATCTTCATCTTTTCTAATCTCTAAAAAGTATATATAAAGCCAATGTAATCACAATCAAACAATAAATAACCATAAAACAAAAACACCTAAAAGAATGGGGCAATGTTACCACCGCCCCACCCTTTAAAAAGCTATGAATTAACCACGGCTTGCAGTACGAGTAATGATAGACCATACCCAAACTAATGCAGCTGGTGCAAGTTTAGCCGCACCCAATGCACCAATAGCAGCAAGTGCAAGCCCAAGCTGCGTTGTAGCTGATGTCATATCTAATGCACCGTTAGCAAATGCAGACGATGCGACAAGACCAGTTGCAACAACAGCCGTTGTATTAACAGCTTTTTGATATTTTCCATTAAGCGTTTTCATAAAAAAACTCCTTATTTATCTAGACGCTTGTTTTGAAAGGAAATTCCACACCCAGGCGGTTGCAAAGAGTGCAGAAGTCATTGACAGAATTAAAGTAATATCAACATAACTTAAATTCGCCAATTCAGATAAAAAACTATATTGCTGATGTTCCAATTCAACCCAATTTGTACAAACTGAAGTTCCATTTGGCAAGTTATATAAATCAGAACAAACATAAGTTTTCATTATTTTTGAGCAATATTAGCGTTTTTAAATTTAATTTCTTTGATTGTAAATGTAGCGGTTTTGCCGTTACTTTCAAATGAACCAGTACAATCAGCGTTATAGACTTCACCAGCTTTCATAAATCCGCATTCTTTTTCAAGTTCGGAACTTGGCTTGTCATACTTGAAAGTTTGGCTATTAGAGCCATAACCGCCCTTATTATCCATCAATGCAACAATTTTGATGTAATTGTAGTTTGTGCCATCATCAGCGGTGAAATCAACGCCAGACGCACCAATCACTTTTAAAGACATTGTAATCATGATAAAGCTCCTTTTAAATTAAGCCACTAAAGGTAATTGATATTTTGAAACAGGTTGTACATAGTCATCAGGTAATTGATTGTAAAAGTCAATTTGTATCAAACGGACAAAGGGAATGACTTTACAATCATCTGAATTATGTAAATTTTGCAAATGAGCCTTTGAAATGCCACAATCAATAAGCTGTTTAACATTAGAATAAAATAATCGACGACCACTTGGATTGTCGCAAAGTGATGATTTTAACTTTTCAAAGCCATCAGATTTTAGCGTTTTATAAAATTGATAAGCATTATTAGCTTTTGTATGGCTCACATTGCCTTTTTTGGTTACTGTAAATAGCTTAGATTTAAGTAATTCATAAACTTTGTCATCATCATTTAGTGTCATATTTTCACCTTCAAGAGCTGTAAAAATGGGATTAAATGCAATTCCCCATAATTTTTGTAGTAAGTCAGGTTGCATTTTTTGTAAATGTATTAGCTCAAACAGATTACTTGGATAATTGTTTTTTGATAGATAAGTTTTACAGATACGAGCTTCAAAGCGTAATTTTGCATTTGCAAAGTCTTTGGCTTTAAATAAAGCATTTAACTTTGATAATGCTTGATTATCTCTACCAGCTTGCCTTTTTAACTGTTTAATTTGGTTTTCGACTTCTTCAAACTTGCCATAGACTTTACGACCAATGTATCGGCTGTTTTGTGTACCCCAGCGAACATAATTGTTGTAACGCAGGTTTTGGGCTTTGGCATGACCGCTTGAGATATTTGCAAGATATTCAAGCACTGGTTTAACAAGATTTTGACTCGGTAGACTTGCCATATAAGTTGTGTCAATATGTAATACTTCGGTTTTGGCAAAATCTAAATATTGGCAAAGATTTGGTAAAGCATCAACAACCATGCCAAGCATTTCAATCGACGCCAATTCAATGCTATCAAAACCGTAGACATTATGACCTTGCAATAATTTAAGTGGGCTGGCTTTGAGTTCAAGATATGGCAAGGTATTTATGCCCTTATCATAAAACTTAATTGCCATATCACTAAAATCAGTACCAAGCGTGTCGTAAGGGGTATATAAATCCTGTGCTTTGGGTTTGCCATCATCGCCCAGCGTAACCACCCTAGCCCCACAATTTAACCCTAATTTAAGCAAGTCCCCTTCAAAATAAAAATTCCCTTCTCCACGCTCAACAGCATAGATAGGAAATACTGGGACGGCTAAACGGAGATGGTCAAGCATACGGTAAACTGTAATTTATTTACATTAAACCGTAATATAATACAGAATACCGTAACAGTCAATACGAAATATCATAAAAAATAAATAAAATCAAATAAAATAGTAAGTATAAATTTTGGGGGTTGTATGAGCTTGGGTAAAAACATAGAAAACCGATGCAAAGAACTTGGCATAGGTACAAAAGAACTGTCCGAATTAGCAAACATACCCTATACAACAGTTAGGGATATAGTATTAGGTAAAAGCAATCCGAGCATAGATAAAGTTAAAAAAATATCTATTGCACTACACACAACAATAGATAAGCTTGTATTTGATGATGATGTAAGTGAAGACGATGAATTAAAATTACTATTCATTGAAATATCAAGAATGAAAAATGAAAATAAAAAAACAGCTAAAAATATGCTTAAAGCACTTATTGTTCAAAATAAAAGTCAAGAATTGAGAATTTAAATGAATGACGCAGATTTAAAGCTAGTCGAAAATCAAATCAATAACGCCATCAGTGATGTGCAGGTTTATTTTATATGTGCAATGGTTGCAATATGTTTGATTGGAATTTTTAAACTTATTGTGATAAAAATAGTGAAAAATAAATCAAAAGATAAAAAGTCCGAAATTCCGGACTCAGGCACACCATTTAAGCAAAAAAAGTGAAATATTTTTCACTCAGGCACACCATTAGATAGCGGTGTGCGGTTTTTGTGTTCGCCAGCGTCGTTAGCACCGCCCGCCCTGCTCACACAAAAACCGACTTATTTGTCATTACAAAGTAAATATAAATCAATGACAATAAATTCACAAAAAATAAAAATCACATACAAACCCCAACGCAAAGGCGGATTAAATTTGCCTTAATGGATTGGCATTTAATCCGCCTTGCTTGGGGTTGTGGTGTATAGTTATACATCGCATAATGCAGATTATGCAGCCGTTACGAGCAACGGTAAAAAAGCCCATGCTAGAGATAATATAGCATGGGCTTTTTTAGCATAATCTTAGCTTACATTATGCGAAGTATAACTAGTCGGTTATGCGAAATTTATTTTTGCAGTCTTGTGGATTTGTACTGATTACTTGTGATTGTTTATTCTTAACTGTGCAATCACCAGCTTCATGATTATAGACAAA
>NZ_JAXCJK010000001.1:0-314885 GCF_035181385.1 Moraxella sp. Pampa | reverse complement strand
ATACATCGCATAATGCAGATTATGCAGCCGTTACGAGCAACGGTAAAAAAGCCCATGCTAGAGATAATATAGCATGGGCTTTTTTAGCATAATCTTAGCTTACATTATGCGAAGTATAACTAGTCGGATTTATGATTTATGAATGAATTTAGCTCTTGAATGTCTTGGCTGTTGAAGTTATCTAAGCCAAACTGGTCGCAATTAATCAGCAAATCAGGATTTTTGTTGCGATGGATAGTGAGTTTGATCTTCTCATATGTGTAAAAAAAGGCGGTACACGACCACCTTTTTTTAAATGATATAAAAATAAAGTTAGCTTACAACAAGATCTTGCGTGGATCAGCAAGTAGCTTGGCAATATAACGAGTAAATACTGCCGCATCAGCACCGTTGATTGTGCGATGGTCATAAGACAATGATAATGGCAACATCAATCTGGGTTCGAATTCTTTACCGTTCCAGCGTGGCTGGTAAGTTGATTCAGAAATGCCCAAAATTGCAACTTGCGGATGATTGACAAGAGGCGTAAAGTAAGTGCCACCCATATTACCCTGACTAGATATAGTGAACGATGCACCTTGTAGTTCTTTGGCAGAAAGCTTCTTATCACGCGCTTTTTTAGCAAGTTCACCAATCTCAACAGCAAGTTGGCCAATACCTTTGTCCTGTGCATTGCGAATCACAGGAACAATCAGCCCATCATCAGTTGCCACTGCAATACCCATATGTACAGACTTGCGGATAATCATTTGAGTATTATCATCAGATACATGGCTATTGAATTTTGGGTGCTGAGTCAGTGCATATGCCACCGCTTTAACGATGAATGCCAAGATGGTCAAACCGATACCCTTTGCCTTAAACTCAGCTTTGAGTTCATTGCGTAAATTTTCAGTATCGGTAATGTCCGCTAAATCAAATTGGGTAACTTGTGGTAGCAAGGTATTTAGATTAAGTTGTGGGATTGATACTTTTTGTAGTCGTGTCAAATCTTGAACTTCAATCTCACCCCAAATCTCTTTATTAGACATATCAGACAATGGAGGTAAGCTAATTGCTGGGCTGGTTGCTATGGTTGTGGCACCCTTTTGTGCGGTTTGTGCACCTGTCATTACCGATTTAATATACCCAAATAAGTCTTCTTTTAGAATGCGACCATGAGCTGCTGTACCTGTAACAACACTGATGTCCACACCTAATTCTCGTGCTAATTTACGCACCGCAGGACCTGCATGAGCATGACGAGCTTTTTCATTTACTTGGTCTTCTGATAATTTTTGATTTGATGTAGAAGTATTGGTAGATGATGACTTGGCAGGCTCAGCCTTTGTGTCGCTCTGCACTTGGGGTGCTGGTGCCGTTTTTGTCTGTGCGGTATCAACCTTAGAGGCTGATGGTGCGTCTGCCGATTTTATGGTAATAAATGCCTGACCATTGGATACGCTTTCACCCACCGCTACCAAAATTGCCTCAACGACACCACTGGTAGGTGCAGGCACTTCTACCGATGCTTTGTCAGATTCCACCAGTAATAATGGTTGATTTTCTTCAATACTATCACCTATTGCCACCATTATTTCAGCGATTTCAGCACTTTCTACACCCAAATCTGGCAAATTATGTGTTTGGCTGGTTGTGGTGGATGCAGTTGCTGTCTCCACTTCTGCTATAATGGCTGTTTCTTCATTTGTTTCTGTGGCAGCGGTTGATTGCAAACCGATTGTACTGGCATCGTCTGATGTCTCAGTATTTTCTGACGCCTCAATGCTAAGTAATACACTACCTTCACTGACGCTATCACCCACATTAATAGCAATGGCGGTTATTTTACCTGAGGTAGGCGACGGTATTTCTACCGACGCTTTGTCAGATTCCACCAAAACAATGTTGTCATTCTCGTTAATGATATCGCCAACTTTTACCAAAATCTCGGCAACTTCGGCACTTTCTACACCCAAATCAGGGGCTTTAATTTCCATTGTCGTCTCCTTATTTTGGCTCTACCACATTGTGGCTATTTAAAATTTGGGCATCAGCACTATCTTCGGCACGCCCTTCTGTACTGATGGCTTCGTCTGATTCTTCAACAAAATCAGGTACAGGTGTCGGATTGGTGTTCACAGATGTGGCTGGCGCATCAGGAAAATGATCGTAATGTGGTTGTGGTTGCCATGCTGGTGCTTGGTCCACATCAATATCAAAGCTGTTAATTGCATCTTGAACCAAGCGTACATCAATCTCACCTTCGTCCGCCAGTTTCTTTAAGGTTGCAATGACAATGTGCTCAGCATTCACATGGAAAAAGTTGCGTAGTTGCTGACGACTGTCTGAACGACCAAAGCCATCTGTACCTAGGGTGCTGTATGGGCGAGAGTCTGGTAACCAACCACGAATTTGCTCTGAATAATTGCGCATATAGTCAGTTGCTGCTACAACGATACCTTTGTGTGGTGCAAGCTGAGTTGTTACCCAAGGAGTTTTCGCTTCTTGGGTTGGATGTAGGCGATTGTAGTCATCACAGGCCATGCCATCACGAGTCAATTCATTAAAACTGGTTACGCTCCATACATTAGCTTTGATGCCAAAGTCATCATTAAGAATGCGAGCTGCTTTTTGCACTTCACGCAAAATCACGCCAGATCCTAGCAACTGAACTTGACTAGAGCCGTTGTCTTCTAGCAGATACATACCACGCTTAATACCCTCTTCAACACCTTGTGGCATGGCGTGATGTTCGTAGTTTTCATTCATTAAAGTAATGTAATAATAAACACGCTCGCCCTCACCATACATTCGTTTTAGACCGTCGTGCATGATGACAGCAAGTTCGTAACCAAAACATGGGTCATAGGTAACGCAGTTTGGTACGGTACCAAATAAGATATGGCTATGACCATCTTGGTGTTGTAAACCCTCGCCATTTAGGGTTGTGCGACCTGCTGTTGCCCCCAGCAAGAAGCCTTGTGCTTGCATATCGCCTGCCAGCCACGCCAAGTCACCTATACGCTGAAAACCAAACATTGAGTAGTAAATATACATTGGAATCATTGGCAGGGCATTGGTTGAATAGCTGGTTGCCAATGCAATCCATGCACTCATTGCCCCTGCTTCATTGATACCCTCTTCTAGCATATGCCCATCTTTGGCTTCTTTATAGCCCATCAAAGCATCAGCATCTTCTGCAATATAGTTTTGACCTGCGGCAGAATAAATACCCAATTGACGGAACATACCCTCAAGACCAAAGGTACGCGCCTCATCTGGTACAATTGGCACAACATATTTGTTCAATGCTTTGTCTTTTAATAGTGCTGACAACAGGCGTACAAAGACCATCGTTGTGGATTGCTCTTTGCCTTTTGAGCCTTGCAATACTTGATCAAAAATGGACAAATCTGGAATGTCTAACGGAGTATGCCCACTACGACGCGCTGGCAGATGCCCACCCAATGCTTGACGGCGACCCATCAGATATTTGTATTCTGCTGAATCTTCTGACGGGCGATAAAATGGCAATGTTTTTAAATCTTCGTCATTAAACGGCAAATCAAAACGATCACGGAAATATTTTAGACCTGACTCGTCAAGTTTTTTGATTTGGTGTGCTTTGTTGACCGATTGGATTTGGTTGGATAGGCCATAACCTTTTACGGTTTTTACCAAAATTACAGTTGGCTGACCTTTGGTCTTCATGGCTTCTGCATAAGCAGCATAGACTTTTTTCGGATCATGCCCGCCACGGTTTAGATGAATCAAGTCTTCATCTGACATATCTTTAACCATTTCGGCAAGTTCTGGGTATTTACCAAAAAACTCTTTACGAATGAATGCACCATCTCGTGCTTCGTACAACTGATAATCGCCATCAACTGCCTCTTCCATGCGATGTTTAAGTACACCTGTATGGTCTTTGGCGAGCAGGCTGTCCCATCGATCACCCCAGACAACCTTAATCACACGCCAACCAGCACCACGAAAGACAGATTCTAATTCTTGAATGATTTTACCATTACCACGCACAGGGCCATCAAGACGCTGTAAGTTACAGTTAATAACCCAAATTAAGTTATCAAGTTTTTCACGCCCAGCCAAACTGATTGCACCTAGGCTCTCTGGCTCGTCCGTCTCACCATCGCCTAAAAACGCCCAGATTTTACGATTTTCATCTTTAATTAATTTGCGATTGGTTAAGTATTTTTGAATATGTGCTTGATAGATTGAAGTAATCGGACCTAAGCCCATTGATACAGTTGGAAACTGCCAATAATCAGGCATTAAATATGGGTGTGGATAGCTTGATAGACCCTTACCGCCCACTTCACGACGGAAGTTTTTTAGCTGTTCTTCGTCCAAACGACCCTCTAAGAATGAACGAGCATACATTCCTGGTGCCCCATGGCCTTGGTAATAAATCATATCACCGCCAAAATTTTCATCAGGAGCACGCCAAAAATGGTTGAAACCAGTTTCATACAAGGTGGCACTTGATGCAAAAGTTGCCAAATGTCCACCAAGCTCATCATCATTCAAATTGGCACGCATTACCATCGCCAAAGCATTGTAGCGAATCAGCGCACGCAATTTGCGTTCCATATGCAAATCACCAGGATAAGTCGGCTCATCTTCAGCAGAGATGGTGTTGATATAGGCGGTGTCTAAGCGGTTAAATGGCAAGCCTTCTTGTACCGCCATGTTATATAGGGCTTTTAGTAGAAATTGTGCCCGTTCTTTATCTGCGTTTTTAATGACCGATGAAAATGCGTCTAGCCACTCTTGTGTCTCGACATGGTCGGTATCTTTATAATAAGTTGTCATAAAGTTGTCCTAGTTGAAGTTTTGCCAGATTTGGCGGTGAAAATTGCGATCATCGTTATGTCATCATATGATTATTTAAATGGTTATCTAAATGGGTGTTTAAAGATTTGTTAAACAATATAAAATCACCATTTAAATCATGGTTGCTAATGAATGTAGCAACGGTGATAAAATCGCACGCTTTTAATTGATCTTTGGTATTATAAAGGCTTTTTAATAAAAAGTTTATTGCTTTTAGAAAATGAAAAAATCATCATTATTTTTAAAAGAAATAGTGATTAAAAATCAGTTTATTATAACATATTTTTTAGTTAGTAGACAAGAATAATAATTATTTATTAAATTTTGAATAAAAAACCGATGAAACATCAGCTCATCGGTTTTTGGCTCATAAAAAAACTAATTTTTGTCGTTTTAAGTAGATTGTGTTTGAATGTAGTTTTGAATACCAATACTTTCAATCTTTTCATGCTGAGTTTCTAACCAATCTTCGTATTCTTCATTACCATCTTTTAGATGAATCAACAATTCACGAGAAACGAAGTCGCGTTTTTCGGTGCATACGCTAATGGCATCAAGCAATATATCGTGTTTGCGTTTTTCTAGGCGTAAATCACAAGCAAGTATTTCAGTAACATTTTCACCGATAAGCAATTTGCCAAGCTCTTGTAAATTTGGCAAACCCTCAAGTAGCAAAATACGCTCAATCAGCCTATCAGACCATTTCATTTCTTGGATAGACTGCCGATAAAATGCGTCATTAAGTTCTTCAATGCCCCAATTTTTTACAATGCGTGCATGAAGAAAATACTGGTTAATTGCAATTAAAGATTGCCCAAGTACATTGTTCAGTGCACGAATTACCTCTTTATCACCTTTCATGTATGTTCCTTATTTTATTGATGATTTTGTTGAGCTTAGTTGAGCTTTTGGGCAATTTAGGCATTGCCCTGTACACTCACACGCCCATACATTCATAAAAATGTAAATCAACGCCCTACATTAACCATATTAGGCTCAGCTGTTTGACTTTGTAGGTAATTTTGCAGTCCCATCATGTCAATCAGGCGTAGCTGTTTTTCTAACCAATGTGCATGGTCCTCTTCAGTATCTTCTAATTGGCGTACCAACATATCACGAGTAACATAATCACGCTCTTGTTCACATAAGACGATACCTTCTTTTAGGTGTTCTTGCACACTGTATTCAAGCTCCAAATCATTTTTTAGCATTGCAGGTACATCGGCACCAATATTAATTTCACCCACTTGCATATTTGGCGTACCGCCCAACATGATGATGCGATTGATGATCAGACGCGCATGCAAGGTCTCATCTTCCATTTCATGGTAAATGCGGTCGTGCAACTTGCCCAATTCCCACTCAGCGTACATTTGTGAGTGAATGAAGTATTGGTCGCGTGCACCGAGCTCGCCTGAAAGTAAAAAGTTTAAATAATCAATGACTTTTTGTGATGATTTCATCAGATAATTCCTATTGAATAAATTAAAAAATATTCACTCAAAGGGTTTAAAAACCTTTTTAAGTACAAATTTATCTTAACATAAATACCTAAAAATTATGCTTAATATTTGTATAGCTAATGAACTGAAAACGAAGTACAACCTGCGAATGGCTCTCACATTGAGAATAAATTTAACTTAATTTTTATGAGAATTTTAAATTAAAATCATTCCTAATTTTAATTTATAAATAGTTGATTTTGCTGATAAAAATAAAAAATAATGGCTATCAAAGACAAGCCATTATCATTTCTTAGAAATTAAGCACACCAAATCAAAAAAAGAATGATTGATTAAGTTAATCAATCAATGAGAATGAATATCGTATCAATACAATAAAAACCATATACAGAAATAATTTAGAAATATTATCAAGCAACTGCATTCATATGAGAACGCTCAACGGCAGGAAAATTGGCTTCGTGTTCATCAATTAAGTCTTGTACCATAGGTAAACAGCAACCGCAACAAGTACCCACTTGTAGTGCGTCTTGCAATCCACACATGGTGGTGATGCCTTGTGTCATGGCGGTGTTAATTTGTGAGTCTTTCACATCATGGCAGATGCATACATACATATTCACTCTCCTTTTTAGATGACCAAAGCTTTTGTGATTTCATACACAGGAATATAATATAACAAGAAGAATTCTTATTTTCAATAGTTTTTAAGAATTTTTCTTATTTGATAAAGAAAATAAATCACATCCATATTTGTGATTAAAAAAATAAAACATATCCGAGTAAAATACTTGGTTTTAATTAAGCTGCTTGAAAAAAATTCTCAATAATTTTTTTGTGTGATAATTTTTTTGTGTGATAAAAATGGTTGAAATTTATGGCAAAATAAAAGATGTAAGAATATAATAGTAAGCAAGAATATGAAATAAAAAAGGAATGGTCGTGATTAGTGTGTTTGATTTATTTAAAATTGGTATTGGTCCTTCAAGCTCGCATACAGTAGGTCCGATGATGGCGGCAAGCCGTTTTTTGGCACTGCTTGATAAACGCATTGATGATGTGGTTCAAATACGCATAGAACTGTATGGTTCGCTATCAGCGACAGGCAAGGGTCATGCAACAGATACTGCCACAATTTTGGGTTTGCTTGGTCATATACCACGCACCATTGACACCACAAAAACAGATGACTATCTACAGCCTGTCTTAGCGGATCATTGTATGAATCTAGGTGGTATCAAAGAGATTGAATTTGATTATCATCGAGACATTGTGTGGTATGACCATATCACCCTGCCTTATCACCCTAACGGCATGATATTAAATGCCTTGCTAGATAATGGTGAGTGTATCAGCCAGACCTACTATTCGGTGGGCGGCGGTTTTGTGATGGACAGCAACGAGATTAACAGCGATACCATCATTGGTGGTACTGATGATTTTCCTTATCCATTTACCTTGGCATCTGAGTTATCTGCGATTTGTGAGGCAAAAGAGATTAACATTGCAGAGCTGATGTACATCAACGAAACGGCCATTCGCTCAGAAGATGAAGTTCGTGAATATCTCACTGAGATTTGGGAGGTCATGCAATCATGCGTAACCCAAGGCTGTAAAAAAGATGGTATTTTGCCAGGCGGCTTAAATGTCAAACGCCGTGCCAAATCCCTATATGACCAGCTTTCCAAAGAATATGGCAAATCGGCAGATGGAGGGCTTTTGGCAATGGATTGGGTGGATTTGTATGCTTTGGCTGTCAATGAAGAAAATGCTGCTGGTGGCAAGGTTGTTACCGCTCCAACCAATGGTGCAGCTGGCATCATTCCTGCGGTATTGCATTATTATCGTGGCTTTATTTCTAATTTTAGTTATCAGGGTGTGCGTGAGTTTTTACTTGTCGCAGCAGCGATTGGTGCATTGATTAAGCAAAATGCGTCCATCTCGGGTGCAGAAGTTGGCTGTCAAGGAGAGGTTGGCTCGGCGTGTGCGATGGCAGCGGCTGGCCTTGCTCATGTCATGGGTGGCACAGTAGCACAATGTCTTAATGCTGCTGAAATCGGTCTTGAGCATAATTTGGGTTTAACTTGCGACCCAATCGCAGGTCTGGTACAAGTACCATGTATTGAGCGTAATGCGATGGCCTCAGTAAAGGCGATAAATGCCGCTCGCTTAGCTTTGCGTGGTGATGGTTCGCATCATGTATCGCTAGATAAAGCAATATTAACCATGAAAGAGACTGGCAAGGACATGATGGACAAATATAAGGAAACGGCTCGTGGTGGGCTTGCCATTTATGCAGATAATCGCATTCCAACCGCCAGTGTGGGTGTGATGATTGGATTTAGTCAGTGCTGATCAGCCCTTAAACCCGCCACCAATAAAAACAAGCGTTTTATCATCGCCTGACTTTTTATAAGTCTTTGATTTTATTGATGGATTATTTTGGTTCGATTGTCAGCATCATGCCCATCTTTTCAATCAATCTTTATTATATTTTTTGTCATTGGATGTGGCTGCACGCACGACTTTTGCTGTACCTTTAACCACACCTTTTGTGGTTTTGTAAGCAACTTTAACAGGTACAGTAACGATTTTGTGCACACAGCCAGCTAAGGCGGTGCCACTTAATGCAATGGCTAAAATCAATGCAAATTTTTTCATAACTATTTTTGTCTCATGTCAATTGATGATAAAATTTTTACCGCCAGTTTGATTGCTTTTTATTCACTGATAAAAAGCAATGCTGGCAAAAACCAATATTCATAAAAGCTAACTTCGATAATCAGCATTAATGCTGACATACTCATGGGATAAATCACAAGTATAAACAGTATCTGTACATTCGCCTTGCCCCAAATCAATCATGACCGTGATTTCAGGGCGACTCATGACCTGTTGTCCGTGCAATTCAGTATAATCATCAGCCAGCCCACCACGCTGACAAATAAGCACTTCATCAAGCCAAACACTGACACGGTCTTGCTTAATTGTAACGCCAGCATGACCTACTGCGGCTAAAATACGACCCCAATTTGGATCAGATGCAAAAAATGCTGTCTTTACTAATGGTGAATGTGCCACTGCATAAGCAATTTTGGCACAGTCTTCTGTGCTTTGACCACCAACTACCTTGACAGTGATGAATTTGCTTGCACCTTCGCCATCTCGGACGATGAGCCAAGCAATGGTCAGCATGACTTCTTTGATTGCATCATAAATGGCTTGATAGTGCGGATGTTTTTCATCATCAATAACCTTCCCAACCTTATTTGTTGCGATGAGTGTGCAGCAGTCATTGGTAGAGGTATCGCCATCAATGGTGATGCGGTTGAAAGTCTGATTGGTTAAATCAACCAAAATTTTTTGCAATAATGCTGGTTTGATGTTAGCGTCGGTTGCTACAAAACCAAGCATGGTTGCCATGTTTGGTCTAATCATGCCAGCACCTTTACTGATGCCCGTAACGGTATAAGTCGTGCCATCAATCGTGGTCTGTACACTATGACCTTTGGGTGTGGTGTCGGTGGTCATGATGGCATGGGCAGCATTTAACCAATTGTCGGCTTGTAAGTCATTGAAGGCATCATCTAAACCGTCAATGATGCGTTCGCTTGGCAGGGTTTCGCCAATCACCCCAGTTGAATACGGCAAAACCTCACCCAATACGACGCCTGCTTTTTTAGCAAGTGCTTGGCAAGTAGCATTTGCTCTGTCTATACCATCTTGACCTGTAGCAGCATTTGCATTTCCTGTGTTGATCAGCAAATAGCGTGGTGTGTGCGACTGAATATGCTTACGCACAATTTGTACGGGAGCAGCAGCAAAGCCGTTTTGTGTGGTAACAACGGCGGTATTTGCACCTTTGTCAATCTCAAAAACCGTCAAATCACGCCGATTTTTATAACGAATGGCAGCCTGTGTGATGCCAATTTTAATGCCGTCAATGGGCAATAATGGCACAAGATTTACATTACCAACTGGCATAAAACACCTTTTTTGTTTGTTTATTTTGTGTGATTGGTTGATGATTGGCTAAGACTATCATAAATTTGCATAAAAAGCAGTGTTTTTTTATTAAAAAATGCCTAGCTTTTTGGCAATTGTTAGTGATTGTTAGCGACATACATAATCATAACATTTAGTTTAAAACCTATGAATAAAATTCATCATTTAAATCATGGTATTTATTTCGCTATTGTTCTAGTATATGTCGTTTTATTACTTTTTTGTATTTGATGGTAAGCAATTATGAATGATTCATCTAGCATTGGCAACAGTCGTAAACTTGATTGGCGAGCTTTTGGACCCGGTATTTTAATGGCATCTGCTGCTATTGGTGGTTCGCACTTAGTTTCATCAACGCAGGCAGGTGCGTTGTACGGCTGGCAACTTGCGATCATGATTGTCTTGGCAAATCTTTTTAAATACCCTTTTTATCGTTTTGGTACAGAATATGCGTACAGCACAGGCGACAGCTTGATTATCGGATATGCAAAAAAATCCCCTATTTATTTGTGGGTGTTTTTTATTTTGTGTGTCATTTCGGGGGTGATTAGTACAGGTGCGGTCGCTCTTTTATGTGCAGTAATCTTAGGGTATATGTTACCATTTGAGATAAACACTCTTGCTTTGTCGGCGGTTGTGATGACTTTATCATGGGTAATGCTCATCGCAGGTCATTATAAGTTGCTGGATAATCTCACCAAGTGGATCATCATGGCTCTAACCATTGCCACCGTCATGGCAGTGATAGTGGCTGGCAGCAAACCATCAGTCATTGCCCCTGATTTTATCGAAGCATCGCCTTGGAATTTGGCGACACTTGGGTTCATCATCGCACTTATGGGCTGGATGCCTGCACCAATGGAGTTTTCTGTCCTAACCTCAGTTTGGACTGCCAAAAAAATTCATACCGACCACACCAGCCGTTTTCAGGGTTTGGTGGATTTTAATGTAGGCTACCTAACCTCTGCAATTTTGGCATTATTCTTCTTGGCGTTGGGTGTATTTGTGCAGTATGGCTCAGCAGAAGAGATCATCATGCAAGGCGGTGCTTATGTCGGTCAGCTGATACAAATGTATACACAGACAATAGGCGAATGGTCAAGATTGTTTGTAACATTCATCGCTTTTTTATGTATGTTTGGTACAGTCATTACTTGTATGGATGGTTATGGGCGTGCCAATGCAGAAAGCCAATCGCTCATCAAAACTGGCAATACCCAGTTGACCGAAAAATATGTCAAACTTTGGACAACCTTCACAGGGGTGGCGGCGTATATTTTAATTACATTCTTCTTGGGACAAATGGCAACACTGCTCAAATTTGCAATGATCAGCTCTTTTGTTACCGCACCGATTTTTGCTTATCTTAATTATTCACTCATCAAGTCAGCAGGCCAGCTAACCCCTTTTATGAAATGGTTTGCGATTGTCAGCATTGTTTTTTTATCTGGCTTTGCTGTACTATTTTTATTGCAATTTTTTAAATTTATTGGCTGATGATTTGTTTGGCGTGTTTTATTTGATTAAAAAACCTGCTGTGTTGGCAGGTTTTTTTTATTTTTAGTTTTATTAATGGGTAACATGGCCAATCGCTTAATTATTGCTGGGTCGCTCACCAAGTGTTATGGTCAGCGTCATTGGCTTGTCATTTCTTAAAATCTTAGCAACAAGCTTGGTGTTTGGTGGGTGTTTGGCAACGATACCTGTTAGCGTATTGACGCTGTTGGTGGCAATGCCATCTAAACTGACGATGATATCGCCTGTGCGTATGCCTGCTTGAGCAGCGGGCGTATTTTCCCAAACTTGCGAGACCATCACACCTTTGGTGGATTCTAGGTTGATCGGATTATCTAAGACCTGAGCAATGCCCACACCCAGCCAACCACGGCTGACTTTGCCATGAGTGATGAGTGCATTCATGACCTGTTCAATAATGCTTGTTGGAATGGCAAAGCCAATACCCATTGAACCACCAGAGCGTGAATAGATGACCGTATTAATACCAATTAACGCCCCATCGCTATCCACCAACGCTCCACCAGAATTACCAGGATTGATTGCGGCATCTGTTTGAATAAAATCCTCAAAACTGCTGATACCAAGCCCTGCACGCCCTGTGGCAGAGATGATGCCCTGAGTAACGGTCTGACCCACACCAAAAGGATTGCCAATCGCCAACGCTACATCACCAACATTGATCGGCTGGTTGCGAAAAACAAGTGGCTCAAGATTATCAAGATTTACCTTAATGACTGCCAAATCACTGTCTTGATCACTGCCTATGACGGTTGCACGAGTTTTTCTGCCGTCATTAAGTGCAACGATGATTTCATCAGCCTGAGCAACAACATGGGCATTGGTAACAATATAACCATCTTTTGAGATAATCACACCAGAACCTAAGTTTGCTCCTTGCTGATTGCCCTGTCCGCCATAGTAATGATCAAACAACTCTCTTAACATAGGGTCATTCACATAAGGGTGTTTGATGGTCTGTGTGGTATAGATGTTTACCACAGACTTGGCGGCACGATTGACCGCATCTTTATATGAGCTGACCGCTGGCGTGGGCAATCTAGGAGTATCATCAGCAGGCGGTGTCCACACCTGCTCGCTATGTCTGGCAGGCTCAATTGGTGGTTTAGCAGGCGTATGATGAAAGAGCATCCAGCACAAAGCCACTGCCAATACCGATGCAATCAACCAAGGCAAAATGGCCCAAAAACTTGCCCCTTGTTGACTTTTTAGCGTAAATTTAGCTGGTTTGGTCATTAATATTCCTTGTAAATAATCATGATGATATAAAGGTATGATACACAACAAATATTGGGGCAATTTTACCAAGATAAAGCAGTATGTAGGATTTTTTATGATAAATTATGTCGGATTTTTATCAAAATTTGCCTAAGGTGATGACGGTTTGCATAAATCACACAAAATCGTTAAAATGCCAATTTTTAGCAAAGCAAAGGTAAAAAATGGTCAAAATTTCTGCAAACCAATTGGTGAAATTTTGTGATGATTATCTGCACGCAAGCGAGTTTAGTGACTACTGTCCTAATGGCCTGCAAGTCGATGCTGATATCCCCATCACAAAAATCATCACAGGCGTTACAGCCTGTCAGGCACTCATTGATGCTGCAATTGCTCACAACGCACAAGCGATGGTTGTGCATCATGGCTATTTTTGGAAAGGTGAACCAGCACCACTGATTGGCATGAAAGGCAAACGCATTCGCACCCTCATGCAATCAGGCATTTCTCTCATCGCTTATCACCTGCCATTAGATGCCCACCCTAAGATTGGCAATAACGCCTTACTTGCCAAAGATTTAGATCTACAAATCACTGGGGCGTTACATCCACATGAAAAGCACCCGATTGGCAATATTGCCACCTGCACACCCATCAGCCCTGAGGATTTTGGTCATAAAATTACCCACAAACTAAGGCGTCCACCCTTACACATCAAAAGCGGTAAGCAAACACTGCATAAAATTGCCTTATGTTCAGGTGGAGCCCAAGACATGATAGAGCAGGCAGCTAAGATGGGCTGTGATGCCTTTATTTCTGGTGAAATTTCTGAGCGTACGACCCATATTGCACGCGAGCTGGACTTGGATTATTTTGCCGCAGGCCATCATGCTACCGAAAGATTTGGTGTGCAAGCACTTGGTGAGGTTATCGCTGATGAATTTGGCATTGAGGCGATATTTGTTGATATAAATAATCCTGCTTAATACTTTATATATCAAAAACCATAAAAAACCACACCAAAAGGCGTGGTTTTTTATGGTTGTTTATCTTGATGTCTATTTGTTTGGCACAGTCAAGGTTTGACCAATACGAAGACTTGCATTATTTGCAAGGTTGTTTAACTGGGCAAGCTCTTCGGTGGTGATGCCATAACGACGCGCCAAAGAAATGAGATTATCACCAGATTTGACCTTATAGGTAGTGGTGAGTTTTGGCACTTTGATGGTTTGACCAATACGAAGACTTGCGTTATTTGCAAGATTATTTAATTTAGCAAGTTCTGGCAACGATACGCCATATCTTTTAGCCAATTGAGTTAGATTATCGCCACTTTGTACAGTGTAACTCTCAGTAGCACCTGCATTTTGATTGGCAGAGTTTTTTGAGTTGCTGCGATTGATTTTTGGTGTAGACTCAACGGTTTTGGTCGGTTGTGATTGTGGTTTTGTACCAGCCACAGGAATGGTAATGGTTGTACCAAGTATTAAACCAGATGTGCGACTCAGATTATTTGCCGCTGCCAGCTCATCAATACTAATGTCATGCTTGGCTGCAACCGATGTTAGGCTGTCCCCTGATTGAACAGTATACTCAATAGGTTTATTGTTTAACTTGCGAGTAACAGCTACGCCAGACACTGGGACTTTGATGATCTGTCCCGCCATCAATCCAGAATCTGCTGAAAAATCATTCAATGCAGCGATGTCAGCATTGCTGACACCCAAACTGTTGGCAATGCCTGTCAAAGTATCGCCAGCTTTGACGGTGTAATTTGACTGGTTTGAGCTGACATTGTCATTTTTTCGTAAATTCTTTGTGCATACATTTGTATTTGAGTCTGCAGATGCTGTCTTTGCAGTAGCTGGCACTTTAAGACTCTGACCGATATATAAGCCTTGCGTTGGTTCAAGGTCATTTAAAGCCGCCAAATCCTGCACACTCATTTCGTATTTACGAGCCAGCACCGCCAAACTTTCTCCTGCTTGAACCTTGTGTATCATGGTTTTTATGGCAGGTGTGCTGACGGCTGATTTGGTAGGCTGTGGCTTGACTTTATCTGGGACGAGCCATAGCTGTTGGCCACGCTGAACATAGGCATTGGCAGCGATATTATTATAGCTTGCCAACTGGCTGACGCTCAGATTGTTCGTCTCTGCAATGCCTGTCAGCGTATCGCCTGCTTTAACAACATAGCTTTCAACAGGTGTGGGTGCAGGTTTACGCTTGACTGGCTTTGGTTGATTTTGAGATGCTGTCTGCTGTGGACGGCTTGACTGCTGGGGTGCTGTCGTCATTGACACAACTGGGATGGGTGTTGGTGCAGTATAATCAATGACTGGGGCAACAGGTCTAGCCGATTGCTGGGTATTGGTTGTTACTAATTTTTTGGGCACTGCTGTTTTTGCAGTGCTGGCCATAGCTGGTGCAGAATAGCTTAATGCCTTGGTCTGACCACGAGACTCTAGAACCGACTGAGCGGTTTGTAGTGCATCTAATTGAATATTTCCATCATTTGGGTTGACCGCTTGCACCGATTCGATGGTGCTAGATTGAATCTGTGCAGCAATAAAATCACGCTCTTCTTGGGTGATGGCTGGCTCTTGAACAATCGTGTTATAAGGGGTGACTTGTGCAATGGTGGTTGGTAGCGTATTAGACTGCATCAATTGCTTTTGTGAGTTGGTATTGGCTTGAACCCCTGTTTTTGGCAACACATACTGGGTGGTTTGTGCTGGTGCAGTAGCAACAACGCCATATTCACTACCATACCCTGTAAGTGCAGAGATTTTTTCATCAAATGAACCGCTTAAACTGTCAGGGATAACGATGCGATTTGGACCTGCAGTATCAATAATGAAGTTGCTCAATGCAGGGTTTAGTAGACGCAGTTCGTCAAATGACACACCAGTAACTGATGCAATTTCTTGTAAACTGACCCCATAATTGGTGGGTACGGTTCTAAAATGTGAGTGATTGGCAATGGCAGGTAAATTAACACCATAGCTTGACGGTGATGCAACAATCTGAGAAACAGCAATAAAGCGTGGTACATAGTTCATCGTCTCAGCAGGCAGTCTAAGAGACCAATAATCAGTTGGCAATCCCGCCAACTGATTGGCCTTGATTGCACGAGACACACGACCTGGACCTGCGTTATATGCCGCCAAAGCCAGCTCCCATGAACCAAATTGATTATACAGACTGGTTAAAAAATCATAAGCTGCACGAGTTGATTCAATGACATCTCTACGGCCGTCATAACCTGCACTTTGATTAAGACCGTAAATACGCCCTGTACTCGGAATGAATTGCCAAAGACCTGCGGCGGCGGCATTAGATGTAGCCGAAGGATCATATGAGCTTTCAATGATGGGCAATAATGCAAGCTCAGTTGGGATACCACGGCGTTCGGCCTCTGTAACCGTATGATGAAGATAGCGAGATGCCCGAGCGGTCAGACGGTTTAAATAGCTTTGGCGGCTATAAAACCATGATTTTTGCGCTTCAATGCGAGCGTTGTAGGTATCTCCCATACGATAACCCTGACGAACTCTGTCCCATAGGTTGCCATAGCGTTGCACCGTCAAAGCATCGCCCTCAACCATGCTCATGTCAGTTGCTTGAAGCAAACTTTCTAGTTCGTCAAGCATGGCTTCATCAAGTACACCAGCATAGCTAGATGTCTGAACAACAGGTGCGGTGCGTTGAACTTTGTTATTGACTGTGGGTGTAGATACAGATGTGGGTGTCGTACCTGTACTGCTACACGCTGCTAAAAAAGCTGACATGGACAATACCAGCGGTTTTATCAATCCGATTTTTATGGTATTTTTTGGGTTCTTTGTGTTGATTATATTGATTTTGGTGTCGCTGTTTGGTGTGAGTGGTAAATTTGGCATGATAAAACCTTTATTCTGTATTGTCATGTATGTTAATTGTTAAGAGTCAATGCCGATTGTCAATAATTAAAAAATGCATAAACAAGCATATAGGCATTTAATAAAATAGCGCCTTAATAATGCCTTATTTTTCAAACATTATCAACCATTGAATTTAAAATTTGGTTGTTAATTTTTTTAGTCGTTAATGATGCCGTCAATCATATTTATTCATATTCATTGACAAAATCAACCAAAGATCAACACGGTGTTCATCGGAAAGCTATCTATCTATAATATCATAAAAAATATCATAAAAAATTTTTATCAATGAAAAGGGTTGGACCAAAAGTTAATCATCTTAACAATCAATTGATCACAACTTGTGATGATGAACGCAATAATATGGCATTTGACCCAGATTCTGATAGTGTTATCTTTGATGTGGTAATCAGTTTGACAGCCACTCCGTCTTCTGTCCAAGATTCGGTAGTTACTACCTGAGCACTGGCTCGATTACCCATAACAACGATATCGCTGATGCGAATGTCATAATGGTAGCCAGTCGCCTTCGCCCAGCTTTTTTGTAAGTGTTGTAAATAGGCTGTTTTACCCAAATCAGCAGAAACGCCATTTCTGGTCATCTTGATGATGGCATCATCAGCAATGAGGCGTGAGATTTGTCCAATATTTTGACTGTTGGCTGCTTGGTTCATGGCGACAACATATGCCTGCACGGACGATTCACTCATGGCATGAGCAGACACACTGGTGAAAGCCAGTCCGCCCAAAGCCAAGCCAAACCCCAGTGCATAGTACCACCTTTGGTGAGATGGTGCTATGGTATGAATAACGGCATTTAAGGTATTGATAACAATGCCTTTTTTAATGAAGGTTTTAAGATTGTTGTGTTGTGTCATTGATAAATCCCTAGCGATTTTATGATGGTTTTGATATTAAGATATTGATTATCTTTTTTAGTGTGGGCATTTGCTTTGGCTGACCCAATAAATGCAAGATTAAACAATCATGGCTAAATTCAATAAAGCTTACTATTTTAAACCGATGATTTCAAGCCATACCTTACAATGCATAAAAACATAACTTTTACACGCCTTAAATCTTAGCCCTAACCTCAATTGGTTTTTGGCTTAAAGTGTCTTATCTTCTTTTAAAGATTCGACCTGTTCAAGTTTTGCACCGATACGATTCATTCGTCTGTCCATGAGTTGTCTTGCTAATGCCTGCATATCATCAACACGGTCAAATTCATCGACAATTTCAAGACCAAGCAAGGTTTCAAGCACATCTTCTAGGCTTACCAGACCTTTAACTTCACCAAACTCACCCACTGCCAATGCGATGTGTATCCGCTCTTTTAACATCATGTTGAGTAAATCAAACAACTTCATTTTGGCAAAAACAAATGGAATATCACGGCGAAAAGTACTTAAAGGCGTATGAATTTCTTGGTTTGCCCGAGCAATCAGCAAATCAGATTTTAGCACAAAGCCTGTCGCATTATCCAAATCCTCATTAAAAATTGGAAAGCGGGAAAATGGCAACTTGGGTAAATTGGCAAACACATCGCCTACCGTCATCGTCTCATCAAATGCGATCATGACCGAGCGTGGTGTAACAATATCTTCAACATTAATCATGCTCAGTGCTAATGAATTCTTGATGATGCGAGTTTCCAGTTCACTCATTTGACCCAAACTTTCACCTTGATTGGCAAGAGCAATAAACTCATGGCGGCTAAAAGTTGATTCGGTATTTCCCTGAGTAAGCAGGCGAGAAATCTTTTCTGCCACCCATACAATCGGCATCAACACAATATTAATAAAACGCACATAATACGCCACAGGCATGGCAAAGCGTCGCCAGTAAGTAGTGCCAAGCGTCTTTGGGATAATTTCTGTGCCAATCAAAATGACCAATGTCATCACCGCACTAAATATACCAAACCACGCACTACCAAAAACAATTGTTGCCTGTGCTCCTGCCCCCAAAGAGCCTAGTGTATGTGCAATGGTGTTCAGCGTTAAAATTGACGAAATGGACTTTTCAATATTATTAATCTTCACATCTTCTAATAATGCTGCCGCCTTTGGGTGATCATCTTGTAATGTATCAACATAAGACGGTGTCATTGTCAACAGTGTGGCTTCCGACACAGAGCAAATGAATGAAAATACAAGCGATAAGCAGATAAAAAAGATGAGTAACGCAACATTAGTTGCTGTTGGTGATATGTCATTGCTATTGGCTAGGGCTGGTGTAGTTAAGAAAAGCAACCCAAGGAAAGTGAAAGATTTAATGTTGATCAAGCGTACTCGGTGTCGGGACATAAATGCAAATCAATAAAAATATTACCGAATATATTAAGTCAAAACAACACAGACTGCAAGTGATAAAATGTTCGTTTTGGTTAATCACTCCAAAACGCCATCTTTAAGGATTTTTAAAAAAGCATTTTAAAAATTTAGTTCATGAATACAAAGCGAATAAAATTACATGGCATGATGGCATATTTTTGTGTTATGATATGTGTTATTTTTGCCCTTTTTCTATGGCAAATATCTTATTATTTTTAATGCTTTTTTGATTAAAACTTAGTGGCTTATTCATAAGTTGCAAGTTAATCACTTAAACTTAAAGGAGTTTTTATGTTGGAATTATTGATTACTAATGCACACGCCGCCCCTACTGCCAGTGCAGAACCTAATATGTTTTTACAATTTTTGCCCATGATTGCCATCTTTGCCATTTTTTACTTTTTGGTCATTCGTCCGCAATCTAAGCAAAGAAAACAGCATCGTGCGATGGTTGATGGCCTAGCGGTTGGTAACGAAATTTTATTTGCTGGTGGATTGATGGGTAAAATCACCAAGATTGATGGTGATTATGTGGTTGTCGCTTTAAACCCAACTAACCTAATTAAAATTCAGCGTACCAGCGTCATCAGTGTTTTACCTACTGGCACAATTGATAACATATAATTTGTAGTAATAACTTTTTAGACATCAGCAAAACTTGTCTTAATTTGACAAATCTTCTGCTTTTTTCATGTTTTACTTTTTGCACAAATACAAGCTATTTATACTCTTTTTTTTAATGCTCGTTTTGTGCCTTAACCATAAGAATAACCTATGCAATACCCTGCTTGGAAATACATACTCATCGCTGTGGTGTTGGTCGTTTCTGGTTTGTATGCTCTGCCCAATCTCTACCCAGATGAACCTGCGGTGCAGATTACAGGTGCATCAGCTGGCGTGCAACTGACCGAAGATGTCTTAACGCAATCAGAAGCTTTGTTAGATAAGGCAAAGCTTGCACACCATGATGGTAGCTTTGCCAATAACAGTGCTTTGGTACGCCTAAAAACCGCCGAAGACCAATTAAAAGCTCAAGAAGTTTTACGCCGTGAACTTGGCGATAACTATGTCGTGGCTTTAAATCTTGCCCAAACCACCCCAGAGTGGCTAAGAAACATCGGTGCAAAACCGATGAAATTAGGTCTTGATTTGCGTGGTGGCGTCAGATTTGTGCTTGAAGTAGACATGGCAAAAGCACTAGAACAACGCCTTGCGACCGCCAGTCAAGATGTGCGTCGAGCGTTGCGTGGCGAGAAAATCGCCATCAAAAGCTTGCGTACAACCGAAAATGGCATGATGCTCATTTTTGATGGTAGCGAAACTCGTAACCGTGCACAAAATACTTTGCAAGCCAATCTGGCAAATGAATTTGTCTTGCGTCCTTTGGCGGATATTGAAGGCGATGCACTTGAATTAACTTATACAGAAGCACGCCTAAAAGAGATTAATGAATATGCTGTCGGTCAAAACCTAACCACCCTGCGTAACCGCATTAATGAGCTTGGGGTAGCAGAAGCTTTGGTGCAATCTCAAGGTAATAACCGTATCGTGGTTGAGCTACCAGGTGTGCAAGATACCGCTGAAGCCAAGCGTGTACTTGGTAGAACCGCAAATCTTGAATTTCGCATGGTGAGCGAAGCGGCTGATTATGCAGGTGGCATTGCCCCTGCTGGCACAGAAGCCTTTCCTTTTGGTGATTTAAATGGCCCGCCCATACTATTAAACCGCCAAGCCATTGTTACAGGCGAAAAGGTGCAAGGTGCACAAGCAGGTCTTGATGAAAATGGTCAACCTCAGGTGGCCATCAATCTTGATACCGCTGGTGGTCGCTTAATGCAAAACGCCACCCGCACCAGTGTTGGTAAGCAAATGGCAGTGCTTTTTATTGAGAACAAGCAAAAAATCAGTTATGAAGCAGATGTTGTTACAGGCGAAATTAAAGAAGTGCGAACGCCTTTTACAGAAACACGGGTCATTAATCGTGCCACCATCAACGCTGTACT
The DNA here is from genome assembly GCF_035181385.1 of Moraxella sp. Pampa. Taxonomy (NCBI): domain Bacteria; kingdom Pseudomonadati; phylum Pseudomonadota; class Gammaproteobacteria; order Moraxellales; family Moraxellaceae; genus Moraxella; species Moraxella sp. Pampa. Next base: position 293,565 of record NZ_JAXCJK010000001.1, on the reverse strand, counting down.
TGGTTCATCATTTGTAATCACAGGCTTAGATTCAACAGCAGAAGCTGATGAGCTTGCCTTGCTTTTGCGTTCTGGAGCACTGGCGGCACCCATGTATTTTGTTGAAGAGCGTACCATTGGTCCATCACTTGGTCAAGATAACATCAATAAAGGCCTACTTGCTTCACAAATTGGCTATTTGCTTGTATTTTTATGGATGATTGTTTTCTACCGTGCTTGTGGTGTGATTGCTAATATCGCCCTTGCTTTTAATATCATCATGCTGGCTGCCATCATGTCAATTTTAGGTTCATCTTTGACCCTGCCAGGGATTGCAGGTATTGTGCTGACTATGGGCATGGCGGTTGACGCTAATGTGCTTATCTTTGAGCGTATTCGAGAAGAGCTGGACGCTGGCGTACGACCAAAATCTGCGATTACAGCAGGATTTGATCGTGCATTTAGTTCAATTTTTGATGGTCAGATCACCACCTTGATTGTGGCAGTTATTTTATTTATCATCGGTACAGGTCCGATTAAAGGCTTTGCGATCACGCTTGCTATTGGTATCGTTACCTCGTTGTTCACTGCGATTACTGTGACACGAGCACTCATGCAGCTTTGGTATGGCTATCGCAAAAACTTAGCAAAAATCAGCATCGGTTAGGAGACTATGATGACTTATGAAAATAATCCAATCGAGCAACCATCGCCAAACGCTAAAGAAATGCGTCGCCGAGGTCCACGCCGTGATGGCAGAGGTAGCAACGCACAAGCCAATGAAGAAGCACTTGCCAATCAAGACATTGTCGCTGTTGATGAGGCTACCAAAAAGGCAGGTGGTGCAAAATTGATTGGCAATCGTCGTATCCTGCCTTTTATGAAAATAGAAGTCCCAATGATGGTTTTTTCAATCATTTTGGTGGTTGCTAGCATCATTGCTATTGTGGTTAAGGGTCTCAATTTTGGACTTGACTTTACAGGTGGTGTATCGGCAAATGTTCGCTATGACCAACCTGTTGAACAGACCGAAGTCGTCTCTGCATTAGCAAGCAAAGGTTTTGATGATGTGGTGGTGCAATATCTTGGTAATCGTAGCGAACTACTTGTACGCCTACCACCCCAAGATGGTAAAAATTCAGAAGGACTTAGCCAAGAGCTAACCGACTCACTAAACCTACCATCTAATCCTGCTACTGTTGATAACATTAGCATTATTGGTAGCCAAGTTGGTAATGAAATTTATATTGATGCAGTGCTTGCATTGAGCCTTGCCTTGGCACTCATGATGATCTATGTGTCCATACGCTTTCAATTCAAATTGGCGTTAGGTGCTGTACTTGCCTTATTTCATGATGTGATTGTGGTCTGTGGTCTGTTTGCTATTTTTGGCTGGCCGTTTGACTTAACCGTACTTGCCTCAGTACTTGCCCTAATTGGGTATTCAGTAAACGATACTATTGTTGTTTATGACCGAATTCGTGAAAATTTCCGTCGTGTGCGAGGTCTTACACCCTACCAAGTGGTCAACCTTTCTTTGACAGAGACTTTACGACGCACCATCATGACGGCAGGAACTGTATTTGTCGTTGTTGTGGCATTGCTGTTTTTGGGTGGCGAAAGTCTGTTTTGGTTTGCCTTGGCACAGTTTATTGGTACAATTGCAGGGACTTACTCGTCTGTCTATATCGCAAGCTCCATACCACTGCGTCTGGGTCTTTCCCGAGAAGATTTTGTGGTACAAATTAAGCCTGAATTTGAAGAAGAGGTGGTCGTCTTTGCCGACCCAGAACTTCAAAATGCCAAAGACTGACTCATGGTATCAGCAGTCCTCAAATGATAATTTGGGGACTTATTTTTGAGCAAATTTTGCTATCATGCCACTCTTGCTATGTGAGGCATTGAAATATTTAAATGGTTAAGGTGTTTTTTTATGGTGGCAATTTGCCAATTTTTTCGGCACTTTTTTGAGCGACTGTCTCCAAAAACACAAGGTTATTTACTTGTGCTGTTTACCATGTTTGTATGGGGTAGTTTTAGTCTATTATCTCGTGTAACGGTGCGTTGGCAAGTGGCGGTTTGGGACATCATCGCCATGCGTTTTACATTGGCGGCAATCATTTTGATGCCAATTTTGCTAATCAAGCAAGAGTGGCGGTTTTTGTTTCGTTGGCACGCTGTGATACTGGCGATAATAGGCGGTGTGGGTTATAGCTGTTTGGTTTACACAGGCTTTTCGCTGGCACCTGTCGTGCATGGAGCGGTATTTTTAAATGGCATGATTCCTGTGGCGACAACCTTATTACTTTGGTTGATTTTTAAGGTTAGACCTGATACCGATACAAAACTTGCTCTAATCATCATTATCGCAACATTGATTGTAATGAGTAGCATGATTGCTATGGGTGCATATCATTTTAATGTCGGTGATGTCATTTTTTTGGCGTGTGCTTTTTGCTGGGCAGGGTTTAGTATCCTACTAAAAGAATGGCAATTTACGCCATGGCAGTCAATGTGCAGCACGGTGGTGTGGTCAGCGCTCATTTATTTGCCAATTTATGCGTTATTCATTGGTTTTTCATCACCAAATGCCAGTCTTCACCACCTTGTTGTTCAGGGGGTTTTTCATAGCATATTGGTCATGATTGTCGCTACGGTAACCTATGCAATGGCAGTCTCTCGCCTTGGTGCGTTCATGGCAGGCGGACTGTCCTCGCTTGCACCATTCATATCAGCCATCATAGCGGTGCCATTGCTTGGTGAGCCTTTGAATATGGTCATGGTTTTGGGCTTAATTGGCATGGGTTTGGGCACGGTACAACCTTGGCGTTGGATAAAATATGGCAAATATTGACATATTTTTGTTTTATTTTTAGGTATTGGTAAACAAAATAAGCGAGCAAATATGAAAATATTAAATAAGATTGCCGTGTACTGCGGATCAAATTTTGGTAGCACCCCAGATTATTATGAAGCCGCCAAGCTCATGGGGCAAACTTTGGCCAAACAAAATATTGAACTGGTCTATGGCGGCGGTAATGTTGGTCTGATGGGTACGATTGCTGACAGCACGCTTAATAATGGCGGTGTGGTAACAGGCGTCATACCAACTTTTTTAAAGAAAAAAGAAGTCGCCCATAAGGGTCTTACTAAGCTCATCGAAACCCCAGACATGGCAACACGAAAATATAAAATGATTGAGCTTGCCGATGGATTCATTGCGATGGCAGGTGGTATTGGCACACTAGAAGAGCTGTATGAAGTGCTGTCATTGCTACAACTTCGCCAGCACGCCAAGCCCATAGGTATTTTAAATACCAATGGCTTTTTTGACCCATTTTTATCAACCCTAAAAAAATGTACTGATGAAGGCTTCATGCCAAAGGAAAATTTAAGTCTTGTCTGTATTGCAACCGACCCTGATGACTTGCTTGAACAGATGCGTCATTTTGAATTTATTGATGTGCAAAAATGGGTAAACCCTGCTTGGCTAGATGAAGCCAACACACTCAACAACAACCACTTACTTTACCAAAAATAATTGCTTTTAAGCCAATTTTTTATACAAGCCAGTACAATTTTAGAAAATTGTAAGAAAATAATACAAAAAAATGCTTGCAATAAAATAAAACGAATGTACACTATATCCATCTAAAATCGTGTTCATTGCCATATTTTTTTGGAATTTTTCACAAGGCGATACCTAACCCAAGTTTATTTGGGTATTTTTTGAAAAAATTTGTTACAATGAACAGGTGTTATTATTTGTTATTTGATTTAAGAGGTGGTGACTATGGACATCAAAAAAATTCGTGCACTGATTGACTTAATGGAAGAGAAAGACTTGGTTAATTTAGAATGTGGTCATGACAATGACTATATTAATCTGACGCGTAATGTTGCTGTGCAAAGCATTGCTGCTGCACCCGTTATCGCATCATCAGCTGTAGCTACCTCTACCCCCCTACCAAAAACCCCCAGCGGTAAGGTTGAAACTTCACCAATGGTGGGTGTTTTTTACTCAGCACCAAGCCCAAATGATCCACCGTTTGTCAAGGTTGGTCAAAAAGTACAAGCTGGCGATCAACTTGGCATCATTGAAGCGATGAAAATCATGAATCCGCTTGAAGCCACTCAAAGCGGGATTATTGAAGAAATTTTGGTAAATAATGCCGATGTGGTGCAATTTGGTCAGCCAGTCATTCGCTACAAAGCGTAGGTGAGCCATGATTAAAAAGTTATTGATTGCAAACCGTGGTGAAATTGCCTTGCGTATCGTGCGAGCCTGTAAACAGCTTGGCATACAAACTGTTGGTGTCTATTCAACAGCCGATAAAGATTTAATGCACTTGCGTTTTGTAGATGAAGCGGTATGTATCGGTCAAGCACCATCATCACAAAGCTACCTAAATATGAATGCCTTACTATCGGCCGCTGAAATTACAGGTGCCGATGCCATTCATCCAGGTTATGGTTTTTTGTCTGAAAATGCTGAGTTTGCTGAAAAAGTTGAAGAAGCAGGGCTGACTTTTGTGGGGCCGCACGCTGATCACATTCGTCTGATGGGCAACAAAGTATCTGCCATTCGCGCCATGAAAAAAGCTGGCGTACCCACGGTTCCTGGCTCTGTTGGTGCCATCACTTTGCATAATGCCGAAGAGCAGGCCAAGCAAATCGGTTTTCCACTCATCGTAAAAGCTGCCGCTGGCGGTGGTGGTCGTGGTATGCGTGTGGTGGAGCGTTTTGAAGAGCTGATAAACCAAGTACAAGCCGCTAAAGCTGAAGCTGAGAGTGCCTTTGGTGATGATACAGTGTACATGGAAAGATTCTTGAAAAACCCACGCCATGTTGAGGTGCAAGTCTTGGGTGATGGCGATGGCAATGCCATACACCTATTTGACCGTGATTGTTCATTACAGCGTCGCCATCAAAAAGTTCTGGAAGAAGCCCCTGCCCCAGGCATTCCCGATGACATCAGACAGCCAATTTTGGACGCCTGTGTGCGTGCGTGCAAGCAAATTCAATATCGTGGTGCGGGTACTTTTGAATTCTTGTACGAAGATGGACAATTCTTTTTTATTGAAATGAATACACGAGTACAAGTTGAGCACCCTGTTACTGAGATGATTACAGGCATTGATGTCATTGTGGAGCAATTAAAAATCGCCGCAGGCTATGGCTTATCTTACCATCAAGATGAAATCACCATTCGTGGACACGCCATCGAATGTCGTATCAACGCTGAAGACGCAAAGACTTTCATGCCTTGTCCTGGCAAGATTAACAACCTATTTACGCCAAGCGGTTCAGGTGTGCGTTTTGATTCACATCTATATCAAGGTTATGATATTCCAAGTTATTATGATTCAATGATTGGCAAGCTCATCTGTCATGCACAGACGCGTCGCCAAGCAGTCTCCAAAATGTTGCACGCTCTTGATGAACTGGTCATTGAAGGCATTAAGACAAATATCCCTTTGCACCGTGATGTTATTTTACAAGATGATAATTTTGTGAATGAGGCACAAAACATCCACTACTTAGAAAATCATCTATTAAAATCATAAAAACCAACATTGATGCTTTGTGATTGATCAATAAAATCAATCTAAAAAAACAACAAAAGGTATCCTAGATGCCTTTTGTTGTTATGACTCATCATTATTAGGTATTTGCTTCATTTTCTCAGATTGCCTTTGTTGTTTTAAGTAAACAAACGCCCATAAGCGTTTTTGCTTAGCAATGACATATTTTCGGTAAATGGTGCGTCTTACCAAGTGTCTGGCACCAATTTTAGTAGGGCGTCGTGTGTTTGGCTTCATCAGGCTGTTTGATACCTTATTTATCCATCATTAACTTGACCGCCATAATAAAAAAGTACAAACACGCCCATCAAATCATTGGTTGAAATGCTCAGTAAGTATTGTCAGGCATTTTTTGGCCTTGGTTGGCAATTGATCTTTAGCTACTGTAAGAGCGTTTAATGTCAATGCTGGCAAGGCATAATCGGCAAGCACAGGCACAAGCTTTTTGGATTCAATGAATGATTTAGCATTTAACTCACTTGCCTTGACAATGCCATAGCCCGATGCCGCAAGCTCTAATGCAATCAACTGACTGTTGGTAACAAGGCGTGATGACATACGAATACTAAATTTATCATTACTTCTTTGAAATTCCAAATTTTCACTTGAGCGTTCACCTTGTGTGATAAAAGCATGATTTGTTAAATCTTTTGGCACGCTAATAGCATCGTACTTGGCAAGATAGTTAGGCGATGCCAGTAGCAATTGCTTGACTTTGGTCAGACTGACACCTTGTGGGTTTTCCTCCAAAAGTAATGCCAAATCAATGCGATCCTCAATGACATCAAGGTCATCGCCACGAGAGATGATATTAAGCGACAAATTCTCATGTTCGCCCAGCCATTTGCTCAGTGCAGGAATAAGATAGCTACTAACAATCTCAGGCGATGTAGCAATTCTCAGACTACCTGCAATCTCGTCTTTTAATTGATTGACACTGTCTCGCCCTTGTTCGGCAGACTTGACCATCTGCACAGCAGCATGGTAAAGGCTTTCACCTGCCTCGCTTAGGCTCAGTTTGCGTGTTGAACGATGCAATAAAGCAACGCCCAAGTCTGCTTCAAGTGAGCGGATTTGCTGGCTAACTGCACTTGTTGTGATGCCCAATTCTTTAGCCGCTCCGCTAAAAGACCCAAGACGCACGACACTGGCAAATACTGCCATGCTTCGTAAGTTATCCAACATCAGACATCCTCTTACTATCCAAATAATTAAAATTTTCTTATTTTATACACATCATTTCATTTAAATGACCTTGGACTTAAATGGTCTTTTTATGAGCCTAAGGTTAATTTTGTTCCTGATAAAATGACTTCTTTATCAATAACAAACCCTTGTTGCCAAAGCATTTGTGCAACAGGACTTTGAATGATTTGATTTTGAGCAGAGATCAAAACCTCAGCATTGCGTTGCTGCTGCAATACATACGGAATGGCACGCTTATCATCATCGGTTAAAAGCATCAGTTCATCACCAAGCACCATCTGCGGTAGGCGTTCACAAATTTTGGCTTTGGCGGATATAAAGCTGGCACTGACTTGTGCATTATGATTTTCCACATACAATATGGCATCGCCATCAATCCTACCCATCATTTGGCTGTGGTTTAATAATGCCAATTCATCGTTATCAAAAACACCGTCGCAACGAGCCAAAGATAACCAATAATCCCACTTATACGCATTCCACTCACCAGTCAAATCAACAGGTGGTGCAAGCAGTTTTTCTTGTAAAGCGGTTTTTGTATCGCTTGGCACATCAGTACCAATCAAATCAGGCGGTTCGACAGATTTTGGCTGTGTTTTTGCCATTTGTACAGGTACGACCTCACTGTCTTTAAACTGCTTTGCTTGTACCGCTTTGGTATTTTGTGTATCATCTTGACTGACAGCAAGGCTTGGTTCAGCATTAAAGTCGTCTAAGGCTTGGGTGTTTTCTTCTAAGTTTTTGTTTGATTGACCAGATTGTATTGGGTCTTGGTCGTCATGCAGGTCGGCATATGCTTGATGGTCGGTATTTTGTTGATCGCTTTTAATGTCCTCATCATCAATATGGCGATTGTTATCACCAGCACCAGCTGATGACATGGCGGTCATGTCATTTGTATTATTTTTATCTATGTTGTTTTTATCTATGCTATGTTCATCTGTTTTTTTGGTATGTTGTTCTATGCTTGGTATGCCAACCATTTCATTATCCAATAAAGGACGAAAGGCAAGTAATCTTAAAATACCCATTTCCAACGCCTGCATTGGCGTACTGGCCAAACGCACGCCATCACGAGTCTTGATAGCAATTTCATAATACAACTGTATGACATCGGCAGAAATTTTCTTTGACAATTCAATGAAGGCTTGCTTTTGTTCATGATTTTTATCCATTGGCAACGGCAAATACTGTATCATAGCAAGCTCATGCAAGGTATCAACAAGCCTATCTAACACCGCCACAGCATCTACCATCTGCTGTCTTAGGCGTGTGATATGGTCAGCAACTCCCCTTGCATTATTCATATAGATATCATCAATCAGATTAAGTACATCAAGGCCATTGACCAATCCAAGCATACCATTGACACTCTCATCGCTAATCATGCCACCACCAAAAGCAATGGCCTGATCAGTCAAAGACAACGCATCACGCACAGAGCCTTTGGCGGATTCGGCAAGCTGCCAAATGGCATTATCAGTAAAAGCAATGCCTTCTTGGGCAAGAACTTTGCTTAAATGCTCGTGTAGCTGCACCTGAGACATTGGCCGCAAAACAAACTGCAAACAGCGTGATATGATGGTGATTGGTAGCTTTTGTGGATCAGTAGTTGCTAAGATGAACTTGACATGCTCTGGCGGTTCTTCTAAGGTTTTTAATAACGCATTAAAAGAATGTGTAGAAAGCATATGCACTTCATCAATCAAATACACCTTGTAACGACCTTGTGTAGGCGAATAAGGTACATTTTCTAGTAAATCTCTGGTGTCCTCAACCTTTGTACGGCTGGCCGCATCAATTTCAATCAAGTCAATAAACCGCCCAGTATCAATACTCATACAAGTATCACATACACCGCATGGTGTGCTTGTAATGCCTGTTTCGCAGTTTAGGCATTTGGCTAAAATACGCGCAATGGTTGTTTTGCCCACACCACGAGTGCCAGTGAACAAATAAGCGTGGTGCAATCTTTTTGTATCAATGGCATTGGCAAGGGCCTGCCAAACATGACTTTGCCCTAGTAGCTGGCTAAAATCTTTTGGGCGGTATTTTCTGGCTAGTACTTGATATTCACTCATGATGACTTCACTTGTTATGATGGGTTAATTTTACATGAAAATACGATACTTTAAAAGTCAGCCACTAAAAACGGTCTGGATTATTTAGACTCAAATGTGTTTCATGCTTGGTGTCATCAAAATCTGGCAACTCCTCCAATTCTTCAGGCGTTGGTTCATAAAGACTGATTGTCTGATTACCGTACTGGTCTTCTTTTAGTAAATACAGCCTGTCAGAACGGTTCATGATTTTATGCATGAGACGCTGATACCAACCATAAAAACCTGTGGTTGGCTCATTGGGATTGTAATAAAAGGCATTGATGACCGCAGGCAGACCAAGCCCACACACCACGCCAGACAGCAACACCACAATAAAAGTATAACCAATTAAAACATTGGTGTACTGAGCCAATTGAGGTACATTTGCCACCGCCAAAATAAGCGCCAATGAAATGCCACCACGCACCCCACCCCAAGATAAAATCTCAAGACTGCCTTTGTAGGCATTTTTACGCACACTAGGAAATAGTGCAAAGGAGGCAAAATTGGCAATAAAACGAGCCAAATGCAAGATGACAAACGCCACCACGCCACCAATGACAATTTCTGCATTCAAATCCAAAATAAACAGTTCAAGACCAATCAGTGTAAATAAGAACGAATTGATGATACCCTCAATGGTGTGCCAAAAATGATTGATTTCTTCAACATCTTTTTGAGCCAAAATCTCTTGCCAGCGATTACCAACGATTAAACCTGCCATCACACAGGCAATCGGTGCAGAAGCATGGGCATAAAGTGCGACCAAATAAGAGCCAGCCGCCAATACTGCTGTGGTCAAAATCAGCGACTCCATCTCATTTTTCCCTTTTAAAAGGTATAACGCCATTTTGCCAAATACCAAACCGATGATGACCGCCACAATAATCTCAAACGCCAAATGCTCAATGACATGCAAGACATTAAATGCACCTCCTTGAATCACCTTTAAAATCGTCATAAAAATGGCAATACACATGGCGTCATTAAATAAAGATTCGCCTTCAAGCTTAATCATCAGATGTTCAGGTGCTTTAATAGAACTTAGTACGCCCTTGATGCCAATTGGGTCGGTTGCCCCAAGTGCTGAACCCAAAAGCAACAAGATAATCAGTGGCACATGATGACCTGTAACAAATTGATAACCAAAAAGAAGCATACCAAAAACAAGTGCACACAACAACAGTGCCAGACTTGCCAAAATACCAATCGGTCTCCAATAAGTCTTTAAATCATTGACTTTAAATTTTAATGCCGATGCCGTCAAAATAAAACAAATCACACCATTGATTAAAAAATCATAAAAATTAATGTGGCGTACTGTCGCTTCAATGGCATGAATATTGATACTGACAAACTGGTTACTGGCCAACAGTGTCGCCGACCATTGTAGTAAGAATACCAATAATGCTGAGACGATAGGAACGCCTATCGCCTGTGGTAGACCCAAAATCCGTTTATTAAACAATGTTGTGGTAATGGATACTAAACACACCACAACAAAAATTTCAAGAAAGATAAAACTGCCCATATTCAAGTCCAAAATTGATTAAAAGTATTTATCATTTTCTTAGGGGTTATTATAGCAAAAAAAGTTAAAATCCCCTCTTAAATTTGTTCAAGGCAAGGTTTATTTGCTATTTTTCTTAAATTGCCACTAAAAATCATCATACCAAAAATCAATCTTGGCATACGATTGCCATTAAATAAACTTTGATGGCATAACAAAAAAAACAGCACACATGGGTGTGCTGTTTTTAGATTTTTTAAACAATAAAATTAAATACCAATCAGTCTGTCTTATGACGCATATGTGGAAATAAAAGCACATCACGAATGCTTGGTGCGTTGGCAAATAGCATGACCAGACGGTCAATGCCAATACCTTGCCCTGCTGTTGGCGGTAACCCATATTCTAAGGCTTCAATAAAGTCTGCATCATAATGCATTGCCTCATCATCGCCCGCATCTTTTTCCGCCACCTGCTGACGGAAGCGTTCAGCTTGGTCGATCGGGTCGTTTAACTCGCTAAAACCATTTGCCAGCTCTCGCCCACCAATAAAAAATTCAAAACGATCGGTAATGTGTGGATTATCATCATTGCGTCTTGCCAATGGTGATGTTTCAGCAGGATATTCGGTAATAAAGGTCGGTTGGCGTAATTGCGTTTCCACCGTTTCCTCAAAGACAATGGTTTGTAATTTTCCCAGTCCAAAAGAAGGTTTAACCTCTTGTTTTAAGGTATTTTTAACAAAATCAGCTAAAAATTCTCGGTCATTGATGTTATCAAGCGTAAGATTTGGATTGTATTTTAATATCGCTTCACTCATTGGAATTTTATCAAATGGTGCTTTAAAACTAAATACCTCATCACCATAAGGAATATTGGTTGTGCCCAATATGTCCATTGCCAGTTTTTCAAGCATATTTTCTGTAAGTGCCATCAAATCCTTATAATCAGCATAGGCTTGATAAAACTCAATCATCGTGAATTCAGGGTTGTGGCGAGTAGAAACGCCCTCATTTCTAAAATTACGGTTGATTTCAAATACTCGTTCAAAACCACCCACAACCAATCTTTTTAAATAAAGTTCAGGGGCTATTCTTAAAAATAACTCCATGTCCAAGGCATTGTGATGCGTGACAAATGGCTTAGCAGATGCACCGCCTGGAATCATGTGCATCATTGGCGTCTCCACCTCCATAAAGCGTTCATTGGTGAGGTATTCTCGAATGCCTGCAATCACCTTAGAGCGAATTTCAAAAGTCTTGCGTGTCTCTTCATTGACCATCAAATCCAAATAGCGTTTACGATACTTCACCTCGGTGTCAGTAAGACCGTGAAATTTATCAGGCAGTGGGCGTAAGGATTTGGTAAGCAGTTCAAATTGCTCCAAATGTACATACAAATCACCCTTACCAGAACGCCCAATATGACCACTGCCTGCTACGATATCACCCAAATCAAGAGATTTGATCAGTTCTAATGTCTGCTCATCTAGCCCTTTTCTATCGACATAAAGCTGGATACGCCCTGTCATGTCTTGGATAACGATGAACGAGCCACGGTTAAGCATAACCCGCCCTGCAACTTTGGCATAAACCTTATCACCGCTTTCAATGGCCTGCTTGTCGACACCCTCAAATTGTGCTTGCAAATCAGCAGCATAATCTTCACGCTTAAAAGTATTTGGATAAGCGGTTTTACCATGGGTTTTTGCTTTTTGCTCTAAGTCTTGTAGTTTGGCATGGCGTTGGGCAATCAGCTCATTTTCTAAAAGTTGTGTTTGCTGTGTATTTGACATAAATAAAACCTTGGATTGGATATAGATTAAACATAAAATAGACCATGGCGATCACTTTTTTAATCGCCCGCTCTACTAATTTTTAGGACGACTGATCGCAAAGTCATTGCACAAAATAAAAGGCACGAATAAAAACAATAAAAAAGTAATCATATATGCACGAAGTAGTCTTGATGAAAAGCCATCATCAAAATTTGCGTTCAAACATACTTAAGACATTTTAGGGTAATTAACCAGCATTTTATTACCCTAAACACTTAATAATTCATCATTATCCCACACTTGCCATCAAATCTGCCTGATGCTCACGCAATAAACTGTCTAGTAATTCACTCAAATCCCCCTCCATGATGGCATCTAGCTTATATAGGGTGAGATTGATTCGATGATCTGTAGTTCGCCCTTGTGGAAAATTATAAGTACGAATGCGTTCAGAGCGGTCGCCAGAACCGACCAAATTTCGTCTCATGTCGCTGGTAGCATCTAGCTGAGCTTGAACTTTGGCTTGTTGGATTTTGGCAACCAGCATTTTCATTGCCTTATCTTTGTTGGCGTGCTGAGAACGCTCTTGCTGACATTCTGCCACCATACCTGTGGGAATGTGTGTAATACGCACGGCTGAATCAGTGGTATTAACATGCTGACCGCCTGCACCGCTAGAGCGATAGGTGTCAATGCGTAAATCAGCAGGGTTAATCTCTACACTATCATCAATCTCAACTTCTGGCATGATGGCAACTGTGCAAGCAGATGTATGCACACGCCCTTGGCTTTCAGTAGCTGGTACACGCTGGACTCGATGTACTCCGCTTTCAAACTTCAATCGCCCATACACACCCACGCCTGAAACTCGAGTAATGATTTCCTTATAACCACCATGCTCTCCGTCATTAGCGGACAGCACCTCTACTTGCCAACCTTGTGATTGAGCGTATTTTTGGTACATACGAAACAAATCACCAGAAAAAATGGCTGCCTCATCACCGCCTGTGCCTGCTCTAATTTCAAGAAAAGCGGTCGCCTTATCGTTTGGATCTTTTGGCAACATCAATACATTGAGCACCTCGGTTAATCGCTCAATTTCACTCTTTGCGATATCAGCCTCTTCCTCCGCCATCTCTTTCATGTCAGGATCAGACAGCATTTCGGTGGCGGTCGCCAAATCTTCTTCGGCTTGACAAAACCTTGCCCAAGCATCTACCAATTCGCCAAGCTCGTTATGTTCCACTGACAATTCACGGAATTTTTTGCTGTCAGCAATGGTATCTGGGTCGGACAACAAAGCAGTAACTTCTTCAAATCTGTCCGCCATTTGATCAAGGCGGTGGCGTAAACTTTCTTTCATGATGGCTGTTGCACTTTTGTTATCTTGCTAAAATTAGCTTGCTATTTTGCCATAAATTGATCATTTTTACCAATCTTTTTACCATCGCTTACTTAGCCAAACACCACTTTCAATATGATGAGTATAAGGAAATTGGTCAAACATGGCAAAACGCTTTATTTCATGCGTACGATTTAAAAATTGCAAGTTATCAAACAAGGTGTCAGGGTTGCAAGAAATATAGATAATATGATCAAAGCTCATCAAAATTTTTAAAGTTTCATCATCGATGCCTGCACGAGGTGGATCTACAAAAACTGTATTAAAATCATAGCTTTGTATATCAATATCTGCCTCTATCAGGCGTCTAAACTGACGCTCTGCGTTATAGGCCTGACTAAACTCTTCTGCCGATAAGCGTGCGATGGCGATGTTTTGAATGTTGTTTTTGTCAATTGCCCATTTTGCAGAATTCACAGAGGATTTAGCAAGTTCTGTTGCCAGCACTTGTCTAAAATAACAAGACAAAGGCAGAGTAAAATTGCCATTACCGCAATACAATTCCAACAAATCTTGTTGTTGGTTTTGATTATTTTGATTGCTACTGATGGCATCTGCGACATCACAGGCAAAGTTTAACATGGATTGGCACACAATCGCATTAGGCTGGCTAAATCCACTTTCAACCTGCTGATACAAAAACTGCGTTTGCTCGCCTTTGATATTGACGACCATCTGCTCAGTAACAAAATCTTCAGACAAAACGATTTTTTGCCCACGACTGCGACCAATGATTATGATGCCTAATTTATCCGACAGATTTTTTGCCAGACCTTGCCAAATATTGTCTAGTTTTTTATGATAAATCAGACTGACAAGCATCTCACCTTTTAAGGTGTTTAAAAAATGAATCTCAAAAATTCGTTCAGACAGTGTTTTGCTTGCTTTTAATTCAGCAAGCAAAATGGGCATCAACTCATTAATCTGCAAGCTGGCAGTGGCAAAATCATCAATGCGTATGACAGTTTTTTTACCACTTTCATTGCGTTCAAACATCGCATAAAACATATCATCATCAGTATGCCAAATGCGAAATTCAGCACGCATACGAAAATGACTTATGGGTGAAGGATATACTTCCAATGCAGGTGGGTTAAATGGTGCAAATTGGGCAGTAATGCGATTGATTTTATGATTTAATTGGTCTTGATAGGTCTGCTCATTCATGAGTGGCGTGGTCATTTAACAAATTTCCGCTGATGGACATACATCCAAAGTAAAAGAAGCGTCATTATAGCAAATCACACGCCCTACGACAAATAAACTAGGTACATAAATTAAATATCTTAATTGATACACTCTTTAAAATGCCTTGATTTTCTGGTTATTGTGTTGATTTTTTGATTTTTTTTAATGCTAAGATTTTTATTAAATATTTTTTCTCATGTTATTATATGGATTATGTTAAATAAATTTTATCTATTTAAAAAAAAGCACTTTTATTACTAAAAGTGCTTTTCAATTTATTTAAATGACTTGGTTGTTTTGGTCATCATGAGCCATCTTGGTTTGGCATCAGACTTTCTTGACAATGACCGAGCCAATAGAATAGCCTGCACCAAACGAACAAATCACCCCCAAATCACCTGCCTGCACTCCATCTTGATGTTCATGAAATGCAATCACTGGGCTGGCCGAGCTGGTATTACCATACTCAGTAATAGCAATTGGTGCGATGGCTTTATCTGCGTCTTTACCCATGACACTACGCAAAATTAAATCAATCATATTGATATTGGCTTGGTGCAACCACATTCTTTTGATTTTATCCGTACCAATGTCATTTTCTTTTAGGTGCGTACTGATGATTTCGGATACTTTTGGGCAAACCTCACGAAAAACCTTACGCCCTTCTTGCAAAAACAACTTATCTGCAACTGGCTCTTTAATATCACAGTGCATTTCTCGCCCAGCCGCCAAATACTCGCTTCTGTCCATAAAGCCATATTCGTTCTTGATATTGGTTGAAAACTGTGTAAATAATTTACAGTCTAGAATTTCATAGCCCTTTGGCGTGTCCAGCTCTTCAATAATGGTCGCTGCTGCAATATCACCAAAAATAAAATGGCTGTCTCGGTTACGCCAGTTTAGGTGTGCTGAGGTAATCTCCACATTAACCACCGCCACACGCTTGCCAAGCCCTGCCTTAATCATACCGATTGCCTGTGCGATACCAAAAGTCGCCGCACTACACGCCACATTGGTATCAAAGGCAAAACCGCCTACCATACCTACCGCATTTTGAATCTCAATGGCGATGGCAGGATATACACGCTGAAAATTTGAACAAGCACAGATGATACCGTCCAAATCTTCACCCTTTAAACCTGCATTATCAAGTGCTTGATTTAGTGCATCAACACCCATCTCCGCCATGATAGAAAGCTCTTCGCCCAACTTGCGAGCAGGAAATATCGGTGCCATAATATCTGGATCTAAAATGCCTTTTTTATCAATCACATGGCGAGATTTGATGCCAGATGCTTTTTCGATAAACTCAGCCGATGAGTGTTGCAAGGCGACCTTTTCGCCATTTGCGATGGCATCAGCATTTTGAGCGTTATAATTATCCACATAAGCGTTAAATGCCGATACCAGCTCTTCATTGGTGATCTTATCTTTTGGTTTATGCAGCCCTGTGGCAGTCAGATAAATTGACATATTTTTTCCTTATGCTTTGATGTCAGTCAAAAAGATGTAATTAGTTTATCATAAAAAAGTGTAAGCATTTGTAAAAAAATACAGCTGTTTACAAAAAAATCCTCAAATTTTAAGCATTTGATGGCAAGTCATCACAACAAAGAACTTTTACCAAGGCGTAATTGAGCATACGCCTTGCCTATCGGCTAGTCAGAGTTGCCCAAATTTTTTCCAGTCTTTTTTCGGAAATCGCAAATTTGGTTTTCATTGGTTGGGCAAACAAATTGATGCGATACTCTTCTACTGCCCAGCGATACTGAGCGATTTTTGGGTCATGCACCCGATTGGCAAGGCGTTCCATGTGTGTGTCTAACAGATATACGCCATCAAGATCGGCGTCCACATTATGTGTTAGTCGATCAAGGCGAACATTGAGTGCCTGTAAATAACGCGGATACTCTCGCCAGTGCATCACATCAGTGCGATAAATAAAATCAGATAAACTCAAATCGTCTAGCTGGTCTTCAATATCTTCAATGCTTTCACCAAAGATTTCATTATCCAGCATTAAAAGTTTGCCACGGGCAGTTTGCCAGCTTGTATATATGTCTTTGAGCGTCCGTAAAACAGCCTGTCCTGTTAAGAGAAATTCCGCCAAAACTTTATCGCTTGTCTGGGCAAATTCATGCTCATCAAATGGTAAATGTTCGCTAAGCCAAGCTGTTTCATCATCAATCAGACCACCAATATAAACTCGTGCATTTTCACTGGTGCTGTTAATCAAGCGTGGTGCATGGTCGTATAGACACGCCTGCAAGGTTGCATCAACCACAATGTTTTTTAGTTTTTCAAGGTCTCCAAGTGGGGCAAAGGCCAGCTTAAAGGCTTTATCAACTTGCGAAGTAAGCTGTTTTTGTCTTGCCCCCAGTTTGGCCTTAATCAGAGCAAGCACACCATTTTTGTGCGTATTTAGGGCAGACCTTAATTCGGTAAACTGAGCAATTGATACTGTCGCACCTGTTTTATCCGCCTTTAATGCCGAAAACTCCTGCATGACCACGCCTGCACTGTGCTTATTTCTCACAAAATTAAAATGGCTTGGAAAATTGTGATGAAGCCCCTCTTCTATCACAACTTCTTGGCGAATAGCGGTCGTATGCCGAGCTTTTAAGCGTGCCAAATCTCGGCTTTTTTCAATGACATGATTTTTCTCATCAACGACACAAATCAGTGGACGCAAATAATTATCCACCTTAGACGGCTCAAAATCATTAGGCGAGACACGCACGCCAAGCCTTAATAAATTTTGGCTGATTTGATCAAGCAAACCTGCCCCATTTAAGACATTAAGTTTATCAAAAATCTTATTTGTCGTATCAGGAATGGGGACAATTTGACGGCGCAATTCTTTTGGCAAGGTTTTTAATAATTGCAACACCAATTCATAACGCCACCCTGCAACCCCCCAAAGCAGTGCTACTGCATCAATCTGCGACAACGCTTTAACGGGTACACGAACAGTAACGCCATCATCATCAGAGCTAGGGTCAAACACATAAGACAGTGGTAATTTTAGACCGCCCATCTGCCAAACTTCTGGAAATTCATGATTGGCTTCAACATTTTCATTCAAGACATCATCATCATTGAAAAATAAAAAAGTAGGGTCTTGATTAAATTTTTCGTGATAAAATTCCTCAAAAGATTTACGGTTGGCTATGTGACCTGGTATTTTATCATGGTAAAATTGATACAATCTTTCTTCATCAACAAGCAAATCTTTGCGACGAAGCTTATCTTCAATACGCTCCACATTTTTAATCTTGGCGGTGTTATGTTCAAGGAATTTGGCAGCAAATCCATAGTTATTACCCACAAGTGCATCTCGGATAAAAATCTCTCTGGCGTGTTCTGTATTGATAGGCTCATAATTAGTCAGCTCTTTGGCAACCACTACCAATCCAAACAGACTGATCTGCACATAGGCACGCACTCGCCCAGTTTTCTTTGACCAATGCGGTTCAAAGTAGTGATATTTTAATAGATTGCCCGCCGCTGACACAATCCACTCAGGCTCAATCTTTGCATTACAACGCATATAGACCCGAGAAGTCTCCACCACCTCAAAAGCCATCAACCAATCCACGCCTTTTTTATGCAAAGTACTGGCAGGAAATATTCGTGCCTTTTGGCTACGAGCCATCATATATTCGCCCAAAACATCTGTCTTGTGTGCCACAAATGACAAAAGTGCCGTGAGTATCGCCCTATGAATATTGACATATTGCACCGCCGTTTTATCCATCACACCATGACTGATGGATTTTAGGGCAGACAGACTAAGACTATTTTTGGTTTTTTTATTGGTCTTATCTTTATTTAATGATAAGCGTACGCCTTTTTTGGTATCAACTTTGGTATTTTTGATGACATCTTGACTCTGACCATCTTGAAAATCCACCCCCAACATCTCTTCAGTTTTCTTAATCACAAAACCCAATTCTGTCATCATGGCAGATAACTGTTCATGTGTTTTTTGCCACTCACGAATGCGAGTAAAGCTAAGATAGTGTTTTTTGGCAAAATTACGGCGAGCATTCACACTTAATATCTGATTGTTATTAAGCTCATGCTTACCAAACAAGGCTTGGTACAGCTCTAAATAAAACAAAAAGTCCGAATCATCACGGCGGAATAAAGCGTGCTTTTGGTCGGCTTGTGCTTGCTTGTTCACTGGTCTTTCACGCACATCTTGCACCGCCAAAGCTGAAACAATGATGAGTATGTCTGACAAGCAGTCAAAATAATCACCTGCCACAAGCATACGAGCAAGGCGTGGATCAATGGGCATTTTTGCCATTATTTGGCCGATTTTGGTCAAGGCAATCGGCAGGGATTTGCGTTTTTTTATGGCGGTTTTGGTTGGTGCGTCTGTGATTGCCCCAAGCTCTAAAAGCAACTTTTTGCCATCGTTAATCAGACGAAAATCTGGCGGTGTAATGAAGTCAAATTCTGCCACATCACCAAGATTTAGCCGAGTCATCTGCAAAATGACACTCGCCAAATTTGTCCGTAAAATCTCAGGTTCGGTAAACTTAGGACGAGCATTAAAATCGTCCTCAGAATACAAACGAATACACACGCCATCACCAATACGCCCACAACGACCTTTACGCTGATTGGCAGCAGCTTGGCTGATGGCTTCAATCGGTAAACGCTGTATGCGTGAGCGATAATTATAACGACTGATACGAGCAAAACCCAAATCAATCACATAGCGAATGTTTGGTACGGTCAAAGCAGTTTCAGCAACATTGGTGGCAATGATGATGCGTCGCCCCCTGCCTGATGGCTGAAAAATACGCTGCTGCTCAGCAAATGACTGCCGAGCAAACAAAGGTAATATCTCGGTATGAGCTGGGGTGTGCGTGGTCAAAATCTCTTGTAATTCACGAATCTCTGCCTCTGTACTGGCAAAAATCAGAATGTCTGCTTGGTGCGGGTGTCCTTTTTTTGCAGCATCATCAAAGCACTCAGCAATGGCCGCTGTCAATGCTCGTGGCAGATTGTCCTCCGCTTCACCAAAGGCATCGTCATCATGGCTTGTGATGATCTGATCAGTCAAAGGACGATAACGCACCTCCACAGGATAGCTACGCCCTTCTACGCTAAAGACAGGTGCAGGTATCCCATCTTTGGCAAAATAACCAGCAAACCGCTCGGTATCTAGCGTGGCAGATGTAATGATGATTTTAAGATCTGTTCGTTTTGGTAGCAAGCCTTTTAAATAACCCAAAATAAAATCAATATTCAAACTGCGTTCATGTGCCTCATCAATAATGATGGTGTCATAGCGGGTTAAAAATTTATCCGTACCAAGCTCAGCAAGCAAAATACCATCTGTCATGAGCTTGACAATACTATCCCTCCCGCCTTCTTCGGTGAATCGCACCTTAAAGCTGACCGTCTTTCCTAGCGGTTCGCCAAGCTCTTGTGCGATACGGCTGGCCACAGAACGAGCGGCCAGACGGCGTGGTTGTGTATGTCCTATCTGCCCTGTTACCCCCCTGCCTGCAAGCATGGCAAGTTTTGGCAACTGAGTTGTTTTGCCCGAACCTGTCTCGCCTGCCACGATGATGACTTGATGATCTTCAATCGCCTTTATGAGCATCTGTGCCTCTTTGGTAACGGGCAAATCATGATTTAAAAGTTCTGGCAAATGAGATGGCATGGCATTTTGTCGTGCAATGACCGCCTGATTTGAAAGATTGATAACTTCATTAAATTTGGCTTGTTTTTTGGCTTTATCATCACCTTGTGCGTGTTTAATTTCTTGGCGTAGGCGATGCAGATAATGGCGATCTTTGGCTAAAATAGGTAATTTTTTCATCATTTATAATTCATTCGTCATCAATTATTTAAAAGTCTTAATATACTTTTTTGGGCATCATTTGGTAAATTTTATCATACTTAGATTGATACGCTTAGATTGATGCGTATTGTAATGCACTTTGGCAAGGTGTGCAATCCATGCCAAATCCGTGCTAAAATAGCATAACAACCAAAATATCATCATTAAAATCCTAACACACCTCATGAAGCAAGCCACAATACAGCAGATTGTTACTGACATCAAGCCCAGTCCAGTGGTGGTATTTATTATTTTTATGGTGATTTTAGCTCATGCTTTTGTCATCTATCTTGCCGTATCAGCAAAAGCCCAAGGTCAATCTGTCGCCAACACCTTGCCAATACAAATCACCTTGATCAACGCCACACAGCAGACACAAAGCCCTGTAAGCACAACAACACATAAAAAGACAATACGCCACACTCAGCATCATGTTCGTACCCACCACAAAGACAGCAATCATCATTTTAAAACCACGCAATCAAAGCAAACCGCACCCATCATGATTAAAAATGAAAATGAAGAAGAGATGGCAGATTTTCAACACACAACCAATCAAACGCTCGGCCAAAAAGAACATAAAACATCAGATTTTATCAGTCAGACACACTCAGACAAGCCACTTGCACCAACAGACAAGCCAGACATCATACCAGTACATAGACCCGCCCCCAGCATTGCACTAAAAAAGGCCGCTCAAATTGCCACCATTCGCATCATCGAAGCATGGGAAAATAAGATACAGGAAAATGATGGCAATCCCTATCAAAATTATGATACTATCTCTGGCTCTGGCTCTGGCTCTGGCTCTGGCAAAAAACTGATGGTAACCATACAGCTTGATGACACAGGTGGCGTGATGGGCATAGACATTGGCAAGGGCAATCAAGAACTTGCTGATGATATAAAAGCCGCCATTAATGACAGTGCTCCTTTTGGCGAAGTGGCAGGCATGGCCAGCAAACTCACCATTGAATTTAACAGCGCACCAAAATGATTTTTAAAACAACAAGTTAAAACTCCATAAGCACCACAAAAGACAGTAAAGGCATCATATTGGCATGAAAAAGATGGAAAAAACAACAAATATAGCACTGGCATTACTGGTCGCTTTGAGTTTAGTGGGTTGTCAGCACATTCAAACAGCAAGAAATCCCATGCCCATAACACTCACCCCGAGCAATCACCAAAAGTTGGCAATCAGTAACACGCAAAATACTCATATTCACCACCCAATCATCTTAACACCAACCAACCTACCCACCAAAAATAAGTCTGATGCCAAAAAAGCGTTGAGCAGGACAGAATTTTATTTGTTAGAAAGCTGGTTTTAATCGCTTTAGCTCACCACTAAACACAAACACCAAGAGATATGAAATATAAAGTAATACAAAACTGGTAGTCCAACCAATCATCTCATCACAATCACAATCTCACGACAACCAACGCCATGCGTCCTGTGGCAGGTTTTTTTGCATGAGTTTGTGCACGATAAGAGTAAAAACGCGTGTCATTATAGGTACAAGGAGTATCATCATTAAGCACACTCACCCCCAATTTTTCAAGCTCAAACCTGGCCAATTTATCCAAATCAATCAAACACTTATCGCAAGACTTACCATCTTTAATGATGGCATGATATAAATCCAGCTCATCAAAATGGGTCAATTGTTTTACACAGACTTGCCCTACAATATCATCAGCCAACTTGCGTGTGATTTCATAAGAGTTTTGGCTGATACAAGCACCAATGATGGCATGAAGTTTGGTTTTTGGGTGAGTTTGGCGTATGGTTGCAATGGTTTTGGCAATAACACCATTGCTTAGGCCCTGCCAGCCTGCATGAATACAAGCGATTGGTGCATCTTGATCGTCATCATCAGCAAAAACAGCCACAGGCACACAATCTGCCGTCATGATGGCAAGCCCATGCCCAGCCTTGTGCGTCATCAGTGCGTCAGCCGTTAATGCTTTAATGCCAACACTTTCATCGATATTGACCACAATATCACTATGAATTTGATTAAGCCAATGTAGGCAATCAACCCGATATTGTTGATTGAGCTCATCAAGCAGTTCTGCTCGATGAACCAGCACATCACTTGGTATGTCATCAACATGAAGCCCTAGGTTAAACTGCCCATAGACATCATTGCTGCCAAATTTATCAAACATACCTGCGGTTGTTTGCACCACCAAAATGGTTGGTGTACGGTGCAAAACGATCAGAGAATTCGCCCAGTTTTTTGTTAAATCGCCCGACACGCCCATCAAATTACTCATCATACTTCCTAATGTTTTCTAGCCTTCTTGTAATACGTTAATTAAATATGACATATCATTAGGCAACGGCACAAGAAATCGTTTGGATTCACCCGTTTTTGGGTGAATAAATCCCAGTTGATGGGCGTGTAAAGCCTGACGCAAAAAATTCTGTACAGCTTGATGGCACTCAGCAGACAGTCCAGATTTGATAGGCCTACCATATACAGGGTCGCCCACAAGCGAAAAACCCAAATGTGATAAATGCACACGAATTTGATGAGTTCGCCCTGTTTCCAAACGCACATCAAGCAGACTATATCGCTCATGCACGCTTGTCGCTTTTAAAATATGCGTGATTGCCACACGCCCACCGTCTCGCACCGCCATCTTGGTGCGTTGTGTAGGGTGGCGTGCGATTGGCATATCAATCCTAGCATGGCGTAAAATATCACTTGGCGTACCCTGACAAATACATTGATAATGGCGATAGACGCTCTTGTCTTTTAATTGCTCAATCAAATTCATCTGGGCTGATTTGGTGCGTGCCACCACCAGCAACCCAGTTGTATCCTTGTCAATGCGATGCACAAGCCCTGCTCTTGGCAGGTGGGCATTATCTGGATAATGATAAAGCAGTGCATTAACAAGTGTCCCTGTGCGATTACCTGCCCCTGGGTGCACTACCATGCCAGCGGCCTTATTGATCACAATCACCTCATCATCTTCATAAATAACATCAAGAGCAATATTTTGTGGCAAATCCTCTGAATGACTCTCTAATATGACTTCTAGGGATAAAATATCGCCCAATCTAACCCGATATTTTGGTTTTTGGCTGGTGTGATTGACAAGCAATTTGCCATCATCAATAAATCCTTGCAACTGCACACGAGAAAAATCACCAAAAACCATCGCCGACAGCTTATCTAGACGCACGCCCTCATGATCATGGCCAACAACATGGCTCAAAGATACACTGTTTGGGGCGTGATTTTCTTCAAAATCAAATTCGCCATCAACATTATTAGTATCGTTATTGGCATCGCTTGGCAAAATTTCAGGCGTTAAATTTGCTAAAATATCAATGTTATCAGTTCTCATTTTTCTTAAAAATCATATAAAAATAACTGAACACTTTAACACATTTGTGCTTTTTTTTCTTATAAATTTCTAATAAAAAATGCAAGAAATCTCACAAGAAAATCATATAAAAACACATATTTGTTGATATTTTTTGCCAAATTTATGTTAAACTAATCAGCATTAAAATTGATTTAAAACAAATTTGCATTCACGGAGACCTCATGAAGTCATCACTACAATTAAAACTCATCACAGCATTCATCGTAAGCAGCATGGCTTTAACAGGTTGCACCACTTTAAAAGGTGCATTTGGCAAAAAAAGCGAAGTTGTTGCCACCGCTGAAAAATCCGATGCCAACTACTATCAAGATGCACAAAACGCCCTTGAAAAGGGTCGAAATCATGAGGCGATTACTGCCTTAACAAACATCCGCACTTTTTACCCAACAGGTCAATACGCCGAACAAGCTTTGCTTGATTTGATTTATGCACAATATCAAGCAAAAAATTTTGAAGCAGTCATTCAAAGCACTGCCGAATTCATACAATCATACCCAAGCAGTCGCTACATTGACTATGTCATTTATGTGCAAGGCATAACCAATATGGGCGGTTCGCCAAAGGCTTCACGCCTATTTAAAATGGATCAATCCCAACGTGATATTTCTTGGTTACAATTGGCATTCAATACTTTTCAAGTCTTGGTAAATAATTTTCCAAATAGTCAATACGCACCTGACGCTGCCCAGCGAATGATTGCGATTTATAATGACTTTGCTGAACACGAATTGGTTGCTGCTCGTTGGTATCTTAAGCGAGATGCCTATCTTGCCGCCGCCAATCGTGCCAAATGGGTATTTCAATACTATCCGCAATCTGAAGCCATACCTGAGTCAATCGCCATTTTGGCATACAGCTATGACAAACTGGGCATGACCGACACCGCCAAACAATACAAAACTTTATTACAAATCAACTATCCTCAATATTTAACCAATGATGGCGAGGTTCGCCTGCCAAATCAAGGTGCTTCATCATGGACCAAGCGTACACTGTCTATGATTAGTTTTGGTAAATTGGGTCGTAGCAAAGATAATTTTGAACCCACCGCCGACTCTTATGAAGGAGCAACAAATACACAGGTGATTCATCAGGCGATGAATTTAACCCTATCAAATAATAATGGCAACCGATAAGAGTTTGGTTTATTTGCCCAAAAAACCACAACAGGGCATACAATAAAGCTTCTCTTTTCATTTGTTTTTGCTACATTTTTTATCTTTGACATCACAATCCCTTAAAATAGCTTTATGGGATTGGTTGTCTTTTAAGCTTTATAAAAATCATTTTAGGTAAGGTATGCGAGTTTCTGAATCTGTCATTGAACAGCTCAACAGTCAAGCCGACCTTGTGGGCATGATTCGCCGCCACACCGTACTAAAACCCGCTGGACGAGAGTTTAAGGGGTGCTGTCCTTTTCATGGTGAAAAAACACCATCATTTTATGTCAATCCAGAGACCAATCTATACTATTGCTTTGGCTGCGGTGCAAAAGGCAATCCTGTTACTTTCTTAAAAGAATTTGAGCGCATGAGCTTTATGGAGGCACTCAACGCTTTATCTGAACAAACAGGCATTGATTTACCCAAAGATGATGCCTTTGACAAATCCATTAAATACAAAAAAAGTAGCAAATCACAAGTTCCACCAAATCAGACAAACACACCAATTCAGAACCATCTCACGCAAGATGGCCCAGCTCATCAGCATTTAGACTTAGATGGCACCCACCATCAACCTGATGAGTTTAATATTTATCATAACAACCATCAACACACAAGCTTTGATTATAATGGCAATATTGCTGATGCAATCCAACATGATGAGCAAGGTGATTTATACAGTTTACTCAGCAATATTTGCCAGTATTATCAATATCAGTTGCACAATAATCAAGCAGCGATGGCATATTTTGCCTCTCGCGGCCTGACCAAACAGACAATAGATACTTTTAATCTAGGATATGCACCATCTGGTTGGCAACATTTAGAGGAGGCCTTTCCTCAAGACATTGAAGGCTTAAAACTATTGGGCTTGGTACGCACCTCTCAAAAGGGTCGAGATTTTGATCTATTGCGAGACCGTGTCATATTTCCCATCAAAGACCGACAAGGTCGTGTGGTTGGTTTTGCGGGTCGGTCATTGGGTGATGAAATGCCAAAATATATCAACTCATCAGAATCCCCCGTCTTTCAAAAACAGTTCATTTTATATGGGCTGTACGAGGCACGCCAAGCCAAGGCGAATAATTACATGATGGTTGAGGGCTACATGGATGTCATAGCCCTTCATCAAGCTGGGATTTATGGGGCGGTCGCACCGATGGGAACAGCAGCAAATGAAGGACAAATCGCCAATTTATTAAAATACAATGACAGTCTAACCCTGTGTTTTGATGGTGATGAGGCAGGACAGCGTGCAGCTTGGCGTACCCTAGAGATTGCTGCACCTATATTATCAGATGGCAAACAGCTAAAATTTCTTACCTTACCAGACAGCCACGATCCAGACACCTACATCAAGATGTATGGTGTAGATTCAATGCAAAGACAAATTGAGTCTGCTGTCAGTACATCAGATTATATTTTTGAAGTACTAAGCAGTCGTTATGATATTAGCCTTCCAGAGAATAAAGCAACTGCAATGGCAAGGCTTAAAGAGCTGACCGCCAAGTTCCCCAAAGGTTCTAGTTTTAAATATTGGCTCAATAACGATATTTATCAAAAATTAAGTACAAAAGATACACGCAAAGAACGCTATCATATTGACAAAGCCAATTATGAAGCAAGCATCAATCGCAATATTTTACTTTATCTTTGTTTGCTATACGCCCCCCACATTTTGGCCTGTGATCCGCTTAGCAACATCTTAACCCAATCTGGTGTGATTGATGTTCATGTTGATTTTATTGACCGCCTTGAAAAGCATGAATTACGCTTACCAGAATTACCCACTTGGCGAAGCATTGGTGATGACGCATTAATGGAGCTGACTTGTACCATCATGCAATTAAACGAACTTGCCAAACAAGGTCTGATTGATTCATTTTTACCAACCAATGATTTACAGACCATCGATGAGCAGGCACATTTTATCATGGCAAATTTACCCAATGAAGCACTAAAAGATGTACTGGCAGAATCTTGGCGTGAATTTTTTGGGCAAATGGTTGGGCAAAAATTTGAGAATATTGGTTTGTTTTTTAATGAGTTGTTAAGTCAAGTCCTGGCTGAAACTTTCAAAAAACAACACGAGCAAAGCAAGAACATCATTTTGTCTGAAATACACAAGCGACGCTTGCTTGCCTTACAACAATGGGATAAAACACAAAAAAATAAGCTAGCAACAACCCTTGACACCGAATCTTAATCCAAAAAAATCAATCAAACACTTAATATTTGATTGATTTTTTAAAACTTAAAGCCATACACAGTTTGCCATAGTGCCTTTGCTTGACAACAAACTTTTGACGACCAATTATTTTATGAGCAAGACAACCAATGACGAGCAAACAAAGATTTAGAACAAAGCTGTCTGTGCATCAGTCTTGTGATAATTGCGATTAAAATAAGTTAAGGCCTCATCGCCATCGCCCTGCTTGATTGCTACAATCTCACAAATCAAAATGCCATGCGTACCAACCTGCTTTATCTCACTAATCTTACAATCAAAGCTAATTAAGGCCTCATTAAGCATGGGCGAACCTGTTAATAGCAGCTCCCATTCAGCACTAGCAAAACGGTCTTCAGAGCTTAACGGAGATGCAAAAATATTAGACAAATGCGATTGCTTGGCTGTCAGAGTATTGACCATCAGTACACGATTTTCAACAAAATACTCATAGGAGCGCGCATTGCCATTCATACATACAAGCAAAGTTGGGGGCGAGTCAGTAACACTGCATACCGCTGATGCAGTAAAGCCATGCCTACCTGCTGTACCGTCTGTTGTTACCACATGCACAGCTGTGGTTAGTTTTGCCATTGCGTCTTTAAAATCTGCTACATCTACCATTTTAATTTCTTAATTCTTCTTATCATTAAATATCAAGCAAAAAGTCAAAATGGAACACAAGTCATGCCCCATTTTGTCTTTCTTAATCAACCTATCAAATCAACCTGCCAATTCAGCACGAA
Organism: Moraxella sp. Pampa; assembly: GCF_035181385.1. Taxonomy (NCBI): domain Bacteria; kingdom Pseudomonadati; phylum Pseudomonadota; class Gammaproteobacteria; order Moraxellales; family Moraxellaceae; genus Moraxella; species Moraxella sp. Pampa. Next base: position 265,409 of record NZ_JAXCJK010000001.1, on the reverse strand, counting down.
TGATTTTCGCACCTTCACTCAAAGCGTTAAGTTTACCACGGGCAATAGTACGAGACAAAGGTGCCATGCCGCAGTTGGTACTTGGAAATAGCTTATCAGCATCAACAAATTGCAATGCTTTACGCAAAGTATCTGCCACCTGCTCTGGAGTTTCAACAGTATTGCTTGCCACATCAATCGCACCAACCATCACCGTTTTACCACGAATCAGTTCAATCAAATCCATTGGCACACGAGAATTTTGGCATTCAAGAGAAATGATATCAATCTTAGACTGTTGTAGTTTTGGAAAACTTTCTTCGTATTGTCGCCATTCACCCCCAAGCGTTTGCTTCCAATCTGTATTGGCCTTAATGCCATAGCCATAACAGATATGCACAGCCGTTTGACATTTTAAACCTTCAACCGCTCTTTCTAATGCCGCCACGCCCCAGTCATTAAGCTCATCAAAAAATACATTAAAGGCAGGCTCATCAAACTGAATGATATCCACACCCGCCGCTTCCAACTCTTTGGCTTCTTCATTCAAGATTTTAGCAAACTCCCAAGCCAATTTCTCACGACTTTTATAGTGGCCGTCATACAGCGTATCAATCATTGTCATCGGACCAGGCAATGCCCATTTAATCAATTTATCGGTGTGTTGGCGTAAAAATTTGGCATCATCTACAAATACCGATTTTGGGCGAGAGACTGCCCCAACCACACTTGGCACACTGGCATCATAACGATTGCGAATTCTGACGGTTTCTCGCTTATTAAAATCCACACCATCTAAATGCTCAATAAAAGTCGTTACAAAATGCTGACGAGTCTGCTCGCCATCACTAACAATATCAATGCCTGCTGCTGTTTGCTCAGCAAGCGATACAAGCAGAGCATCTTTTTTGGCCTGCAATAACTCTTCACCTTCAAATTTCCAAGGCGACCAAAGTTTTTCAGGCTCAGCAAGCCAAGACGGTTTTGGCAAACTGCCAGCGGTAGAGGTGGGAAGAAGAATATTACTCATTATTTTTTCCTAAAATGGTTGAACCGTGCAATTATATCAAAAAAATTAAATCAGTCGACTAAAATTGCATCGACTGATTTAAATTAAACTCAATTATGACTCTTTTAGCCAAGCATCTAAAATTTCTTTATAAGGCTTGATGAACTGCTCTTCTGCAAGTTTACCCTGCCTAATTGCCAGATCAGTACGCTCTACACGGTCATAATCTACTTTTGGCACTGAATAATCTTGATAAGTTAAGCTACCTTTATATACCTGCCCTGCAACAGAATTGGCACTATAAATCTCTGGACGATAAATTCTTTGAAATGCTTCCATGGTCGCAATCGTGCTGATCAACTCTAAATTCGTATAATCATTAAGCAAGTCTGCATTTTCATCAAAATAAAACGCATACGGTGCAACCGATTTTGGTGGCATAAAATAACGAACTTTTAAGCCCATTTTGGCAAAATATTCATCAGTCAAAGAATACTCATTTTGCACATACTCTACGCCCAAAATTGGGTGAATATTTGTTGTTCTGTGGTAAGTTCTTGTTGTTGCAACACTCAAGCACAGTACGGGAGGTTTTTTGAATTGAGCTTTATATTCTGGTGAATTCAGCATGAACTTGAACAGCTTTCCGTGCAAGTCGCCATAACCTTCTGGTACACTAAATTCTGGTTTATCTTGATTATAATCACGCAACAATACGCTAAAATCATAATCACGAACAAAAGATGAAAAACTATTGCCAACAATACCATCAATGGTTTTGCCTGTTTGATGATCAATCACCGAAGTTTTTAGCCATTCAAGCCCTGAAAAAAACTCACCCTTGCCCACCACATCAATGTCAATTGAAACAATATCCAATTTAACCGAATAACGGTCATTGGTAGGGTTGTCCCAATTTGCCAAATCATTAAAGCGGTTATCAATCATCGCAATGGCATTTTGTAAATTTTGCTTGCGGTTTTCGCCACGAGCCAAGTTAGCAAAGTTAGTTGTCAAACGAGTACTACTCGCTGGCTCATAGTTTTCATCAAATCGCTGGGTATGTACCTTGCATTGAAATTGTGTGGTCATTTTAACACCTTTTTGGGTTGCTTATGGAATGTGTGTATTAAACCATATTTTCTTGATGAAAAAAAGTGATATATTTTTAAAAAATATTGAAAATTTTTCAAGTTATTTGGTTGATGAAATTTAATTTTAAGTCATTTAAGCTTAGTTGATACAACAAAAATTACCATTTGATGACAATATAGCGAACAGTTTTGATGATTTTTGAGGTAAAAACATCACAATGATGAACAATAGAGCACTTGTTTACAAAATTTTGTCAAAAAAATAGGGGTAGATACCCCTATTTCATACTTTTTTTATACTTCTATATTTCGCTTTCATCAGGTGGGTTTGTCAAATTTTTGGCGTCAAAAACTTCTATTTCCTCAACCTCCTCATGTTCTACACATGCCACACCAACCAATGTTTCACCCTCACCGATGCGGATTAAGCGAACGCCCTGTGCATTTCGTCCTGCGGTAGCGATTTGGGCAACGGGTGTACGCACAAGCGTGCCCTTATCTGAAATAAGAATCACATCTTCATCGTCTGTTACCGCCACCGCCTTAACAAGCTGGCCATTACGCTCACTTGTCTTAATTGCAATCACACCTTGACCGCCACGCCCCTTAGTCGGATATTCGGCGATTGGTGTACGCTTACCATAGCCCTGCTCGCAGGCACACAGTATCTCACCTTCGTTTGGTACAACAACAAGCGATACCACACGGCTAAGCAATGCCATGCCATCGTCTGAGACAACATTATCGGCATCATCTGAATCGTCATCAGCAGGTTCATCATCGTCCAAGCCAAGATTTGCCAGCAGATTCACACGAATGCCTCGCACACCTTTGGCGGTACGACCCATCACACGAATGGCAGATTCTTTAAATCGAATTGCCTTACCCTCGCTTGAAAACAGCATAATTTCTTGTTCGCCGTCTGTTATTGCCACACCGACAAGGCTGTCGCCATCTACCAGATCAATGGCTCTTAATCCATTGGCTCGCAGATTGGCAAACTGTGATAAAGCCACTCGTTTTACCGTCCCGCTCGCAGTGGCAAAAAATACAAATTTATCATCTGCTTTTAAATCATCGACAGGCAAAATGGCGGTTACACTTTCATCTGCCTCCATATTGATCAGATTGACAAGTGGTCTTCCTTTTGAGCCACGAGAGGCAATTGGCACCTCAAAACCACGCAGACCAAAAACTTTTCCTGTATTGGTAAAGCATAAAATATGAGCATGCGTACTGGTAACAAGCAAGTGTTCTATCACATCATCTTCTTTCATAGTAGTGGCTGATTTGCCTCTGCCACCTCGTTTTTGAGCCTGATAATCACCAATTGGCTGTGTCTTGGCATAGCCTGTGCGTGATACAGTCATGACCACTGTTTGCTCAGGGATCAAATCTTCACGACTAAAATCAGCGCGTGAATCAACAATGTCCGTCTTACGCTCATCGCCAAAATCATCACGGATTTGCACCAATTCAGTCTTAATTAAATTCATCAAAATGTCAAAATCTGCCAAAATAAGCTGCAATCTGGCAATCTCACCCAAAATTTCTCGATACTCCGCCGATAGCTTATCTTGCTCCAACCCTGTCAAACGATGGAGTTGCATATCTAAAATAGCATTGATTTGGTCAGGTGATAAACGGTACTCTTTATCATCATTAATCAAGCCAAATGGGGCGTTTAAATCCTCACCCTCAATAATTTCAGGACGCACAGAACTGGCTCCTGCATTTTTGAGCATGGCAACCACATCACCAGATTGCCAAATACGAGATGCTAAGTTTTCACGAGCCTGTGCACGGTTGGCAGATCGCTTGATGGTCTCGATAACCTCATCAATATTAGCAAGAGCAATGGTTAAGCCTTCAAGTAAATGCCCACGAGCCTTAGCTTTGTTTAATTCAAAAATAGTACGGCGTGTAACCACTTCTTGACGGTGGCGGATAAACGCTGAAATCAAACCATGTAAGGTCATTAATTTTGGCTGGCCATTATCAAGGGCAACCATATTAATGCTAAAACTAGATTCCAAAGGTGTTTGTAAAAATAAATTATTGACCACCACCTCGCTATTTTCGCCTCGTTTCAAATCAATAGCGATTCGCATTCCTTCCTTGTCCGACTCATCACGAATGGCAGAGATACCATCAATTTTTTTGTCATTAACAAGTTGGGCAATTTGCTCAATGAGCTTGGCTTTATTAACTTGGTAGGGAATCTCAGTAAAAATAATACGCTCACGCTCACGATTCACCCCTTCCATATTTTCAATGGTGTAGCGACCACGAATATGTAAACGCCCTTTGCCTGTCATATAAGCATCACGAATACCACTACGACCATGGATAATACCCCCTGTCGGAAAATCAGGACCGCTGATATAATCAGCAAGCTCATCAGCGGTAATCTGTGGGTTATTGGCATAGGCAAGACAAGCATTCACCACTTCAACCAGATTATGGGGTGCCATATTAGTGGCCATGCCCACCGCAATTCCTGTCGCCCCATTAATTAAAAGATTTGGCACACGGGCAGGTAGCACGGACGGCATTTTTTCTGAACCATCGTAATTATCCTCCCAATCTACCGTGTCTTTATCGAGGTCTCCAAGCATCTGATGAGTCAGTTTTTGCATACGCACTTCGGTATAACGCATGGCGGCAGGTGGGTCGCCATCAACTGAGCCAAAGTTTCCTTGACCATCAATCATCATGTATCGCATAGAAAACGGCTGAGCAAGACGAACGATGGCGTCATAAACAGCAGTATCACCATGCGGATGGTATTTACCGATAACATCTCCTACAACACGAGCAGACTTTTTATAAGCCTTATTGTAGTCATTAGACAGCTCATGCATGGCATACATCACACGACGATGAACGGGTTTTAACCCATCTCTGACATCAGGCAAAGCACGAGAGACGATCACACTCATCGCATAGTCAAGATACGACTGCTTCAACTCATCAACAATCCCAACAGGAGTTACGCTATCGGTCATAAACCAACCTTTTTTATTTTAAAATCAAGCGTCTATTATAGCATAAACGCAAAAAAAATTACACAAAAACAATCGCCCATGAACAGCGACAATCACCTTCACCCATGAATACCAACGACATAAAATAAGAAATAGTCCATGGAATAAATTAAGTATCATCAATGCCCATCTACTGCAGTCATGGCACACATTTCATCATGACTGATGACAAGGCAGTTTTTCCCATGCGTTTGATATTTATTACGCAGATTTAACTGATAGGCAGTCAGTGCCATGGCAGCAGCAACTCGTTTTGGTGTCAGTCGTTCTTTTTTATCAAAAGAAATCATTGTGTTTAGGGTTGTTTTGGCAAAATACACCCCAAATCTTGACAGCGATTTGATAGAAAGCTTTTCTTTGGCAGGTGTCAGTTTATGCAAGCGAAAAAACACCACATCACCAAAATTTAGCGAACTCAAATAACGCTCAACATCAGATTTGGCAACCAGCTCAACATCTCCTTTGGCTTTATCCGCACCCATTTTTGATAAATAAAAAAATCGCTTGACACCTTTATCATGGCACGCTTTTGCAAAGGCTAAGTTAAACGACACATTAACTTGATGAAATTCATCACTGCTGGTAGCGTCCTTTTTGGCAATACTTAAACAGCTAAATACATCTGTATCCAAACCAATTGGCATACTGGCAATCGTATCAGATAGCACATCAAAATTTTGCACATGATAGATGTGTGTATTTTCGCTGATGGTATTTGGCTGTGTGCGTGTGATGATGATAAGCGTATCATAAAGTGCAGCAAGCTCTTGGGTAAGTGCCTTGCCCACTCGCCCAGACGCACCAATCAAGACAGCCTTTCTTTTCATAAATAAAATAAGTAACAACTATAAAATACCCCATTTTAACATAAAAGTGGCAAAAATTGATATTAATCACAGCCAAAACCTTGCCAAAGCACCCAAAAATACCGTAGAATATGTCAGCCCCTAGATAAGTGCCGATTTTTATTGAAAATTTTAAAATTTTTTGATAAAATGGCGTTTTATTTTATAATGTTAGGCATCGTGTCTATTTTTAAGCATGGCCTTAGTTTAGAAATTTTGGTAAATTTTTTAATCATTACAGCCATTTCTTAAAAAAAATGATGATCTGGTGGCTGCCCAAATCATCAAGCTTAACATTTTAACTTTAACATTAACAACTTTTATCCAAGGATAAACCATGGCAAACTCAGCACAAGCTCGTAAACGCGCTCGTCAAAATACTAAGCGTCGCCAACATCTAGCATCACAACGCTCAATGGTGCGTACTTTCATCAAGCGTGTCAACGCAGCCATCGAAGCAAAAGCATATGAATTAGCTACTGAAGCTTACAATAAAGCCGTACCAGTCATTGACCGTATGGCTGACAAAGGTGTGATTCATAAAAATAAAGCTGCTCGCCATAAGAGCCGTTTGAACGCCTCAATCAAAGCACTTAAAGACGCTTAATCTATCGTTGATGATATCTACAACATAGATAAAAAAAAGACCTTATTTTAAGGTCTTTTTTTTATTCTTTCATAATAAAAAGAGTCATAAAAGCTCATCAACAGAAATACGACCCTCTACCGTAAAAATCCGCTCATCACTTAATCTATACGCCACCAAACGACCACCCCATACACAACCACCATCTAGCGAGCGTACATCAGGGCTGGCAACTTTGGCTTGCAGAGCTGCCCAATGTCCAAATAAAATTCGGCGCTCCCTTGGGGTATCCCACAAAAACCAAGGGCGAAAGCCTATCGGCATTTTATCCAATAGACCCTCTTTAAAACTAAACTCCAGCCGACCTTCTTTATCACAAAGACGCATACGAGTCAAATAATTAGCAATCAAACGCAAGCGTTTGGCACCACCAATGTCATCATGCCATATGTTTGTTTTTTTAGCGTACAATTTTGGCAACAACCTATCAAGACTGGTCAAATCTGCACTCAAAGCAGCTTGCAACTCTTTGGCATATCTATTTGCTTCATCAATTGACCAATTTGGTGGAATGCCAGCATGAGTCAGCACCGTCTTATCATCAGGAAAAACAAGTAACGGCTGAGTACGCAACCAATTAAGTAACTCATCGCAGTCAGACGCACTAAAAATTGGTAAAGTTTTATCCTTGGGTTTGGGTGGCATGACACCACGCCACACAGCAATCAATGTAATGTCATGATTGCCAAGTACGGTGGTCAATGCTCCCTTGTCAGACAATCGCTTAACCGTCCTTAGAGTCTGCAAAGAGTTCTCACCCCTTGCCACAATATCACCAGCAAGCCAAATTTTATCCTGATGCTCATCAAAATCAAGTACATCAAGCAGGCGTTCAAACGCCCCAAAACAACCTTGCAAATCACCGATCACATATTCATGACGATGGACTTTTTTTGTATTGTGAGTCATATTTACTTAATCATTTAAATGGTTTGCTTGCTGTTTTTGATTTACCAGATCTGATAAACGCACAAAATCTGCCACCAATAACGACTCTGGGCGAGCTTGTGAAGCAATGCCAATGCTGTCAAAATCACTCTCATTTAAAGTGGGTAGCAAGTTCACCATTTTAAAAATTGCTCGCAAAGTTTTGCGTCTATGATTGAAAGTCTCACGCACGATGGTGGCAAACAATGCCTCATTTTGAGCAGTGATTGGCTTATGCTGATAAGGCATCAGACGAAATACCGCCGAGGTTACTTTTGGTGGTGGGTTGAACGCACCTTTTGGCACAGTCAAAAGATACTCCGCCATACAATAATATTGCATAATGACAGACAAGCGACCATATTCCTTGCTGTTTGGCTCGGCAGTAATTCTATCAACCACTTCTTTTTGTAGCATGAAGTGCATATCGGTAATGACATCACCAAATTCAAGCAAACGAAACAAAATGGGCGTAGAAATATTATAAGGCAAATTGCCCACCACACGAAATGCACCCTTACCCACTGTTTCAGCAAGCTTGCGATAATCAATATGCATGGCATTATCATTAATGATGGTAAAATCAAGATGGCTATTGACACCAATATTGATTTTTAATTGACTTGCCAGATCACGGTCAAGCTCAATCACGGTCATGCCGTCTACTTCTGCCAAAAGTGGCTCGGTCAATGCACCAAGCCCTGGACCAATTTCTAGTAAATTATCCGTACGGGATAAACGAATAGAATCAACAATCTGCCGAATCACACTCGTGTCGTGCAAAAAATTTTGACCAAAGCGTTTTTTGGGCGTATGACGGACTTCTTGGGGAGTTTTTGGAATATGTCGCATTAGATTTTAAATTTTAGTAAAATGATTTTAAGAAAAATCGCTAATCATAGCATGATTTTGATGATTTTTCCATGTGTTTGACGCTTAGGATAATCAGCAAAATCATTCATAAGTAAGATTGGTTAATCAATGGGTTAGATGGCTATATAAAATACTTGCACCAATCACAAATAGCACCAGACCACCGATAAACATGGCAATTTTGCCAAATCTAAGACCCAAACGATTGCCCAAATATAGCCCCAAAGTTGCCATGATGGTTGTAGCAACGCCAATTAATAGCGATGCCATATAAATATTAACTGCCAAAAATGCAAGAGATACACCCACCACCAAAGAATCAATACTTGTGGCAACAGCGGTGAGTATCATTAAAGCAAAATTATCTTTTGGATTCGTCTGATGCCCAACCTCATCATTTTGACTGTCTTGATTAACCATCGCCTCACGAATAAAGCGAATTGCCAAAAATAACAACAATACAAATGCAATCCAGTGGTCAATCTGCGATAACCAGCCTCGAGCTACCCCACCAAAAAACCAACCAATGATTGGTGCAATACCTTCAATAACCCCAAAGACAATGCCTGCCCTAAAAGCCTGAAAAAAACTTGTCTGTCTTTGTGTCGCCCCTTTGGCAATGGCACTGGCAAAGGCGTCCATGGACATACCAAAAGATAAGGCAAGTAAAGAAAATATAGTCATAATGTCATCAATTGAACATTTTTTGGTGGCGATTAAAAACAGATTGATATTAAAAATTATCTTTAAGCTGACGCAAAGTAGCAAATACCGATAATGGCGAGCTGTCTTTGATGGTACATTGTTTTTGAATGTTGTCAATCATACCTTGATGGTCAACCTGCAAAAAAACATTGATATTTCGTTCCTTATCAAGCGTAGTTGGTAAGGAAATCTGCCCCATGTCCAGTTTTTTTTGAGTTTGCTTAATGGCAAGCTGTATGCCATCTTTAACCGCATCAGCACAGATGGATAAACCAAATTTTAGATTATTCAGTGTGTATTCGTGTGCAGGATAAAACAGCGTATCGCTTGGCAACTGACTAAATCTTGATATACTCTCAAACAGCTCAGCAATTGTTCCTGTGAACACACGACCGCAACCGCCACTAAACAGCGTATCACCACAAAATACATGACAAACCCCGCCGATATCGCACAAATAAGACAAATGCGTGTCGGTATGCCCTGGCGTGTGCCACACCTTAAAATCAAGCCCAAGCAAAGTAAACTCATCACCTTCTTTGACAAAAAAGCTAGTATCCACTCCATGCTCATGGTGAGCAAAAATTTGCATACTAGGATAAGCAGATTTTACAGCCGCCACACCGCCCACATGGTCATTGTGATGGTGCGTGATGAGCATAGCAATGGGCGTTAATTGATTGGTTTGTAGATAATCTAGCACAGGCCTGTCATCGCCTGCATCAACAATGATGGCTTGACCATCTTGGCTGATAATCCAAATATAGTTATCCTTAAAAACTTTAATCGCACAGATGGTTGGCATGGTTTGTCCCTTTGGTATCTTTATCATGGTGGACTGTTCATTAATGATGTATCCAATCTCAGTCAAAATTAGCCGTATCTTTGCTCGAATTCTTTCATAAAGACAACAAGTGATTGCACCTGTTCAAGTGTTACGGCATTATAGATACTGGCACGCATACCGCCTACTACACGATGGCCTTTAAGATTAAGCAGGCCTGCTTTTTTGCTTTCTTCTAAGAAAAGCTTGTCAAGATTTGTATCAGCAAGTTGAAATGGCACATTCATGATGGAGCGGTGCTTTGGATTCACTTTATTGCTATAAAAATCACTTTCATCAATCGCACGGTATAGCATATCCGCCTTGGCATGATTCAGCTTAGCAATGGCTTCTACACCACCATTTTCAAGTAGCCACTCAAACACAAGACCAGACAGATACCACGCATAAGTTGAGGGCGTGTTTAGCATACTGTCATTTTCAAACTGACTTTTATAGTTCATGATACTTGGACACCAAGCAGATGCTTGTTCTAGTAAGTCTTTACGCACGATAACCAAAGTCAGACCAGCAGGTCCGATATTTTTTTGAGCACCTGCATAAATCAAAGCAAAATCATCAACATTAATTGGCTCAGATAAAATACATGATGACAAATCTGCCACAATCGCAGAATCCACCTTTGGTGTGTCAAAAATTTGTACGCCATGAATGGTTTCGTTTGGACAATAATGAAAATAAGACGCTTTACCTGACAACTGCCAAGTATCAACATTTGGCACATCGGTACCATCACCTTGGGCGACTAAGTTAATTTTACCCAAGCCCAATGTTTCATATCGCTTAGCCTCTTTGTAGGCTTTTTGCGACCATGTACCTGTGATTAGGTAGTCTGCCACACCGCCGTTTAGTAAGTTTAAAGGAATGGCAGAAAATTGCAATGCCGCCCCACCTTGCAAAAATAAAACCGCATAATCATCACTGATATTCATCAGCTTGCGTAAGTCCCGCTCGGCTTTGGTGGCAAGTTCAGTATAATCAGCACTACGATGGCTGATTTCCATCACAGATGCACCAGTACCACGCCAGTTTAATATTTCATCTTGTGCTTTTTGTAAAACAGCAGTCGGCATAGATGCAGGACCTGCACAAAAATTGGCTAAACGATTCATGATTACTTCCAGTTAATAGTTATGAGTCATCAAAATAAAAAGGCGGTGTCATTGTAGCAGATTTTTAATAAAATGGCGGAAAATCTGACAAAATTATCACAAATTTACAATTTGTACTCATGATATTTTTAGACTGTTTTGGTCATGTCATTTAAAAAATTCATCACGCCATTGCCCACAACATGCCCCATTGCAAGACACGCTGTCAAAAGATAACCGCCAGTCGGTGCTTCCCAATCAAGCATCTCGCCTGCAACAAAAACATGGGGATTGTTCTTAAATTGCAAACCATCACTCAAAGCAGATAGCTTGATCCCACCACCTGTGCTAATCGCTTCATCTATTGGTCGAAAACCATCAAATTTAATGGGCAATCTTTTAATAAAGCTCAGCATTTTATTTAAATCCGACCAGTCGGATTTTTGTGTACATTCTCTCATTAAAGCAATTTTTACAGGGTCCAGCCCTGCTTTTCTAAGAGCGTTATTTAAAGACTGCTTTTTGGTGCGATGACCAACCCTAGCAATCTCATTAAATGATTTATGAGGCAACAAGTCCAGCGTCAGGCTGATTTTACCGCACCGTATAATTTGATCTTGCATCGCACGATTAAGCTGATAAATCACTCCGCTTTCCATGCCATAATGACTGATGATAATATCGCCATATACAGACTCACCACCCACGCTCGCTTTTACTCTTTTTAATGGCTGTCCAAAGATGTGCTGTATGAAAGGCGACCAAGTGCGAATGATACCAACATTGCTGGCATAAAGCGGGGTCAATGCTTCGGCACAAAACCAATTTTGCCACAATCCATCTGAACCCAAACGAGCATACGAACCACCACCACACGCCAAGATGACGGCATCAAACTTTTGGGAAAATTCATCAATCACTTTGCCATACTTATCCAATCGCTCAAAACTCACCACATCATCGGCCACGCCCACACAGCGATGACGATAATAAAAGCTCACACCCTGCTTGGTCAAACGACTTAGCCACGCTCTTAAAAATTTAGAGGCTTTCATCTCTACAGGAAAAATTCGGCCACTAGAACCAACATAACTGTCAATACCAAGACAAGACAGCCACGCACGAATGTCCTTAGCATTGAAAGTGCGAACAAAATCACCTATGGCATGGGGTTGATAGCGAGTGATGAATAAGTCCAATGGTTCGCTATGAGAGATATTAAGACCAGTTTTTCCAGCCATGAGAATTTTTCGCCCTGCGGTAGGCATTTGCTCATAAACATAGACGGACACACCCTGCGTAGATAAAGTCTCTGCCGCCATCAATCCTGAGGCACCAGCCCCAATGATGGCAACACTTTTTTGGTGAGTTTTCATTGGTCAATACTTGATGCGTCAAAACGAGTTTGGTAATAATTTGGTTTTAAAATAACCAACTCTTGACAAAGCTCGCCACGAGTCAAATACTTGATTTCAAAATGCGTGCGAGCCGATGCCTTATCAATCTCAAAACACTCATAAGGCAACAACCATACTTGATCAAGCAGCTGTTTTACTTCATCAATATACTCACCAATATTACTAGCAATTGTAATGGTCGCTCCCGCTTTCATGCGAGAAATGAGAAATTCAAAAAAAGGCATATTTAGCCAACGCTGATTTTTGTTGGCAGGCTCTGGATTTGGATAAAGAATAAAAACACCATCAAGTGAATTTGGGGCAATGTGATGAGCGGTGTAGGCAATTGCATCAGCATGAATGGCGGTTAGGTTGGTCAAGTTTTCGCTGGTGGCAAGTTTATGAAAAGCTTCAAATTTTTCACTTGTGCGTTCAATGGCAATCAAATGCTTATCAGCATTTGCCTTGGCAAACAATACGGCGTGCTTGCCTTTGCCTGCACCAATCTCCAAAAATAATGGAAGGTTGGTACTAACAGTTGGTACATTTTTTGGGGCAAATACCGCTTCTTTACGAAACTTACGCCCAAAATAATGCGACAACTCCTGCGATGGCAAATTCTCTTGTGCTTGTAAATGAACTTGGGATAAATCGGTCATGACGGCTCTTTTTGGTGAATGACATTTAGCGAATGATAGATGCCATTATAACAAATTCTTGACAAAATTTTTTAGTAAAATCACAACATTTGCTTTCTTAAAAATGACAAAAACCGCATGATGATTTATAATACTTTATCCATTTTAATATTTAGTTAATATTTAGTTAATATTTAGCAATCATACAACAATCACTAAAAGACCAACAATCATGACTGACTTTATCATCGCTTACACCGATGGCGCCTGCAAAGGCAATGGCAAAGAAGGTGCTTGTGCTGGCGGATTTGGCACACACATCACCTACCCCAATGGCGATATTTTAAACATTTGGGGCGGAGAGCCTGATACCACCAACAATCGCATGGAGCTGATGGGGGCAATCACCGCCCTAAAACGCACCCCCACCAATATGCCAATCCAAATTTGGACAGACTCAGGCTATGTCAAAGACGGCATCACCAAATGGATACACAGCTGGAAAAAAAACGGTTGGCGTAAAGCGGATAAAAAAGCTGTCTTAAATGTTGAATTGTGGCAACAGCTAGATACACTCACACAAAACCGATCGATTGATTGGCAATGGGTTAAAGGACACGCAGGACACGCAGGCAACGAAATGGCGGATAACCTTGCCAATCAAGGCGTATTAGGCTTTGGTGAGGAATTGATTAAAAACGAAAATAACAGCCCAGACAGTCGTGCAGATGACAATGATGATGCACCCAAATCAGCTTTGGCAGCATCTATGACAACAAATTTTACCATCAGCCCTGACAACAACCAAAATCCAAACTACGATGGCAACACTCGTCGTGCCAATCCTGATTTTTGGGCGATATTACCAGAGCCTGTTAATCGTGGCACAAAAAACCGCCAACTCATCATGGATACAGAAACTACAGGTTTTGATGACCAAGGTGGCGACCGCATCGTAGAGGTGGGTATCATTGAGATGGTGGGGCGACGCTTTACAGGCAATAAATTACATGTATATATCAATCCTGATAAAATCATGGATGATGAAGTTATCCGAGTGCATGGCATTTCAAATGAGTTTTTGACTGATAAGCCAAAATTTGCTGATGTTGCACAAGCAATCTATGATTTTATGATTGGTAGTGAAATTATCGCTCATAATGCGTCATTTGATATGCGTTTTTTGAATATGGAATTTAGCAAGGTAGGTCTGGGTGATTTTACCGAAAAGGTGCAGGTGACTGACTCACTTGCTATTGCCAAAGAACTCTACCCAGGTCAAAAAAACTCTTTGGACGCATTAGTTCGCCGTCTTAATGTTGGCAAACAAGATCGTACATTCCACGGAGCCTTGCTTGACTCTGAGATTTTGGCTGAAGTATATTTGGCCATGACAGGTGGTCAAATCGCCATGCACATGGAATATTCTGATGACCAGACTGGTGATACAGCCAGCGAAGCCAGCTTTGGCAATCTTTCAGATTTGGCAAATCTACTCAAAGCATCAGCAAGCGATGCAGATGCAGATCATGCTTGGCGTACACAGGTGCTATCATGAGCGTGTCATATTATGTGATTGATAAAGATGGCGTACTGTGCGATGAACATGGCACCCCTGCTGTCTTAACGGGCGAATTAAACGAGCATGGCATATCTCTTGAATTTAGTGAAATTCATGATGGTATTTTGGCAACATCTGCCTTTAGGCCAATTTTTGCCATTCATAAAGATTATGCCATTAGCATGGGGCTTATCCACTGCTATGGCGATAAATTTGACAGCACACAATTTACATCTTTGTCATTTTTAGCATATCGTCATGTGGTCAATTATTTAGACATAGACACAGCTCATGCCATCAGTCGTGCCATTTTACTCATACTTTGGCAAGCTGACCATCAGTTTTGTTCTCGTTGTGGCTCTCCCACCAAATCACATTATTCTGAACACGCCATGATGTGTGGTCGTTGCCATCATCGTGCCTACCCACGAATACAGCCCTGCGTGATCACTGCCATCACACGCATCAACCCTGACAATCAAAAACGCCAAATCCTACTCGCCTTACACCAACGCCATAAAGACATCGGCATGTATGGCTTGATAGCTGGCTTTGTTGAAGCGGGCGAATCCTTAGAACAATGCGTGCATCGTGAAGTTGCAGAGGAAGTCGGTTTAAAAATAGACAATATACGCTACATAAGCTCTCAACCTTGGCCTTACCCAAGTAATCTTATGATTGGCTTTATTGCTGATTATCAAAGCGGCGATGTGGTTTTGCAAGAAAGTGAATTGGCAGAGGCACGGTTTTTTGACACAGACAAACTGCCAATCATACCAAAAGTTGGCACCATTGCTCACGCACTCATTCAAAAAGTCGTCCAACTTGCATAATATTGCTTACATTTAATATAACAATAATAACCGCTAACATTTACCAGCCATGACCATCACCATCCGATTAGAAAACCTGCCTGTTTTATTCAGCCCTTTAAAGATAGATGCTCTGCCAGAGAATAAACGCATTGCCATCGCCAAAATTGATAAAATCCTACCACAAACTCAGTGCGGATTGTGCGGTCATCATGATGGTTGCCTGCCCTATGCGTATGGCGTTGTCATTAATGACGAAGCACCGAATTTGTGTGTACCAGGTGGTCAGGCTGTTACCGATCAAATCACAAGTATTTTAAATGCCACCCCAATGACTGCCACGCCTAGCAAATGGCATACCAATGATATCACCTCACGCCCTATTGAAGTCCGAGCGGTCATCAACGAAAGTGATTGTATTGGTTGCACCAAATGCATTCCTGCCTGCCCTGTTGATGCTATTATTGGTACTGCCAAACACATGCACAGCATCATCACCGAACTATGTACAGGTTGCGAACTGTGTCTAACCCCCTGCCCTGTGGACTGCATTGATTTGGTAGAATACCCAAGAATTTTAAGTGATGAGGAAAGAACCGATGAGCAAAACCACCTAAGAAAACGCTACCATCATCACCTAAATCGTGTTGAAACAAACATCAAACATGGCACCAAACCTGTTGTAAGCACAGTAGAATCTGCCATGGCAAATGTCATTACTACCAACGAGACCACTGTGATGAGCATTGATAAAAACACCGCCAAAAACACCATCGCCAATGCCAAACTTCGCACACAAATCAAAAAACTCAACAAACAATTATCCATTCGTGATAATGATGATTTACGCAAACAATTAGCACAATTGACCCAAAAGTTGCAAATTTTAGAATCAGACTCATAAAAAAAACCTTACAATTTGTAAGGTTTTTTCACTAAAGCCGATGCAAAAATCATTCATTCACAAAAGCAATCTTTGACAACCCTGTGGTGCTGGCGACGGCAAGCACTTGTGCAACCATGTCATATTTACTTTCACGGTCAGCACGCAAATGCACTTGTGGATCAGCACCTTTGGCAACTTCATCAGCAAAGCGTTTTTCCAATTCCATCAAATCAATTTTTTCGCTGTCCCAATAGACATCACCTTTGTCATCGATACTAATTTGCAGTACTTCTGGTGGCTGCTCGTTGATGCTTGCGGTAGTTTTTGGCAAATCAAGTGGCACCGTTGGGTTTAGTACCGTTGCCGTTACCAAAAAAATAATCATCAATACCAACATGATATCAATAAGCGGAATGAGATTCATCTCATTCATACCACCATCTTCATTGTTACCCAATTCAAAAGCCATGATACCCCCTTCTTATTTATCGTGCGGTTTCAGCTAGGATTTGGTGGGCTGTATCATTAGCAACATGAATTGCACGCTTATTGGTACGAGTTGCGATATTATAAAACACCACCGCAGGAATCGCCACCGCCAAACCCAAGCCCGTCATGATCAGTGCTTCACCCACAGGGCCTGCGACCTGAGCAAGACCTGCTTGACCACTTTTGGCAATGCCATGTAAGGCATGAAAAATACCCCAGACCGTACCAAACAAGCCAATAAAAGGTGCGATAGAAGCTGTCGTACCCAAAACAGGCAGACCTTTCTCCATCTCATAGCGATAGCGTGCAATATTTTGCAATAATTTTTGCTCTACAACCATTTTCTTTTGACCAAAGTCCAAGCCATCAAGTTCTGTTGATACACTCAATACAGACTGTCTTAGGTCATCGCCAATGCCACCTGCCAATTTGCACGACTGCACCACACGAATAATACCAACTACCCAAGAAACGACAGACAAAGCAAACAAAATAAAGAATAAGGTTTTGCTAACAGCGTCAGTATGACTCCAATAAAATGCAAAGTCCATAAAACTTCCTCACAAAAAATAAAAACTTTTAATAAGACAACTTAATTAATTAACTGTAAAACTCATTGGCAAACTTGCTCTACCACGGATAGGATTTCCTTGCTCATCTTTAAATGGATGAAATGATGCTCTTTTTAAAGCCAATTCAATTTGTCTATCCACAGCACGACCAAGTTTCGTAGATACACCCGTTGCACTGATGATACGCCCTTTTTCATCAATCACCAATTGCACCGTAAACTCAACAGTTTTTACTCGATCAGAGCCTGCATCAATATTTGAAAAATTCGGTTTTTTCTTCCAACTGGCATTCGCTTTGGTGGCACTGATGGTCATTTCGCCCACAACATTAGTAGTGCTGCGATCCTCACTGCTTTTTTTGTTACTGTTGTTTGCAGCAGCTTGCGCCTCTGCTTGCGCCTTTGCAATGGCATCAGCCTGTGCTTTGGCTCGTGCTTCTGCCTCTGCCTTTAGACGCATCGCCTCAGCATGAGCCCTTTCACGCTCCTGTCTTTGTGCTTCAGCCTGTTGTTGCGCCTCCCATTTTGCTTGAGCCTCATCATGTTGCTTGGCAGCCAATATCTCATCTGGGCGATTGATATTTTTCTCAGGTACTTTTGGTGGTTCCTTTTTGGGCTCAACCTTAGGCTTGGGTTCAACTTTGGGTTCAATTTTAGGCACAACCTTGGGTTCTGCTTGTTTTTGCTTGATAGGCTCTGGAGGTGGTTCGGGTTTTTTTTCGACTTTTGGCTCTTCTTTAAGCTCGGTAGCTTCTGACGAAGCAACGCTCTCGATGATATCCACTTTGATGGGCGATGTGATTTTAAGCGGTTTTAACTTTGGCGTCTGCATATTTGCCAAACCAAAATACACCAACCCATGCAACACCATCGCCACACCAACGGCTATGGCTTTTACACCATTATTTGAAGTAAAATTCATATTATTCATGGTTATAATTGCCTGTACACATATACTACTGCGTGATAATCCATAATACAAACGATAATAATTATTAATGTCATATTATCTTAGATTTTACAGAAAATATCAAGCTAATTTTTCAATAATTTTACATATAGCAACGAACCATTATAACATAATGGTAATAGTTTATAAATTTAAGCTCATCATAAAAAAATAGGATTTAGCATGTACCAAATCCTATTTTTAATCACATCAATTTTACTTGCATCATCTTATAACGCACTCACCACCAAATCTCCCATTTGCCCACAGCCCACAAGCGTTGTGCCGTCTTCATAAATATCTTTGGTGCGATAGCCGTCCGCCAATACCGCTTGCACGGCATTTTCCACTTGCTTGGCACGCATTTCATCGTTTAAGCTATACCGAAGCATCATCGCAAGCGACAAAATGGTCGCCAAAGGATTGGCAATATCCTGCCCTGCAATGTCAGGGGCAGAGCCGTGGCTTGGCTCATAAAGCCCTTTGCCATTTTCATCAAGGCTGGCTGATGGGAGCATACCAATAGAACCTGTCAGCATAGACGCTTGGTCGGACAAAATATCACCAAAAATATTGCCTGTGGCAATCACATCAAACTGCTTGGGGTTTTTGATAAGTTGCATCGCACAATTATCCACATACATATGCGACAACGCCACATCTGGATACTCTTTGGCAACTTCATTAAAAATTTGTTTCCAAAGTTCAGTCGTTTCTAAGACATTGGCTTTATCCACGCTACACAGTTTTTTGTTTCGCTTTTGGGCAGACTCAAAGGCAACTTTGGCAATACGGCGAATCTCGCTCTCAGAATACCGCATTGTATTAAAGCCTTCACGCTCGCCTTTGTCATTGGTAACAATCCCTCGTGGCTCGCCAAAATAAATATCGCCTGTCAGCTCTCGGACAATCAAAATATCAAGCCCTGCCACAACATCGGTCTTTAAGGTGGACGCATTGGCAAGTTCTTTATAAAGAATAGCAGGGCGTAAATTGGCAAATAAATTCAAATCTTTACGAATTGCCAAAAGCCCCCGTTCTGGGCGTAAGGGGCGGTCTAAACTGTCGTATTGCGGACTACCGACCGCTCCCAACAGCACGGCATCGGCTTTTTGCACGATTTTTTGGGTCTCATTGGGATAAGGCGAGCCATAAGCGTCATAGGCTTCGCCGCCCAATTTGGCGTATTCATAACTTGCCTGTAAACCATTTTGGATAAGTTTATCCAATACTTTAACCGCTTGGGCGACAATTTCAGGACCAATGCCGTCGCCGTTTAGGATTGCGATGTGTTTCATAAGTTTTCCTTAATCAATTCAACCAAAAGTTATTGCGTATTGCAAATTAGGATTTTCTCTTTTAAATTGCTCAAAGGCTGTCCGATACCATTTTGGGTCATTGGCGGATAAATCGTAATCTTCATAAACTGCCACACCAAAAAATTCACCATCTAGCCAAGGCTCAATTCCCCAAATATTAATATTTTTCTGTTCTGCACGATTGAGTACGATTTCAAAATCAGTTTGGCAGACATAAAAAATATCTGGGGCATCAAACCCTGTATTTAAATTGGTTAAGCCATTAAATAAATAGTTTGCAATACTCATATCAAGCATTCAATTCTTTAAACACCCACGGTCTCTCCACTTTGGCTTTTTCTTCAAAGGCTTTAATGTCATCGCTATTTTGCAAAGTTAGTCCAATGTCATCAAGTCCATTTAACAAACAATGCTTACGAAATGCGTCCACTTCAAAGGCGTATTCTTTGCCAGTTGGGCTAATCACTTTTTGATTTGCCAAATCCACCGTTAATTGATAACCGACAGTATCAAAACATTCTTTAAAAAGTTCATCAACTTCGCTTTCAGATAAAATAACAGGGAGCATACCGTTTTTAAAGCAGTTGTTATAAAAAATATCAGCAAAACTTGGGGCGATAATCGTGCGAAAGCCAAATTCATTCAATGCCCAAGGGGCGTGTTCACGGCTAGAGCCACAGCCAAAATTGGTGCGTGCCAAAAGAATGCTTGCACCAATATAGCTGTCTTGATTTAAAACAAAATCAGGATTTTTGGGGCGTGCATTGATGTCTTGCCCCAAATAGCCTTCGTCCAAATATCTTAGTTCATCAAACAAATTATCGCCAAAGCCTGTGCGTTTGATGGATTTTAAAAACTGCTTGGGAATAATCAAATCAGTGTCCACATTGGCACGGTCTAGTGGGGCAACAATGCCAATTTCGGTGGTGTATTTTTTCATAATTTTTGCCTTATTAGAGTTTAAAAGGGTTTAATATGCGAATGCCTTGAATGATTTGCCCGTGCGTTAAATCTTCGGAATACATTATTTTGCAATCGGCTCTATATCCAGCGACAATCATTAAAGCGTCCCACAATCTTAATTTATGATGAATGCTTACCTTAATACCTTGTTCAATTAGCGAAACATCGGTCAATACAATGGGCAATTTACTCAAATTAGCAACCGTATTTTGCATTTGGACTGGGTCTAATTTAAGTTTATAGGTGGTAACATTATAAAACTCTTGCAAAACTTGGGTAGAAATCACAAGATTTTAATTGATTTGCAAATTTGTGATTAAATCCAAAGCCGTTTGGCGTTTTTCTGGAAACCGCCCATCAACCGTATAAACCAAAATGTTGGTATCAATAAAGGCTTTATCGCTCATAGATATCATCTCGTGTCCAACCACGCTCATTTTGTGGTAAATGCGTGGCAATATTTTGCGATGCCTTTTCGGTCATTGCCAAAAAATTGGTAATCCAATCTTTATCGGTTTTATCTTCGCTCACCGCCAAATAATCCAAAGACGAATATTCATCAATATCTTTTTGTAATATCACATCATTGGAAAAACTTTGAATGTCTTGGGAATTTTTTTTATCTTCCAAAGAACCCAATAAACCGTCTTGATGATTTGCATTTAATGGCTGTAATGGATTATTAACCGAATGAATGATTTTTTCAACCAATACCATTTTATCGGCATTGTTTAAATGTTGTATCATTTGATAATAATGCTCCACAATTTCAATAGGCATTTTATGCTCCCATTTACCAACTATAATAAGCCGTCAAACTCGCTGTTGCCAATACCTTACCATTTAAATTAAATCCCAAAACCGCAGGGCTAATGTTATTGCCCAAATCCAATTTTTGATTTAGGGCATACAGCGTAAAAATATAGCGGTGCGGTTTGTCGCCCTTTGGGGGAAACGCCCCAATAAAACCGTCAAGTCCTGCATCATTTTTTAATTCCAAAATCCCATTGCCAAAGTTATTAGACTTACCCTTTGGTAATTGATGCAAGTCGGCTGGAATATTAAACGCATTCCAATGCCAAAAGCCCGAGCCTGTTGGTGCGTCTGGGTCGTACATCGTAATCACAAAACTTTGGGTGTCTTTTGGGGCATTTTGCCATTTCAGATTGGGACTGATATTGCCCCCTGTATAACCCCAAATATTGGCGATATAGTCATTGGACAGCGTGCTACCTTCACCAATATCATCACAAGTTAGCACCATATCGCCTTGCACTTGGGCAGGATTACGCACATCTAGGTAAGTGTTTTGGGCTAAATCGTTCATACTGTTTTCCTTTTAAAAAAAAATCAGTTAAATTGAAAGTTTTAACAAGTCTGCAAAAAGTCATCATTTGTATTCGGTGCATTCAATGTCTTTGACTTCACAAAACATGGCATCGTTTTTGGCAAGGCATTGTTTTTGGGTGTCCAAAATCGCTTTGCCACGGCTTGTGTTTTCGGCTTTAAAAGTATCTATAAACGGCTTAATTTGACACACATAAATCGGTGCATTCTCTTTAATACGACTATCTTTAATACGACCGTCAATAATCACCGCTTGGGGGCTTGGCGTTTGGATAACAATCGGTACAGGCTTGCCAGTAGGGTCTGTAATAACACAAGCACTTAAAAGACTTAACATCGGTAGTACTAATAATAATTTTTTCATAAAAGCTCCACTTTTAAGTTAAGAATAAATTTTTTATTTCCAGATGAGTTTTTCCTGTTTTCTTGGTTTATTTAAAAAAATAAGACAATTTATATTAACATAAACCGCCTTATTTTTCACGCTTACACCACCGACCGCACATCTACAAAATGCCCATAAATCGCTGCCGCTGCCGCCATTGCAGGGCTGACAAGGTGCGTGCGACCGCCATTGCCTTGACGACCTTCAAAATTGCGGTTTGATGTACTGGCACAATGCTCGCCTGCTTGCAGTTTATCGGCATTCATGGCAAGGCACATAGAACAGCCCGGCTGCCGCCACTCAAAGCCTGCGTCCACAAAAATCTTGTCCAGGCCCTCTTTTTCGGCTTGTTTTTTGACAAGACCCGAACCTGCCACAATCATCGCTTGCTTGATGGTGGGTGCAACTTTTTTGCCCTTGACAATTTTGGCAACTTCTTGCAAATCTTCAATGCGTGAATTAGTACACGAGCCAATAAACACACGGTCAAGGCGAATGTCCGACAGCGACTGACCTGCCGTCAAGCCCATATATTGATACGCTCGCTCATAGGCATTTTTTTGCACTTCATCTGTCGCATCATCAAGCGTTGGTACGGTTTTGGATACTGGTACAACCATTTCAGGCGATGTTCCCCACGAGATTTGCGGTTCAATCTCATCGCCATTTAACACCACAATTTCATCAAAATACGCATCAATATCTGAATGCAAAGACCGCCAATAAGCGACCGCACGCTCCCAATCATCGCCAGTCGGAGCGTAGGGGCGACCTTTGACATAGCCTATGGTCTTGTCGTCCACCGCCACAAGCCCCACCCTTGCCCCTGCTTCAATCGCCATATTGCACACGGTCATTCGCCCCTCTACCGACATATCACGGAACACTTGCCCACCAAATTCAATGGCATAGCCCGTCCCACCTGCCGTGCCAATTTTGCCAATAATCGCCAAAATCACATCTTTTGGAGTAACGCCAGCCCCCAATTTACCGTCCACACGAATGAGCATATTTTTCATTTTTTTGGCAATCAAGCATTGGGTGGCAAGCACGTGTTCCACTTCGCTTGTGCCGATGCCGTGTGCCAAACAGCCCAAAGCACCGTGGGTTGCGGTATGACTGTCGCCACACACCACCGTCATACCAGGCAAGGTCAGCCCCTGTTCGGGCCCAACCACATGGACGATGCCTTGGCGTTCGTCATTGATGCCAAATTGCACAATGTCAAAGGCATTGCAATTATCATCAAGCGTTTTGACTTGAATGCGTGAAGTGTCATCAACAATGCCTGCGATGCCCTGTTCACGCTCAAAGGTAGAAGTGGGGACATTGTGGTCAGGGGTTGCGATGTTAGCAGACAACCGCCAAGGCGTGCGATTGGCAAGGGTCAAGCCTTCAAAGGCTTGTGGGCTGGTAACTTCGTGCAACAATTGGCGGTCAATATAAATGAGTGCCGAGCCGTCATCACGCTGTTTGACCAAATGCGTGTCCCAAAGTTTGTCGTATAAGGTTTTTGTTGTCGTTTGGGGATTGTTGTTGGTTGTTTCATTGCCTGCCATTGTTGTCTCCAAAAATGCGTGGGTATTTGTCAGTTTTAAGCAATTATAACACAATCAAACAATAATGCTAATTTATGATTTTTATCAATTATATAACTTTTTGGAAAGTTTAAAATATCTTGCACCATAATGACTTGAATAAAGCGAGTAAAAAAATATAAAAATTTTTATTTATTTACAAACTTTTTTTTATTAAAATAGATGGCAATCTGACCCATGGAAAATCATCATGAATACCGTCAATTTAACTACTTTTGCCACTGTGATGCAAACAGGAAGTATTTCTAGTGCCGCTGAGAAACTATTCATCACACAGCCTGCGGTAAGCAAACGCATTAAAAACTTAGAGAGCGAATTTGGCGTAACCCTCTTTGATACAATAGGTCGTGGTATCATTGCCACGCCTGCGGCACACGAACTTTTACCTTATGCCAAAAAATGGCTTGATGATTATGAATTATGTCGCAGCAGCTTGCAACACTCCAAAGAAACCGCAAGTGGCAAACTTGTGATTGGCACAAGCCACCACATCGGCCTGCACCATCTTGCCCCTGTATTAAAACGCTTCATTCAGACCTATCCTGCTGTACAATTAGAAGTGCAATTTATGGACTCTGAAGAAGCTCACAAAGCAGTGCTTGATGGTGAGGTTAGTGTGGCATTTCTAACATTACCACCCAACTTTGATTTAAGATTGAATTATCATACATTATGGTCAGACCCCTTGTATTTTGTTACAGGCACGCTCAGCCCTCTTGCACAAAAAAGCGGGGTTACTTTATTTCAACTGGCTCATCATCCTGCTATTTTACCTGCAGCCAATACCTTTACCAGCCAGATTACCTTGGCGGAGTTCAATCGTCATAATCTACGCCCTTATGCTACCATGACCACCAATCCACTTGAATCTATTCGTATGCTCGTTTCTATCGGGCTTGGCTGGTCGGTGCTACCCGAAACACTCATCAATCAGGACTTGGTGAAAGTAGACATGGTAGAAAATTTTGAACTACAACGACATTTAGGCGTGGTCATCAATCCAAATTTAACTCGTTCAGCCAGCACACAAGCTCTAATGGAAATGCTTTCCATCGCCAAATAGCATCAATTTAAGATGATTTTTTAGGATTATTTTAGGTTTTTATTTTGCGAAATTTTTTCGCTAGCATTTGGCATAATGATAATTATGCCATTTTTTATATTAAAATCCAGATAATTGTCTTAATGATGCCTTTAATAAACTTGAAGTATCCATATTATCCAAGTCAAGTTTTGCCTGCTTGATGGCATTTTGTGCTTCTTTTTCTTTATAACCCAGACCAATCAAGGCACTTTCCACCTCGGCAATGATGTGCATTTGATTGGTCTGATGCACATTTTCATCAAAAAATTCACCTTGACCAGTAAAATTATTTGTTACACCCTCAAAATCCAACAGTCTGCCTTTTAGCTCAATAATCAGTCTTTGGGCGGTTTTTTTACCAATCCCCGGAATACGCACAAGTGCTGAGTCATCTCCTTGCTCAACCGTATGTTTTAGCTCGGCCGCAGACAAAGATGATAATATGGCAAGTGCCATTTTAGCCCCCACGCCATTGATTTTTATGAGCTTTCTAAATAAATCTCTTTCTTGTTTATCAATAAAACCATACAAAAGCTGTGCATCTTCTCGAACCAATAAATGTGTATAAACACCAACCTCGCCCCCAAGCGTCAACTGACAAAACAATGGAACTGGTAATTCAATCTCATAACCAATGCCATTTGGTGTCATGATGCACGCCAATGGTGCATTCAAATAGTGAACCAAACCTTTAATAAACCCTATCATAATTACCCCACACCATCAATTTGCAATATCTTTAGATATAACATCTGTCAAATTTTAACTTCTATGAAAAAAGGCGTAATCAATTTTACGCCTTCATGCCTTAATACACCATAAATTATTGGTAGTATTCTACCATTTTTTCTAGCGAAATTGGGCGAATCTTGCTGGCGTTACCTGCCGCACCAAAAGCCTCATAACGAGCTTCGCAAATCTCTTGCATGGCTTGAATGCTTGCCTGCAAATATTTGCGAGGATCAAATTCGGCTGGATGGTCGTTTAAGAATTTACGAATAGCACCCGTACTTGCCAAACGCAGGTCGGTGTCAATATTGATTTTACGCACACCGTGTTTGATTGCATCAACAAGCTGTTCTACTGGCACGCCGTAAGTTTCGCCAATACTACCGCCATTATCATTGATGATTTGTAGCCATTCTTGTGGCACGCTTGATGAGCCGTGCATGACAAGGTGCGTATTTGGCAGAGCTTCGTGAATTTCTTTGATACGGTCAATTGCCAGAATGTCACCTGTCGGTGGACGGGTGAATTTGTACGCTCCGTGGCTTGTACCCACAGCGATTGCCAGTGCGTCCACGCCTGTGTCAGCGACAAATTGACGAGCTTCATCAACCGAAGTTAGAAGCTGTGAATGGTCAAGCACGCCTGTTGCACCCACACCATCTTCTTCACCTGCCATACCAGTTTCTAAACTGCCCAAACAGCCAATTTCACCCTCCACAGACACGCCACAAGCGTGTGCCAACTTCACAACCTCACGAGTAACCGCCACATTATAATCATAATCGGCAGGGGTTTTGCCGTCTTGTTTTAAAGAGCCGTCCATCATCACTGAGCTAAATCCAAGTTGGATAGAACGCTGACATACCGCAGGGCTTGTACCGTGGTCTTGGTGCATCACCACAGGAATGTGCGGCCACTCTTCAATCGCCGATAAAATCAGATGACGCAAAAAAGGTGCACCCGCATACTTACGAGCACCTGCCGATGCTTGCACAATGACGGGAGAATCTGTCCTATCAGCCGCCATCATGATGGCACGCATTTGCTCTAAGTTATTGACATTAAACGCAGGTAAACCGTAAGCGTGCTCGCCTGCATGGTCTAGTAATTGGCGTAAGGATACAAGTGCCATTGTCGCTCCTAAAAATCAGTGGTGGAATGGTAGTATTTTTGCCATTATAGCAAAAATACTAAAATTTATCAGCAAGTTTCATAAAATTCTTACACAAAGTTCTGCAAAAAAAAATCGTGGACATAAAATATCCATCAAAAAAAGCCCAACCATCGCAGTTGGACTTTTTGTATTTTTATCATTGAAGTAAAGTTGGGTCAAGGGGCAAAAAAAATAAAAATTAATACTTTTGCTCTTCTGGTACTTTATCTTCTGCACCATTTGGATTGACCACAGCATCTGCTCTTGCACCCACTTCTTTGACAACCTCAGAGGTCTTATCAGCTGCCAGCTGTACACCATTTTTAGTAGCCTCAGTAGCATTTTGGGCAGCAAGCTCGGCTTCTTTAGCAACCTCAGCAGTACCGACGGCAACATCTGTTTTAGCAGTTTCCACGGCCTCACTGGTTTTTTCTTTGGTTTGCTGACTACACGCTGTTAGAACAACAAGACCTAAAGCAACGGTAGCGATAAATAGCTTTTTCATAATTCATTTCTCAGCTGTCTTAATTTATATTTTACCTAATACACAATCAGCGTGGACAATCAGCACCAACAATAAGTGAATTATTTTGATGGATGACGCTAACCTACTTCAATCCGCCAAACAAACTGACCAACCGATTAAAGTGTACTCATGTTCATTTTGGCATTAGTTTAGCCTTGTCAATAAAAATTTACAAGTCCCACTTTAAAAAATACAACAAAATTTAACAAAAAATCCAACCCATCAACCATTTGATTCCTCAAGTGCTTTAATGGCTGGCAAAGCCCTGCCTTCAACAAATTCCAAAAATGCCCCACCACCTGTTGATAGATAGCTGACATTATCTGCCACACCATATTTATCAATGGCTGCCAAAGTATCTCCGCCACCTGCAATACTAAACCCCTCACTATCTTTGACTGCAAGTGATAAGATTTTTGTACCCTCACCAAACTTATCCACCTCAAACACGCCAACAGGACCGTTCCAAAGAATGGTTTTGGCACTCTTGATGGCATTGGCAATTTCATGAGCACTACTTGGGGCGATATCTAAAATCATTTCATCATCAGCAATGGTACCGACTGACTTGATAATAGGATCAGCAATTTCAAGCGAACCTAAAAAATCATCAAAATTAATTTGTGATTTCTTGGCAACAACAACCTCGCTAGGCAATAAAATTTTTGTTTTTTGCATGATTGTTTTGGCAGTGTCCACCAGATTGCTCTCATACAATGAAGCCCCTACATTCACGCCAGTTGCTGCAAGGAATGTATTGGCAATGCCACCACCAACAACGATGCTGTCGCAAATATCAGCAAGGCTTAACAATACATCAAGTTTTGTTGAGACCTTTGAACCACCCACGATAGCAATTACAGGTGCTTTTGGATTGTCAAGTGCACGAGATAAGGCAGACAGTTCATCAGCAAGTAAATTACCTGCACACACAGGTTTGCCCTCAATGGCAGCTGCGCGAATCACACCTTCGGTTGATGCTTGGGCACGATGAGCTGTGCCAAATGCGTCCATTACAAACACATCGCATAATTGAGCGTACAGCTTGGACAACTCTTCGCTATTCTTTTTTTCTCCAACATTAAACCGTACATTTTCAAGCAAAGTAATCTCGCTAATCTTGGCGTTCACCCCATTTTTAAGATAATCTTTTGAAAAATTAACAGGGCATTGCAATGCCTTTGCCAAATAATCTGCCACGGGTGCAAGTGAATATTTGTCTTCTGGCTCACCCTCAACTGGACGACCCAAATGCGAGCAGACAATCACTGCTGCACCTTGTCCTAGGGCATCTTTTAGTGTCGGCAAAGCGGCTTGCAAACGCGCATCACTAATCACCACCCCATCTTTAATAGGTACATTCAAATCTTCTCGAATTAAGACACGCTTACCCGATAAATCCACATCTTTCATTGTTAAAATTGTCATGTTTACCCCTGCTAGGTTTAATTGAAATCAGAAAAAATCAGAAATAAGGTTTAAAAGCGACATTTATTATAAACAAAATGGCATCGTTAGGCAATAACACGCATCAATTGTTCAAAATTAGCCAGAATTGCCCAGACGGCCTAGACCATCAAACGTCAAAATTGAGTAAAAAGATTTTTGTTTATTAAACATAAACTTCATTTTAGTTAGGTTAGTATAGGTTGGTTAGCCAAAATTATCTTAATCAATCCATCTCAATCGTTATTTTTTTTGTAAACATACAGAGTAAATACATTGTCTTACCATACCCCATGATGGCAATTTTGTTATAAATATATTATACTAAGCGTCCATTTTTAATTAATAGGTGCTTAATGCGAAATTATATCGGTGCTTTTTTATTGACGATGATTGCACTACAAACTGCCCAAGCAAACACCACGACCGCATCCTTTTATGCAGATAAGTTTAATGGTCGTAAAACAGCAAGTGGCGAGGTTTTTAGCAATCAAGGCATGACTTGTGCATCTAATAACTACGCCCTAAACACTCATGTTGAAGTGACCAACATCAAGACGGGTGAATCCATCATCTGCAAGGTTAATGATAGAATTGGCAAAGCAGGTCGTATTGATTTGAGCAAAAAAGCATTTTCTCAACTCGCCCCTCTTTCACAAGGCTTGGCAAAAGTAAGCATTCAACCTGTTGGCAAAAACGCCATAGAAGAAAAAATCAGCCTAGCTTATAACGAGCAATAATCTATTTATTTTGCATTTTACTTAACATATAAAAAAAGCTCCAACTTAATATATTTTGGAGCTTTTTTGGTTTTTTGTTAGTCATTGTGGGTTTTGTATTTTATTTAAAAGTAAGGACTTTGGACATTAAAAGCACCAGAGATTAAACGATCATCACTCAATCTTTGATTGATGTTATCAGTGTATTCAACCATTAAGCCCATTTTTTAGCTATATCATCAACATTTGCCCTATGTTTTTGGCTGTCGTAACCGTCAAATATAATCTCAAAACTACTACGGCAATTGAAATAATGTGATTTATTTTATGACATCAAAAAAGCACTTTTTCTCAAACCGATTAAAATTGACAGTCCCAGTAAATGAAAAATGTCTGAAATACAAAAGCGGAGAGAAGCTACCGTAGTTAAAAAAAGCAACCTCAAAAATTTTCAAGGTTGTCTTTTTTTGGTAGTACACTTAGTAATATATTTAATTTGATAGGTATCAGATAAATTATCTAATAAAATCAATAAATTAATCCTTACACACTCATCTTCCAGTCAAAGGGCATTTCATGATGACCACGCAATACCATCATCAAAGTTTGCTGCATATGTTGTAGCACCTCGGCGGTATAAGGAATGGCAGGCGTACCCCATACAGGATTGGGCCATTTTGAATCATTTTGGTAGCGGACAATATGATGAAAATGAAGCTGTGATACTTGGTTACCTAGTGCAGCAACATTCATTTTATCTGCACCAAAGATTTTTGCCATCTGGCTAGAAACCCAACTAGACTCTCTTAAAAATTGTACTTGGTCAGCGGGGCTCAGTTCATAAATTTCCTTGATACCCGATACTCGTGGCACAAGAATAAGCCAAGGAAACTGACAATCATTCATCAAACGCACGGTAGATAATGGAAAATCACCCACTAAAAAAGTATCTTTTGCCAAAACTGGATGTAATTGAAACATTGCTATTCTCTTTTTGATATTATTAAAATGTGATTATTTGGTCTTAATAAAAATGCTTTTATTGTAGCATAAAATCCATGAGTTGTTGAACATTTCTCATGCTTTTGGCGATAAATCCACCGTTGAATTTTGAACAAGGCTCTGCTCAAAATATTTGAGCAACTCAAATACCGCATCCACTCGTTCTACAACTTCTTTTTCACTCTTAAAAGTGTATTTTAGCTCAGTTGCTCCATTCATGCGATACCCCTCTTGGCTTTGCAATAGCTTGATAATCGCCAAACCATCAATGGGCGTATCGGCTTTAAAGTCTAGACTCAACGAACTGGCACTAACATCAATCCTGCCGATACCAAGTAGCATGCTTTGCACTCTCATTTTATGCACAAGAAAAAGATTGGCAAGTGCAACAGGCATACTACCAAAGCGGTCTATCATTTCACTTTTTAGGTCATTTAATTCATCCATACTCTCACAATTTGCAATGCGTTTATAAAATAACAACCGTTCATGAACATCTGCCAAATAATCACTTGGAATAAGAGCGCTTGCATGAATGTTGATATCACTGACCAAATCAAGGGGCGTTTCCAAACTTGGTGTTTTTCCCTGTTTTATTGCCTTAGTTGCGCGTTCAAGCATATCCATATACAACCCAAAACCAATGGTTTGCATATTACCCGACTGCTCTTTACCCAAAATCTCACCTGCACCACGAATTTCTAAATCCTCACTTGCAAGCATGAATCCTGCACCCAAGGTGTTGGCTCTACTGATGGCATCAAGGCGTTTTTTGGCATCGGTTGTTAGCCCTTTGATGGATGGAACAAATAGGTAACAGTAAGCCTGATGGTGCGAACGCCCCACCCGACCACGCAACTGATGCAGTTGAGCCAGACCAAATTTATCGGCACGATCAATGATGATCGTATTGGCGTTTGGCACATCAATGCCTGTTTCAATGATGGTACTTGCTACCAAGACATTGGTTTTTTTGTGATAAAAGTCATTCATCACAGCATACAGCTCTTTTTCATTCATTTGCCCATGTGCTACGCCCACACGCACCTCGGCAATAAGTTCCGATATTTTTTGAGCAACCGAATTGATGCTTGCGACATCATTATGCAGATAATACACCTGTCCACCACGCAAAATTTCTCTTAAAATCGCATCTTTGGTTGTTTGCTCACTCTTTTGAGCAACAAAAGTCTTGATGGCAAGGCGGCGAGCAGGTGGCGTAGCAATGACAGAAATGTCCTGCATTCCAGAAAGTGCCATGTTCAGTGTGCGTGGAATGGGCGTAGCCGTCATGGTGAGTGTGTCAACATCAGCTTGCATGGCTTTGATTTTTTCTTTATGACGCACCCCAAAACGATGCTCCTCATCAATAATCATTAGACCCAGTTTTTTAAATTTCACATCATTTTGTAGCAGTCTGTGCGTACCAATGATGATGTCCACTTTACCATCTGCCAAATCAGCCAATATCTCACCTTGTGCTTTTTTGCCAACAAATCTAGACAAGCTTTCAATGCTAATTGGCCAATCGGCAAATCTATCCTTAAAGCTGTCTTCGTGCTGTCCTGCCAGCAATGTTGTTGGTACAAGTACCGCCACCTGATAGCCTGCCTGAACAGCAATGAAAGCTGCTCGCATGGCAACTTCGGTTTTACCAAAACCAACATCACCGCATATAAGCCTATCCATAGGCTTAGACTGCTTCATGTCAAACATCACCGCATCAATGGCGGCTTTTTGGTCAAGCGTCTCTTCATAGTCAAAACCACTGGCAAACAGTTCATATGCCGCCACATCAATATCAAAACCAATACCCTCTTTGGCATTGCGTCTTGCCTGCACATTCAGTAGTTCTGCCGCCACATCATAAATGTCAGTCAAAGTTTTTTGACGGGCTCTATCCCATTTTCCAGAGCCAATTTTTGATAATTGTACCGCTTCTGAGTCTGTACCGCTATATCGCCCAATCAAAGCAAGATTGGTAATTGGCACATAGACATTAGCATCATCAGCATATTTAATATGAATAAATTCTTGCTCACCATCACCCACATCTAACACCACCAACCCCACATAACGCCCTATACCATAGGACAAATGCACCACAAGCGAGCCTTCGGTCATCTCGCTGACAGATTTGACCAAAAAGGCTTGGGATAAGGCATTTTGACGCTTTTTTCGGCTTTGAATGGGCTGTCTGCCAAAGATTTGTGCCTCGCTAATCACACAAAATCCACCCTCACCCATCAGCCATAATCCACGCTCAATCGGCGCTACCGTCAAGGCGATTTTGTCAGTTTTATCAGCAAAATCAGACAAGTTATCCACAAATTCAGTAAAATCTAACACTTGCTGACAAACCAATTTGCCTTTTAACAACTCCAAGATAATCTCACGACGACCCGCACTTTCACAAGCAAGCAACACAGATTCATGACAATTTGCCACAAAATCCAAAAAATCGCTTAAAGGCTCGTGTTTTTGGTGGTGAATTGGCAAACTGGGTACAGGCTTTGGTGCAAATTGAGCAAAAATAGGCAAAGCATCAATAGATAAAGCGTTAGGTTCATCTTGCACAAATACCATTTTTGGATATGCTTTTAGTTTTCCAAAAAACTCGTTGCTTGGTAGATACAGTAGCTCTGGTGGCACGATGGGCACATCTTTATCAAAAGCACGAGAGTGATAACGAGCGGTTACCTGATTCCAAAATTCTTCATGGCAAGCTGCCAACTGCTTATCATGAATAATGAGCGTATCATTCGGCAAATATTCAAACAACGAGCCAGCCTTACGCCATTCATCTAGCTCAAAAAACAGTGGTGCATAATATTCCACACCCGATGGGCTAATGCCTGCCATCACATCATTATACAAACCAAACTTACGGGCCGATGCATCAGGAAAAAGACTGGCAAAATTTTGGCGAAAAGCCTCTTTATTATCCAAGTCAAATTCACAAGCAGGCAGTAGACGAAATTGACTCACCTTTGGTGATGTCGGTATCAGCTTGGCATCAAAATGACTCTCTTGTTGTAGATTGAGTAAGTCATTTTGACTGACGGTACGCTGTGTATCTGGATTAAAAAATTTGATGGTTTCTATTTCATCATCAAACAACTCCAACCTAAATGGCAGTGCCTGACCCACCACAAAAATATCAACAATGCTACCACGCACCGCAAATTCGCCCACTGCATAGACATTATCAACCATTTCATAACCTGCTCGGGTCAGGCGTTCTCGTTCTTGACTTAGATCAAAAGTATCGCCAACACTCAGGTCAAAAAATCTTCCCAAAAGATGACTTGGCGGTGCGATACGCTGCATGAGTGTTTGCACCGCTACAAGCAAAACGCCCGCCTTTGGGATATGTGTCAGTAGGTTAATACGCTCGGAGATGATGTCTTGTTGCACCGACAAGTTCTCATAGACCAGTGTTTCATAGTCGCTAAAACCATGCGTCTTAATGCCAAAAAAATCCAACTCACTTTCTAAATTATGCAATTGAGCTTGATTATCACAAATCACCAAAATCAAATGTGAATGCGTTTTGGCATAAGTGGCCAGCCAAAGAGCAAAACCAGCATCATCAGTACCATGGAAATAGGTGGTAAAATCAGGCTTTAATTTTGGATAATTAATACTAATATTTGTCATAAAAAATTGTTAATCTTAGAAAAATAAAATCAATGGCATGGCATAGTAAAATCAGGCTTTAATCAAGCAATCTTACCAACTTACCAGTTCTGCAATTTTAATTGCCACGCACGGCATTTGGCGGCGATGGTGCTACTGCTGTGTGCCATGATATCGGCAGTTACGGCAATGTACTGCAACGGCACATCGCCCAGTTCATCTCGCAATTGGTAAAGATTATCAGCTGTGATGCCACCAATCACACATAAAGGCAAATCAACTTTGGCGGTTTTTTGCAAGATTGGCATTGACACAAGACCAGCTTTTGGCTTGGTTAAGGATGAAAATATCGCCCCCATCGCACCATAGCTTGCACCTTCTTTTTTGGCCTGTTTAAACAAAGCAACATCTGCATGGCAGGTTCGCCCAATAATCACATCATCGCCCAAAATTTCTCTTGCTAATGCCAAATTACCATCTCTTTGCCCCAAATGCACGCCTGTGCAAAAGTGAGATGCCAGCTCCAAATCATCGTTCATCACAACATCAACATCATATTTATCCGCAAGGCTCACCAGCAGCTCTGCCTCTCGATAAACAGTCGCAAGGTCATATTGTTTTAGTGTGGCTTTGCGACGAATTTGTAATAATGACACAACCCCTGTATCCAAGGCATGTTCTAATTTATCAATCAGCGTGGTGATTTCATCATCATTGGTCAGCAAATAAAGTTGTGGGTTGGTATTGGTCATAAGGTCAGCAAGGCAAAACAAAAAATAAACAAGTCATTATAACCCATCACCCCATTCAAAACAACGCACAAAAAAGCCCAGAGTATGTCTGAGCTTTTGATTGGCAAGATAAAGTTTATCAACTCACCAACTAACGGCGATATGCCAATTCTGTTAAGATATTTCTTGCATCATTCCAGCGAGTTTGTGATGCCCCAGCACCCAGTAGGACAATGACCACAGGCTTGTTATTAACATGAGTCTCCATGACGACACAATAACCTGCTTCACGAATAAAGCCAGTCTTTGAGACACCAATTGGGTGCTCTCCAGAACGCACAAGCGTACTGGTGTTGTTGGCCTTATAAGTGCGATCGCCCATGCTGGCATTAGCAATATAAAAATCATAATTAGGAGCCGTTGAAAAAGTGCGAATCAACTGATAGCGTGGATCACTGCTGACAGCTTTCATCATCTTAACCAAGT
Source organism: Moraxella sp. Pampa (assembly GCF_035181385.1). NCBI lineage: Bacteria > Pseudomonadati > Pseudomonadota > Gammaproteobacteria > Moraxellales > Moraxellaceae > Moraxella > Moraxella sp. Pampa. The sequence goes on along the minus strand of NZ_JAXCJK010000001.1, from coordinate 229,919 downwards.
CATTGGCAGACGAGACATTACGAGGGTCAAGTCCTGATGAATCAGAAAAACGAGTCTGGTACATACCCAAACTGGCCGCTTTTGCGTTCATCGCTGCAATGAAAGCCTCATAGCCACCAGGGTAGGTGCGAGCCAAAGCTTTTGCTGCTGGATTTTCAGACTTCATGAGCATCATCAGCGTAAATTCAGAACGACTCAAACGATCGTCAGTGCGTAGTTTTGTCGTGGCTTGCTTTGCACCTACCAAATCTGATGGAATGATGGTAATCATTTCACGCATATCAAGACCTGCATCCACAATCACCATGGCGGTCATCACTTTACTGATTGATGCAATGGAGCGAGTGGTATCAATATTTTTTGAATAAATCAAATTACCCGATTGCAAATCCATTACCGCCACCGCTGATGAGTTGGTAGATACTGCCAACTCATCAAAAATGGGTTTGTGATATTGATTTGCTAAATTTGCATCATCAATACCATGATAATCAATATTTTGTACAGGTGCAGATGAGTACTCAGCTACAATCGGCTTAGTAATTATGGCCTTGGCGGGTACTGATGGGACTGGCGTGATGGTTGTTGTTATCGCAGGAATTTTTTTGGTTGCAGTGATGGTGCTTTGGTTGCTATTATCAATGGTAAAAGCGTGTGCTGATACACTCAGCATGAATGCAGTCATGCTGAAGGCAAAAGTACCGACACGCTTGATTGGTTTGGCATAATTCATATAAAATCCTCAAAACATACGACCACGGCGACCACTCGCCCATTTTTTTCATGTATTCGCCATCCAACTTGCGATCAATTCACAAGCAAGTAAACACACATCAATCATTACAAAATGCAACGCAAAAAAAAACCTTAGGCAATAAATAAAAAAAAAGAAAATATCTTTACAAATTACCTTCTAACAACATACATCTTTTATCTTATGTTCTGATTCATATTTTAGCATACTAAAAGAAATTGTGCGTACAAAACGGTCATTTTTTGTCAAAAAACTTAGAATATTTTCCACCAGATGAGTTGTATTCAAAAAAAATTATGCTACACTTAATGGACAACACTCTATTATTGCAAGGTTATTGCAAGCAATCAAAATAAGTACAATAAGGAGATGCATGGCGATCAAGGTTTTGGTGGTTGATGACCACGATTTGGTGCGTATGGGCATTATGCATATGCTAAACAATACTGATGACATTGAAGTCATTGGTGAGGCAGACAATGGAGACATGGCGGTACGGCTAGCTCGTCAGTATCGCCCTGATGTCGTTCTGCTTGATGTAAATATGCCCAATATTGGTGGTGTTGAGGCAACGCGTCGAATCAAACAAATTGATAATGCAATCAAAGTGCTTGCCGTATCTAGCCTATCAGCACAGCCGTATCCATCTATGCTATTAAAAGCTGGTGTTAATGGTTATATTACCAAAGGCACACCACTTGATGAAATGATTCGTGCCATCAAAAAACTACATGGTGGTGGCAAATATTTTAGCCATGATGTTGCAGATGCACTTGCCGAGTCGGTACTGGGCAATCAGGACAAATCGCCTTTTGATGCTCTGTCTGAGCGTGAAAAACAAGTCGCTATGATGGTGGTAAATTGCCAAAGCGTTCAAGAAATTGCCAACCAGCTGTTTGTCAGCGTTAAAACTGTGAATACCTATCGCTACCGTATTTTTGAGAAACTGGGAATAAATAGCGATGTTAAACTGACCCACCTTGCCATTCGTTATGGGCTTGTCAATGCAGATTAAACCACAAACTCTCAAAGTCAATTATCCCAAAGATAGCGAAGAAAAACACCCACACAACCAAAACATTTCATCATCAATAACCATCATCAACAAAAAAAATTTTCCGTCAAAATCAATTTGACGGAAAATTTTTATAGTGATATCAATCAACTATATCGCTTTGGAGTTTCGTCATAAACATGGGCGTGCCATGCATTCATTTGACGCTGCATGACAGTCGTGATGGCAGCATGAATCATATTTTGACCAACATTTTGAAGTTCGTCCGCACCAATCATCTCTTTGGCCTGCTGGGAAAAAGCAATCGTTACCATCGGCTCATTTTCCCTACCCACCTCTTGCAAGGTCAAAACACCGTCTTCTCGCTCAACAAATTCCAAAATAGCCTCTTTAATCACCGTACCATCTTCTGCTGATTCTTTGGTCAGGCTTTTGGCAAAAGGTTTTTTGTGTTTTACCTGAGTATCACTCATCGTATCATTCGTCAAAACACCATCATCACCCAATAAGTCTTGTGCCACTTTGCTTGATTTTGGCGGTCTTCCACGGCGTTTTTTAGGTGATACCGTTGTCGTGCTTTCTTGCATATCACTCTTGGTACAAGCTTGGTCATCAGCGTCCAAAGTATCCAAACGATCATTTTGATTGTGAATTTGGTTTTGAATTTGATTGTATAAGTCCAAGCCAACCAAATCTTCTAGGGCTTTTAAGCCTTCTAAATTTTCAAAATCAACACCCAGCTCATGAGCCAGTTTTTTTTGTAATTCTTCTTTAATAATGGTTTCAGCTTCCTTAATAAGACGCTCAATCAATTCATCATCTGCCTTATCAAACATGGACCACTCCAAAAAAAATAATAATGATAATAACTGGGGATATCAGCTCTGTTTTTCAAGTTTGCCAGCTCATCGCCAATAGCGCAGTTTTGCCATCATAAACAAAAAAGATACAAACATACCCAAATAATATGCCATTTTTACATCAAACTCTGGGTCACGGTATTTTATCGGCATTGCTACAAGTGCTGTCAATGCAGGAATGATGACAAGGCAAATCAGCCAATTTTCTAAGACATGCAACCAACCTTGTATTTTATCACCATCGCCAAGCCGAAAACCCGACAGACCAACCAGCATCACAGCGATGATCAGCATCGCAATCAATGCCTTAGGCACACCTTTTGGGACAATACCAGTAGGAATCATGCGATTGAACATCAGCTATACACCCCCATAATGCAAAGCATGGCAACAGTGGATAATAGCCAACCCAATGTCCAAGCATTACGAGGGTGAATATCCGCCTTGCCTGTTTTATTCAGCCAAAGACTACTAAGCCAAATGAGGGCGGGAACGACAAAGACAAAAAATGGCACAACTTTAGCAGCATGGCTAATGACTGCACCAGTATCATCACCCATCATCAAGCGAAATCCATAACCCATCAGGCTCAACACAAGCGACGACATGAATAGTGCGATTGTCAAACCAAGAGGAATCACACTTTTTGGCATTTCGCTTTCATTGTTTTGCTTCATGTTTATTTTGGTCATTTAGACCACCTTAGTACTTACCAAAGCAAGCTCATCACGCATTGTGTCAATCACTGCTTTATAATCATCTTTACCAAAAATTGCCGAGCCTGCCACAAACATATCCGCCCCCGCCTTAGCAATCTGTCCTATGTTGTCAGGATTAACACCACCGTCCACCTGCAAGCGAATATCAAGTCCACGCTCATCAATCATTTGGCGAACTTGACGCACTTTTGCAAGCGTATGATCAATAAACTTTTGACCACCAAACCCTGGATTGACACTCATGATCAAAATTTGGTCAAGTTTATCTATCGTATAATCCAAATACGACAAAGGCGTAGCAGGATTGAACACCAATCCGCATTTTGCTCCACCGTCTTTGATAAGCTGTAAACTTCTGTCTATATGTTCGCTGGCCTCTGGGTGAAAAGTGATGATATCCGCCCCTGCTTTTAAAAAGGCTTCTATCATCGTATCCACAGGTTTTACCATTAAATGCACATCAATGGGGGCGGTTATGCTATAGTCTTTGAGTGCTTGACAAATCATCGCCCCAAAGGTTAGATTTGGCACATAATGGTTGTCCATGACATCAAAATGCACGACATCTGCCCCTGCGTCCAAGACATTTTGCACATCTTGCCCTAGGCGAGCAAAATCCGCTGACAAGATAGACGGTGCGATGAGATATTGTCGATTTGGTAAAATTTTCATAAGATTTTTGTAAAAAAAATAAATTTTGGTTTGCTATGATAACAGATTTTTTATATGTTTTAAAATACTTTGAGTTTAAAAATCAAACTTTGAGTTTCAAACCATAAAAATAGTTAATAAAAAACCAATACAACTGTATTGGTTTTTGGGTTATTAAATATGTAAACTATATAAAAATTACTTAACTTATTTGGCGTGATAAGCCAGTTTTACACCAGCGATAAAACCATCATTATCCTTAAATTCGCCAACCTTAGCACCTGTTGGTAGCTGTGCGGTAGCATTGCCAAATTTGAGATATTTACCACCCAAAGATACTGATACTTGTGGTGTAACATTGTATTTAACACCGCCACCAACACTATAATAACCTTTGATTGGACCAAGCGATGTTGTAGGATTACCTGCACCACTGTCCCAACCAATATTACCTGCAATGGATAATTTATCATTTATTTGTTTACCTAAACCAAGCTCTACGCCCCATTGGTCCTTAGGATAGCTGACGATTGGCAGTGCTTTGCCTGCGACAGCTTCTGTTACCTTACCATAGGCTGGTGGGCGCACATCAAACTGAGACCAAGGCACATAACGCACTTTGGCAGTACCTAACAGACGATGTTTGGCGCTTAGCCCTGTTTGAAAATCAAAATTCCAAGACTTAGGCGTGGTTACCTTAAATTTTTGGACATTTTCAGTTGCCAAGCCACGGAAACCTAACACAGGAATCATTTCATTGATGTTGGTCTCATGCTTGATCGCAGAGCGATAAGTCAAAGCAGCTTTTAGGGCAATCTCTGGCTTAGAATAAGACGCACCAGCCAACCAGCCTACGGCATGATCAGGGCTGATTTTGGCATCATAGCCGTTTAGACCACTATATGCTGTACCACGCAGATGCACCTCACCTGCCAAACGCTGTGCCACAGGACCGCCATAGATTTGAAGTCCTGCAACTTTGGCACCAAACAGCAGACTGATGTTATTGGTGCGGATATCAACATTGGTGCCTTGACCATGCGTGCTTTCGCCGATATCAGCAGCGCGGTTTAGTACTTCGCCAATTTTATCAAACGGCGGTGTACCAAAATCCTTAGCTCGCTCTCGAATTTTTTCAATATTAGGTTTGGTAAATGCGATCCCTTTCAACATTGTGCCAGCAAGCTTTTCTTGATACTTTGCATCAGGACCTGTCATTCTTTCCACAACAGTATCCAGCATTGACTGTGCGGTTTTGTCTTGATCTGATACAAAATCATTTGTGCCAGTATATTTGACCGCCGCCCCGAAAGGCTCATCATATAGAACGCCGATGCTGACAACATCATTGACATCTGCTTTTGCGCCATAGCGAACAAAGTTATAAGGTGCTGAGATGTCTTTGACTTCATTACCAGATTGGTCTTTGCCAGAAATGTTGGCATCAATGTAAGTATATACTGCTTCGGCATAAGTACCGTCTTGCAAAAACGCACTAATATCTTGACCAGAACGGTCAAGCCCTGCAGCGTGTGCTGTACCAACAGCACCAACAGAAGCGATGGCAACCGCCAAAACTTTATGATTAAAAAAACGCATAGTTTATTCTCCAATTTTTTCCTTAAAAGCCCTTAGCATCCAAGCAAGAAAGCCAAAAGCCATCAATCCGCAAGGTACTATCCTACTGTATGTTATCTATAACAACTTGCGTGGTTATTATATTAAAACAAATTGAACAGCAACACAAGAAATAAATTTAAGTAATTTTCTTACACAGTCATTTTCATGACATCATATTTTCAATATTTTGCCAATCACTTGGCTCATGAATATTTTTTCAATCAATTTTTAATCAATTTTTAATCAATAATGTGGCGGTCTATCTACCAACAAATCAAATGGGGCAATGCCGTCATCGTCATGATTATTTTGCAGATCCTTATAAATGATTTTAAGCTGGTCTTGTAAGTTTTTTAACTGACGGTCTTGGGTGGCAATCACATCATTTAAAGTATCTACTGTGTTTTCAAGATAGGTGATTTTGATTTGTAAATCAATCAGCTGAGTATGCATATCGGTCATTTATTTTTCCAAAATTTAAAATTATATAGAAAATTTGCTATAATGGCTCTTATTTTATCATTGAACCGACGATTATGGCACTCATTCATCTTAAAAATTTATCGCTCGCCTTTGGCACTGCTCCTATTTTAGACCATGTCAATTTTAGTGTTGATGCAGGCGAGAGAGTATGTCTGATTGGGCGAAACGGTGAGGGCAAATCTACCCTGTTCAAACTCATCAATGGCACACAATCCCCTGATGATGGCGAGGTGATCATTCAAGATGGCTTAAAAGTTGCCATGCTCGCTCAAGATGTGCCCAACGATGATGGCACACTCCTTGATGTGGTGATGGGTGGTGATGATAAAACTGCAACTCTTTTAAAAACCTACCAAGCATTGTCCGACAGATGCGGTATGGGCGACATGAATGCCTGCGAACAAATGACCGATGTACAGCACGAAATTGATGCACTGCATGGCTGGGATTTACAGCGTCATGCTCGCACTTTGCTAGATAATATGGGGCTAAACCCTGACGATCGCCTGATCAATCTTTCAGGTGGTCGCAAAAGACGGGTTCTACTTGCCCGTGCATTGGTCATCAAGCCTGATATTTTATTGCTTGATGAGCCAACCAACCACCTTGATGTTGAAAGCATTGCTTGGCTAGAAAACTATCTTTTGGGGCAAAATTTGACCGTACTTTTCATCACGCATGACCGTAAATTTGTGGATAATTTGGCCACTCGCATCGTGGAGTTGGATAGAGGGAAATTAAGAAGTTATGATGTAACGCAAGGGGTGGGTGGATATGCTCGATACCAAGAGCTAAAAGAATTGGAGCTAGAAAGCGAGCAAAAATCTTTTGAAGAATTTGATAAAAAACTTGCCCAAGAAGAAGTATGGATTCGTCAAGGCATTAAGGCACGCAGAACTCGTAACGAAGGACGAGTGCGAGCCTTAAAGGCCTTGCGAGAAGAGCGAAAGCAAAGACGAGATGTGGTTGGCAATGTTTCATTGACACAAAATAGCAGTGAAAAAAGCGGAAAAATCATCTGTGAAGTCAAAAATTTGACGCTAGAATATGATGATAAAATCCTTGCCAAAAATTTCTCTTGCGTCTTGATGCGTGGCGACAAAGTAGGCATCATCGGACAAAATGGTGTAGGCAAAACCACTTTGATTCGCACGATTTTAGGGCTTGATGAAAATGCAAAAACTGGCGGTACTATCAAGCTAGGGACCAATCTTCTTGTGTCATTTTTTGACCAGCTCAAAGGACAGCTTGATGGTGAAAAATCGGTCGCAGAAAATGTTGCACAAGGTAGCGATTATATTGAGATCAATGGTCGCAAAACACACATATTGGGTTATTTACAGGATTTTTTATTCACCCCCAACCGAGCCAGAACACCAGTAAAGGCTCTATCAGGAGGAGAAAAAGCCCGAGTTTTACTCGCCAAAAACTTATTAAAACCTGCCAATGTCTTAGTACTAGACGAGCCAACCAATGATTTGGATATGGCAACACTAGAACTTTTGGAAGAATATGTTGCAGGCTTTGAAGGGACAATCTTACTCATTAGTCATGACCGTACTTTTATGGACAATGTAGTTACGCAAACTTGGGTATTTGACACAGACAAAGATGGCGATGGGGTTATTACAGAATATGTGGGTGGCTATCAAGATTATCTGATTCAAAAACAAAGGAGTGAAAAAGATAAACCAAAAGCCAACACCGAAAAGGTGGAAAAAACGGAAAAACCCAAAAATGAATTTAAGGCCAATGCACCACAATCAGATGCCACTACCATTCAAAAACGCAAACTGTCTTATAAAGAACAAAGAGAACTAGAAAGCCTACCAAATGAAATTGCCGAGCTTGAAGCCGAGCAGAGCAACTTAAATGACAAACTTTCAGATGGCTCGTTATTCGTCTCTGATTTGGCACTAGCTACTAAATATAGTGAAAGATTGGGGCAAATTGACGAGCTACTTTTAAAAAAGCTGGAACGATGGGATGAATTAGAGAGCTTGGGACGATAATTTTTTAAGGTGATGGCCAAACCATTTTTATTATGGCAACCATTGCTATCACCCGCCCCAGTCTCAACAACAAAAACCTTAAAATCAGAAAAACCTTACAATCAGTATGGCACATCGATCTTAAAAAGCAAATCATGACAATCGTTGGTTGTGATTAGGCTTTATCAATCATCAAGCAAAAAATGTGCCACTTGCAACAGCCCTGATTTTTCGTGCGTTTTAAAAGGCAGTCTTGTTTTGCTGATTTGCCAAATGCAATCATCAAATACCGCCAAAATGTCCAAATCCATCGGCACAGCTTGGCCAATTGACTCTCGCCCACACAGAACTTCAATACATTTTAATTGCTCAGATAAATAAGCAAAAGACATTGGCAAGTCTAACTGAACCATTGCACAGGCATTATGATAAACCAGCTTGGTTTTGCCTGTAAAATCAAGCCCAGTAGTCCAAGAGGACATCTGCAAATCACCCAATCGCAACAGCTCTCTTAAAGCAATATCAAATGCACGATGAGTATCAACATTGCTACCCATTGCCACCACAAATGCACTGACATTTAATTTACTTAGAACAGACAAATCACTGACGATGATTTTCATGGGTTGCTCTGCATATCGCTCATTTACTGCGTGTGATACTCACACCAACGCTTTGGGCTTGCCTGATGGCATTGGGTTTATGAATGGTAAGAGCAATTGCATCACACGGATAGTGATTTAAAATATATTGACAAATGTTTTCCGCCAAAGATTCTAATAATTTTGCCTTCATCTCATGGCAAATTTCCTCAATATCTTCGCAAACCGTTTTATAATTCACCGCATGAATCACATCGTCAGTTTTGGAAGCGTCTTGAATATTGCAATAAATTTTAGCATCAATAATCAAACTTTGCTTAATTGCTCGCTCCCAGTCATATACACCAATAACTGTGTCGATTTTTAACCCTTTTACAAAAACCATGTCGTTCATTTGCATTTTCATAAACACCTTTTAAGATTTTCTGTGCTTTATCATATCCACACTAAAAAGCATCAACGCAAGCCAAATCAAAGCAAATACCGCCAATCTATTCATGTCAATAAATTCATGATAATAAAAGACTGCAATGACAAATACCGAAGTGGGCGTGATATATTGCATGAAGCTTAGCGTGTTAAAACTCACCAATTTGGTGGATTGATTGTACAGCAATAGCGGTATCAAAGTTACAGGGCCTGCAAGCATCAGCAGCCAAATATCATCAGACAACCAAAAAGATGGTTGGCTACTTGCCACATCATGGGTCATAAACCAAAGTACACAAAATGGCACAAGCATGGCGGTTTCTAAAAATAATGCCGAAATGCTGTCTAATGGTGTGCGTTTTTGCATGATACCATAAAAAGCAAATGACAATGCCAACAATAACGATACCATCGGCAAAAAACCAAGTAGAACAACCTGAATCGCTACCGCCACACTTGCCAAAATAATGGCGATCATTTGCAAAAGCCTGAGCCGTTCTTTTAATAAAAAGAACGACAATGCCACACCCATCAGAGGACTGATGAAATAACCAAGACTGGCATCAATGATTTTGTCATGACTCACCGCCCATACATAAGTCAACCAATTGGTTGCAATAAGTAGGCCTGATACAAATGTCCAAATGATGAGCTTGGGGTTTTGTTTAATTAAATCAATCGCCTGCCAATGTTTTTTGATGATTAAAAATATCAACAAAATCACAAAAGTCCAAATCAACCTATGACCAATGACCTCTACCGCATCATAAGCACTTAATTGCTTAAAATAAAAAGGAAATAAGCTCCATATTACATAAGCGGTTAAGCCCAAGATAATGCCTTTGTTTTGGTTGGAGTGCATCTGTAGCCTACGAATAATCCATGCGTTGTATGATTTATAAGACCTTGATAATATTAATCATCAACCACTTCCAATCCAAGCCCCGCCTGTTGCACAAGCTCGGCAAAATTAGGAAAACTGGTTGCCACCGTCTCCACGCCATTTATTACGATTTTATCAGACGCTCTAAGACTTGCCACCGCAAAACTCATCGCAATGCGATGGTCGTGATGAGAGTCAATTTGCCCACTGCCAAACACAAACTCATTTTCACCACGCCCAACAATCTCAATACCGTCATCAAGCACCGTGCAATCAATGCCAAGTGTGGCAAGACCGTCTGCCATGACCTGTATGCGGTCGGATTCTTTAACTCTAAGCTCCTCTGCCCCACGCAAAACGGTCTTGCCAGTCGCACAAGCGGCCGCCACAAAAATCACAGGAAATTCATCAATGGCAAGGGGGACTAGGTGTAGCGGTATCTCAATGCCGTGCAATTTGCTTGATTTGACACAAATGTCCGCCACAGGTTCGCCACCGACAAGCGTTTGATTGGTCAGCGTAATATCCGCCCCCATTAGGCGTAAAATGTCAATCACGCCTGTGCGAGTGGGGTTGATACCCACTTTGGGTAGCACCACATCGCCAGTTTTGGCAATCAGCCCTGCCACCATAAAAAACGCCGATGCCGAGATATCCGCTGGCACTTCAATATCGCAAGCGGTTAATTGTCCGCCCCCCATTAGGCGAATTTGGTTGCCACGCTCCAATTTTGTAACCTTAACATCATAGCCAAAGGCGGTCAGCATTCGCTCGGTGTGGTCTCGGGTCGTTTCAGGCTCAAAAATCACGGTCTCGCCTTTTGCCCAAAGACCTGCCAGTAGCAGGCAGGATTTGACTTGGGCGGACGCCATTGGCATTTCATAACGGATAGCGTGCAAATTTTGACCGCCTGTAATGTGAATGGGCGGTGTGCCACGCTCGCCTGTTGTGGCGATTACCGCCCCCATTTGCCGTAAAGGCTTTGCCACTCGTTCCATTGGGCGTTTTGATAGGCTTTCATCGCCAATCATCGTGCTATCAAAGTCTTGGGCGGACAAAATCCCTGCCAAAAGTCGCATACTCGTGCCAGAATTGCCCATATCAAGAGGTTTTTGTGGGGCAGTCAGCCCATTGATGCCCACGCCATAAATGGTAACTTTATCACCGTCTCGGAGAATTTGCACGCCCATATCCGCAAAGGCTTGCAAGGTGGATAAAGCATCTTCGCCTTGCAAAAAGTTGCTAATTTTTGTTACGCCATTTGCCAAAGAGCCAAACATAATTGAGCGGTGCGAAATGGATTTGTCAGGGGCGACTTTGTGCGTGCCTGTAAAGGTGGTGCTTGGGGTGATGTGGTATTTCATAGGGTTTCCTAAATAAAATTTGTTGGTTTGGATTGATTTTGGAGTGTGTCTCGCAAAATTAAAAATTATTTTTTCTTAATTTTATATGCCCAAGATTTTCTATAATCAATCGCTTTTTCTACCCAGTATGGTAAATTTAGCTTTATTTGATTATACCAATTTCGACTTGGCGAACTAAATAAATTATTGCCCAAGTAATTGGTATCATAAGAATGTGTTGGGATATTCAAAATTGGTCTGATTAATATATTTTTGCTATTTTCATTAAGTAAATCAAATTTAAAAATATTAAAAGGGTTATTTCCTTTTGATGATGTATTACGATTACAATTTTTAAGATTATGGATATAAATACCTAAAACCCCTTTGCCCTCATTCCAAGCTTTCTCAATTTCATATTGAACATATTTTCTATTGGCGGTTTCAGAGCCAATTAAAACCACCAAGCAAGAACAGCCTTTAATATTTTCATCAATCCAATACTTAATATCTCTATCGTTTTTTAGGCGTATCTCTTCCCATTTATTTGAACTAACAGGTATTTGAAAATCTATTACACCCATTTGTTTAATAGTCTGCACTCGCCAATTATCATTTTCATAATGAAAACTAAAAAATACTTTTCTCATAATTTTTCAACCTTTGTTAAGCAAATAAGAAATAATGATACTACTTGTAAATATCATCAGATAAAATACACTTAATGTTTTTGAAAACATTACTTTAAGTATATTTTCTGTTGGTATTTGAAAATTAATAGAATTTAAATCATATAAATTTTCAAGATTACTTGGTCGATTGTTAATAATCCATTCATATCGTTTTCGGTAGGCTCTTTCAGAACTTAAATAGAAAGCATCCAAATACCAAAATGCTAAAATTGGCAAGATTACTACATATACAAAATTTTGACTACCCTTGCCTAATGTTAGAATTAAAGATACTATTGTAATTGACCAACCTTTAATGAGAAATGAATTGTTAGCCATACGATTTATGCAAGATTGTAATAAATCAATTTCTTTATGCATTTTTGTCAAAATGTCGCTCATATTTTAAACTCTAATCAAAACAGACTATATATTTTTCTTGTTATTTTGCTTTTCAGCCAAAAGCTCCCCAAAATACTCCCTAGCATTTTTGGCGGTTTCAAAAGTATTTAACAAATTCTCGCTATTGTCATTTTCAATATCAGTTTTTAATTGATTTAATATCGCTTGATAATTTTCTAGCCCCTGTAATACCGCATCTTTATTTGCCAAAAAAATGTCGTGCCACATAATAGGAGAGCTTGCCGAAATACGGCTAAAATCCCGAAATCCGCCCGCCGCATAGCGAAAAATGTTCAAATTTTCATCGTCTTTGGCAAGCTGAAAAGTCAAGGCATACGACAATAAATGTGGTAAATGGCTGGTTAGGCTCAAAATTTCATCGTGCTTTTGGGCGGTCATTTGGCTGACAACCGCTCCGATATTTTGCCACAGTTTGGCGATTTTGTCGGTGTTTTCTGTCGTACTGTTTTGGCAAATAATCACTTCGTGGGCGACAAATAAATCGGGATTTTTTGCCAAAATGCCTGACTTTTCAGCCCCTGCAATCGGGTGGGCAGGCACAAAATTTAGGCACACGCCAAAGGCTTTTTCGGTCGCTTGGCACGCCTGTATCACGCTTGTTTTGGTGCTACACACATCGGTAATAATGGCGTTTTTGGGCAAAATACCGTGCTGTTTGGCATAGGCAAGGCTTTCAAACACGCCCAAAACCGACTGCACAGGCACGCAAATCACCACCAAATCGCAATCGCTCAAAATATCAATGAGTTTATCCGAGCTGTGGCTGATTAAACCTGTGTCGGTGGCGGTTTTTAGAGTGTCAAGGCGAGCGTCGCACGCCACGATTTGGCGTGTCAGTTGGTGCTTTTGCATTGCACTGGCAAGGCTTGCACCAATAAGCCCAAGTCCGATAAAGGCGGTTTTGTTAAACATACATTCGCTCACAAAACTGCCTTTGGGTATGACCCAAGCACTCGCACATCTTTGGCAATTTTTTTGATGTCATCAACAGCATTTTTAACATTTTCATCATCAATATGCCCAACCATATCAATAAAAAATACATACGCCCATTTGTTAGGACGCTCAGGGCGTGTCTCAATGCTGGTCATTGAGACGGCATACTTTTTAAGCGGTTCTAGAATTTCAATCAAAGCCCCTGCACGGTCAGGACTTGATACAACAATAGAAGTTTTGTCTTGACCGCTAGGGGCGACGGACTCATGACCAATGATAAGAAAACGCGTGGTATTGTTGGGGCTGTCCTCAATGTTTTCATACAACTTATGTAGACCATATTCAGCCACTGCCACATCGCCTGCTATCGCTGCTGAATGCCATTCATTTTGTAAGCGTTTTGCGGCTTCGCCATTAGATGATACCGCCACTCGCTCTACATTCGGAAAATTTACATCCAACCAATGGCGACATTGTGCCAATGATTGCTGATGGCTATAAATACGGCTCAGACTGTCTACTTTGGTATGTTTTGCCACCAAAAAATTATGATGAATGGGCAATTCCACCTCACCGATGATTTTTAGACTTGATCCCAAAAACGCATCTAGCGTATGATTGACCACACCCTCTGATGAGTTTTCCACAGGGACAACGCCATACATCGCAGAGCCAGCTTCCACTTCACGAAATACATCGGTAATGGTTGCAAGTGGGACGGTGGTCGCCGCCTTGCCAAAATGCTTCAAAGAGGCGGCATGAGTAAATGTGCCTGTCGGACCCAAAAAAGCAACTTTTTGTGGGGCTTCCAACTCCAAACACACCGACATGATTTCACGAAATAAGCGTGCCATTTTCTCACCAGATAATGGACCAGTATTACGAGCCATGACTGCTTTTAATACCTGCGCCTCTCTTTCTGGGCGGTAAAATATGGGGTGATTTTCATGGTTTTTCTTAGCAATAGCAACCTCTTGGGCAATGCTGGCACGCTCATTGATTAGGCGTTGGATTTGCTCATCAATATCATCAATTTTGTCACGCAAATTGGTAATTTTTGAAGTGTCAAGATGTGCCTTACTTTGATTAGTCATGCGTTACCCCTTTGGTTTTGTTGTTTTAAAATGACCACAATAATAGCATGATTTTTCATAATTATTAAGTGGATTGGTATAAATATTTTTGATGAATTTTACGCTCATCTTGTTGCATATCATCTTATCAGTACACATTATTAATATACAATTTAAGAGTGTTTTTGACCAAAAATTCAGCCCAAAAAGCCTTTAAAATCATAAAAAAAATAAACCATGTCATGAACATGGTTTATTTTTTATCGCTTAATAACAAAAGTTTACCAAATCAATCTACTGGCACTATTTTGACTGATGAAACCGTCAGGAATTTGTCCGTTTGCTGATTGCCAGCGAGCAAACGCACGACGAGTATTTACCCCTGCTATGCCATCTACGCCACCTGTATCAAAGCCTTGCTCGGTCAGCTTGCGTTGCAAAATTTGGACTTGGGTTCGAGACAATGGCTCTTCATGGGTTGGCCAGCTTGCTATCAATCCATCACCACCACTTAAATGCTTGGCAAGTAACGACACTGCAAGTGCATAGCTGGTTGAATTATTATAAACTCGAATGACATCAAAGTTTGGTGTGAGTAACAAAGCAGGTCCGCCAATGCCAGCAGGTAGCCAAAGCTCTGCCAATAAATCACCGCTAAAATATTCACCTGTGGTTGAGGTCAAACCCAACTGTTGCCAAGTGTCAAAAGATTGCTTGGTATTTAAGAGCTGATAATCAAAGTTGCTTGGCAGGCGTATTTCATAATAAGGCGAAAGACCTGTAATCCAACCTGCATTTTTTAGGTAGCTGGCCGTAGAATTAAGCGAATCGCCAATGCCCCAAGGACTGATTTGACCATCTTGGTTGCCATCTACACCCTCTTGTATCCAAGTGCTAGGAATGAACTGCGTATGCCCCATGCCACCTGCCCAAGAACCTTTAAACTGCATAAGGCTGGCATCGCCACGATTAAGCATTTTTAGCATTGCAAAAAGCTGATTTTCCGCAAATTCACGGCGGCGACCATCATAAGCCAAACTTGATAAGGCATCAACCAAATCTATGTTACCCATTGCCACGCCAAATGACGATTCCATACCCCAAATCGCTGCAACAATTTCTTTTGGCACGCCATAGCTTGTCTGAATATTATTAAATGTTACTGGGTATTGGGCGATTTTGGCACGGCCTTGAGCCACTCGATTTGATGATACCGCTGAATTGACATATTCCCAAGGCATCTTTGTAAACTCTGCCTGAGAACGGTCAAGTTCAATGATTCGCTGACTAAAAGCCGCTTTATTCATCAAAGAGTAAACAGTAGCACTGTCATGACCTTGAGCAATGGCACGATGAATAAAATCCCGCTTCCAATCATCAAAGTCAGCATAATCCAAAGGCATCATCGGCTTGTTCGCAGGTTGAGCATGAATAAATGGTTGTGTTTGAACAACATGGGCTGGTTGCACAGGGGTCATGACCGTCTGAGCTGGTGCTTGGTTTAAAGTCGTTGCGTGCACGACTTTAATTGGCGGGTTTTGTGTAGAGGCATTGAAACTTGTACTACTACATGCCGTCAGTACAGACAGACATAAAGCTGATAAAATCAAAGGGGGTTTTTGGTCAAAAGCATTCATAAAGTACCACAAAATAAAAAAATACACCCATACTCTAACGCAAAATCAACAAAAAGTCGAACAATTTTGGGTTGCCACTCGGCCATTACCAGCCAACCAATCAACAGAAATACAAATAAAATAGATAAAATGAATCGCCAAAAGACGACTCATTTTATTTCACCAGTTAATGCCCAGCTTGTTATTGTTAAAATCAAACACCTGTTACGCCTGTCATATCCACAGGTGTATCAACCATGACGACAGTCTTTTTAGCCAAGTCGTTACGCTTTGCCTGCAATGCGTCCAGATACGCCTCATCAATACCGCCTGTTACATATCTACCATCAAACACCGAACAGTCAAATTCATCAACCTTACTGTACTTGGTATTATTCACCGCCTCAATCAAATCATCTAAATCCTGAAAAATTAAGCGATCAGCACCAATGATTTGGCAAACCTCTTCAACCGCACGACCTGATGAAATCAACTCACTGCGAGACGGCATATCAATGCCATAGACATTAGGGAACTTGACCTCTGGTGCGGCCGATGCAAAAAATACATTTTTAGCACCTGCATCTCGTGCCATTTGGACAATCTCACGGCAAGTTGTCCCACGCACAATAGAATCATCAACAAGTAGCACATTTTTATTTTTAAATTCCAACGGAATGGCATTTAACTTTTGGCGAACGCTCTTTTTGCGTTGCCCCTGACCTGGCATGATGAATGTGCGACCGATATAACGATTTTTGTTAAAGCCTTCACGGTACTTGATGTTTAAATGTGTAGCAAGCTCCAATGCCGAGTTGCGAGATGTATCTGGAATCGGAATCACCACATCAATGCCATGATTCTCACCCCACTCACGAATGATTTTTTGGGCAAGTTTTTCACCCATACGCATGCGAGCTTTATGCACCGATATGTTGTCAATGATGGAGTCTGGACGCGCAAAATAGACATACTCAAAAATACATGGAGTATGCCTTACGCCATCAACACATTGTTTGGTATGAACATTGTGCATCAAGTCAATAAAAACCGCCTCACCTGGTGCAATATCACGCACAATCTCAAAACCAAGTGCCTGAACCGCCACCGACTCAGATGCAACCACATATTCCATGCCATGTTCAGTCAATCGCTGACCATAGACAAGTGGGCGAATGCCATTTGGATCACGAAAAGCAAGTAGCCCATGCCCCGCAATAATAGCAACCACCCCATAAGCACCCTCACAGCGTTGATAAACCGCTTGCAGGGCATGGAAAATGTCATTGGGTTCTAGATTGGTCTTGGTAGATTTTTGTAGCTCATTAGCAAAGACATTGAGCAAAACTTCTGAATCTGAGTCAGTATTTAGATGGCGATGATCATTTTCAAAAAGCTCTTTGGCAATTTTATCGGCATTTGTCAAATTGCCATTATGTGCCAAAGCGATCCCATAAGGCGAGTTGACATATAACGGCTGAGCTTCTGCAGTGCTTGATGTGCCTGCAGTTGGATAACGCACATGACCAATACCAAAATTACCCACCAAACGCACCATATGCTTATTTAAAAAAACATCACGCACCATACCATTGTCTTTGCGTAGATACAGTCTGTCATCTTTTAAGGTAACAATCCCTGCTGCATCTTGCCCACGATGTTGCAGCATGGTTAAGCCATCATACAACATCTGATTTACTGGCTCATGCGCCACAATGCCAATTACACCACACATAATTTACTCCAAGGGTTAAGATTGCTAAGGATTGTTAATTTGTTGCCAAGTCTCGCCCAATACTTCTTGCAATAATTGCATAGCAACAGGAGCAAATGGCAATAGATTTTGTGCCAATATAGATGATTGCCAATTTGGCAGATAAGTTAATAAAGGAGACATGATACTAAGAATGATTAAGACTTTTAAAACACCAATCACCGCCCCCAAGATACCACCTAAAATGCGGTCTAAAAAACCCAATTTCAAGACCTTAAAAAGCCCCGATAAAGACAGCGTAATGAGCTGCATTGCCATCATCACAACAAATACTATCGCCAAAAAAGCTGTCGCCATTTGCAATACAGAGTCATCAATAATGCCCACCAACATGGGTGCAACCAGCTTCGTCATGCGTGATGCCACAATAAATGCAAACAACCAAGAAACAAGCGATACCGCCGTCTTAATAAAGCCTGCACTAAAACCTCGCCACATACCAATGACTACCATCATCATGATGGATATGTCAATCCATGTCATCAGTTTTATTAAATCACTCATGATTGCTTACAGACGCTCTTGATGCTCTGCAATGGCCTGCACGCAGTCAGTGATGAGTGCAGGGCCCTTGTAAACAAGCCCTGAGTAAAGTTGTACCGCTTTTGCACCCACTTTGTATTTTTTAACAGCAAGTTCACCCTCATCAATACCGCCCACACCAATTAAATCCACCTTGCCCATCAAACGGTCATTAAACATGGATAAAATTTGTGTGCTGGTATGACTGACGGGACGACCAGAAAGACCACCCGCCTCATCAGCATTAGGATAATCTTCCACACCCACACGAGACAAAGTCGTATTGGTAGCAACCAAGCCATCAATATCAAACTGAACCACAGCATTTGCAATATCATCAATTTGAGATTCTTCCAAATCTGGGGCAATTTTTAGAGCAATAGGCACATAAAATCCATAACTATTAGCAAGGCGAGTATGACAAGTCTTAATACCTTCAAGCAATGCTGACAATGCGTCAGCACTTTGCAAACTGCGTAAATTTTTGGTGTTTGGGCTTGATATGTTAATTGTAATATAGCTGGCGTATGGATACACTCGCTCCAAGCAATATACATAATCTTCAAGTGCATTTTCTACAGGGGTGATGGCATTTTTACCAATATTGATACCAAGCACACCTTGATACTTGGCTCGCTCAATATTGGCAATCATATTATCCACACCATCATTATTAAAGCCCATACGATTGATGATTGCACCTGCTTGCGGAATGCGAAACAGCCTTGGTTTGTCATTGCCAAGTTGTGGGCGTGGCGTTACTGTGCCAATCTCCAAGAAGCCAAAGCCAAGTTCACTAAGTGCATCAATATGCGAGCCATTTTTATCAAGACCTGCCGCCAGACCCACGGGGTTAAATAAATGAATGCCCATGCAAGTTGTCGGTAAAGACTGTCTGGCATGACTAAAACCCAGCAGGTGAGCCTTATGTGCCTTTTCAAGCATATTTAGGGTAAATTCATGTGCACGCTCTGGCTCCATATTGAATAAGAACGGACGAAATAGTGCATATGACATGAAAACCCCACCAATAATCAAACAATAAAAAAATCGTTTCATTATAACACAGTTAAATAGCCCAAGACATCTTTTTAACCGCCAAATGATAAATTTTTTGTTATATTATTGGCTTTAAAAAAAAACACTTTTTTAAATTGTTTTTTGGGGTAACTTTTTGGGTTTGACTTTCAGCTTTGACTCTCTAAATCTAATAAAATTGTCTTAATGTGTGTACCACCTGTATAGCCACCCAGTCCACCACTGGACGCAATCACACGATGGCATGGCACAATGATACTAATGGGATTTTTTCCATTGGCATTTGCACAGGCACGAAAAGCATTAGGTTTGCCGATATTTTTAGCAAGTTTAGCATAGCTAATAGTATGACCATAAGTAATATCAAGCAGGCCGTGCCATACCATCTGCTGAAACGGAGTACCATAAGACAAATCAAGTGGAATATCAAACTCCCTACGCTTACCAATAAAATACTCATCAAGCTGACTCATCACTTTAATAGCAATGGCTTGATTATTATTTCGACCATCGTCCCAAGTTAAACCATCTGGGCTTAATTCTTCTGGCCTGATAAATATTGCCTGTTGATTAAGCTTGACAAATAATCGTGCGGTTTTATCATGATGCCAATCAAGTGCAATCAATTTAGCATCTTTTATGGTTAAGCTGATCATGGGTAAATTAAAAGGTGGTGTATAGTGCGTACTGATCATTGTTATAAAGTTTTATTTAAATTATATTTAGGCCAAAGATAACCCATGCTTTACTTTCCACACTTTAAATAATTTTTAAAGCCAACAAAGTCTATCATAAAACATAAAAAATACCGCAACATCGTTGCAGTATTTTTTATGTTATTTTTCTTCATCAAATAGTGCCTCAACAAACTCATGTGGATCAAAGGCTTGCAAATCATCAACCCCCTCGCCCACACCAATGTAGCGAATTGGTATATTGGTATTTTGAGCAACATTAAACACCACGCCACCTTTGGCAGTACCATCAAGTTTGGTAATACTGATGCCAGACAGGGGTACAACCTCAGAAAATATTTGTACTTGATTGATGGCATTTTGCCCTGTGCCAGCATCTAGAACAATCATCGTTTCATGCGGTGCATTTTCATCAGCTTTTTTCATGACACGCACAACTTTTTCAAGCTCATTCATCAAGTGTGTTTTATTCTGCAGACGCCCTGCTGTATCTGCTATTAGCACATCAATGCCCCGTGCTTTGGCCGATTGCATGGCATCAAATATGACCGATGCACTATCCGAGCCATGCCCCTGTGCCACCACAGGAATGTCATTGCGTTCACCCCAAATTTGCAATTGCTCCGTCGCTGCTGCACGAAAAGTATCGCCCGCAGCAAGCATGACGGACTTACCTTCATTTCTTAGTCGTTTAGCAAGTTTGCCGATTGTCGTGGTTTTGCCAACACCGTTCACACCCACCATCAAAATGACAAACGGCTTTTTAGTGGTATCAATATTTAACGGCTGTACTTTTGGCGCCAAAATCTCTACCAGTTCCTTTTTTAAGGCCTTGTATAAAGAATGCGAATAAATCAAGTCGCCACGAGCCGTCTGCTCGGTCAGATTCTCAATGATACGATTGGTCGCATCTACACCAATATCCGCCACAAGCAACTGATCTTCAACCTCTTCAAGCAACTCATCATCAATCTCTTTACCACCGACAAGAACATTCATCAGCCCTTCGGTTAAATTTTTACTAGACTTAGAAAGTCCTTGTTTCATACGGCCGAACCAGCCCTGACTATCGCTCATGCTTTACTCACAGTTTATTGATGATTTTAACACACTTGCAATGTTATCATTTTGTTGATTAACACATTTTGCAAATCCATGCCCTGCACTTATTTTTAGTAAATCATACCAAAGGCATGACAGGTACCACTACCTCTAATTTTTTATTGCCCTGCTCGATGATTTGATGGCTGGCATCTTCTTTGTCATCAACAAGCATCGGCTCTACCGACAAAGAAACAAAGCTTTCATTGCCTTGTTTGCCTGACAATTGGCTGGCATTCATACTGCCCTTGTTTGACTCATCTGACTTGTTCAACTTGATGATTTTTTTAGCATCATTGACAACATTCATACGCACCGCCTTTTAGGGATTTAATTATAACACAACTTCACATCTAGACCAAAAACACACCAAAACAAATAAAGACAATTTTTTACCGTAAAAGATTATAACACCTTGCTATTTAAGACACAAATTAAAATAGAACACATCCTTGCCAAATTTAAAGTATAAAGTATTTAACCTACCGAAAGTTATTAACAAGGTTTCTTCTTGGGGTTAAATTGGTTTTTGGTGGGTTAGGTAATTTTGCAAGATGTCCAATGTTTATTGACCCATTATTTATGAGTGTTTAATTGTATAAACTATCTTGATATAGGATGATATGGACTTGATTTTTAATCGCCCAACTGTCTTATGTTGTTGTATTCCATACCATATGCCCAATCGTCTTGTTATGTTGCTTTTATTTAATCACTGCCACCAAATCATCAAATAACACTTGACAAGGCATAAGATATGGGCTAAATTGACCCAAATCCATTTTAATTTATTTTAATCTAGGGGGATATGATGAAAGCCAATACCAATCAAATTGACCGTGCGGTGCGTATCGTACTGGGAATTGTGCTTATTGGGCTTGCAATCACTGGTGTGATTGGCTGGTGGGGGTATTTAGGCGTGATTGCCTTGGTTACAGGGCTGATTAAATTTTGTCCACTCTATCGGCTACTAGGGATTAGCACTTGCAAAAGTTGTGAAATTAAAACAGAGTAGTTAATTATTTGCCCTAGCGATTAACTTAGACCCATTATTGACCGATATATTGTTCATAAATTTTATCGGTCAATAACTGCTAAATCAACACCAATAATTAAATCCTTAAATATCATTTAATCCTTAAATAAGCATCTTAATTTAAGGATTTTTTGTTTCAGGTTTTTTAAAAAATATTTTAAAAATAACCCCAAAAAAGCAATGATGACACAGTTCTTACAACCAATGGCTAATGTTAATTTAATATTAATTTAAGCCTTTATTAAGGATTCACCCTTAAAATTTCAATCTCATAATTCACCGCTTGTTTGTGAGCTTTGCCTTCTTCGCTAAATCCCACATTGGCAGGGATATGCACGCTGTATTTGCCCCCTGCTTGCATTTGCGTGAGCGCTTGTTGCAATCCGCCAAACATTTGCGACACGGAAAGAATAACAGGCACATTGTTCATCGTGCCGTCAAGCGGTGTACCGTCTGGCAAGTATGAGCGAAACCGCATTTCAATCTCATCGTTTGGCGTGATATATGACCCATTGCCTTGGGTAAGCGTGCGTACTTGCACCGCCGATTTTGTCGTTGGGCTAAATGTTGGGCTAGTGCTAGCCACTGGCGAATACACTTGGGAGTGAACCCCAGCATTGGTGCAAGCTGTCATCAAAAGCGTACCAAACGCCAAGGTGTTAAGAGCAATGGTTTTAAAAGTGGGTTTTAACATAATAAATCCTAATTTAAAAAGGGCTAGAATAACACAAAAAGTTAACGCTTTTGTAGGGGTTTTGTATGAAAAATCAACGACTTTTGCTTAAACAATGGAGCAAAAAAATGAAGCTAATAAACAGTAGCACAAAAACCAAAAGACTAAAAAACCGCTGGGTCTTTGTTGCCAAAGTTATCTATCAGCGTTTGACTGGCTTTGCTTAAGCCCACCACTTGCACGACAACCCCCAAGCGTTGGTAGTTTGCCACCACTTTATCCAAAGCATTCACCGCCGAAATGTCCCAAAAATGGGCGTTTGACACATCAATTTTGACCGTTTTGAGTGTTTGGTCAAAACCAAAACTTGCCACAAAGCTATTGGCATTGGCAAAAAACACTTGCCCTGTCACATCATATACCATAAGCTCGCCCGCAGGCGATGACTGCACACGCAAATACCGCCCGATTTTGTCAGCAAAAAACAGTGCCGACAACAGCACGCCAACCCCCACGCCCAGTGCCCAAGTGCGGTACAAATTGACAAGTGCTTGGGTCGGCTGATTGTCTGTGGCGAGCTGTTCTTCCATTGCCGATTTGAAAAAGCGGTTTTTGGCGGTCGTGCCGTTTGGGAAAGCGAAAGATTGGAATAGCATAAAAGGTCTCTTTTAAGTTGATATGTTTAAAAATTTAAACATATCATAAGCGATTTTTGGGTAAAGTCAAGAATTTTCAGGCTGTCTGAAAAGAAAAAAAAAGGGGGGGGGTTATGTACATTAAATTTCTTGCAAAACTTAAAATCCTAGTTTTGCAGGAAGTCTATTGTTAAATTTAGTACACAAATTTATTTTTTGGGAATAAAAACCCTTTCATTTCCAGCACAAATATCATAGCTATAAATAAATCCTGCTTGCTCCAAAATATTGTATATTCTTTTTCTAGCTAAGTTTTGGCTCTCCACAACTGCAAAAATTTTTAATTTTTCATCATAACTTTGAATGAACTGATTTAATATTATTGAAAAATCAAAATTTTTATCAAACTTTCCAAAAGATATTTCATACACACTTTCATCATCGTTCTCAAAATATTCCAATATAATAAAAGCCACTAAAACACCATTTAAATAGCATTCATAAACCTTACTATTGTCATTTTTTTCGACCCTAATATCATCAATGATTAATTCTTCATCGGGATAAAATGATAATTTATTTTCAAATAAGAAATCTCTAATTTGATTGGTAATACGCTTACCAATATTTTTAAATTCAATAGTCATATTGAAACTCCAATATATTTAAATGTTTCTAAAATAGATATTGCACAACAAAATAATCAAAAATCCAACCACCAATTTATTTTCAGGATACCTAAAACCCTATTTTGGATTACTCGGACAATATTTTTTCATCAATTCCACCAATTCGCCCATTTTTTCAATTTCATCTTTCATCGCCAAACTGTAAAAGCGTTCTTTGCCGATTTGTTCTACGCTGACGGCATTGGCAGAAAGCATAATTTTCAAATGGTGCGACACCGCAGGGCGAGACAAATGCAGATTTTCGGTAATGTCATTGACCCGCATCGCCCCATTTTCCAGCAATAATTTCAAAATCAAATGGCGGTTTTCATCCGAAAGCACGGTAAAAATGGGAATGCAGTCTTTCATTAACTGCATTGCGTGGGCTTGTTCGTTCATTATTTAGATTAAAAGTTTAAAAATTTGGACTTATTATAGGCGGTTTTGGGGGAAAGTCAAGAAAAAACACCGCCTGCAATGTGCAAACGGTGTTTCTTTATTTAAAAATCAATTCATCAATTCATCAATCAATTCTTTTACGCTTTTGATTTTGTCAATTTGTGATATGCCTGTACCCACCGACACATAGCCTTTGTCAAAATCGCCTTCTAGCATACCCAAACGCATTCCCGTGCCTGCGTTCATAACGACTGCAATCTCGCTACGACTTGCCCCATTTTCACTAAGTTCAAAGCACTTTTGGGCAAGTGTGGTTGGCAATGAGCGGTAATAATACGGCTCGGTGCGAAACAATAACAAATCATTGGCGGTTGCATTCACTATCCATTCTTTAACCTTTTTATGGCTGCGGCACTCGGTTGTGGCGATAAACGCTGTACCAACCCACACGCCTTCTGCCCCTAGTGCCAAACTTGCTTGCACCGCTTTTTTGTCGCCAATGCCCCCTGCAAGCATTATGGGCAAATCCACCTTGCCGACAAACTCTGCCAAAACGCTAAAACTGCCCACTTCTTTCATCGGCAAAGTTCCGCCTTCGTCAAAGCCTGTCAAAACCAAAATATCCGCCCCAAGTTTTTGGGCTTTTAGGGCATCGGTCAAATTGGGATTGGGCAGACGGCAGATGATTTTGATGCCCGCAGTTTTGAGTTTGGCGTAAATGGCAGGGTCAAGCCAGCCGTTGTCCAGTACCACAGGCACACTCTCGTCAATCAGCAAATCCACCATTAAGGGAATGAGCGACAAATCATAAGACAGCATAAACGGCACGCCAAAGGGCTTATCGGTCAAGGCTTTGACCTTACGGATTTCGTTACGCATACGCTCTAAAACTTCTTGATTGGAGCTTGGGTTGGTCGTCTGCCCTGCGTGTGGGGCTAAAAAGCCCAGTCCGCCTGCGTCCGCCACGCTTGCCACCAAATGTGCGTCCGTCAGCCACGACATTGGGGCTTGGACAATGGGGTGTTTGATGTTTAAGATTTGGCTAATGCGGTTCATAAAATTTTCTCTTTAAAATAAATGGAATGGGGGTATTATAAAATTTTATAATTGGCAATGGAATGGCGATTTTTGGAAAGTTGATTTTCATTTTTGGAAATGTTATTTTTCAGGCTGCCTGAACACACAAACATCATTTCAATATCTATTGAAATGAAAAGCACGCCCTGCTATACTAACCGCCTATGAATATGAACACCGAACACGCCAGCAAACTGTTTGAAAGTCTTGCTTCGCCCACACGCCTTGCCATTTTCCAAGCCCTAACCGCCGAAGGGGGGCGTGGTATGGTGGCGGGCGATTTGGCAAAACAGCTCAATCTTGCCCCCAATAATCTGTCGTTTCACTTAAAAACTTTGGCAAACGCCAACCTTGTTTACAGTGAACAGCAGGGAAAATTTGTCCGTTATTTCGCCAATTTGGCGATGATGAACGGCTTGATTGAATTTTTATTGCATCGCTGTTGTGAAAACGCAAGCGGTGGCGATTGCGAAAAATTTTGCCAATCGTTTTAGCAAATTTTTTTGAGCATTCATTTCGATAACTCTTGAAATAAGGAACATACTATGCACCCAATCAGCATTTATCACAATCCCAAATGCGGTACTTCTCGCAACACGCTGGCTTTGATTCGCCATTTGGGCATTGAGCCGACCATTATTCATTATCTGGACACCCCGCCCGATGAACGCACATTACGCCAATTGATTGAGCAAATGAACATCACGCCCAGAGAGCTTTTGCGAAGTAATGTGCCTGAATATCAACAATTTAATTTGGACAACGAGGTGAGCGATAACGACATCATCAAGGCAATGCTAACCGCCCCCATTTTAATCAACCGCCCGAT
The DNA here is from genome assembly GCF_035181385.1 of Moraxella sp. Pampa. Classification (NCBI taxonomy): domain Bacteria; kingdom Pseudomonadati; phylum Pseudomonadota; class Gammaproteobacteria; order Moraxellales; family Moraxellaceae; genus Moraxella; species Moraxella sp. Pampa. The sequence goes on along the minus strand of NZ_JAXCJK010000001.1, from coordinate 203,403 downwards.
TGTCATCACCGAAAAAGGCGTGCGTTTGTGCCGTCCAAGTGAAGTGTTTTTGAGTATTTCACCTGTGGCATTGCACAGTGATTTTGTCAAAGAAGATGGCGAAATCATCAGCGTACAAGGGGCATAAAATGGGCATTTTTGAACGATTTTTGAGTGTGTGGGTGGGTTTGGCGATTTTGCTTGGCGTGGGGCTGGGCATTTGGTTTACGCCTTATTTTCAATGGATTGCCACAATGCAGGTGGCTCAAATCAATTTGCCGATTGCGGTGCTGATTTGGCTGATGATTTATCCGATGATGATACAAATTGACTGGCTTGCCATTAAAAATATCCGCCACAATCCCAAAGGGCTGTGGCTGACTGTAACGGTGAATTGGTTGATTAAGCCTTTTACGATGGCACTTGTGGGCTGGTTGTTTTTTAAGGTGTTTTTTGCTGACTGGGTAGATGAACAATCGGCAAGCGAGTACATTGCAGGTATGATTTTGCTTGGGGTTGCACCTTGTACGGCAATGGTTTTTGTTTGGTCTCAACTGGTCAAAGGCGACCCCAATTACACGCTGGTGCAAGTGTCTTTAAATGATGTGATTATGATTTTTGCCTTTGCTCCGATTGCAGGGCTACTTTTGGGTATGAACGACATCACAATCCCGTGGGACACGCTGTTTTTTAGTGTGTTGCTGTATTTGGTGTTGCCTTTGCTTGTGGGGTTTGCCACTCGCAAATCTTTGCAAGATGAACACAAAATCCGCCAATTCAGCCAGCGTTTTAAGCCTTTGTCTATTTTGGGATTGTTATTGACGGTGGTGCTGTTGTTTGCGTTTCAGGCACAAACCATTGTGGATAAGCCGATGATTATCCTGCTGATTGCCATTCCTTTATTGGTGCAGACTTACGGCATTTTTGCTTTGAGTGCGATTTGGGCAAAATGGCTTAAATTGCCCCACGCCATTTCCGCCCCTGCTTGCTTAATCGGCACGAGCAATTTTTTTGAATTGGCGGTGGCGGTGGCGATTGCTTTATTTGGTTTAAATTCAGGGGCGGCATTGGCAACGGTGGTGGGCGTGTTGGTTGAAGTGCCTGTGATGTTGTCGCTGGTGTGGTGGATAAACCGAAAATCGCTGGAAAATAAAGGGGTGTAGGTTTTTCAGGCTGCCTGAAAGTTATTTTGCAAAATTTAAAAATAAAAACACCGCTTGAACATCAATCCAAACGGTGTTTTAAATTAACTGACTTTTAATTCCGCCCAAGCCCTTTTTATGATTTCTTGACTGGCTTGTAATGCCAAAAATGCCAAAACAAACGCCACAATTAAATCAGGATATTTTGATTGAAAAAAATAAACTGCCATACCCGCCAAAATTACCGCCACATTACCAATCGCATCGTTTCGGGAACACACCCACACACTGCGAACATTGCTGTCGCCATCACGAAATTTTAATAATATCAACAATGCCGACACATTGACCAATAACGCCAAAAATCCCACAATGCTCATTTCAGAATAACTGGGCATTTCCCCATAAAACACACGATAAATGGTCGTCATTAAAATAAATAAACCAAAACCGCCCATCGTTAGCCCCTTAACCATAGATGCTTTGGCTCGGTAACTTAACGCCATTGGCAAAACAATCAAACTTATCAAATAATTGGCACTGTCGCCCAAGAAATCCAAACTGTCCGACAATAGCGAAGTTGAACCCGATTTAACCCCCATCACAATTTCCACAAAAAACATTGATAAATTTAATATCAAGACAATCCACAAGGCTTTTTTGTACTTGGGCGATTGATGAATGGGCTGATTTGAAGTGCAACAATTTTGGCACGCCATTTTTTGCTCCTGTTTTAAGATGAAATTTGCTATACTATAAACTCCGTAGTCATTACAGGGTCAAGCCAAAATGTCAAAATTTTTTAAAATAAAACAAGCCAGTGAACAAACAGGCGTGCATTTGGAAACCATTCGTTATTATGAAAAACAAGGCTTAATCGCCCCCACACATCAACAAAATGGCTATCGTGTGTTTGACGAACAAACCCTTGCTCAATTACGCTTTATTAAAGCCTGTCGCAATATCGGTTTTTCTTTAAATGACATCAAAACGCTGTTGCAATTACAACAAACGCCTAACAAACAATGCAATGAAATCAATGCACTTGCCGAACAACATTTGGCATATTTGGACGAACAAATCACAGAACTACAACAAGTTAAAACTTTTTTAATGCAATTTGTGGGTTGTGAAAATAAAACGGTTGATAAGTGTCAGATTATTCAAGGTATTAAAGAAAAAGAATAGCGGAATATTTTTCAGGCTGCCTGAAAGTTTATTTTTCAAAATTCCAATCAAAAAACACCGCTTGCCTTTCCTGAAACGGTGTTTTCTCTCTTTCCCTTAACCTTTCAATCCATACTGATACGGCACGCCCAAATGCTCCCTTAGCGTATCGCCTTCATAATCAAGATGATAAATCCCCCGCTCCTGCAAAATCGGCACGACTTTTTCCACAAATTCACGCACGCCCATTTGACTGTCAGGGGCAAGCGAAAAGCCGTCTTGGGTTTTGATTGTTTGCACAAGCGATTTTGATAGACTGACCTTAACAAGCGGTTCGGGCGTTTTGGCAACTGCCACAGAACCAAAAGACAAAGACAATGCCAACGCAAGGGCTGTTGATTTTAGGATTGTTTTCATCATATTACGCTCATTGAATTGATTACAATGAGCGTATTATAAAATTTTAAAATTGGGAATTGAATGGCGGTTTTTGGAAAGGTGGTTTTTAAAAATGAAAAGATAGGTTTTCAGGTAGCCTGAAAACTTATTTCTAATAAAAAACACCGCTTGTCATCAGAGCTCTCTTGTGTAAAAGTGATTGTCGCAGAAGGCTTTGAACGCATTCACCGCACCAACCTTGTGGGAATGGGCGTGTTGCCATTGCAATTTATAAACGGTCAAAATCGCCATACGCTTAAATTGGACGGTACGGAAATTTATGCGGTACAAGGGGGAAATTTCGGCTCGCTGTGAATTAGAACTTGTCATTGAACGCAAAAATGGCGAGACCCAAACCGTGCCTGTGTTATGTCGCCTAGATAGTGATAGCGATGTGAGAACTTATAAGGCAGGTGGTGTGCTTAGGGAGTTTGCGGGGAGATTTTTAGCATAAAATCATCAAAATTTGCATAAAAAACTTGATTTTTTACAATATTTTGATAATATGGAATGCTAAAATATCTATAACTTTAAAAATCCTTTAAATCATTGAAGTGAATAAAGGCTTTTTATGCCATAAGAGACCAAGTTCCGTATGATAAGTAAAGAAATCCATTTTCAAAATTTCGGTAAAGTTAAAGACGCTCACATTCGTATGCGTCCCTTTACAATGATTACTGGACACAACTCTAGTGGTAAAAGTTTTATCACTAGGGCTTTGTACAGCATTTTCTATACATTAAATCAAGATTTAATGGCTAAATTTCTTGTACAAAACATTGATTTTATCATAAAGACTATTGATAAAATTGGTCATAATTTAATAAGAATCACCCAAAAAGATGCTGAGTTATTGGTTGACTTGGAGCAAGATTTTTTTGCCTTAAAGAGATATATAGGAGAAAAATTTGAATCTGTAAGCATCTTTCAAGAAAGGGATATTCTACGCAGTTTTCAGCCACAAATACAAGAATTAATTCAAAAAGTTGATGAATTAAAAAGCTCTTTACAGGCAGGTAAAGGCACTAAATTCCAGTCTGTTCAAGAATACCTTGATGAATTAGACTATAATCTTTCTCAGTTAAATCTATCCACTGAATCTTGGGACAGATTTTATGCTGATGAATTGGATAGAGAACTAAGGCTGTCTTTTTTAGGTAATTTTCAAGTTAATTCTCTATCCAAATTAAAGTTTCTTTCCAATGAAAGCAATATTTCTATTGATGAAAGCGTAATTTCTATTAGAAATGATGATTTGATGTGGGAATTAGAGCATTCAATCATATCAGATTTACAAGCGTTTCATAATGTTGTTTATTTAGAATCTCCAATATATTTAAAATTGAGAAATACCTTACAAGAGTCAAGATTTCAAAATTTAGGATTCAGCAGAAGGAATGTTTTAAATCAAGTACCGAAGTATTTTTATGATACAGATAAAATGCTTTCAAATGATTACATTGCTGAAAAAATTCCTGATAAAATCATTAACATTATTCAAAAAATAGATAATGGAATTAATGGTCAATTATCTATAGATAGCAGGAATAACATTGTATTTTATGATTCTGAGTATCCAGATACAGAAATTCCATTTAATCTAGTATCATCAGGTATTTCTAATTTGGGTATTATTGCACTTTTATTAAAAAAGAATATTTTAACAAAAGGCAGTTTTTTATTCATTGATGAACCTGAGTTAAACTTGCATACTGAATGGCAACATTTAATGCTTGAAATTTTGGTGGATTTAAGCTTGGCTGGTGTAAATGTTATGGTGGCAAGCCATAGCCTTGATATGGTTTTACGCCTACAGGATATTGTGGAAAACTATAGAGACCAAGATTCTATTGAAAAGTTATTTGCCCTAAACCGCTTGGCAAAAAATGGTACAACCTTTGAATCAAAAGGTATTTTGCAAGATATTAGAGATGCTAAGGCTGACTTAGGCAAACCTTATGTTGATTTGCTAAAACAAAGGTTGCCATAAAATGAGTGAGTTGAAATCTTGGAATGATTTTTTAGAACCTATGGAACACGAAATTAAAGGTTGTTCCATAGTTTTGGGTGTTAGTGCTTGTCGTGTTGATGATTGTAAGGGAAAATTTGACGGTATTAGAACCCATTGCAATATCCGAAACCCCGAAAGCAACCAAAAAGTTAAAACTTGTGATTATTTTTATATTCCAAATGAAAGGTCTATATTTTTATGTGTAGAATTTTCAGATTTATTAGCCCAGAAAAATACAAGAGATGACTCTATTGAGAAAATAAAGAGTTTAGATATTATTCGCTCTGAGAAAAAGAGTATTATTAAAAAATCAGATAGCGTATCACTCATATCAGATGAAATGGCAGATAAAATAGTTAACACAGACTTTATTTTAAGAGAATTGTATTCTAGGAAGTATAGTGAATTTATTTGTGATATTCCAAATGAAAGTCACTCTAAACATTTTTTGATTGTTTATTATCTACCCAATTCTGATGAAATAGATAGAGCAAGAATGTCTGATTCTCAAAATGATACTTTTCATAATGAAGAAGAAAGATTAAACTCAAAACTAGCTACTCATTTATTTGCTTATATCAATAATAAAATTCATTGGTTGGAAATACGCACTTTTCAGGAAGTTTATTGCAATTAAAGGAATAATCAAAATGCAAACCCCAATCCCAGCCACTTATATGCGTGGCGGTACTTCAAAAGGCACTTTTTTTAATTTGGCGGATTTGCCTAAAGCCTGTCAAGTGGCAGGACAGGCACGGGATGCACTTTTGCTCCGTGTCGTGGGTAGTCATAGCCCCCTACGGCAAGCAAATTGACAGATTGGGCAACGGCTCATTTCTCAAAGTTTTCAGCCAGCCTGAAAACCCATTTTGCAAAATTCCAATCAAAAAACACCGCTTGCCTTTCCTGAAACGGTGTTTTCTCTTTTTCCCTTAACCTTTCAATCCATACTGATACGGCACGCCCAAATGCTCCCTTAGCGTATCGCCTTCATAATCGGTATGATAAATCCCCCGCTCCTGCAAAATCGGCACGACTTTTTCCACAAATTCACGCACGCCCATTTGACTGTCAGGGGCAAGTGAAAAGCCGTCTTGGGTTTTGATTGTTTGCACAAGCGATTTTGATAGACTGACCTTAACAAGCGGTTCGGGCGTTTTGGCAACTGCCACAGAACCAAAAGATAAAGATAATGCCAACGCAAGGGCTGTTGATTTTAGGATTGTTTTCATCATATTACGCTCATTGAATTGATTACAATGAGCGTATTATAAAATTTTAAAATTGGGAATTGAATGGCGGTTTTTGGAAATTTGGTTTTCATTTTTGGAAAATAAAAATACTGCCTATTTGGGGCGTGATATTCTTCTAATAATGCTGCACTATTATAGTCTTGCCAATGGCTTTGATTGTCGCCCAAATACGCACCAAATGCCTTTTGTCCTTATGGCATTTGCAGCCAATAAATTTGAATTTTCCTACAAAACCGTTCGCCTTAAACTATGCTTGCAGGTAGGTCTGCATTGTGGTTCGGCAGGCACGCCACGAACCAAAAAACGGTAGCCCTTTTTTATTCTGTAGGGTATACTAATCCCATCATTAAAATAGGATATTTATTATGCCAAACGCTCACGCCATCAACCAAGACTTTTTAAACAAACTTGACCAAGACCTTTGGAGAGCCGCCGACACCCTGCGTAAAAACCTAGACGCCGCCAACTACAAACACATTGTGCTTGGTTTTATCTTTTTAAAATACATCTCCGACAGTTTCAACGACTTTCGCCAAAAACACGCCGTCAATCTTACCAATCCTGACAGCGAAACCTATCTTGACCCAGCCTTATTTGATGAAGCCGAATATCAGCAAATTTTAAACGATGAACTTGAAGAGCGGGATTATTACACCGCCGAAAATATCTTTTATGTGCCACAACAAGCACGCTGGGAAAACATCAAAGACAACAGCAAACTAAACGCAGGCGATGAATTGCCTTGGGGTGGCAAATTCAAAAATGTCAGCATTTTGCTTGATGATGCCTTTGAAGCCATCGAACAAGAAAACCCCAAACTACAAGGCGTGCTCCAACGCATTGCAGGCTTTGGCGTGCCTGATGAAATGCTTCGTGGCTTGATTGACCTTTTCTCTCGCACCGACTTTACCCGCCCAATGCACAATGGCGAACCTGTGCATCTGCAAGCCAAAGACATTTTGGGTCATGTTTATGAATATTTCTTGGGGCAATTTGCCCTAGCCGAAGGCAAAAAAGGCGGTCAATATTTCACGCCCAAATCCATCGTTACGCTGATTGTGGAGATGCTCGAACCCTATTCAGGGCGAGTGTATGACCCTGCGATGGGCAGTGGCGGATTTTTTGTGCAAACCGACCGCTTTATTCAAGCTCATCAAGGCAACCGCAACGCCATTTCGGTGTATGGGCAAGAGTCCAACCCCACCACCAGAAAACTTGCCGTGATGAATATGGCAATTCGGGGCATTCCCTTTGATTTTGGCGACAAACCCGAAGACACACTCATCAATCCTTTGCACATTGACAAAAAAATGGATTTTGTGATGGCAAATCCCCCTTTTAATATGAAGGAATGGTGGAGCGAAAGTTTGGCAGGCGACCCACGCTGGGCATACGGCACGCCCCCACAAGGCAACGCCAACTTTGCGTGGTTGCAGCATATGATTTACCACCTTTCGCCAAAAGGCAAAATGGCACTCCTACTTGCCAACGGCTCAATGAGTAGCCAAACCTCAGGCGAAGGCGAAATCCGCAAAAACATCATAACAGCCGACCTAGTCGAAGCGATGATTGCCCTACCCAATCAGCTATTTACCAACACGCAAATCCCTGCCTGTATTTGGATTATCAATAAAGCCAAAGCTCGTAAAGGCGAAGTGTTGTTTATCAACGCCACCCAAATCGGCTATATGAAAGACCGAGTACTGCGTGATTTTACTCCTGATGACATCGCCAAAATCGCCACCACCTACCACAACTGGCAAAAAGGGCAACAAGAACAAGGCTACGAAAATATCCCTGCGTTTTGTTATTCGGCAACACTAGACGAAATCGCCAAAAATGACTTTGTGCTAACGGCTGGGCGATATGTGGGAGCGGTAACCGAAGAAGATGACGGCGTACCGTTTAGCGAAAAAATGCAAGAATTGACCGCTTGTTTAAATGAACAATTTAAACAAGGGCGAGTATTGGAAGAACAGATTTTGGCAAATTTAAAGGAATTGGGGTTTTAAGATGAGTGATACACAAACTAGATTAGATGAAATTGCGGAATTAAATCCAACCCGAGCATTGAAAAAAGGAAAAATAACTTCTTTTGTTGAAATGGCTTCGCTACCAACAAATGCACGAGACATTGAGAATATCGCACAAAAAGAATTTTCAGGCAGTGGAAGTAAATTCAAAAATGGAGATATTTTATTTGCCCGAATTACACCCTGCTTGGAAAATGGAAAAACAGCCAAAGTAGCAGGACTTCAACACAATGAAATTGCTCACGGTTCAACTGAATTTATCGTTCTTTCAGCCAAAGAACCTGAGTTTGACGAAGATTATTTGTATTATTTTTGTCGCTTACCAGCATTTAGAAACTATGCAAAATCAAGAATGGAAGGTACATCTGGCAGACAGCGTGTTTCTTGGCAAGCATTAGCAGAATTTGAATTTGATTTTCCTGATAAAAATATTAGAAAAAAAGTTTCCGATATTTTGAAATCATTTGACGACAAAATCCAACTCAACACCCAAACCAACCAAACCCTAGAAGCCATTGCTCAGGCGATTTTTAAAAGTTGGTTTGTGGATTTTGACCCTGTACGAGCCAAAGCCCAAGCCCTAAGCGAAGGCAAAAGTGAGCGAGAAGCGAATTTATCGGCAATGGCAGTCATTTCAGGCAAAGCGATTGAAGACCTAAGCCAAACCGAATACCAACAACTATGGGAAATCGCCGATGCGTTTCCAAGTGAGTTTGGAGATGAAGGATTGCCTATTGGTTGGAAATTCAATCAAGCAGACAATCTATTTGAAGTTGGTATTGGAAAAACTCCACCAAGAAAAGAGACTGAATGGTTTTCTAATAATGCAAATGACATAGAATGGATTTCTATTAAAGATATGGGAAATCAAGGAATGTTTATCACGGAAAGTAGCGAATACTTAAAAGTTGAAGCCGTAGATAAATTTAATGTTAAGAGAATTCCTGAAAATACTGTAATTTTGAGTTTTAAATTAACCGTTGGTAGAGTTTCAATCACAACAAAAGAAACAACTACCAATGAAGCTATTGCTCATTTTAAAATTCCTAGCCCATCAAAACTCAGCTCAGAATTTTTATATTGTTATTTGAAAAATTTTGATTTTAATAATCTAGGAAGTACGTCATCAATCGCAACAGCAGTCAATTCAAAAATGATAAAAGAGATGGAAATTTTAGAACCATCAGACCTAGTTTTTAAGCACTTTAATGAATATATTGAAGGTATTTTTAATAAACTAAGAGAGAACATTATTCAGAATAATAACTTAGCTAAAATCAGAGATGAGTTATTGCCTAAATTATTAAGTGGAGAAATGGATTTTGTGTAATTTTGACAATATCAAACACATCATAAAAGGCAAGCCTATTTGCTTTGTTAGATTATTAGATGTAGAGATGGAAAATTATTCCTTAAAGGATATTTTTTCATTTACCATCAGAAAATCTCAAAGTGAGGTTTTCAAAAAATCATCTTTAGTTCTAATACAATCTAACGATTGCCTATGGCTTGCACTTGTAAAAAGCAAACAGCCAGTCAGTTCTATTGACACCAGAATAGTATTACATCATCTGAAGAAAACAAAATGGAAAAATACCGATATTCTTAAAGAAAATTTGGAGAAAAATTATATAACCAAGCTAGAAAATTATACTCAGAATGACTATGTAAAACTATCTCAAAAGCTAAGTGAACATCTATTGAGAATTTTTGCAGATGATTATTTTGAATTCTTGGAAAATTATATAATTCCCAATAAAGAAATAAATAATAGCATAATGCAGGCTGATGCTATAAACCTAGCTATTTCTATATCAGGAATGGATAATAGAAATATAACAAGCATTGAAATTAATGATACAAAAGAAACTGAAATCAGTAGTTTTTCTTATTTGTTAGAAGATAATGTCATCAATTATGAATTCAATGAAGATAGAGAAGAATTGGTGAAAAGTTGTTACCCTACTGGAAAAATCACATTTGAAAACAGTAATGAAAAATTAACCATTTACACAGCAAACAAATTGCCGCTGGAAAGAGTTTTAGGGGTAGACCTTATTTATATTAATGATACTCATAAAAACATCGTAATGCTTCAATATAAAATTTTAAAAAAAGAAAGTAACAAATGGATTTATAGATTTGACCAACAGCTTTATGATGAAATTGAGCGAATGGATAGCGTAGTAAACACAATTAACAACTCACCATCTTCAAATATTGATGACTTTAGATTAAATAATCACCCATTTTTTCTTAGGTTTATTAAAAATCAATCATCAAATGGAAATATAATATCTTTTAATATTTCTCTAGAACATTTTAAAATGATTAAAGACTTACCTATTTGTCGTGGAAAAAGAGGTGGTGGACTACTTTCCTATGAAAATATAAATAAACATTATATTGGAAAGCAAGAATTGGAGGCTCTTATTCGCTGTGGTTATATTGGTACTCATCAATATGATACAAAATCGCTATCTGAAATCATTGAGCTAATATCAAATAACCTAAATAATCATTCTTTGGTCATCGCTTTTAAAGAGAAATTACAAAACACCCTAGATACAGCGGAGAACCCACAGTGCTAAACATCAACGAAAACATCATCGAACAATCCGCCATTGCCACATTAAACCCAAAAGAGATTGAGTTATAAATAAAAGACATGCAAATTTAGCAATACCCAAAATAAGGATTTAATTTTTTATGCTTACACCGATAAAATCGTGGAAAACTTTTGAAGAACAAGCCGATATCTTAAAACAAAGAGGTTTATTATTTGCCAATCGAGCACGCCTAGAAAACTATTTAAGCCGTATTGGCTATTATCGATTCAGTGGCTACCTGCACCCATTTCGTCAATGGGACAGCCACAACAATTTATTGCTTGATACATTTATGCCAAACAGCCATTTTGAAGATGTTTTATCCTTGTATCTGTTTGATAAAAAGTTACGCTTATTGGCTCTTGATGCCCTAGAACGCATTGAAACCGCCATAAAAGTGGATATTGCTCATTTATTGGGCGAAAAAGACCCGCTTGCTCATCGAGATTCACAATATTTTGATGGTCAATTCATCAAAAATAACAATTATCAAAAATGGCTAGAATATACCGATGAATTGGTTCAAAGAGCCAAAAATAAAAGCACGCCCTTTGTTTTGCACAATCAAAACAAATATGGCGATTTACCAATTTGGGTGGTGTGTAATTTGTGGGATTTTGGGGCAATGTCAAAAGTTTATTCAGGCTTGACACGCAAAGATAGAGATAAAATATCCCAAAAATACGGTTTAAATAATGGCAAAGAATTTGCAAAATGGCTAAAAAGTTTAAATGAAATACGCAATATTTGTGCCCACCACGACCGCCTATGGAACAGTCGTATCACCATAAAATCATCAAAAATAAAAGAATCTTTTTGGGATAAATTAGATAACAGCCGACCATTTTTCTATTTTTGTGTAATGCAAAAAATATTAAAAGTATTATGCCCTAAATCCCAATGGGGACAAAGATTTTTGTCATTAATAGGCGAATTTCCAAAACATCACAGCTCAAAAATTAATTTAAAGGTTTTTGGTCTGATTGATGATTATAAAAATTGGAATTTGTGGCAACCAAGCCAAGATTTAGACAAATAAAAACCGCACTGTGTCAAATGACAGGGAGTGCGGTTGTATCAAGTGCTATTATAACAATGCAAACTTGCATAGTCAAGACTATCGGAGCAAAAAAATGCTAGGCATCAACGAAAACACCATTGAACAATCCGCCATTGCCATAATGCAATCTTTGGGCTGGGATTATACCTACGGCAAAACCATTCTTTTGGGCTGCCAAAATGAATGGCGAGAGCGGACAGGCGAGGTGATTTTAAAGCCCTTGTTGGCAGCCGCCATTGCAAAATTAAACCCCAATTTGCCTGCTGCCGAGGTGGAAAATGTGGTGGCGATGGTCTGCCGTAGTGAGAGTGGCGACCTTGCCGAGCGTAACCGCCAAGCTTATGAATGGCTAAGAAATGGTGTACCGTATCGTTATCAGGCACAAGGCGAGCAAAAATTTGACGTGGTGCGTTTGGTGGATTTTGGGGTGCCAGCCCACAATGATTTTCGCATTGTCAATCAGCTTGACATTCAAGGCAAAAAGGGCAAGCGTATTCCTGATGTGATTGGCTTTGTCAATGGTTTGCCCCTTGTGGTCTTTGAGCTCAAAAATCCACTTAAAGAAAATGCCGATATTGGTAAAGCGTACGCCCAACTGCAAACCTACAAAGAAGAAATTGCCGAGCTGTTTGTATTTAATCAGGCACTTGTGATTTCAGATGGCATTGTGGCTCGCATTGGTTCGCTGACGGCTGATTTTGAGCGTTTTACCCCTTGGCGTGTGGTGGATGAGAAAAACAAAAGCCAACGAATTGTGTTTGAAAATGAGTTAGAAGGCTTGTTACAAGGTTTGATGACGCCCAAAAATCTTTTGGATTATGTGCAAAATTTTGTGGTGTTTGAACGAGACAACAAAAACCGCACCATCAAGAAAATTGCCCAATATCATCAGTTTTATGGCGTCAATGAAGCGGTGGAATGTACCCTACTTGCCAGCAGTCACACAGGCAGCCGCAAAGTGGGCGTGTTTTGGCATACGCAAGGGTCGGGTAAATCGCTTTCAATGCTGTTTTATGCAGGCAAAGTGTTGAGCCAAGCTGCCTTAAAAAATCCGACTTTGGTTTTGGTTACCGACCGTAACGATTTGGACGGTCAGCTTTATGCCACTTTTTGTAGTGGGCAAGATTTACTAAAACAAACGCCCATTCAGGCCAACGGACGAGATGAACTTCGCTCTGCTCTTGCCAGTCGTTCGGCTGGGGGTGTGATTTTTACCACCATTCAAAAATTTGGCTTAATGGAAGATGAGCTTGCCCACCCCATTTTGAACGAGCGGCAAAACATCATTGTCATTACCGATGAAGCCCACCGTTCGCAATATGGTTTTAGCCAAAAAATCAACGACAAAGGACAATATCGAGAGGGCTACGCCAAGCATTTACGCAGTGCCCTGCCCAATGCGTCCTTTATTGGTTTTACAGGCACGCCAATCGCCCTTGATGACAAAGACACCCAAGAAGTGTTTGGTAAATATGTGTCTATTTACGATTTTGAAGATGCGGTGAAAGATGGAGCAACCGTGCCGATTATCTATGAGCCACGCCAAATCAGCTTGGGCGAAAGTCATGATTTTGATAAGGTGGTCAAAGAAGCTGGGGCCCTGCTTGATGACAATGAACAAAATCCGACTTTTCGTTTGCGTGAAAAATTGCACGGTGTTGAAAGCCGTTTACAAAAAATGGCGGAAGACATCATTGCCCATTATGATGAGCGTACCAAACAGCAAGACGGCAAGGCGATGGTCGTGGTGATGAGCCGTGCCATTTGTGTGAAATTGTACGAAAAAATCATTGCACTTCGCCCCGATTGGCATTCTGACGATGTGTTGCAAGGAGTGATAAAAATCGTGATGACAAGCGTAGCCTGCGACCCTGCCGAATGGCAAAAACACAATCAGGACAAAAAAACGCTAGAAAAACGCTTTAAAGACCCAGACGACCTCCTAAAAATCGTCATCGTGCGAGATATGTGGCTTACAGGGTTTGATGCCCCTTGTTGTAACACGATGTACATTGACAAGCCGATGAGCGGGCATAATTTGATGCAGGCGATTGCTCGGGTAAATCGGGTGTTCCGTAACAAAAGCACGGACAATGGCGGCTTGATTGTGGATTATGTGGGCTTGACCGATGAGCTTGAAAAAGCGATGAAGCAATACACCAACGCTTGTGGCAAAGAAAAACCTGTACGCAATATTGAGACGGTTTTGGAAAAAATGCTTGAATATGTCAGCATTATTCGGGGGCAATTTGCCACACCTGTGGATGGACAAACGGTTGATATTGGCAAAATTTTGCAAATTAGCGAACCTGCTAAACTGCTGAATGCGATTTTGACCTCTGCCAACCATATTTTAGCCCTAGACCGTGTCAATCCTGATGACAGTAAAAACAAAAAGGACAAAAACCCACGCAAAAATGCTTTTTTGCAAGCGGTACGGTTTGCCAAAAAAGGCTATGCCCTTTGCGGGGCATTAAAAGCGGTTGAACCTTACAAACAGGAACTGGCTTTTTATGATGCGGTGCGTGCCACCATTATCAAAAACAGTGATACGCCCCGCAATGCGTCAGGCGAAAATGACCGCTTATTACAACTGGCAACCTTAATGAATCAAGCAGTAAAATCTGACGGCGTGGTTGATTTGTTTACACTGCTTCACAAAGAACGCCCAAACATTAATCTACTTTCTGATGAATTTTTGGAAACGGTAAAAAACAGCCCAACCAAAGATTTATGGATTGGTGCGATGGAGCGTTATCTGGCGTCCGAGTTGCGCACACAAAGCGGGGCAAATCTTGCCACCAAAAAAGAGTTTGAGCAACGACTCAAAGAAGCAATGAACCAATACCACAACCACAATTTATCCGTGTTGGAAATTTTGGAAGAACTCATCACGCTTGCCAAAGAGTTTGACGCTCGCCAAAAACGAGGGGAAGAGCTGGGATTAAGTCCTGCTGAAATGGCGTTTTATGATGCACTGGCTCGCAACGAAAGTGCGGTGCGAGAAATGGGTGGTGCAACTCTTTTGAAATTGGCACGAGAAATCACCGAAAAACTGCGTAAATCGGTAACGATTGATTGGCAATACAAAGACTCGGTGCGTGCCAAAATGCGAACGCTGATTCGTATTACTCTACGCACCTATAAATATCCGCCTGATTTACAGAATGAAGCGATTGAATTTGTACTCAAGCAGGCACAGGAGATTGCAGAGGATTTAGTGGCAAAAGAAACGATTTGATGCTTGATTTGTAGTAAGTGAGCCATTTTAAATAGTGATTGGTGATGCAAATATGGGGGTGGTTGGTGTTATTTTCAGGATAAATTAAAATCTGCTAAAATAACCCAAATGTTTAAACAGTCAAACCAATGAATCTCAACACCCTGCATCTATTTGTCGCCATTGTCCAAACAGGCTCGCTTTCCAAGGCGTCCAAACGCACGGGCGTACCGATTGCCACCATCAGCCGTCAAATCAGTGAGCTTGAAAAATCTTTGCAAATTCAACTGTTTGACCGCCAAAAATCAGGCGTCAAACCCACAATGGCAGGGCAAAAACTGTATGACGAAGTGCATTTGTCTATTGACAATTTATTAAATGCCAAACAAGTGCTTCTTGACGATGAGCAAAATTTAAAAGGCGTGTTACGCATTTCAGCACCGCCTGCTTTTGAGCCTTCGCTTTGGTGGATTGGCAAATTTCAACAGCAATTTGCCCACATTCACATTCATTGTACGCTGACCGAACGCTATTTGGACTTGGCAAATGATGGTATTGATGTGGCGTTTCGCATTGGCGACTTGCACGGCGATGATTTTATTGCCAAAAAAGTATTGACGCTTGGCACCAAGTGGGTGGCAAGTCCTGATTTATTGGCACGACTTGGCACACCAAAAACCATATCCGATTTGGCAAATTATCCCATTGCCAGTTGGGCAAAAAATGGCGAAAGCGAAATGGTCATTCAAATGAACAAAGCAAAAATTGCCTTGCCGATAGCATTTGCCAGCAATGACAGCCATGCGGTGGAATATATGATTGTGCAAGGCTTATATATCGGACAAATGTCTGCTGTTACCGCTGATGAATGGATAGCCAAAAAGCGTTTGGTGGAGATTTTGCCCCAATTTGATGCCCCTACTTTTGAAGTATTTATGTTATACGCTGCTCATTGTTATCGCTCTGCCATTGTCAAAGCCTTTGTGGAATTTGTATTGAAAAATCCTTATCAAAAATAATCAATATGCAATCATCAATAGACTCCCTGCAAAACTAATCTATGCTAAAATACCCCAATGAACTACGGATCTCCACACACTTATCTGATGAAAAGTTTAACGCTTGGTTTAAACGCTTGATTGATGTTGAACAGACTGTCTTTCATGAAATGCCTGCCTGTTTAGAGCAGGCACAAGCTACTGTACACTAAAAGGTGGTAGAAAACTTAAATAAAATTGGTATGCTCAATCTGTTAATAGCAACCTTGCAGTATTTTAAGGAATATCGCATCTATGAGCAAATTGCTACTGATTTTGGCATACTGATAAGTATACCCATCAAAGCCACCAACAAACATTCACTTGTGCAAGAATCCAAAGATTATAACACCTTGCTATTTAAGACACAAATTAAAATAGAACACATCCTTGCCAAATTTAAAGTATTTAACCTACCGAAAGTTATTAACAAGGTTTCTTCTTGGGGTTAAATTGGTTTTTGGTGGGGTTAGGTAATTTTGCAAGATGTCCATTTAAAGCTAACTTTTTTGATTTCTTGTTTTTGGTTTCAATTAAGACCTTCATCACCATTGCTATCACCACCAGCTACAACCAAATCATACAACCAATCCAAGTTTTTTGCCATGTAAGCATTCAAGCTTACAGCACCATCGCCGCAATCCAACCAAAAATAACCAACGGAATATTATAATGAATAAAAGTTGGAATGACAGAGTCTTTGATATGATCATGCTGACCGTCAATATCCAAACCCATTGTCGGACCCAAAGTTGAGTCCGATGCAGGTGAGCCAGCATCGCCCAACACGCCAGAGGTGGCAACAAGTGCAATGGTGGCAGGCACGCTAAAATCAAGTGCCACGCACATTGGCACATAAATCGCTGCCAAAATTGGTACCGTTGAAAAAGATGAACCAATACCAAGTGTTACAATAAGTCCAATCATGAGCATGACAAATGCTGCCACACCTTTACTTCCACCAAATATTTCCATCGCCATAGAGACGAGCATATCAATTTGCCCTGTCGCCTTCATCACTTCAGCAAAACCCTGAGCACTGATCATGATAAAACCAATCATGGCCATCATTTTAATGCCGTCATTAAACACACCATCTGCCTCATGCCAACTGACCACACCCGATACAATAAATATCAAAAACCCTACCATTGAACCCATCAGCAAAGAATCTGTATAAAAATGCACGATGAATGCCGCCACAATTGCCGATAAAACCACAACCAAACGATAGGCAGGTGATTTATCGGTATGATTATCCTGTGCATGATTGGTTTGGATTGATAGATTTTGATATACTCTAGGCTTACGGTAGCTGACAAAAACCGCCATCAAAACCCCAAACAACATTCCTGCCGCAGGAATTGCCATAACCTGCATGATGGATACACCCGATGTATTCATACCTGCATCATTGATATTTTTTAAAATAATTTGATTTAAAAAAATATCACCAAAACCATAAGGAATGAACATATAAGTATTGACCAAGCCAAAAGTGATGATACACGCCACCAATCGTCTATCAACTTGCAAGCGATTAAATAACAGCAATAAAGATGGGATAATCAGGGGAATAAATCCGATATGAATAGGGATCAAATTTTGGCTTAACATTGCCATCACCAAAATCAAAGCAAACAGTGTCCACTTTATCGCACCGCTTGCTTGTGCTTGGTTTAGGCGTGCCGTCATTGCATCTACCAGTAGCTTAGGCACGCCAGAATGAGCAATCGCCATCGCAAATGCACCCAAAATCGCATAAGATAAAGCAATCTGTGCTCCATTACTCAGACCATGATGAAAAGCCGTCAGTGTATCAGCAATAGACAGACCTGCCATCAAACCACCGATAACAGCACCAATAATAAGGCTTAACACCACATGAACACGGGCCAGCGATAGCCCAACCATAATGACAACCGCAATTAATACTGCATTCATAAATCTCTCAAAAGTTATAAAAAAATTTGCGTCATTATAAATGATTTTTTAATCAAAATTTAACTTAAAAAAACATTTAAAATCAATAAACTATAAAATAAATCAATTTAAACCAATGCCATAAATCAACAATAGCAGCAAAATATCATCAAGCAAATAAAAAAGAAATACAAATTTTTTAATTATTTTTAATAAAAGAGTAAAGACAGGCAATCTGGCATCACTCTTATTTGCTAATGATTTTGCATAAAAATCACCCATAAGACTTGCATTTTTTTAAAGTACCACCATAAACCATTCACACAAAAAATAACTTAAAAAGGAGTACTTCATGACCACTGAAGCCCTAGATGATTTTGACAATTTTACCACCCTACCACTACTTGCCGTGCGTGATGTCGTAGTATATCCACATATGCAAATTGCACTATTTGTGGGGCGTGAGCAGTCAATCGCCGCCATTAAAAATGCTCAAGATAATTTTAATGAAAAAATTTTAGTTGTCTCACAAAAAGATTCACTGTCAGAAGATATTGAAATTAGCAACCTGTACGATTATGGCACGGTTTGTCGCATCATCAGCACCATGCCACATGACAACGATGATAACTGCCTCAAAGTTTTGATTGAAGGTCTGTATCGTGCCAAAATTGACACAATTGATGATGCACTGATTGCCACTTCTCAAAAATCACCAATCACCAATCCTCTATCAGCCGATGAAAGCAAAGCTCACCAGACAGTACTGCTAGAATTCTTCGCTGATTATGCCGAAACTTCTCTTAGAAATGCTCGTGAAATCATTCGTGTTGCCAATCGTATCGATGATTTACTTGAACTGATTTATTTTATTGCAACACGAGTATCAATAAAATTAGAAGACAAACAAAATATTCTAGAAAATGATGACATCATGGCATATTATACAGCCCTGACAGAATTTTTTACTCACAATAAAGCAGAACGCAGTATTGAAAATGAACTACAAGACGCTGTACGCAAACAAATGGAGAGTAATCAAAGAGAATACTTTTTAAACGAAAAAATGAAAGCAATCAAATCAGAACTTTCTGATTTGAACGACGGTGCAGACGAAGAAGATGGCGAACTTGAAAAACGCCTAAAAGAGGCAAACCTACCTAAAGAGGTGCGCAAAAAAGCTGAAAATGAGTTTAAAAAACTCAAACAAATGCCATCAAATTCATCAGAAGCATCGGTTGTGCGTGGCTATGTTGAATGGATTTTGGACACACCTTGGAATAAGGCAAGCAAAGTATCAATTGATCTAAATAAGGCAAAAAGCACACTAGACAAAGACCATTACGGTTTAGATGATATTAAAGACCGTATCCTAGAATACTTGGCGGTACAGTCTCGAGTTAAAAAAATGCGTGGCCCCGTTCTTTGTTTGGTAGGACCCCCAGGTGTCGGCAAAACTTCATTGGGTGAATCAATTGCCAAAGCCACAGGGCGTAAGTTTGTGCGTATGGCATTAGGTGGTGTGCGTGATGAAGCAGAGATTCGTGGACATCGTCGCACTTATATTGGTGCCATGCCTGGTAAAATTGTACAAAGCCTCGCCAAAGTAGAAGTAAAAAATCCGCTGTTTTTGCTTGATGAAATTGATAAGATGGCACAAGATTTTCGTGGTGATCCAGCCAGTGCATTACTTGAGGTGCTTGACCCATCACAAAACAATGGGTTTAATGACCATTATCTTGATCTAGACTTAGATTTATCGGAAGTCATGTTTATCTGTACTGCAAACAGCATGAACATTCCGCCTGCACTCTTAGATCGTATGGAAGTCATCAGATTACCTGGCTACACCGAAGATGAAAAGTTATCAATTGCTCAAAATTATCTTGTGCCAAAAGCACTTGAACAAAATGGCTTAAACAAAGATGAGCTAAACATCACCGATGAAGCAATCACAAGTATTATCCGACACTATACGCGTGAAGCAGGTGTGCGTAACTTAGAGCGTGAGATTAATAAAATCAGCCGTAAAGCAGTACGCTCACAAGTTGAAACTTATGGCATCAAGCCTAAAAAAAGCACGGTCATTAAACCCATTAATATAGCCGATAAAAATATTGCAGACTTTTTGGGGGTGAAGCCATTTGACTACGGTCTTGCTGAAAAAGAACCAGAAATTGGTCGTATCACAGGTTTGGCATGGACTTCGGTTGGTGGCGAACTACTCACCATCGAGACCGCCACCATGTCTGGCAAAGGAGAGCTTATCTTTACAGGCTCTCTTGGTGATGTCATGAAGGAATCTATTCGTGCAGCAATGAGTGTGGTGCGAGCTAGTGGTGAGCGTTTTGGCATATCCTACGATAAAATCAAAGAAACAGACATTCATGTACATATGCCAGAAGGTGCAACACCAAAAGATGGCCCATCTGCTGGTATTGCCTTAACCACCGCCTTGGTCTCAGCATTCACAGGCATTGCCATTCGCTCTGACATTGCTATGACAGGTGAGGTAACCTTGCGTGGTAAGGTATTACGCATTGGTGGGCTAAAAGAAAAACTACTCGCTGCACATCGTGGAGGCATTCGGCACGTCTTAATACCAAAGTCCAACGAACGAGACTTAACCGAAATTCCTGATAATGTTAAAGAAGGGCTAAAAATCCAGTCTGTTGAAACCATTGAGGAAGTCTTGCAGGCCGCTTTAACTGCACCACTGATGCCATTACAGCCTGCACCAAAAATATTAGCAGATGAACAAGGACTTAGAAACTAAAACCAAAACTAAAACCCAACCAACAAAAAAACAAGACCCAATCTTAGGTCTTGTTTTTTTGTATTGTTAATCAGTCGTTAGACACTTGATCTATATCAATGTCAGGATTTTTAATCAAATGAATGGAAGATAAAATCAATCCACCCCAAATGGCAATCAATGCCACCACCATAATAATCAATGCAGTACTATTCATGATAATCTCTCTTTTGTTCATTATGCAGGACATGACCTTGAACTTTGGTTAAAATCATCGCTCCAATGGCAAATACAGCCACTACACCCCAGCCAAATACCAATTGTGTGATGAAATCATAGCCACCATAACCCTCGCTCAGTAGCGATTTTAGACTAAGTACCAATGCTACGATCAGCGAAATTGGTGTAACTACTGTCAAAACAAATGACCAACCTGCACCAACTTTAAAACTCGAAATGCCATTAATATGAGCAATCAGTTTGTCAAGCAAACCACGATGTAGCCAAGTTACCCAAATAATTGATAAAATTGCACCAAACACAACACCAATATTATTGGCAAAGTGGTCAATGATATCCACAAAAGTAATTGCAGTTTTGGTTGAAAATAAAGCAACAGAAATCAATGCCGAGAAACCGCCAATGATAGAAACTGCTTTTTTATGCGACCAACCAAATTTATCTTCAAAGGCAGATATTGGCACTTGAATAATACTTGCCATTGAGGTCAATCCTGCTATAAACAATGATGCAAAAAATAATACCCCAATAATCGTGCCAGCATCACCCATACTTGATATAATTTTAGGAAATGCCACAAATGCAAGGCCGATACCGCCAGAGACTACTTCTGACACTGGCTTACCAGAGGCGACCGCCATAAAGCCTAATACCGAAAAAATACCAATGCCCGCTAAAATCTCAAATGATGAATTAGCAAAGCCCACCACCAAGCCTGAACCTGTCAAATTGGCATTTTTCTTTAAGTATGAAGAGTAAGTTACCATGATGCCAAAGCCGATTGACATTGAGAAGAAGACATGACCATAAGCAGCCAGCCATACTTTTGGATTAAGCATTGCTTCCCAATTTGGCGTAAAAAAGGTGTCTAAGCCTTCTGCTGCTCCAGGTAGGCGTACCGCTTGGATAACCATCACAACAAACATTACCACAAGTAGTGGAATGAATATCCTGTTGGCAAGCTCAATACCTTTGCGAATGCCGCCATACATGATGAACAGCACAATCGCCCAAACCAAAATAATGCCCCAAAATAAGCTTGGTACAAAAGTAAAATCTAATCCTGTGCCATTTTGTAGATAATGGTTAAAGAAGAAGGCTTCTGTATCCTCACCCCATGCCTGACTGAATGCGTACAGCGTGTACTGCCCCGACCAGCTAAGCACTGAGGCGTAGTAGACACCAATCACCGTACAAACAAGTACTTGCCACCAGCCCACGCCCTCGGCTGATTTAATCATACGACGATAGGCCGTTGGTGGTGCACCACGGTATTTTTGACCTACAGCATAATCCAAAAACAACAGCGGAAAACCTGCTGTTATCAAAGCGATTAAATACGGAATGAAAAAAGCCCCTCCGCCATTTTCATAGGATACATAAGGGAAACGCCAGATATTCCCCAAACCGACTGCCGAACCAATTGCGGCCAAAATAAAGCCAGAGCGTGCTGACCAACTTTCTCGTTGTGCAGACATAAACTCTCCTTAACTGTTTTATTATTCATCATTGACAACCATTGATGCCAAACGATACCACTTTTATGAAAAAACAAAATTGCACACGGTTAAAACCTTGCAATAATGTTACTAGCATAGTTTGATTTATTACACAAAGAATGTCAAGAAAATAAAAATAAACAAACACATAACACGGAGTTATGGGTTTGTTTGATAAGGTATATAAGTAGTTAATTAACGAACCAAGCCACGCTGGCTGTTTTTTACAGAATCAATCAATAGTTGAATTTTTGGTTCGTTAGGTAGTAATTTTTCAAGCTCTATCAACGCTTCATTACGAAGTAGCCCCAAGCGAAATATCACACGATAAGCTTCATCAAGCATTTTAATGGTCTGTGGCGACCAGCCTTTGCGACGCATTCCTTCCTTATTGACACCATGCGTTTTGGCAGGATTGCCCGAAACCATCGTAAAAGCTGCCACATCTTTAACAATCAGACTTGCCCCACCAATCATGCTGTAATCATCAATGCGACAAAACTGATGAATGCCTGACTGACCGCCAATGATGACATGATTGCCAATATGGCCATGCCCTGCCACACCAACATTATTTGCAAGAACATTATAATCACCCAACACACAATCATGTGCAATGTGCGTATTGACCATCAATAGGTTGTGATTACCAATCTTTGTCAAACCATTATCTTGTACTGTACCACGATGAATTGTACACGATTCACGAATGCGGTTATGATCACCAATTTGCAAATAAGTGGGTTCATTTGCATATTTTAAGTCCTGTGGATTTTCACCAACACTGGCAAATTGATAAATCTCATTATACTGGCCAATTGTGGTATTTTCGCCAACAATCACATGGCTTTTTAGTACAGTATACGCACCGATTTTGCTATTTTTACCAATAATGCAATAGGGGCCGATAATCGCGGATTCATCAATGATGGCGGATTCATCAATGATGGCGGTTGGGTGAATCTTCATATTTATCCCAGACTTAGGCAGCCTTCGCAGCCTCAAACAACTACTAAAAACAAAATTCTACTATTTAAATGCTTATTGCAATCTCAATTAACTCATAAGTCCGTCATTTTTTGACGAGCGATCATAATCTCGGCACTACAAGCCAGCTCACCATCAACATGGGCTGTACACTCAAATTTATAAATATCACGCACACTGCGAGTAGCCTTTGAGCGAATCACAAGCGTATCTCCTGTACTCACCAGCTTTTTAAAGCGTACTTTATCCACTCCAGCAAACAGATATAAATAGCCACTTTCAGAAGTCTGACCTGCACTAATAAACCCTAAAATGCCAGACAATTGTGCCATTGCTTCAACCATCAAGACACCTGGCATGACAGGATTATCAGGAAAATGCCCATTAAATAATTCTTCATTAATCGTGATATTTTTATAGCCTGTGATCCATTGATTTGGCGAACAGGCAGTCACACGGTCAATCAGCATGAATGGGTAGCGGTGCGGTAGATAATGTTTAATTTGATCGTATTTTAGTGGCAATCTTACGCCACGCTTGGCCAAAATGTCCAAATCCTCTTGGGTAAGTAGCTCGGTATCAATGGTGGTATTGGTCATGAACTGTCCTTAAAAATGATGGTCTGATACATTTAAACTATTTATTTTTCACCAGATTGGCGAAATTTTACTGCTGCTCGTCGCCAGTCTGCTGATGGCATGGCAGTTGTCCCTGATGAATAACTACCCGATTTTTTAATATGGTTTGTTACCATTGTCATGGCGGTAATGGTTACATGATCGGCAATGACAAGATGCCCTGCAATACCCGCCATGCCACCAATGACACAATTTTTTCCAATATGAGTGCTCCCTGCAATACCAACCTTAGCCGCTATCGCTGTGCCAGCACCAACATGAACATTATGGGCAATCTGCACCAAATTATCAATAATAACATGACTACCAACGATTGTATCCCCTACCGCTCCACGGTCAATACAAACATTGCTGCCAATTCGCACATCATCACCAATGACAACTCGCCCAAGCTGAGCAATACGCTGCCATGTTAAGCCATCTTTGGTTGAGTTGGGAGCAAAACCAAAGCCCTCTGAACCGATGGTACTATTAGCATGAATGCGTACTTTATCACCAAGTTTGCTATGATGAGCAATGGTTACATGATGGTCTATATAACAATCATCACCAATCATCACACCATCTTCAATCACAACACCTTGCCCAATGATACAGCCTGAACCAATGTGTGCATTTTTGCCAATGCTGGTGTATGCACCGACAGATACGCCAGCACCAATCGTAGCAGATGGGTGAATGATGGCAGATGGGTGAATGTCATGCTTTATTGATGAATGAGCAAACAACACACTGACAGACGCATAGGCCAAATAAGCATCTTTGACAATGATGGCAAGCATACCTATTGGGACACGCTCAGCAAATCGCTCGCTCACAATCACCACACTTGCCGATGTCTTGGTCAAGTCATCGGCATATTTTGGCGATGCTAAAAATGCCAAAGCGTCACCACTGGCATCTGACAAATCCGCCACATGATTGACGGATTTGTGTAAAACAGACTTATCAAATACCGCCTTGTTTAGTACAGGCTGTATCTTTTCAATCTCATCTATTAAATGAGCAATCTTTATCATCAAAACACACTGCCAATTTGGAATTGGAATTTTTCGGTTTGATCCGTAGGTTTGCTATTGATTGGCTTGGCATAGCTAAGAGACAACGGACCGATTGGCGTATACCATGTCGCACCAACACCCATAGAATAACGAAGCTCTTTATCTTGCTCTAATAATGGGTATTTGGTAGGTGCACCCTGAGTACCAGTCAATGCGTTTAGGTCAACCGATTCTTTATCAGCACCAGTGGTGTCGAAAACCTGACCACCCTCAAAGAAAACAACAGGACGAATCTGATCACTCCAATCACCTTTAAATGGCATTGGTAAAATCAACTCTGCCCCAAAAGTGGTCAGTACATTACCGCCAACATTCTCACCAAGGCCAGACCGTTTATTATCTTTGGCCAATGCATAGCTTTGTGAACGAGGGCCTAGAGTTGATGGATTATAACCACGCACCGAACCATAACCACCTGCGTAGAAATTCTCATAAAATGGTAGATTGTTGCCATAGCCTAGTCGTGTATAGCCACGAATGATGCTCTTTTTCCAAAATGGCACATAGATATTGCCCGTATAAACCGCCTTTTGATAGCCTCTCTTACCAAAGCCCAAGGTCAAGTCCACATCATGACTCATGCCTTTGGTTGGGAACACAGGCTTATCTATACTAGAATAGCTCCAACCAAGTGTCGCACCATAAGTGACATAGTTATGACTAAACACCGTATTATTTTTATAAAAATTCACTTTGCCGCCATCTTTAAGCAACTGCCTAACATTGCTGACTGCCATACCCGCCCCTCCTTGCACTTCTGTGTTATCCACATTAATGCCAGCACTTAATCGCTGATTTTCATCAATAGGATAACCATAGCGTAAAGCGGCTCCGTACGCATTTAGTATGTAACCGTTGATATTTTTGGCATCATATTTGGTCTTACGATAATACGCATTGAAACTTTGAGATACGCCATTTTGAGTAAAGTAAGGATCAACTAAGCCCAAACTATACACATCTCGGGTTTCTGAACGAGAAAACGAAGCATTCACACGGTTGCCTGTGCCCATAAAGTTTGACTGAGACAACTCGAACTGAAAGGTTAAGCCACCTGATCTGCTGTAACCTGCAGCAATGGTTGATGAGCCTGATGGCTGTTCTTCAACAGTATAGTTCACATCAACTTGGTCTGGTGAGTTTGGCACAGGAACGACTTGCACTCGGACATCTTTAAAAAATCCTGTACGCATCAAGCGAATACGAGACAGGTAAATTTTCTTATTAGACGCCAATGCTCCTTCTAGCTGACGCATCTCACGGCGTAGCACCTCATCTTTGGTTTTAACATTACCGCCAAAATTAATACGACGCACATACACAGGACGCACAGGGTCAATATAATAATCAATATTCACCTTGCGTGTTTCATCATCAATGCGTGTTACTGGGCGAATTTGTGCATAATAATAGCCATCATCGCCAAATTTTTCGCTGATGCTGGCAGTAACAGCTTCTAGTTTGCTTTGTGAATAGCCATCGCCCTCTTTAAAGGTAACCAACTCATTTAATTCATCAATCCCATAAGTGATATCACCCATGAATTGAATTTTGCCAAAACTGTATCTTTGACCTTCAGTCAGAGCAATTTCCACAAAGACTTTATTTTTTTCTTCATCAATAGACAGGTTTGAACTATCCACCGCAAAGCGTACAAAGCCCTCATTGAGATACAAAGCACGCAAAGATTCTAAACTTGCATTTAATTTTTCTTGGCTATAACGATTGGCTTTAGATAGCGGATTAAGCACTCTGTCTTTAATCGCCAGCTTATCTTTAATGTCATCATCACTAAAATATTGATTACCAATAATATTGATATCAACAACACGAGCCGCCTTACCTTCAATAAACTCAATGTCTAATTTAACACGGTTGCCATCAAGTTTGGTCTGCTTAACTTGAATGTCAATATTATAATAACCTTGCAAGATGTATTGGTTTTTAAGCTCATTTTCAATGATGGTAACGGTTGATTGTTTTAAAACATTACCCACCGAAAGACCTGTATTTTTTAGACCCTCTTCAAGTCCTGCTTTTGGAATGAGTTTATTACCCACAAAATTAAGTTCAGCAATTACTGGGCGTTCGGTTACATGAAATACCACACGGTCACCATTGACATCAGCCTGTACATCAGCAAAGTGCTCTGTTGCATACAAAGCACGAATGCTGTCAGCAAGTGTCTCATCAGTTACCGTTTGACCGACACGGATTGGTATGCTTTGTTGTAAACTGTCTATGGTTACACGCTCAATGCCATCAAAAATAATGTCATTGGCAATAAAGGTTTTGGCATACGCAGGCACTGTCATCGCCATGATGATTGCTGTCGTCATTGAAGTGGTTACAAAACCTGAAAGTTTAGGCATACGCATAAAATCATTCCACGATTAAAAAAATAAAATACAACATTGATACTCAGATTTTACATTTTTAAATGCGTTCAAATCATTTAAAAATAACAAAAGTCCAAATCAATGTTAGGATAATGGTGCTAAATTAAGCCAAAAATGTCATTTTGGCAAGCCCTAAAAGAGATTTATTCACACTTTTTTAGCATTTTTTATCAAATACATACCGTTAGGCACCTTCAACCAAACAAGCGTATGATATCATTACTGATAGCAAGCACCATGAAACATAAAAGCAAGATAAATCCCAAATGAAATCCAACCACTTGCACTTTTTGGCTCATAGGCTTGCCACGAATCAATTCATAAGTATAAAACACCAAATGACCGCCATCAAGCACAGGAATCGGTAAAAGGTTCATGGCCGCCAATGACAAGCTGATGATCGCTGCGGTTGATAGTACCTGTTGCCAACCAATCTCAAAACTCGCCTTAGATACCTCAGCAATCGTAATCGGACCTGAAATATTTTCAATACCAATCAATCCTGTTACCATCTTGCCGATGCCATCAATCGTCATTTTGGTAAAGTCGTAAGTCTTAATAAAAGATTTTTCCAATGCTTGGGCTGGTGTGTGCTCAATCACCATACGATAGTCACTAGGCACAGTATCATATCCATCATAATCAACCTTGACGCCAATTTGCCCTATCGTTTCTCCATGCAGCTTTACGCCTTTTGGCATCAGTTCAATCTTCATCGGCTTGCCATCTCGGATAATGTCAAAAGACAGCATTTTCTCAGGACTGCCACGAATGATGGGTATGGCAGTTGTCCAGCTATCAATTTTTTTGCCATCAATAGCAACCACCTTATCTCCGACCTGCAATCCCATCAAGGCCGCCGCACCATCTGGCACAATTTCTACCAGCACAGGTTCAATCATGGGCTGATATGGCAAAGCCCCAAAACTTAAAATCGCATCTTGGCTTTTTTGCTCGCCTTGCATGAATGTCGTGATGGATACGGTTTTTTGGAAAATTTTACCGCCTTGCTCGGTCGTGATGCTAAGGTCGGCTGTTTCGCCCATACGACCTGCAAGTGCATAATTAATATCTTCCCAAGTATCGACAGTTTTGTCATCAATGGCAGTGATTTTTTCACCAATCACCAAAGATTGTGCCGCTGGTGTGCCATCAACAATTTGGCCAATTCGTGTATTTAATCGCTCAGATGGCTGCATGAATAGCACAAAAAACAAAACAATGGCGATGATGAAATTCATTAAAGGTCCTGCTGCGACAATGGCAATTTTCTTTAATGGGTGCTGATTGTTAAATGCCAACTGACGCTCAGCATCAGCTACCGCACCTTCTGTTTCATCAAGCATCTTGACATAACCGCCCAAAGGAATGGCAGAAATACGATATTCAATGCCTGATTTTTTGCTGATCCAACCAAACAGCTTAGGCCCAAAGCCAATTGAATAGGTCAAAACCTTAACGCCACACAAGCGTGCAACAATATAGTGCCCCCATTCATGCAAGGCAATCAGTGGTCCAAGCACACACACCGCTGCCAAAAACATCCATATTGCTGTCATTTACTCACGCTCATTTTCATGCCATTAGCCATTTCATTGACCATCTTGATGGCCAAGGTTCGCACCTTTTTATCCATCGCTAAAATCTCTACCAAAGTCGCAAATTCATCATCAAAATATACGCTCAATTCATCATCATTAAGACAAAATTTGACAACTTTTGCAATATCTGTCAAGCAAATTTGCTCATTTAAAAAAGCTGCAACCGCCACTTCATTAGCTGCATTGAGTGTAATGCAAGCACCTACGCCACGCTTAGCGGCAAATCGTGCCAGTTCTAGCGGTTCAAATTTATCCAAATCTGGCCTGATGAAATGAAGGTTGGATAGCTCATACAAATCAAGCGGCTTGGCATTTGTGTTAATACGCTCAGGATAGGCAAGTGCGTGTGCAATTGGTATTTTCATATCAGGGCTACCAAGTTGTGCCAAAAATGAACCGTCCACATATTCAACCAAAGAATGCACCACGCTATTAGGATGTATGACAATCTTGATACGATTTTCTGGCAGATTGAATAAATGGCACGCCTCAATAAGTTCAAGTCCTTTATTCATCATTGTAGCACTATCAATTGATATCTTTTGCCCCATTGACCAATTTGGGTGCTTAATTGCGTCCGACACACTGGCATTGGTCATCTCATCAAAAGTTTTGTGCAAAAATCCACCACCAGAGGCTGTTAACCATAAATGCCTAATGCCATGCTCAGTATCATGAATGCTACAATTATCCATTTGCACCGACTTTGGCAAGCATTGAAAAATGGCATTATGCTCACTGTCTATCGGCAAAATCACTGCACCATATTGACGAGCTGCCGCCATGACCAAATGCCCTGCCATGACCAAAGATTCTTTATTGGCCAGCAAAATACGCTTGCCTGCTTGTGCTGCCGCTAAAGTTGATGATAATCCAGCCGCCCCAACAATTGCCGCTATAACGACATCAACTTCAGGCAAGGTGGCAATTTTCTTCAAGCCATCATCGCCTGACAACACAGTCGTTTTTAGGCCCAGTTCGGTTAATTTTTGGCAAAACTGTGTTGCATTGTGTTCTGCAACACACACAAAACTAGGCTGAAATTCTTGGCACAGCATCAATAACTTGTCAATGCGAGAAAAGCCAGATAATGCAACAATACGGTATCTATCACGATGCAGACGCACCAGTTCAAGTGTGCTATCACCAATTGATCCTGTCGCTCCAAGCACAGAAAGATTTTGCAATTTATCTGGTGAATTGGTCTTCAAATCAGACTGCGACAAAGCATTCATACCGTCATTCATATTCATCATCAAAAAATTACGACCACAAAATCCAAGCCAAGCTGGCTGCATGCCCTTTTGTCCACGACTTAGTAAATACACCCACTTCCATCAATGCCCAAAAACCCAGAGCAAATACAGGCGTTGCTGATAATAATGAATCAATACGATCAAGCACACCACCATGCCCTGGCAGAACATTGCCAGAATCTTTCATTCCTGCACGGCGTTTTAGCATGGACTCAAACAAATCACCAAGAACGCTTGCGCCCACCGTCAGAGCGGACAATGCCAAAAACCAAAATAAGGCTGCACCTGATAATTGTAAATAATAACCCACAATACCAGCAACCACGCCTGCTGTTACAAGACCACCACACAGCCCTTCTACCGATTTATTGGGCGAAACATTTGGTGCAAGTTTGGTTTTACCAACTTGGCGACCAACAAAATACGCACCACTGTCAGCACACCACACAAGCAAAAACACATACATGAGCCACCAAGGCGACATTTGCCAAAGTCCGTACATCGCCGTGATGGCAGCGGTCAAAATCACACAGCCCATGTATATCAGACGATGGCCATACCATTTTTCTTTACTGGGATATTGCTTAACCCATATCATCGCCATTACCCAAATAAGAAGCGACATCGCCCACCAAAACACCCAAGTTTGTGGCAAAAATATCGACACCGCCGTCAATGCACAAGTAGCAGCAACAAATATTAACGGATTGCCCTGCTTAGGCAAAAACTTTGTCCATTCATAAGAAGCCATCAACACGCCCACTAATAATAGCGGAATGATAAAAATTGGTGCTGAACTGGCAAATAACGCAAAGCCAACAACCAACACCAAAACGATGGCAGTTTTTATTCGTTGCCACATGATACACTCTCCGTTGGTTGCTGACTGGCAATTTGCTGGCTTGTCTTACCAAAACGGCGTTCACGATTGACAAAATTTTGTATCATTGCATCAAGTTCATCAACGCCAAACTCAGGCCACAAAGTCGTCGTAAAAAATAACTCTGCATAGGCTGCTTGCCAAAGTAAAAAGTTGGAAATGCGATAATCACCACCTGTACGAATCAACATATCTACAGGCGGATACTCCGATAATTGAATGTATTTATCAAACACGCTTTCATCAACATCATCAGCACAAATATTCCCTACTTGCACATCTTGGGCAATGGCCTTGGTAGCATTAACAATATCCCACTTGCCACCATAACTGATGGCTATCACTAAAGTCATCGCATCAAATGCTGCCGTCTTGGTTTCAGCATCGGTCATCAGCTGAACCAATTTATCTGACAAACAGGCACGCTCACCGATGAATTTTAAGCGAATGCGGTATTTATGCATTCTGGGCATCTGCTCATAAATGGTCTGAGCAAGTAAATCCATGAGTAAATCCACCTCCGCCCTAGGCCTTTCCCAATTCTCCGAAGAAAAAGCAAAGACCGTCAAGACTTCCACCTTGCAAGCCAAACAATGCTCCACAATCGGATCAAGAGCATCTTTACCTTTGATATGACCTTGACCTGCGGCAAGGTTTTGAGATTTGCCATAACGATTATTACCGTCCATGATGATGGCAATGTGTTTGGGCATAGCAACAGGCGGTATTGGGCTGGCAGTATTTGGCATAAATTTAGTCAATTAAAACAATAAAAACAAAAGACTTATACAAAATTATCTCAAAACCAAAGTCAATTTTGACAACTTGCATAAGTCTTGTTTAGCTTGATTATTATCTTTTGGTCAAAGACAATATTAAACTTCCATAAGCTCACTTTCTTTTTTGGCAAGTTGTGTATCTATGGTTTTGATGAAATCATCGGTCAGTTTTTGGATATGAGTTTCGGCACGACGCTCATCATCTTCACTCACTTCTTTATCCTTGACCAATTTTTTAATGTCGCCCAACATATCACGACGAATGTTACGCACAGATACACGCGCAGATTCTGCATCAGAGCGTGCCAATTTTTGCATATCACGGCGAGTCTCTTCAGTCAAAGCTGGCATTGGTACACGAATCACATCTGCAGTCATGGGATTTAGCCCCAAATCTGCCTCACGAATTGCCTTATCCACAGCCTGCACCATCGAACGGTCAAAGGGTTGAACCAATAGCGTACGAGAATCTTCAACATTGACGCTCGCCACTTGATTTAGTGGCATCTCAGAGCCATAGCAACTGACCATCACCCCAGACAAAATGCCAGGGTGAGCTCGCCCCGTACGCAACTTAGCAAAAGCACCTTCCAAGGCTTCTAGTGCTTTTTGCATACGACTCTCACCGTCTTTTTTAATATCATCAATCATTGTCATTCCTTAAATAATTCAAATGGTTTTAGTTGAAAAAGTTAAAAAAATATTAAATAAAATTGCTAAAAACACAAATATGTTGATATAAATCAATGAAAAACTCTCGTGCCTTCTTTTTCACCCATCACAACATTTAACAACGCATTAGGCTTATTCATGTCAAATACTTGCAACGGAACATTGTGCTCACGACACAAGGCGATGGCAGTCAAGTCCATCACACCAAGTTTTTTTTCTAACACTTCATCAAAAGTTAGGCTTTCGTATTTGACCGCATCATCATGAATGCTTGGGTCTTTATCATACACACCATCAACCTTGGTGGCTTTTAAGATCAGCCCAGCTTCAATCTCAATGCCACGCAAACAAGCGGCGGTATCGGTAGTGAAAAAAGGATTGCCTGTACCAGCAACAAAGATACACACTTCTCCATTACTTAAATGGCGAATGGCATCACGACTAGAATATGGTTCACCAATGGTTGAAATGGCAACAGCCGACATCAGACGCGTTGTAATATTACGGCGTACAAGAGCATCACGCATGGCAAGACCATTCATAACCGTAGCAAGCATACCCATTTGATCACCAGTAACACGGCCAACCAGACCCTCTTTTTGCAGGGTTGAGCCACGATACAAGTTGCCACCACCAACAACAATGCCCACCTGCACGCCCAAACCTCGTAAATGTGCAATAGAGAGGCTCATTTGGTCTAAAATAGATGCATCAATGCCCATGTCACGACCACCCGCTAGGGCTTCACCAGATAATTTTAATAAAATGCGAGAAAATTTTGGATTTTTATCAGACATAACAACCTCAAATTTGATGAATCAATCCAACTTGAAAAGTTCATAGATATTTTTATAATTCTATCACATTTTGACTACTTTTGATAATTTTATTTCCAGTCATGACTTAATTTGATTTTTTAATTTGCACTTGTTTTAAAACCTTAAACTCATTGTAAACTTGACAATCTGCAACCATCTTAATCATCAACAAAATCAATCAAGCATCTATACGAGCTTCTTGTATGCGAGCTTCTTGAATAATCCTAAGTTCAGGATAGCTCAGTATCAGCACATAGTGTACGCCATTTTTTAAGGCATAGATATTTAAAATAAAAGCATTCATGCGAGGTTGCAACTCAATATTACGCACTTGATAGCCATGCTCTTGAAGCATACGCAATGCCTTGGTGCGAGTTTCGGCAAATGCCATTTCATCATACCCCTCGTGAATATGATTTGAATATAGACTCTCAGAATACGCGAAGATAGGCATCATCGCCAACATCATGGACCAAAAAGACAATATGACCAATCTTTTTAATAACATCAACATTAAAAGCACCCAATCACCAAGACAAAAAAGCAAATAAGCAAATAAGCAAATAAGCAAACCAACCACTCAAAATCAAACAAAAACACAATAAGGGAGTGGAAGCAGTGGTTCGCTACGAATTATGCTGGTGCATGGTAGCACTTCTGCCAAAAAAATCTGCTTTTTTATCACATTTTATAGCAAAATATTACATAAAATTACAATAAATTTAGCCATTGTTAATAAAAAAACACGCCGACTTGATGTCAGCGTGTTTTTTTATATCCACATATTAAGATGCAGGCTTGATGACCAAAAGAATGATTGAAAAAGTCATAAGACCGCCAACTAAAAAAATTTAAGATGACATTTTACCAAAACAGATAAGCCATCAAAGTTACAATCATGATTGCAACCAAATTTAATACAAAACCCACCTTCATCATGTCTTTTTGTCTGACATGACCCGTACCCATAACAATGGCATTTGGTGGCGTAGCAACAGGCATCATAAACGCACACGACGCACCAATGCCAATCACCAGCACCAATACTTGATCAGACAGTCCTAGTGCCGCACCAATAGGGGCAAACAAAGGTACTAATAATGCCGCTGAGGCAGTATTACTGGTAAATTCAGTCAAGAAAATGATGAATGTTGATACCACAAGAATGACCACAAATGCAGAGGTACCAGACAAACCGTTTGAGATTTGTTCAGCCAAAACAGCTGATGCTCCTGTATCCTTCATGATGTTCGATAGTGCAATACCGCCACCAAACAACATGAGCACACCCCAGTCGGTATTATCAGATATTTGTTTCCAGCTGACCAGACCAAAAAGCAATACCGCTACTGCTGCAGATAAAGCGATGACTGTATCTGGTGATTTAAAACCAAAGGTTGCACCCAGCTGTTTGCCAAAAATCCAGCATAATGCTGTGATGACAAACACCACAATGGTCATTACGCGTGGTAGCGTCCAAGGAATATTCTCTTGAACCAAGCTAACCTTTTGATTTAAATTTGGTCGTAACACAAAATACATGACAATCAGCAGTGTGGGCAACATGACCAACATGACAGGTGCACCAAACTTCATCCAACCAATAAAATCAAGCCCCAACTCCTTGGCAGCAATACCATTTGGTGGCGACCCAACAAGTGCACCAATGCCACCGATAGATGCTGAATAAGCAATACCAAGTAAAACGAAGATGAAAGTATTGCGGTCTTTTTTGCCATCAACATGACTCAATAAACCTACCGCCAAAGGTAACATCATCGCCGCAGTGGCGGTATTACTAATCCACATGGACAAAAAGCCAGTTGCCACAAAAATCAGCGTAATCGCCCAACCCAAATGCCCACCAGCAAGACTGACAATACCAAACGCAATCTTGCGGTCAAGTTTTTGCACATGCAAAGCTGCTGCCAATGCAAACCCACCAAAAAACACAAAAATAATAGGGTCAGCAAATGATACGAGGGCTTTTTTGGTGTCAAATTCTGGAATGCCAATAAAAATCGCCAATACTGGCACAAGAATGGCCGTTGCTGTGATATGGATGGCCTCTGTTAACCATAAAATACCGATAAAAGTCGCCAGTGCCAGACCTTTATTTGCCAAAGCATCAAATGGTAAAATGCTTGTCGCCAAGAAATAAGAGATGATCGCAGCAATCACCGTGATGACCAAGCCTCTGACCACATCAGAACGCACTTTTCCTGAAGGTGGTACCTGGTCATCATTATTTTGATAATCAGTCCTAAGAGCAAAATCTGTCTCGTTGTTTTGAGTTGATTGAACCATATGAAGTTCCTTTTAAAAAATAGCCATGAAATAAACTCAGATAGAGCAGCTTCCATGACTTTACAAGTCTAAGCCAATCTCAAATTTTTTATTAAGTCATGCCACTTTTTGTACCCAATAGACACAACTTAACACCATAATAACACAAAAGTTACACATCGTAAAATAATTAAGCACTGCTGTTACAATTTGCGGTCAATATTTACTTTTTACACCTACCTTTATCATGCGTTTGGTTTATACTTAATTACTTCATTAATTAACAATGGCTTTTTTCATTGTTTTTGTTTTATCATTCTTATGATGTCTTGCCATATCACCTTAATCATTTTAATCATTCATCAGTAGAAGTAAATAAGTAGTAAAAATAAGTCAATAAGTAAAGCCCTTCCACAGATGAAATCAAGATTAAATCACAACTTTAAAAAGTAAATTTAGGAAGAAACATGAAACTAAAAAATTCCGCTTTATTTCGTCAAGCCGCTTTCATCAATAATGAATGGCAATGTGCCAACTCTGGTGAAACAATAGATGTATTCAATCCGTTTGATGGCAAAAAAATTGGCGTGATTGCCAATCTATCTGCTGATGAAATCAAAGATGCAATCGGATTTACCCAAGATGCCCAAAAAATCTGGGCAAGCAAAACAGCACATGAGCGTGGTGAAATTTTACACAAATGGGCAAATTTGATTGATGAACATATTGATGATTTAGCCATCATCATGACTACCGAACAAGGCAAACCATTAAAAGAATCAAAAAGCGAAATCACCTACGCCAATAGCTTCATACGCTGGTTTGCCGAAGAAGGCAAACGCATTTATGGCGACACTATTTTTGCCAAAGCCAACAACCTACGCCACATCGTCCTAAAACAGCCGATTGGTGTATGTGCGTCCATCACACCGTGGAATTTTCCAGCCGCAATGCTGACACGCAAAGTTGACCAGCACTGGCAGCAGGCTGTACCATGCTCGTACGCCCAGACAGTCAGACACCTTTTTCTGCACTTGCCCTAGGTGAACTGGCCAAGCAGGCAGGCATTCCCAAAGGTGTACTACAAATTGTTACAGGAGAGTCGCAGATTGTAGGCGGTGTATTGACAACCGACAAACGCATCAAAAAACTTTCTTTCACAGGCTCAACTCGGGTTGGTAAGCTACTGATGGAGCAATCCGCCAGCACCTTGAAAAAATTATCGCTTGAACTGGGCGGAAATGCACCGTTCATCATTTTTGATGATGCCAACCTTGATAAAGCCATTGATGGTGCGTTGTCATCAAAATATCGCAACGCAGGGCAAACTTGTGTCTGTGCAAACCGAATTTATGTACAACGCAATATCTTTGATGAATTTTTGGATAAATTCACAGCCAAAGTCAATAATCTTACGGTGGGTAATGGGCTTGATGACCCAGACATCAGCTGTCTTATCAACGATGCTGCAATCAAAAAAACCCAAGAATTATTGCAAGATGCACTGGATAAAGGTGCTACACTCATTACAGGTGGTGCACGCCATGCCAAATACAATTCTTGCTTTTTGCCAACCGTTGTTACAGACATTACAAATGATATGCGCATCGCCCACGAAGAAATTTTTGCACCCATTTCAGCCATTTACCCTTTTGATGACGAAGACGATGTCATCAGACAAGCAAACAACACACCCTACGGTCTGGCGGCATACTTTTACACTCAAAACCACGCGCGTGCATGGCGAGTTACCGAACAGCTTGAATACGGCATGGTCGCCCAAAATACAGGCATGCTTTCTACAGAAGTTGCTCCATTTGGTGGCATAAAAGATTCTGGTTTTGGGCGTGAAGGGTCAAAATACGGCATAGACGAGTACATCGTAACCAAATATTGGTGCTTGGATATTGGTAGATGATGAGTAAATAGTAAAAATAAGCACCGCCTTCATCAACAAAATGCACATCTGAGCTTATTAGCTTAATGTGCGTTTATCAACCCATTTCATCAGCCCTCTTAACAAAATGCTCATGATCGATTACAATAGCATTCTAAATTTTTATTAATGATTACAAAAAAAGTAAGAGAATACAATGGCAAAAAAACCAACCACATTCAAAGACGCTTATCACATATTAAAAACCAATAGTGAAAATCTAGAACAGACAGAAGAGCTGGACATTGATAATTTGGTGAAGACCATTGAAGAATCTATTACCGCTTATAAGGTCTGCCAAGAACGGATTTTGGCAGTAGAAAAAGCATTGGCACAAGCCTTTGATGACAAGCTTGATGAATGAACCAATTCTCAAAACCCATCAAAGCAATGATGATTGGTGATTGTAATGATTGAAGACGCATTTAAGATACGCCTTTTATTGAAATACAACAATTCTTAGGTTTTTAGCATCAATCCTTGATATCAAATACTTGTCTTAGATATGCCAAATAAGTATCATCATCAATCATCGTTTTGCCTGGACTGTCAGATAACTTAGCGACTGGTTGACCATTGCATTGCACCAATTTTAAGACAATATTTAACTGCGTCAACCCCATATCATTGGTTAAATTTGTGCCAATGCCAAAGCCTGTCTTGATGCGTTCTTTAAAATATTGATGTAAGCTCCAAGCCTTTTTTAGCGTCAAGCCATCACTAAAAGTCAAACTCTTGGTTTTAGGGTCAATTTTTAGCATTTCATAATGAGCAACCGCTTTATCCCCCCACTCGTACGGATCTCCAGAATCATGACGCAAACCATCAAAAAGTTTGGCAAAATATAAATCAAAGTCTTTTAAAAAAGCGTCCATACCCACAACATCAGTCAAGGCAATACCCAAATCACCACGATATTCACGCACCCAGCTTTCAAGAGCTGCCTTTTGACTGTCTCTTAGTCGTACATCCAATGCCTGAAAAGCCTGCATGAATTCATGTGCCATCGTGCCAATCGGTGTAATGCCCAACTCTTTGGCCAAATACACATTGCTTGTGCCACGAAAAATTTCAGGCGAAGCTTTGGTTAATATACGCACCACATGATAATGCCAGTCTTTAGAATAACGGCGACGCGTACCAAAATCCGCCACCGCAAAGGGTGGGTTTGTCAAATCTGAGCGTTGAAGCATTTCGTAGTGCTGGAGTGTTTGCACTTTTTCACAAAGACGCCTTTGACCCTCTTGCAAAACATCATCATTGTGCAAACGCACATAGTAAAGCTCATTGATGATACTTAAAACAAAAATCTCAAAAAACATTGCCTGAATCATTGGGCCTTCAATATCAATATTTAGGTGATCATCACCATCAACCGATACTTTAATAAAACGGCGTTTTAGCTTGAATAATTCTAAATAATCAACAAAATCAGATTTAATAAATCTCAATCCACGCAGATAGCTGAGCTCATCTTGAGAAAATTGAAGCTCACACAAATAATCCAGTTGTGTTTCTAAATCGTCCTTAATCCAAGCAAGGGGGTAGGCCGTCTCTTCATTGTTGCGACAGCGAAATCGGTACACGCCATGCGTCTGCGGAAATTGGTGCAGCATCGCTTGAAGCATGGTAAACTTATACAAATCATTATCAAGCAATGAAGTAATAATGGGCGTGGTTTGCATGATTTTTTTGTCCAAATTATCACAATAAGGTTGCTCTATCATACCGAAAAATAACAATTTTTGCATCGTCTTTGGAAAAATGTTACAAAATAATGCCACTCAAATGCTGAAAGCTATAAAAACTTTTCTTAAAAAATT
This sequence comes from Moraxella sp. Pampa, assembly GCF_035181385.1. Lineage (NCBI taxonomy): Bacteria > Pseudomonadati > Pseudomonadota > Gammaproteobacteria > Moraxellales > Moraxellaceae > Moraxella > Moraxella sp. Pampa. Next base: position 163,901 of record NZ_JAXCJK010000001.1, on the reverse strand, counting down.
GCCTAAAATTCTAAAAACCGTATGGCAATTTGCTGGCAATTTAACAAAATCCCAACAAACAACTTAAAAAATTCTCAATTTAAGGGTACAATAAAGCATTTCTTTATTACTCTTATTACAGCAGTTCATCATCATGACAACACCCATCACTTCCTTAAATTTGTCCACACTAGATATCCAAGAGCAATGGAACGATTTGCGTATTTTTATTTGCAATGATGCTGAGTATAACGCCACACATGACGCAATGCTATCGCAAGTTTTAGCACGCATTGATGACAAAAAAAATGGCAAGCTCACACCCAATGAGCTGTGGATTGTAGAACATCAAGATGTCTATACACTCGGCCAAGCAGGTAAAGAAGAACATATCTTACATAAAACAGACACGCCCATCATCAAGACCGACCGAGGCGGTCAGGTTACTTGGCATGGCAAAGGACAGCTTGTGGTTTATTGGTTATGGGATTTGCACCAGCTTGGCATGGGTGTAAGAGATTTGGTCAGTCATGCCGAGCAAGCGATTGAAGATGTTGTACATGAATATCTGCCAAGCAACTTGACTGCCAAAGCTCGTCGAGATGCCCCTGGAGTATATGTCTATAATCACGCAGGCGATATGCTTGGCAAAATTGCATCTTTGGGCTTCAAAATCAAGCAAGGACATAGCTATCATGGTGTTGCGATAAATTTAACCAATGATTTAACCGCCTTTAACGCCATCAATCCTTGTGGCTATGCTGGTATGAATATGGTGAAATTATCCAGTTTTGGCAAATTTACCGCTGACGATACGCACGCATTCATTCAAAAATTTGTTCAAAATATTTACAGCAGGCATCAAGGAACGATTGCACTTCGCAAGATTTAATATTACAATGGTGCGGTTTTTTTTAAATTCATTCACCAAAGCTCTTGTAAAATCATAAAAAAAACCAAAAGCCGTCTGTTTGTATCTCATCAAAGAGCCAGCTTTTTATGGTACAACACGCTTACCACAAACAAGACGACCGATTTTACAAGCAGTCTACTTAAATTGGAGCACATTATGGCAGATTTTAACCAAATTTTGGACGCAGGCGATGTAGATGGCGGTATCATCAATGTTGTTGTGGAAATACCAGCAGGCTCAAACCATAAAATTGAGTGGAATCGTAAATTGGCATGCTTTGAGCTTGACCGTGTTGAACCAATTGCTTTTGCCAAACCCTGCAACTATGGCTTTATCCCCCAAACTCTAGACGAAGACGGTGATGAGCTAGACGCCCTAATTCTAACCGAACAGCCTTTGACTACTGGCATTTTCTTAAAAGCCAGAGTTATTGGTGTCATGAAGTTTGTAGACGATGGTGAAGTGGACGATAAAATCATCGTTGTGCCAGCAGATGATCGTAATAATGGCAATGCCTATCACTCATTGGCAGACCTACCAAAACAATTCATCAAACAGCTAGAATTTCATTTCAACCATTATAAAGATTTGAAAAAAGCTGGCACCACTAAGGTTGAGGGATTTTTTGATGTTGATGAAGCAAAAGCGGTCATTATTGAAAGCCAAAAACGCTGGAATGAGAAATAACTTTTTGATCCATCATAAAAAAATAGCTCAAAATTGGGCTATTTTTTGTTTTTGATGGTCATTTTAAAAATTTTGGTTTTATTTTTATTCATTTTATTTTAAACTATGTGTTTTTTATTGTCTGCCAATTCATGAAAGCCATACTTGACTATATTCCACTGATTGTCTTTTTTTATCTGTACAAAACCACAGGTGAAACCAATCCCAATCACCCATTGCTTGACCTTTTTGGTCTAACTGGTGCAACAACGAATAACCACATCATCGTTGCAACCTTGGGGCTTAGTCTTGCAACACTCATGGTGTATGGGTTTTTGTTCATCAATCAAAGATTTCGCCTAGAAAAACAGCAAATTTTTGTACTATTGATGACGATTATTTTTGGTGGACTGACCTTAGCATTACGAGATGATTTTTATATTCGTCTAAAAGCTGTGTTAATCAACCTAGGTTTTGCTGTTGGTTTGGCATCATCACCACTATTTTTAAAGAATAAAGAGTCTGCCATTCAAAAATTTTTCTCACCTGTTTTTGAATTATCAGCAAGTGGCTGGCAAAAATTACATTGGTCATGGGTAGGTTTTTTTGGACTGATGGCAAGTTTGCACGCCTTTTTCGCTTTTGTATTGATGAACGGAAAATATTGGGGTGAATTTACCGCTTTTGGTGATATGATTGTGATGATAATTTTTATGATGGGTATGTTTTACGCACTCAGAAAAAACATTCGCCTAGACGAAGCAAAGAAATAAAATCAAGTTTTACACCCTGTTCATTTTATAATCACAGCTCAAGGAGAAAATCATGCCTTTATTTGCCATCATTGGACACGATGTCGCCGACAGCACCTCAAAACGCACCGAGATTCGCCCTGCACACATTGAGCGTCTGAATGCTCTACACGCCCAAAATCGTCTTGTCATTGCAGGGCCAACACCAATTGCACACAACGAACCTACAATGAGTGGCAGTCTGATCATCGCACATTTTGACGATTTGGCACAAGCGCAGGCATGGGTGAATGACGAGCCCTACCTACATGGTGGCGTGTATAGCCATGTAGACATTAAGCCCTTCATTCAAGCCTTGCCAAAAATGGACTCATGATGCAAAGATTCGCCTTTTTTTTATTACTAATATGCTCATTTTTTACCATACCAGCTTGGTCAGCCCCTACTATGGCTGTACAGCCAACCGACACTGACAAGATGACTGTTCAGGACACAAAAACTCAAGAAGCACAAGAAACACAAAATGTATCACAGGAAAATCTTAGCAACCAAAATGCTACCAACACCTCCAAGTTACAAGATGTAGGCATACCAAGCATTGAAGAAATTGCCGCCCCCAATGATGGCAGTCTGTCTCATGCCAATGCTGAATTACTCATCAAAAATGCTGAACTGGAACGCCGTGTCAATGACTTAACAACACAGGTCAATGTCCTAACCCATGAGCGTAGCGGACAGCTATATTTGTACGGTGCAATGACAGTGCTGATAACGATTGGTTTGTGCATGCTGGCTGGTACATTCATCTCCATGCGTGGACAACGCAGTCGCTGGTAGAATCATCAAAACACCCCATTATGAGCCAACTTCAAACCGCCATCATCAACTGGCAAACCGACCAACTTGGTAACACCGTTCCAACCTCTGACACATTTGATGATGTGTATTTTTCACACGCAGGTGGACTCAATGAAAGTCATTATGTCTTTATTGAAGGCAATGATTTACCCAGCCGATTAACAAAACTCCATGATAACGAAGTCTTTGTTGTGGCAGAAACTGGCTTTGGCACAGGGCTAAATTTTCTTGCTTTGTGTAAGTTTTGGAATCATCTAAAAACACAAGGCAAGCTTAATAAAACCGCACGCTTACATTTTATCAGTACCGAAAAATTCCCCCTAAAACAATCCGACCTACAAAAAGCATTAGACTCTTGGCGAAATCAAGATGGCGATGACATCACTCAATTCATCAACGCTCTAATTGATCAGTACCCACTACCTTTAGAGGGCTGTCATCGACTTTATGTGCGTAATGATGTGGTACTTGATTTGTGGTTTGGTGATGCATTGACCAGTTTTCAGATCATTCATCAAAGTCGCAGTATAAATCCCAACCCCACCCCAAAAGTTAACGCTTGGTTTTTAGATGGTTTTGCCCCCAGTAAAAATAGCGAGCTGTGGTCAGATGAGTTATTTGATACAATCAAAAAATTGTCAGCAGATCATGCCACACTGGCCACTTTCACTTCGGCAGGGTTTGTGCGGCGTGGCTTGCAGGTGGCAGGTTTTGTCATGGCTAAGAAAAAAGGATTTGGACACAAGCGTGAAATGCTCACAGGTCAAATGTTGGCACAAACCATATGCAGCCGTGATGATGTTAAGAACAACAATCTAGCACACATTGCCATCATTGGTGCAGGTGTATCAGGGCTGTGTAGTGCATATGCCTTAGCACAACGAGGCATAAAGGTAACTTTGCTTGACAAAAACACACCGCCATCGGGTGCATCAGGCAACCCTAGGGCCATGTTCGCCCCTAAATTATCACTTATTGAACAAGCAGCACACCATCTATCAACCGTGTCGTTTTTATACGCAACACGGGTGTATCACAAACTTAATCAACTGGCCGATGTGTACGCACCACTTGGTGTGGTGGATTTTTTACTTCCCACACAAAAAAGCTATGACAAATTACACACACTCATCGCACCCTACCCCAACCAGCTGATTCATGAAATCAAACCAATTTATCCCAACCAAGCCATTCACGCATTTGTCCCACAAGCAGGCTTGATTAACCCAAAAAAGCTGGCAGAAGCCATACTTTGCCATCCATTGATTTCATGGCAAAAATTTGCTGTGCAATCAATCGTACACAATGATGATGGCATTATATTATTAGGCGATAACGACAAACTCATGGCAGATAGGGCCATCATTTCATCAGGCCATCAAAGTCATATGTTGCACGACAATCTATTTAATCCACGCAAAATCCGTGGGCAGGTCTCATGGCTGTCGGTTGATGACGATACTTTTAACAGCCTACCAAATCACCCCATTAAGTATGATGGCTATTGTGCCAAGTTTGATGAAGGCGACACAAAACAATTTCTGATCGGTGCCAGCTTTGTACGCAACTGCACCAACACCAACATCACCGTAGACGAACACAAATTTAATATCAGTAAATTAACACACAGCTTGCCACACATTACCAAAAAACTTAACTTATCAACAAATGCCCTAAAAGGACGAGCTGGCATTCGAGCACAAACACCCGACTACCACCCTATTGTTGGAAAAATTGATACACATATTTACACCATATACGGCATGGGATCCAAAGGCTTTACTTTTGCACCATTATGTGGAGAAATTTTAGCTGGCATGATTTGTGATGAAATTTTGCCCATCAGTGGCGAATTACTTCATAAAATTAGCCCACAACGCTCACGGCTTAGCACACCCTTGATGGATAATGAAATTTGATGAATTTTATACCGCACTTTGTTTTTATCATTTCTACCACTGGCATTTTGATGGCTTGCCATCAGCCAAATAACAATACCGCACCACAGCCCAGCAAAGACAGCATTAAAGCACGACAGGATTTAATGCATCAATGGGGCAATTCATACGACATCATCAAAAACATGGCAAAACACCCAGAATCTTTTGATGCAAAACAGCTGACCGCACAAACCACACTCATTAATGAAAGCAAGGCTCAAATGTGGCATTATTTCAATGGTCATATCAATGATAACCCACCAAATGAACGAGCCAACCGAGTAAATAGACTGGTCCAACAAAACCCCACTGATTTTAAGCAAGCCACCAATCAATTTGATGAAGTTTTTGAACGCCTGCACCAAGCCAGTCAGCACACCACTTCTATCAATGACATTAAAGATGAAATTAAGCAAGTCAAAGCAAGCTGTAAAAGCTGTCATAAAACCTATAAAAAACCATCAATTTTTTAAATCGCAACAATAAAAAAACACCCAAAACCATGAAGTTTTGAGTGTTTTACAAACAATTTTAGATTTTTAACATTAAAATCTAAAAAAAGTTACGCTAAACTCTTAATATAAAATCAAGCAGCGTCAAAGCGTTTTTGTGCCTCATCCCAGTTTACCACCGACCAAAATGCTTTGATGTAGTCTGGGCGTTTGTTTTGGTATTTTAGATAGTAGGCATGCTCCCACACATCAAGACCGATGATGGGTGTACCCTCACAGCCTGCAATGGCCTTACCCATTAACGGACTGTCTTGATTGGCAGTAGAAACAACAGCAAGTTTATCACCTTGTTTTACAAGCCATGCCCAACCAGAACCAAAGCGAGTTTGTGCTGCTTTTTCAAACTGCTCTTGGAATGCCTCTACCGAACCAAAATCACGCACGATGGCGTCTTTTAGTGAGCCACCCAATTGTGTGCCAGTTTTTAAAATTGTCCAAAATAGGCTATGGTTAGCATGACCACCTGCATTGTTACGCACAGCAGTTTGTTTGTCAGCTGGGATTTTATCAAGATTGGCAATCACTTCTTCGGCTGATTTATCTGACCATTGAGTGCCCTCAAGTGCAGCATTAGCGTTATTCACATAAGCCTGATGGTGCTTGCTGTGGTGGATTTCCATGGTTTGTTTATCAAAATGCGGTTCTAGTGCGTCATAGGCGTAGCCTAATTCTGGTAATGTAAATGCCATGATGGTATTTTCCTTTTGATTTTTTAAATAAATGAGTTATATAGTGCGTACTAGTACAAATAGTAGCTTGTGGCTACTTTAGTTAATATAAGGCCTTTACTGGGTAAAATCAAGTAAAAAACAAATAAGTAAAAATAAAAAAAATTTTAAAACCAAAAAAACGATGAAATAAGAAATAAACAGCCATTAAATTCATGAATCATGCTCCAAAAACCAGATTATTAGGTTTAGACATCTAACTTTTGGCATGATTGGTATATTGAATCATCAAGGTTTTTTAGGGATTGGCGTGATGATCGGTTAAGATTATTGGTTATCAAACCCATCACGATTGACAAATTTATTATCAAATACCTTCTCGTCAAAACCACCGCCAATACCACGACTCTCCTTTTTTTCAAAGTTTTTGCCATCAAAACCACGCTCCTCAAATGCCGAGCGATCAAAGCCTCTTTCAAAGCCTGTGTTTGTATGATGCTCAAAGCCTTGGTTAGCATTCCCCTGAGGATAACCACCACGCTCAAAACCACCACGAACATTCAAATTGTCATTGGGTGGTGTGCGTGTAAATCCACCCAAAGGGCGACTACCAAAATTGCCAGAACGGTCAAAGCCAGCATTGGTAACGCCAGACATACCACCAGCTTGATAGCCACCAGAAGACATCACACCAATGGGCGTGTTTGGATAACCTGTAGATGCTCCAGATGTGGGTGTGCCATCTGTGCGTGGATTACGAGTTGGCACAACCGTAGAAATCGCATGCTTATACACCATTTGGCTCACAGTATTCTTAAGCAGTACAACATATTGGTCAAATGATTCAATCTGCCCTTGTAGCTTGATGCCATTGACCAAAAAAATAGATACAGGAATACGGTCTTTGCGTAGTGCATTTAAAAATGGGTCTTGTAGACTTTGTCCTTTTGACATAAAAATTCTCCAAAAATAAACTGATGAAAGATTACAGTTTAAAAAAAATTAACGCATCAACATAGATGCTTTTTTATAATAACTGTTTTTCTACTTCTTGTATGCTAGAAAATGATGCAATGAAAGATGAGCGATGTACATCATTAAGACGAGCAAGGCTACGCTGCCAAGTTGATTGACGCTTTGCTAACTGTCTTGTTGCATATAATGCCTTATTTTTCATATCTTGACAAGCCATTTGGATTGTATTTGATGGTTCTTTTTGTAAGTTTTTAGAAAAGCTTTGCCAAGCTGGCGAGATTTGCATGACCTCATGCTCTTTTATCGCTAAAAATTCTAGCACCTGCCGATAACCCACACACCGCATAGAAGGCATATCAGGTGTGAGGGTCGGATATTGTTCTAGCAAGGCGACCACCTCCTCAACCAAACCATTCTCCCACATGACATCAAGGCGTTTTTCAATCCGTTCATGCAACCAAGCTCTGTCTGGCTCTACCGACAGCGTCAACCACAATTGGCTAAGGTCATGACAAGGGGCAGTTTTGGGTGTGGCTTGCCAAACGCTCATTGGCGTACCTGTCTGCAAATACACCTCTACCGCTCTTGTGATTCTTTGAGTATCGCTTATTTTTAAGCGTTCACAAATGTCTGGGTCGTGAGTTTGCAAATAGGCATATAAATCACCAATACCCTCATCATTTAGCCAAGCCATCACTTTTTGACGAGTGGCAGGCTGGGTATCAGGCACGGCCGATAAGCCATCTAAAAGTGCCATGTAGTACATCATTGTACCCCCAACAAGTAGGGGGATTTTATTGTTTTGGTGAATCTGGTTGATTAAAATCTCAACATCAGCAACAAAAGTTGCCACATTATAAGTGTCAGTTGGTGCAATGATATCCACCAAATGATGCGGAAACCTTGATAATTCTGCTGGTGTAGGCTTTGCCGTACCGACATTCATACCACGATAAATCAAAGCACTATCTACAGAAATCAACTCAAATCGCCCTGTCTCATACAGCTTGAATGCCAAATCCGTTTTTCCACTGGCGGTTGGAGCAATGAGGCAAACAACAGAATTTTTGGGTAAATTTTTGTAATTTAAGTTTTCAAGATTCAAAGTTTTGATTAAATCATTCAGATTATTCAAGGTTTATTCCTTGTATGATCACCAACCTATTCTCATTGTCCAGTTTTTTAATATCAATCAAGACATCAGGCTTTGGCAAAATGGCTTGAGCACGACTGGCCCATTCTATAATCAGTAGCGAATTTGGCTCATCAAAATACTCAAAAAAACCCATCAATTCAAGCTCTTCTGGGTCAAGCAGGCGATATAAATCACAGTGATAAATTGGCTTATCGCCCAGTAAATACGACTCAACAAGAGTAAAGGTCGGACTTTTTACTACCCCTTGGTGTCCAAGTGCTTGCAGTAGATAACGAGTAAATGTGGTCTTACCTGCACCCAAATCACCCGATAGCCAAATACTCCCCATAGGATTAAGGCTTGCAATTTTTTGGGCAAGTTGGGCGGTGTCAGCTTCGGAGGCTAAAATAAATTGTTGTGTCATTTTAAATTTGAGTGATATTTTTTTAAAGGTTGATGATTTGTCTAAATCGTCTCAGATTTTTATTTAATCATGCAACTTAACATCTATAACCTGCAATTGAACTTTTGGGTTGGTAAATATTTCACCGCTTTTTAGCTTATCAAATAGCAAAGGATCTCCCCACTCTTTTTTGACATCATCACTAAATTCAAAATCATCAAGAGCCAACAGACCCATCTGTGGATTAACCACATCTTCATAAAAACACTGAGCATAGCCTGTGGCGGTTTCGTGAACAATGACTGAATAGACAGATACACTCTGCTCGCCATTATTCATCTGAGTTTGCTTTAAGATTTCACTCACCCAAAAAAATATGACACGGCTAAATTGCTCAGCAGATGGAGAGACAGGCAGTACAACCCAACGAGATGAAAACTCTTTGCACACACGAACATATTCAGGATCATCTTTTGCCCACAAAGTAATGGCATGGTCAAAGCCATCGATAATGTCTTTAATATGACCTTTTAATAATCCAAAATCATAGACCATGTGCCCATTATCAAGAGCGTTGGCCTGCAATATCAACTCTACTTGGTAGCTATGCCCATGGATAGAGTACTTACAGCGGTCAGATGAGCAGTTGCGGACAATGTGTGCATTCTCAAATTTAAAGAGTTTTCGGATTCGCATATTGATGATAAATATTATGAATAAAGACAAGATAACTTTTTATTATAGCACATTTCTTTATTAACAATAAAAAATATCTGCCAAACAAGAAAACATCTACAATAACAATCACTTAGTTTTTCTTACCGCTCATCATGCTTGGCCATATTGAGTCAGTCTTATTCACCACCCACCATCTTTAGTCTACCACCTTCCAACAATTGCATTTCTGGAGCAAGGGTTACCATAAAGCGGTCAAAGTACAGCAGTTGCTTTAAAAGCAATGCAAAATCTCTAGGAAAATGAATGCCATGTCGCTTACCAATCTCAGTCAGTTCAAGCATCATCGCATTCAAGCTCTCTGGCCGATTATCTTTGCCAATCTGACCAAGCATTCGATGCAAATCTTTACCAAGTCCATCAATATCCACCCGCTCATGCGTCATACCAATTTCTACCATTGCTCTTGCCATGCCTTGATAATCGTTGGTTTGCAGGCTTTGTACTAACACAAAACACGCCTGCAAACTTTTTGGCTCAATCTTTCCCACTAAGCCAAAATCCAAAAATGCAATCCGCCCATCATCTAGCATCATCAGATTGCCCGCATGCAAATCCGCATGGAATTCGCCTGTCGCCATAAGAGATGAAAACCAAGTATCTAACACATCACTCATCACCTGGTGTGATTTTTCATCATCTTTGGCAATCTCCAAAGTCTCATCAACCAAAGACTTACCCAGCAGTAGATCCATTGTCAAAACCCGCTTGGTTGTCAGCTCATGATGTACGGTAGGCGCGGTAACCTGAGTATTACCCATTTGTTTTAAAAAATTTAAAAACTTTTCAATATGGCAACTCTCAGCGACAAAGTCGGTTTCCATCAGCATTCTTGAACGAATCTCGTCCAAAATTGGTGCAAGATTGGCCGCCCTGATTGATGGCACAAGTTTCTCTGCCAGCCAAAATCCACGGTGCAATACACTCAAATCCGTATGAATGACCGTAGCAACATTGGGTTTTTGTACTTTCAAGGCCACCTGACGGCCACCGATGAGTACCGCCCGATGCACTTGTGCAATGCTTGCCGATGCCAGTGGCTTAGGATCAATATGCTCAAAGATATCGCCCAAGTCACGCTCACGCCCAAGCTCTTCACGCAGCACCGACAATATTTTTGTGAATGGTATGGGCGTGGTTGCATCTAGGCAATCTTGAAATGCCAGCACATACTCCCTTGGAAAAATAGACGGCGTACTGGCAATGAACTGCCCAAGCTTAATATAAGTAACCCCCATTTGCTCAAAAGATTCTTTTAATAGCTGTGCGTCCATTTTTTCGCCCATGGCAACCCTGAGTGCGGACAACCCTGCCACACCAGCAGTTTTTTGAATGCGTTTAAGTACATTAACCCCTGTATCAATGGACGACTTGACCATAACTAATGGCGATTTTTTGAATGCAGTTTTCATTTTTTTACTTTTGTTATTCATGTATTATTCATCAGACATTGTTTCATCAGGCATTGTTTTTGGCGTAAATTGGCAAATGGCACAATTTTCATCTTTACTAAATTTTACCTTACGCAAAGTCATCGTCCTCCCTTGCCAAAGCACAAGTTCATTTGCAATTGGGTTATGATGCCTACCTAAAAAATCTAAAGCGACTTGAGTTGTCATTGAACCAATCACGGCCACAGTACTGCCCAGCACGCCAGATGTAGCACAAGTCGTCTCATCACCCATATCAACACCAAACAAACATTGATAACAGCCAGTATCACTTGTGAATAAGGCAATCTGCCCCACTTCACCAATTGCAGAATTAGACAACAACGGCACATTCATCGCACGGCATGATTTGTTCAACAAATCCCGAATAGCAAAATTATCAGTACAGTCAATCACAAGACTGGGGGAAATTTTTGTCATAAAGTCCATAATATTATCATGGGTCAGCTTGGTGTCGGTATAATCAACCTGCACCAGCTCATTATGTGTACGCAGTTTTTCACAGGCGGTTTTGGCCTTGGATAGGCCAACATCAAGGCTGGTAAAAAGCATTTGGCGTTGCAAGTTGCTTTCATCTACCACATCAAAATCTACCAAATGTAGCCGCCCCACGCCAGCACGCACCAGTATTTGACAGATGGGACAGCCAAGACCACCGATACCCACCATCAACACAGTACTATTTTTTAAATTTAACTGTGCGTTCATGTCCCAGTCATCTAATAAAATTTGCCGAGAATAGCGTAACAACTCTTCATCAGTAAACGAATTAGCCACCATATACCCCCATAGTCAGCCTGTCATTGCCACCGTAATCTTGCACCGATCGCAACGACTGATAGCCATACTCATCAAAAATCGCCCAGACCTTTCTTCCTTGGTCGTAGCCATGCTCGATGGCAAGCAATCCACCAGCATTAAGATGCTCTCTTGCACCACTGATGATGTGCTTAATATCCATCAAACCATCATCTTCTGCCACCAATGCAGTCATTGGCTCTGCCATCAAAGCCGTCAAATGCTCATCATCTTTGGCAATATAAGGTGGATTGGCAACAATGATGTCAAATTTTTCATGAACATTTTCATACCAATTTGACTGCAAAAAAGTACAATTATCCACAGATAAATTTTTAGCATTTTCTATCGCAACCAACAACGCATCTTGCGAAATATCTAATGCTGTTATTTGATAATTTGGTAATGCCTTGGCAAGCGTGATGGCAATACAGCCTGTTCCTGTACCCAAGTCCAGCAACTTGCCCATTTGTAAGTCATGAGACCCAGCCCAGCCCAACACCTCTTCAATAAGCCGTTCTGTATCAGGTCTTGGAATCAGCGTATGTTCATTAACCTTAAATATACGCCCAAAAAACTCCTGCTCGCCCATCAAATACGCAAGTGGCACACCACTTAGCATCTTAGCAATGCCATCATCAAAGCATGACAACTCTGCTTCTGTCAGCACATAATTATCATCAGTAATCAAAAAACTGGTCGGCTTATCAAGCACAAAACACAACCAAGCCTGCCACCAATGGCGTGGCAAAATACCATTTCTATATGTATCTTTTATCTCAAAAACGGTCAAAATTTCATTCCAATTTGTTCAGTTTTTTACACTAAATTTGCCATCGCCCAGGTCAATATATCTACCCACCAAATACACCAAAAATAGCACAGGAACACCCATGACACAAGTGATCAAAAAGAAAGTTGGGTAGCTTGTCGCCTCAACAATACTGCCAGAATAACCGCCTAAAATCTTTGGCGATAAGGTCATAAGAGATGAAAATAAAGCATATTGAACCGCTGTAAAACGAATTGATGTCAGTACCGATAAAAATGCCACAAACACCGCACTTGCCAAGCCACCTGCCAAATTATCAAAAACCACCGCCATATACAGCATACCTGCGGTCGGATTATTAAACAACAAAATGAACAGTAAATTGGTTGCTGCCGCCAAAATAGCACCAATCATCATGGCGGCGATGATTCGCATTTTTTGAGCGATGAACCCACCCAAAAATCCACCCAAAATACTCATCGTCAAACCGACCAATTTACTGGCGTCAGCGATTTGCACCTTAGTAAACCCCAAATCCTGATAAAATATATTAGCGATGTTGCCTGCAACAATGTCTGAAATGCGATACACGCCGATCAGAGCAAGAATTAAGGCGGCTTTTTTGCCATAGGTTCTAAAAAAATCTAAAATCGGCTCAGCCCAATACCGCACAGCAATTTCTTTTTTAACCACACCCAATTTAATCAGTGCCGTCGCCACCACGATTGCCATCACCGAACTACCAACAAATCGCACGCTTTCAAGCAAAAATCCAACCAGATTTGAATGCTTAACATCAGCAATCATCACATCGCCAATCGCACGAAATGCAAAAATAAAACCAAGCATTGACAAAATAAACATCAACACCAAACGCAGGCTATCTTTACCATGTTGTCGGCTGTTTAGCGTATCATCATTGGTATTTAGAGCAATCATCTTGATTTTTGGCTGGTTTAAAAGAAGAAAAATCAAGATGATTGGTGCGGGAATGAGCATGGCTACACCATACCAGCTGGCAGTGTTTGCCACTGTATCAGAAATGACAAAGGGGCTATTTGCCATTTCCAAAATACGCACCGAGATTTGATTCAGCAAATACCAAATGCCATACAGTGCCATCGGAATGAGTGCAAGAGCGGCATAAATACCCATGACCTTATCATTCAGCGATTGTTTTTTTGGTGTCAAAATCTCACTATTTGGCTCGCTGGCAGTCAGTGTTGCCATCACGCCTACACCCATCACAAGAGCCATGACCAAATAAGTATTTTTCCACGCATCATATTGATACAATTCTTCTGACGAGCCAAAATAAGTCGCCAGATATAACGCTCCTGCACCTGAGATGATCAATCCTAAGCGATAGCCAAACACATATAATGCTGAAAATGCTGTCTGCATTGACTTTGGTACAATCTCAATACGATACGCATCAATCACAATATCCTGAGATGCCGAAGAAAATGCAAGCAACACAGCAAACAATGCCATCATTTCCAAAGAATTCATCTGACTTGCCACAGGGCTTGTAAATGCCATCAATACAATCGCCGTGATGACACAGCACTGCATCAGTACCAACCAACTGCGTCGTTTGCCCAAATAATTTTTCAAAAATGGAATAGACAGCCCATCTACCAAAGGCGACCATAAAAACTTAAAAGAATATGCAAGCCCCGCCCAAGCAAACATGGTTACCGTACTTTTGTCAATCTGAGCTTCTCTAAGCCAAATGCCAAGCGTAGAAAACACCAAAAAATACGGCAATCCTGCTGAAAAGCCGAGCATGAGCATGATCAGAGCATTTTTAGTCAGATAAGCTTCTTTAAAAACTGCCCAAGATGAGTTGCGTGTTGCATCAATCATAATAATCTAAACGACAAAACGAAATAAGTACACAATATTAGAACAAATTTAATCTATTTGCAAAGAAATTTGCAACTTTTCATCATCAATTAATGACAAGTTCGGTATAATGTGTAAAAAAAACAATATGCAAATTTAGAATATACTTTTGATTACTTTGCTGGTTTCATTTTTTAAAGTCGCTTTTATAATAGGTCAATCTAGCATGATTGCGATTTTTAACCCTTATTTTTGAATATTATCTACAAATCTAATTATTTTTACTCACGCATATTTTGGACATTTTTATGGCAATAGATATCGTCATCAATCAACGACACTTACAAATCCAGCTCAAACAACTTGAAACCGTATGGCATACAGTGGTTAATGGTTATAATCTCAGCCAAGCCGCCACCCTACTGCACACCAGTCAATCGAGCCTATCCAAGCAAATCGCTGCTTTAGAAAATCAACTAAAAGCCGATGTTTTTACCCGTCAAGGCAAGCGTCTAACAGGACTGACACCAATTGGCAAGGCACTACTACCGCATATTGAAGCAATTTTTGCAGAGATTCGCACAATTGAAAATCTAAGCCTTGATTTTAATAACTCTGCCGCAGGGACACTCACAGTCGCCACCACACACACCCAAGCAAGATATGTTTTGCCCAGCATCGTCAAAGCATTTCGTGAAAAATTCCCCAAAGTCAATCTTGTGTTGCAACAAGCTGACCCAGAGACCATCGCACAGATGGTGATTCGTGGTCAAGCAGACATTGGTATTGCCACCGAGTCGCTATTAAATAATGATGTATTACGCTGTCATCGCTATTACGATTGGTCTCATGTCGTCATCATACCAAAAAATCATGAACTTGCTGAACTCTCAGGCATCACTGATGCTGTGGACCTACCAACTTTGGCAAGCTATCCAATTGTTACCTATCATGGTGGCTTCACAGGGCGTGGTGCAATTGATGATGTCTTTGCCAAAGCAGGACTTAGACCTGATATTGTACTTGCAGCACTTGACTCAGATGTGATCAGCACTTATGTATCATCAGGTTTGGGCATTGGTATTATCGCTGAAATGGCATACGAACCCAAGCATTATCCAGACCTAGTCGCCATTCCAATGACGCATTTTGGCCGATTTACCAGCTGGATTGCGGTGCGTGATGACAGTGAGATTCGTAAATTTGGGCATGAATTCATCAAGCTGTGCCAAGGACAGTTTGACACTTTATGAATCAACCCCCACATTTTAGCCGATTAAAAAAAACGATTGAAATGATTAAAAGCATTAAAAAGATACTCGCTTAGCATCATGCCACAAAAAATCCACCCAAAAAAAGGTGGATTTTTTGAATTTAATCATAATTTTCATTCATCGTTAGCAGATTTTAGGCGTTTGGCCTCTTTTTGTACGGTTTTGGCTTCGCCATCGACAGTTGTGCCACCAAAACCATTTTTGCCAAAACTGCCAAAACCACCACCTTGGCCAAACGGATTACCCTGCCCAAATGGATTATTAGGATTGACAGTACCGCCCATACCAAACGGACTTTGACCACCCATTTGACGAGACATCATTTGCAGTACTTTATCTTGGTTTTTTAAGGCGTAATTTTTTGCAGCAGCAGTCAACTTATTTTGCACAAATGGCAACAACAAAATCAACGCACCAACATCAGAAAGCAGACCTGGCAACAAGAATAAAATTCCCGCAATGCCCGTCGCCACAGACCCAGCAACCGTCGTCTCGGCAGGCTGATTGGCAGGATTTGGAATAACGCCACTTTGCATTTGTTTTAGTTGCTGTGCCATTGGGTTGAGCGTGCTGGCGGCTTTTTTAATCAGCATCAAACCCAATACCGCCGCAATGATGAACCAAAAAAACACCCACCAACCACTCATAAATTGTGCCACCAGATACCAAATCAGCATCTCGATGATGAACCAAACTAAAGCAATGCCAACAACCGCACCCATAGATTTTCCTTGTAAGTTAATGAATCAATAAAATTTTTAAAATACTCAAAAATACGCTATACTATCAGATATTTTAGGCATTTGGCAAGATTTTCAAGTCTTGATCAGATTTTTCCTAATAATATGGAACTATTTGATGGAATGATTTGTGCATTGATTACAACACCTAAAACATCACCAATTTAATACTTAATGATTATTTATTAACATATCACTAAAATACATCTTAAAATAAGCAATCATGACACTCATCATCGGCATAGACCCTGGCTCACGCATGACAGGCTACGGCATCATCAGCACCACCGCAGACAAACTTACTTTTTTAGATGCAGGGACAATTCGTACCGACAGTGCGGATATGCCACAACGCATTGCACAGATTTTTGCTGGCATATCACGCATTATCAAGCACCATCAAAAATACAGCAATACGCCCATGCATGCGGCTGTTGAACAAGTATTCATGGCAAATAATCCAGACTCTGCTTTAAAACTTGGACAAGCACGAGGGGCTGCTATTGCTGCCTTGACCGCACTAAACCTTAGCGTCTCTGAATATACCGCCCGCCAAATCAAACAAGCTGTCTGTGGCTATGGTGCAGCTGATAAAGAACAGGTCTCAGCGATGGTGTGTCGTATTCTATCACTTGACATAACCCCACAAACAGACGCAGCAGATGGGCTTGCGTGTGCAATTTGCCATGCGCATTCTAGTCATTCTATGCACAAACTATTGGGTAATACCGCCTTAGCAAGTCGTAGTACCTCCAAGAAAAAAGGACGCTGGCGACTGTCAGAAGAAGACTTGTTAAAATTGCGTTAAACAACCTATCATCAATGCTTTTTTTGGCACAGACATTAGGATTATGGTCTTTTTGTTTTTTATGTAACAGATTGTATGAAGTGCTTTACTGGCCGTTTTATTACTGAGAATTATTAAGATTTTTTGATAAAAGTTTGCTACAATGGCAAAAATTTTTAAGGAATTTTTCATGAGTCAGTCAGCGATTGATAAACCATTAAAAACATTTTTTGAGCCAAAAACCCTAAGCGAGCTTGGGGTCATGGGTCACATTTTGGTCCCTGCTGTGCGTTTTGAAGACACCAGATTGCCAAAAAAAGGATTGGCAAAGTGGCTGTCCTACCTACCAAAAATCAGCAAAGAACCCATCGTTATGGATATTGATGTAGGTTGTGTGTTGCTTGGGCAGACAGGCAACATTATTGACAAGGTGTATTATGGCAATATTCGTAGCGACAATGATGGTGTGCGTCATGGTGGTGATGCACTGATAGGTGCCATAAATTTTGACGATAAATTCATCAATCAAGAGCAAATTCATCTACACTTAAACAAAATCCATGACGATGTTCATCACATCTTTATTGTCATTGGTAGTTATCATAAACAATCTTTAACCTTGGCCAATAAAGGCTTGGGCATACTTAGAGATAATGAAGGGGCACTCATACACGAATTTGAGTTGGCATCTTTAGATAAAGATACACACGCCATCATCGCTTGGCACATCAAACGCAACGATGATGATTGGTCGGTTCGTGCCCCACTCAAAGCCATTGGGCACGACAGCATGGAAAATCTTTTAACGCAAACATCGGAGTTTTTATCCGCACAGACTCGCTGGTAATCTGTTCATCAAAACGCCAAAATACATAAAAGATACAAAAAATCGCTGAAGCTGATTGATTTATTGTTAGCAATGCAGTCATTACGACTGCATTGCTTTCATCTTTTATTAATATCTAAAATTAATGTCTAAACAAGGTGGACGCTTTAACACGCCTGCGACAAAGCTGATAACACGCCTTTTAGCATAGAGGATACCGTGCTGTTGCAGACACCGATGCCTGAGTACACTTTGCCAGCAATATTAAGCTGAACATACGATACTGCTGCCGAATTGGTCTGGTTATTGCCAAGCTCATCATCTAGCACATTGGGCGTATCTTTAGTATTAATGGCGTGTTCAGAATAGTTGGTTACATGAATGTCTTTTCCTATTACCTTAACAAGACCATCAATGAATGCTGATAATGCACCATTGCCCTGACCGACAATTTCCAACACTTCACTAGGTGTGGTAACTTGACCATTAAAGGTTACCCCACCCCCTTTGTTATTGATCTGATAATCACTCAATTTAAAGGTTTCTTGATTTAAAAATGTATTGGTAAAAATATCCAACAACTCTTCATTTTTAAGCTCACGAGCCAAACGCTCCGCTTCATTTTGCACCACTTTGGCAAAGTCAATCTGTGTCCAGCGTGGTAGATTAAAGCCAAAATGCCTTTGTAAAATATATGCCACCCCACCTTTGCCAGACTGACTATTAATACGCACCACATCTTGATAACTACGCCCAATATGCACAGGGTCTATTGGCAAATACGCCACATCCCAATGCTTTTCTGTTTCTGGGTGACCCTCATTGTAATCCAAAGATTTTTTAATCGCATCTTGATGCGAACCAGAAAATGCAGTAAATACAAGCTCACCTACATAAGCATGGCGTGGGTGCACAGGCAAATTAGTGCACTCAGTCGCTACTTGTACAATTTCACTCACCTGCGACAAATCAAGCTCAGGGTCAATACCTTGTGTATAAAGATTCATCGCCATTGTCAAGATATCCATGTTGCCCGTACGCTCACCGTTCCCCAAAAGCGTACCTTCTACACGGTCTGCCCCTGCCATGACGCCCAGCTCACTTGCTGCCACACCACAGCCACGGTCATTATGCGTATGCAAGCTAATAATCACATCTTTTCTACTTGGCAAATGACGACAAAAATATTCAATTTGGTCAGCATATAAGTTGGGCGTGCTTGCTTCCACAGTGGCTGGCAAGTTCAAAATCACTTTTTGCCCATTTTCAGGTTGCCAAACATCACACACCGCCTGACATACCTCTACAGCAAAATCAGTCTCGGTCTGAGAAAAGCTCTCTGGACTGTACTGAAAAGTCCATTCTGTCTTAGGATAACGCTTGGAGACCTCTTTAAGCAAAGTTGCACCATTGATCGCAATGGCTTTAATGCCCTCTTTATCAAGTTGATAAACTTTATCTCGCTGAACTTTAGAGGTGGAATTATAAACATGAACAATTGCTTTTTTTGCCCCTTCTAGAGCCTCAAAAGTACGCTCAATCAAATGCTCTCGTGCCTGAACCAACACTTGCAAAGTGACATCATCAGGCACATGACCGCCCTCAATCAAAAGGCGTGTAAAATCAAATTCCACTTGGGCGGCAGATGGAAAGCCGATCTCAATTTCCTTAAAACCTACCGCCACAAGAAGCTTGAAAAACTTTAATTTTTGCTCAATGGTCATAGGATCAATTAAAGCTTGGTTACCATCTCGCAAATCCACACTCGCCCAGATAGGGGCTTTTTCAATACGCTTATCGCACCAAGTGCGGTCAGGCAGATGTGGGGCAAACTCAAAAGCACGGTATTTGGTAAAATCAAAGGCAGGATTTTTTGGAGTGATTTTGGGTGTGTTGGCAGACTGACTCATGGCTGACCTTCCTATATCCTATAAGTGACATTTTAAAAAAATTTATGGTGATTATATTAACAAATTTTCACATCAATTTTTACTAATTTTACAAAAAATTTTCATTATTTTTATTAAAATTTACCAAAAATAAACCATTTTATAGTAAAATTCACTAAAATCATCATTTTTTTGATACCGTCATGACCAACACCATCAACTTAGACAATACCGACCACAAAATTTTAAAACTTCTGACCAATGATGCACGCCTGCCCATAGCAGAGATTAGCGAGCGTGTCAGCTTATCAGCCACCCCTGTGGTTCGCCGTATCAAACGCCTAGAAGACACAGGGATTATCACAGGCTATCACGCTCATACAAACCCCACCAGACTAGGCTATACACTATCAGTTTTTGTGGCAGTCAGTATGGATAAGCACACCGCCGAACGCTTTGAACAGTTTGAAAATAAAATTCGTGAATTTGAAGAGGTGGTATCATGCAGCGTGGTTACAGGGCGAACAGAAGATTATCTATTAAAGGTGATGGTAAAAGACATGAAACATTATGAAGAGTTTTTACTCCATCGCCTAAGTAAAATTGACGGGGTAAGCCAACTGCATACCAGTTTTGAATTAAGAGAAGTATTTCATCGTGGAGCAGTGTAACCCCTCTTATTATTTAGATGATTTAAATGCAAAAAAAAATACATCATGAGATACTTAATTTTTTGATGAATAATGGGTATAATGAACCCAATCTATTCTTAGTAGCCCACCCCAAGCAATCATAAGAATATCAGCTTAATTAATAGGTTGATAGCAATTTGTCCAATGGAATATATGATGAACACCCAAAAAGCAAAAATTCTTTATTATGTCATCAACCTAGATGGTAGCAATGAACGCTTAGCGAATGTAACTCAAACACTATCGGAGCAAGGTATTGATTTTATTAGAATTTCTGCTTTTGATGGGCGTCAAGTTGATCCCACTTCATTTGATGAATACAGCGAACCAAAAGCTTTGGCCTACATGGGGCGAACGCTGACAGGGGGCGAACTTGGCTGCTATTTTAGTCATTTAAATTGTGCCAAAGTATTTTTAGAGTCCGATGCTGATTTTGTGGTGGTTTTAGAAGATGATATGAAACCAAGCGATGATTTAGCTCATAAAATCAATATGTTAATTCAAGGTTTGGCTGATGAAAAATGGCATTTGATTAACATTGGGGCGAATAAACGCAAAATTTTTACCCCCCTATTTAAGATTGGCGAACACCAAGTCTCGCACGCTCATTATTTTCCAATGACCACCACGGGTGTGGTATGGAATAAAAACGGTGCAAGAGCTTTTTTAGAACAAGGCTTACCTATCTACGCCCCCGTGGACAATTTTTTTAGAGATTGGCTCACCAAGTCTAATCTTGGCATCGGCGTGTATCCACCCTTAGTTGTTGCACGAGATGTGGCCAGTGATATTGACCATGGTGCAAAACGCAAACAAAACAACCGCACCAAAAATTATGGGTTTTTAAAACAAAAACGCCTATGGCAAGACAAAATCATCGCCTTTAAACACAAAATTTTTGGAGTAACCGATGTCAAATAATCTTAGTTTGCCCACGATTGGTGCTTTATGGATTGGCGGAAAGCTTGGCACAATGGCGTCCGCCTGCTTAACCTCATTTTTAATGCGTGGCCATCAAGTTAATCTTTATACTTACGGACAACTGCCCGATGTCCCAAATGGCATTACGGTATGCGATGGCAATGAAATCATTCACCACTCAAAAATCATCAAACACGAAAAAACCCAAAGTTATGCGTTATTTTCGGATATTTTTCGCTATGAGCTCCTGCACAAAAAACCCAAAACCATTTATGTAGATTGCGATGTCTACTGCGTGCAACCCATCAGCTTACCTGAGCATGGCTATTTATTTGGATATGAACGAGACAATCTGATCAATGGTGCAATATTGGCTCTTCCAAAAGACAGTGCAACATTACAATCTTTACGCAACATCATTGATACACCAAATTTTACACCAGAATGGTACTCGCCCTTTAGAAAATTTAGACTAAAAATCAAACGGTTATTTGGTTCTCATCAGCATATCTCCCAAATGGCGTGGGGTGTTGCTGGCCCAAGTGCCATCACTTATTATACCAACCATCATGATGTCGATCATTTGGCACAACCATTAGATGTATTATACCCCATTCAATATGACACCGTATTAAAACTATTAGACCCAGCACTCACGCTTGATGACATCATCACCGAACGCAGTGTCTGTGTGCATTTATACAATGAGGTTTTGCGCCATCAAGATTTAAGTCATATAGATAAAAATTGTGTACTGGCAAAAATGCTGGATAATCAAATCTGATATCCAAGAAGCTCTCAATCAATATTTACCCAAAATCTTTTCAAATAATTTGGCTCTTGATTGATTCTAACAACCTTATTGGGTGCATTAAGAGTTTTTATAATCAGTAAAAACTCTTAATATGCCTATTTTTGAAGCAATCTTGTGTTTTTTAAGTAACATTTTATTTTAACTCATAAAATAACAAAAACTCACACAACTTTTTATCCATCACCCAAAACACTCCGCCATACCTCTCGTACAAACGCCCTGCTGTCTTGCCAAGCTTCATCATTAACGATGATTTGCTTATCAGACAAGGCAAGTTCGTGCGTGGTTTTGCGTAGTAACAGATAAGTCTGAGTGAGCTTATCACACCATTCTTCGCTCATCAGTCCTGTCTTTGCCACTTCTTCAAAGATACGCACATTATCTGACCAGATGGCAAGATTGGGGTATTGATACGCATAAGCAAGCACCAAAAACTGTGCCAAAAACTCAATATCCACCAGACCGCCAAAGTCCTGTTTGATATTAAACTGATGTGTGTTGCCATCGTGCGTACCAAGATGCATTTGCATTTTTTGACGCATTTGTTGTACATCAATACACACCTGTTTGGTATCTCGTGCTTTTATGAGAACGGTTTGGCGAATATTGCTAAATGCCGACAGCACTGACACATCGCCTGCCACGCCCCTTGCTCGTACCAGTGCTTGATGCTCCCACGCCCATGCTTTTTGAGTTTGATACAACTCAAATGCCAAAAGTGAGCCAATCATCACACCTGCATTACCCGATGGACGCAGACGCATATCAAGCTCATACACTCTGCCATCTCGGGTCTGAGTGGTCAAGTAGCTGAGTATCTTTTGCACCATACGAGAAGCAAATCTCATGCCACTGACAGGTTTTTTGCCATCTGTATCAGATTGTTCATTAATGTTGTGCAAAAATACCACATCTAAATCTGACGCATAACTCATTTCAATACCACCTAATTTGCCATAGCCGATGATGGCAAATCCAAGATGCGTATGGCTGGCTCGCTCACCATTTTGTAACAGTGGATAGCCATGCTTATGCGTAAGTTCATCAAAAGCACGCTGTAATGCTGATTCCAATACCACCTCAGCGATAAAAGTAAGGCTGTCCGAGACTTTCATAATATGACGAAGCCCTAGCACATCAGCGGTTGCCACTGCCAAAACTTGTGTTTTTTTAAAAAGCCTAATGCTTGCCAAATAGTTTTCATCATCAAATCGCTCTACCCTAAGCAAACCTTGACGCAAAATATCAGCCAATTCAGCCTTATTTGGCAAATGCAGGTAGCGTTTTTGCAAAAAGTTATCAAGTAGCATTGGGTGTAATGCCAGCTCTTTAGCAATCCAGTGGCTTGCTGAGAGCATGGGCACCAGTGCAATGGTCGCATTAGGATTTTCAGCCAACATCACCAAATAAATTGAACGCCGACAAATGGATTCAAGTAGTGTAATCAATCTGGGTACTGCTAAATTTGCACGCTGTTCACCATCTTGTTTGGCGTGTTCAAGTAAAGCGTGCAAGATGATGGGGTAGGCAGCGTCCAAACGAGATTTTGGTTCTTCGTCCAAACTTTGCACGAGCTTTGAACCATAAAACTCTTCAAACAATCGCACGCTTTGATCGCTCAACACCGCTTGCAATTCTTGCCAAATGGTCGCAGAACTACCAATCTTCTGATTTGGGCTTTTGCGGTCGGTAATCATTCTATTAAAAGGTATGGATACCTTTTGGCGATGCTCATCTAACGCTTGGATAAAATGATCAATATCCACAAACCCAAGCACACTTGCAATGGCAGACAGCTCCGTCTTATCTTGGGGCAGTCTTTGCGTCTGTTTATCATGACAAGCTTGAATGGCGTGCTCTAATCGCCTTAAAAAACGATACGCACCTGCCAAATTATCCGCTTCATCAGCATTTAGATACCCAAATTGAGTCAAAGCGACAATACCATCAAGGCAAGACAGATTCTCACCCAACGCCACTTGATGACCACCATAAATGAGCATGAACGACTGCACAATAAACTCAATATCACGAATACCGCCCACACCCAGCTTAACATTATCCAAATCTTGTCGCTGCGTTTGCTGTGCCACAATCATCGACTTCATCTCTCGCAACGCACTAAAAGCACTATAATCAATATAATATCGATAAACAAAGTTTTTGCGTAGATTGGACAACCTATCCAAAAACGGCTCACTGATTTGATTAACCACACGAGCCTTCAACCATGCAAAACGCTCCCAAGTACGCCCATGATGATTAAAATACTTTTCAAGTGCCGCTGCTGTCATGACAATCGCCGAGCCATCGCCCCATGGACGCAATCGCATATCCACTCTAAATACAAAGCCATCAACCGTCATCTCGTCCAACAAACGGATGATACCACGCCCCAAACTGGTCATGAATTTTTGATTTTCAATGGTTTTTTTACCGATTTCACTAATATCTGTTTGACCAGTGCCTTTGTGAATAAAAATCAAATCAATATCACTGGATAAATTTAGCTCCATCGCCCCAAGCTTACCCATAGCAACTACGGCAAATTCATCAATTTGTTTTTGTCCATCAACGATTGTCATCGGTATGCCATAACGACGAATAAGGTTTTGATAAACATGATTTTTGGCAAAGCAAATACACGCATTGGTAAAAGCAGACAGCTCATGCATCAGCACAGTAAGCTCAATCATACCCAACGCATCTTGCCAAATCCATTTAAGCATAAGCAGGTTACGCAATGCACGCAGCAACGCCATCACATCATCATCTTGCTCTGCCGATTTGATATAATCATCAATCATTACATCAAATTCAGCGTCGGCAATCGCATATTCAAAACCATATTTGGTCAAGAATGCCTCAGCATCTGTTGTTTTTTTGTTGTATAATGAATACGCAAAAGGACTGGCAAGTCTCAAGGTATCAAGTTCGGCTTGGCTGGGGCTAAATGTCGTCATGGCAGTTTGTTCAAATGTTAAAACCAGTTAAAAAATAAAAACAATTTTTCTCATTTTACACCAAATTTTAGGCTATAATAAGCATAATTTTTGACAAATTTTTAAGTTACTTTTTTAAAATCAATGCCAGCCATGCCAATCTTATTACTCATCACCACCAATCCACACAGCAACGCCGCCAAAATGGCTCTGATCACCGCCAAACAAATGCTCACAAACAACGAAACCGTGCATGTCTTTTTTTATGGCGATGGTGCTTACACAGCCAATCGTCTCATGTGGCAAACAGCAGATGTAGCCAATATTCAAGATGAATGGGTGAAACTGGCAAATCAATACTCGCTTGATTTGCCCGTATGTGTCAGCACAGCGTTGGCGCGCGGTATCACAGACAGTAGCAATGCTAAGCGACATCAGCTAGATGGTGATAATTTGCACCCATCTTTTCGCCTAACAGGATTATCAGAACTTGTCTTAATGCTAAATAATGATACAAAAATAATGCAGTTTTAATGCAAGCCAACAAAATGAACAAGCAAATCAACAAACAAAAAATTTTAGCAATCAGCCTTGATAAATTATGAAATTTTTAATAAAAATCCAGTCAGACAGCGAGTTGATCAATTACGAAGCCATCTCTTTGGGTTTGACTTTGGCAAGTTTTGATCACCAAGTGCAATTTTATTTTTCAGGCCTTAGTCATGTGATATTAAATGATTCGCGGAGTCGCACATATGGCATGGTTCAATCGTTAAGCCTATATGATATTAAGCAACCTTGGATAAGTTTTGACAAACACATCATCTTAAATACCACCATTGATGACATGATGTTACATTTAGATGACCCACCAAAAATGATGGATTTTGATGGCATTTTGGAATTTTAAATGACAAACACAATACCAGAACTACAATTAGATGGTGATGGGCACCTGACCGACCATACACTATGGACGCCAAGCACAGCCCAACAACTTGCCGATACCTTGAACATAAAACTTGATGGCATTCATTATCGCATTCTAGACGAAGTCAGAGCATTTTTTGACAAATACCATCACAGTCCTGCCACACGCCCACTCATCAAGCATCTAAGTCAAAGCCTACCTGATGATGAGATTGATAATGCCAAGCTACAAAGGCTCTTTAACACAGGGTTAGTAGCACGCCATATCAATCGCATCGCAGGCCTGCCAAAACCACCCAACTGTTTATGAATGAATGATGGCTGACAGAAGAAACCATGTTAAAACAAGATCACAGGCTTATTCATCTTGATGTCAGCTTATGATAGCCCACACTTTGCCCCACATCACCAGTAAAACCCTTTTGCCGCCACAATTCATATAAGCAAATTGATACTGAATTAGCAAGATTCAAACTGCGAGATTCGGGCAACATGGGCAATCTTAGCCAGTTTAACTCACCGATATCAGCACGCACCTCAGGGGGTAGCCCATCGGTCTCAGAGCCAAATACCATCGCCACACTCTCTTCATGAACAAAGTCATGTGCATAAAAGCAGTGGCTGAATTTGGTTGTCAGTGCCACTATCTGATACACGCCCAAGGAGGTCAAATCACCAAGACAGGCCTGCCAATTTTCATGAACACGCATCTGAGCATATTCATGATAATCAAGCCCTGCTCGTTTCAATTTAGTATCATCTAATTCAAAGCCAAGTGGCTTAATTAAGTGCAGTTTGGCTCCAGTATTGGCACATAAGCGAATGATATTACCTGTATTATTGGGGATTTTTGGAGAAAATAAGACAATATGAATGTTGGACATGGCTCAATACACCGACTAAAGTTATGTATTAAATAAAGTTATGCACTAGATATGATTAAAAAATATGATCAAAAAAAACACCAAAGAAACCTATTTTTAGCATTCATTCATATTGCTCATCATTTATCCTTATAAGAATGCTCTAACCAAATGATTTACATAGCGAAAACCCATGGCCGTAGGGCTCAATAAAGATGCATCATGCACCATAAAACCTTCATGTTGCAGTGGCAATAACTCATTGTCAATGCTACTAACAAGCAATCCTGTCCGCTCTTCAAACATCTGTGTTGTTGCACCATGTCGCAATCTTAGTGCGTTCATCATGAATTCAGCGGGCAGTGCGTCTTCGGCAATCTTTTCAAAATTCACCATCTTTGGTGCAACCAATGGCATAAAATTTAGGTAGTCTTTTGGTATGCGAGACTTACTAAACCGATAAATACCATCAGCAAAGTTGGCATGACCACATAAAGTTATCTTGCCATGTGCACCAGCACCAATCGCCAAATAATCACCAAATTGCCAGTAATTCACATTATGTCTACATGGCGTGTCATCAGCACCTACCCACGCCGAGATTTCATAATTATCAAAGCCGTAATCAACGAGCAACTTACGCCCAGCCTTTTCAATGGCATCAAGCGTATCATCATTAGGCAAACTGGGGGGCGTACGATAAAAGGCAGTATTTGGCTCAATGGTAAGCTGATACCAAGAGATGTGCGTCGCTCCTGATTGAATGGCGGTTTTCAAATCATTAACAGCAAGCACTTCGGTTTGATTGGGGAGTCCGTACATCAAATCAACATTGATACGGCGAAAGCCTGCATTTTTTGCATTGGCTACTGCACTCGTCGCCTGCGTAGGATTGTGAATGCGTCCAAGTATTTGCAATGCTTGCTCATCAAAAGTCTGAACACCGATGGATAAGCGATTAATGCCAATGCTTAAATATTCCTCAAAAGGTGCATGCTCAATCGTACCAGGGTTGGCCTCTAGCGTAATTTCACAATCTTCACTAAATTGATAAACATCACGAAGCTCATCAAAAAGTCTTTTGAGCTGATGGGTAGGCAAAAGTGATGGCGTACCACCACCAATAAATACCGAATGTATCTGCCGACCCTGCACAAAAGATGTCTGTGAGCGTGCATCTGCAAGCAGTGCATTAACATACTCAGTAAAGGACATATCCAGTGTATCGGCATCACTATGAACTGGCAAAGCATGTGAATTAAAGTCGCAATAAGGGCATTTCTTCACACACCACGGGATATGGATATACAGAGACAAAGGAACATTAACAGCCAATAACTTTAACAACGGATTCATAAACCATTCGCCATGTCATCACTTGAACCCAGCTGGTCAGCCGATGAATGTGATTGACTTTGGGTGGTATTAACTTGAGATTGGGATTTAAATTGGCTTAATTTAAACTTCATATCCAAGTGTTTCTCAAGAGCGGGTAAATTAAAAGCATCATTTTCACTAACAAAGCTGATTGATACACCCGTATGTCCTGCACGACCAGTACGCCCAATACGATGCACATAGTCATCTGGCATATCTGGCAAAGTGTAGTTAATCACATGGGTAACATCATCAACATGAATGCCACGCCCCGCAACATCAGTCGCCACCAAAATATTAACCTCACCATCTTTAAAACGCTGTAGATATCGTTCTCGCTTTTGTTGAGCAACATCTCCTGAAAGCATGGTAACCTCGAATTGGCGACGCAAATTATCATACAAACGCTTAACCTGATCTTTGCGATTGGCAAAGACGATGGCTTTTTTGACATCACCAGCAGACAAAATTTCACGCAGCGCGCTCATCTTTTCGCGTTCAGTCAATAAAAAGAATTTTTGATCGATCGCTTTATTTGTCTTATTCTGTGGTGCAATCTCAACAAAAGCAGGATTGTTTAGCCAACGATATGCCAAATTCATCACATCGGTATTAAAAGTTGCTGAAAACAGCAAACTTTGGCGGTGTGTATTGGCAGGCATATGGCGGACAATACGCTTAATATCAGGGATAAAGCCCATGTCAAGCATACGGTCTGCCTCATCAAGGACGAAAACTTCTACCCTATCTAAAAATAAGACACCCTTATTCACCCAATCAATGATACGCCCTGGCGTACCAATTAGGATATCAAGGGGGCGGCGTTCAAGCTGAGACGCCTGTTTATCAAAATCCGCCCCACCTGTAATACACAAATTGTATAGATTGGCAAATTTAGTAAGCTCTCGACAATCAGCAAAAATCTGCTGAGCAAGCTCTCGGGTCGGTGCCAAGATGAGTGCTCGTGGCTCACCCAAAAAACGCACCTCCCCATCAACGAACGGACGCTTTAATAGCGACTCAATGATGGTGATCAAAAAAGTCGCTGTCTTACCCGTGCCTGTCTGCGCCTGACCAATGGCATCTTGATTGGCCAAAGTATGCGGTAAAATTTGTGCTTGAATTGGCGTTAGTTGTTCAAAATTCAGTGCACGCACCGCCTTTAAGGTCTGTTCAGACAATGGCAAATCATCAAAATGGCAAAATCCCAATTGATGTAAGCTGGCCTCAGCAAAAGTATTTTCTATCAAAAATAAATCCTTTTTATTAATTACTTACCACCAGCCAATGAGTAGCCAACAGCAATAGAACAGTCATAGAATTCACCAAATGTTACACTCTCCACCAAACTGAGTTTTTCGGCATCTGTTTTTTGAATGGGCTGTTTTGCGTACACATTCTCAATCAAAGAATTCAGTCGTTTTTTAGTAATTTCTTGCGTCTCTTTAGGAGCACCCTCAGCGATTTCACTAAATTTTTTCTTAGCATCAGTCTCGCTCACCCCGCCTTGACGCATTTTTGATACATCAGCGAGCAATAAAGCATTTGATAAACACATTTGATAACCTTGATTAAGGCTGGCGTCCAATCTTTGCTCATCGCTTACCTGCTTTTCTATGACTGCAGGACTGGCAGCAGGTGCTTTGGTTGCCTTAGTCGTCTTGGCAATCGCAGATGCAGAGAAGATAGAAGTGGCAAATAGTGCAGTTGCAACAATAACTTTTTGTGCAGTTTTCATAAAAATAACCTCTATTAATTTAATTAAAAAGCCGTAATACAATAGCTTATTTTGACAATTTATGCAAATGATTTAAAACATTATCCACATTTTATCAGTTTTTTTGGTAACAAAAAAGCCCACTATTTAGCGGGCTTTTTTATTTAAAATACTTAAATTAAAGACATTTTTAAAGCTTGGTCACTTCTTCTGCTTGCAATCCTTTATCACCTTCGGTTACCACAAATTCAACCGCCTGACCCTCTTTTAGTGAGCGATAGCCCTCGCCCAAAATCGCACGGAAGTGTACAAACACATCTTCGCCTGTTGTGCGTTGAATAAAGCCAAAGCCTTTAGAATCATTGAACCACTTCACAGTACCTTGTTCACGAACTGACATATTTTTTCCTATAAACTAAAAATGCTTAATCGATGTTCATCGCAAGCCAACTAACAAGACCGACAATCGATCTTTTATTCCAAACACAGACATTCTGGCGGTTAATTTTTCGCAAATTAATTGTATGAAATATTTACAAAAAAACACATCTTTGAATAACTGCTGAAATTATCATATCAATGATAATTTAAGAATACAAGTATTTTTTACAATTTTTACCAAAATTTTTACGAAAAATTTGCAGATTTAAGCAACAATAAACTCAAATCTTTGCTGATAAATCTGTTACAATAGCCCCGTTCATCAGTTTGATTTTGGCATTTGGCATGAGTTTAAAAACACCGCACATTTTATTATTAAATGGTCCAAATTTGCACTTATTAGGCAAAAGAGAACCGCACATCTACGGCACAACTACGCTTAGCGATATTGAAAATCGCCTATCAGAAAAAGCGAACGCACATGGCATTAAACTCACCGCTTTTCAATCCAACCATGAAGGCGATATCGTTGATAAAATCAGCGAATTAGGGTTGCTGGCCGACAGCAAAAGTTTTGATGCCATCATCATCAACCCTGCCGCTTTTACACATACTTCGGTTGCCATCAGAGATGCATTGTTAGCAGCAGACAAGCCTTTTATTGAAGTGCATTTATCCAATATTCACGCTCGTGAGCCGTTTCGCACGCATTCTTACTTTTCCGATAAGGCGGTCGGTGTGATTTGTGGGCTTGGTGATTTAGCTTATGACATGGCTTTAGCATGGTTTATTGAGCATTTTAAACAAGATACAGGTGTGTAAGCACATGATCATACCATCTAACAAAAAAACACACCAAAGCAAAAGTGCAATCAATCAAGATGTCATGACCACACCCGATCTTTTAATTTAAGCCTTATAATAAGGGGTTTATCACAGGAATTTTATTCTCTTTATTCTTATCAAACTTAGGATTAAAGGTCTGCACCTCAGGGTTAGTCGGCAGACCCATATCCGCCAGCTTATCAACAACACCCACCTGAATATGATCGCCCTCAAACAGTCTTTTATCATCATTGCGATTGATTTT
Organism: Moraxella sp. Pampa; assembly: GCF_035181385.1. Lineage (NCBI taxonomy): Bacteria > Pseudomonadati > Pseudomonadota > Gammaproteobacteria > Moraxellales > Moraxellaceae > Moraxella > Moraxella sp. Pampa. The sequence continues at coordinate 132,253 of NZ_JAXCJK010000001.1, read as the reverse complement.
TAAACTCTCAAAATCAAACAATTTGCGGTCAGCAAGCTGGCTTGGAGCAACATTTTGTAACGCCTTAAACATACTGGCTAGGCGTTTTGGGTGAGCATTATCCCATTCACGAAGCATATCATTAATCATAGCTCGTTGTAAGTTTTCTTGTGAGCCACACAGATTACAAGGAATGATTGGAAAGCCCTTATAATTGGCATATTTAATGATGTCCTTTTCAGCAACATAAGCAAGCGGACGAATCAGTACATTTTGCTCATCATCTGATAATAATTTTGGTGGCATTGCCTTTAAGCTGCCGCCATGAAATAAATTTAAAAAGAAAGTCGCCAAAATATCATCACGATGGTGCCCCAATGCCACTTTGGTCGCTCCAATTTGCTTGGCAAAGCCATACAGCGAGCCACGACGCAAACGGGAACAAGCCGAACAGTAAGTTTTACCCTCTGGTACAACTTGCTTGACAATACTATAAGTGTCTTTTTCTAAAATATAATAAGGAATGCCTTGCTTAGATAAATACTCTGGCAAAATATGCTCAGGAAAGCCTGGCTGTTTTTGGTCAAGATTGACCGCCACCACCTCAAAATCAATCGGTGCAATGCGTTTTAAAAATAACAAAATATCCAGCAATGTAAAGCTGTCTTTACCGCCAGAAATACAAACCATGACCACATCGCCATTTTCAATCATGTTAAAATCACGAATCGCCCAAGAGACTTCTTTGCGTAACTTTTTTTGCAGTTTTTTAAAGCGAACAGATTTAATGCCATCGTTCAAATCGTACATCTCATCGTAAGCGTTATCCAAATCAGCATGGTCATCACTATTTGATTTTGACGATAAAGCTTCAATGATTTTTAAATCATCTGCATTTAAATTAAGATTCAAATCATTCATAATCTTTTCTCAGCTCAGATTTCATTTTATTAAGATTTTGATTTTATTGTATATTTTTTTGGAATATTATCAGCTTGCGACTCATCAATAGGTTTTGCCACAAGTCTGCCATCAATTTTCTCATAACGCACCTTTTGTGCAGGTGTATTTGATTTTTGGGCAGAATCTCTTTGATGCTTTAATTCCCCCGTATCAAATCGAGTAGAATTTTTGATGGATTTTTTATCAAATTTATCAAAATGGCCGTTTTTTACCCCATCTTTTTTAAAATTATCTTTTTTCAATCCACTCTTTTTAGCACCGTCAGACCTCATGCTACGCCCAGAGTCAAGATTGACATCATCTTTGCTGGCATTGCCTTTAATAAAACCTCTAGATTTGCCTTTTTTTAGAGTGTCGTTATTAAAACCAAACTTACCATCGGTTCTAAAATCATCATAAACATCTAAAAAATCATCATCTTGGGTGCTTTGTATTATCTTAGCCTGAGTGCCATTTTTGTGGCGAATTTGGTAACTTTGATGAATTGGTTTTTTTGAATTAAAATCAAAACCAATTGTCTTATCTGTCATGCACACCACATCATAACGCTCAATTAGACTCTCATCTAACGCAAAACGCGTGTAGTTATTACTAAAGTACAGCACGCCATCGGCAGATAAGCGATTCATGGCACGGTTGATTAAGGCAACATGATCTCTTTGAACATCAAAAGTGCCTCTAAACTTCTTAGAATTTGAGAAAGTTGGCGGGTCAATAAAAATCACATCATAGTGTTCGGTATGCTCTTTAATCCATTCAAAAACATCAGATGCAATGAATTGATATTTGTCCTCATCTTGCAAAGTGGCAGTTAAATCCAAACCATTGAGAGCAAAATTTTGCTTGCCCCAGTCAAGATAATTAGCAGACAAGTCCACGCTTGTTACCGTCTTTGCCCCCGCCATTGCAGAATGCACGCTGGCGGTGCAGGTGTAGGCAAATAGGTTTAACACTCTTTTAGCACGGCTGGATTGAGCCACAATTTGACGCATATTGCGATGATCAATAAACAATCCTGTATCCAAATAATCAGTAAAATTCACATACAGATACGCACCATGTTCACGCACGACATACATTTTTTTGCGTTTAATGTCTGCATTGGGATTTTTGGTATATTGTTCATTACCCAACTGCCTAGTTCGTGTCTTAATAAACACATCTTCACGAAACACACCAAGCACCTCACGCACACCATTTAATACCAAATTAAATCGTGCTTTAGCAACCTCTACAGGGATTTGTTTAGGCGGTGCATACTCTTGCACATGGACTTTATCGCCATAAATATCAATAGCGACATTATAATTGGGCAAATCAGCATCATAAGCACGCACATTACTCACCCCATTAGATTTGGCAAGTTTTTTTAGGTGGGTCAAATTTTTTTGAAGCCGATTGATGAACTCCTGCGACTCTTCATGGACGATTTGTCTTTTTTCAAATCGCTCGAGCAAGGTTGGGCCACTTGTCAAATCCATCGCCCCATATCTAAAATACACTGTCAGTGCACCATTATGACAGCGTAAAGTTTTTGGCTCCAAGATGGGCAAGGTATCCACATGTTCAACATGACTGCCCAACACCGCCATATCCGCACTTACCACACCCGCAAGAGCAAATCCGTCAGTTGCCAGCAAACCCAAGCCGTGATATAGCGGCTTGATAAAATCGCCCTCACCCAAACGCTCACCATAAGGAGGGTTGGTGATGATCAACGGATGATTTACCTTAATGCCAGACAGCACATCTTTTAGCCCCGATAAAGACCTTTGTTGCAAGGTAATGTGTGGCAATATTGGCGCAAGCCCCGAGACAAGCAAATTCTGATGGCAAGCATGAACAGCCGCAGCATCTGCATCCAAGGCAATGACAGTTGGTGGATTTTGAACAAGCTTGTCCAAATTGGCATGAAATTGCTCACTTGCCATACTAACAATGCTCTGCCACAGCTCATCATCGTGATGCACCCAGCAATAAAAACCGAACTCATTCGTGTTTTTATCCAATCCCACAGGGTAGTTGGCTCGCATGAGTAAGGCTTCTGCAATAAAAGTTCCAGAACCACACATCGGATCAATCAAGGCATCATGTCGCCCTGTATGCCAGCCGCACTCATACAAAAGTGCTGCCGCCAAGTTTTCTTTTAAAGGTGCAGTAGTATTAACCACACGATAACCACGACGGTGCAAACTGACGCCTGATAAATCCAAAAAAATCTCGGCAAACTTATTATTTGCTGCAACAAAAATATGAAAATCAGGCGTTTTTGAAACATTCGGGCGTGCACCAAGCTTTTTATTAAAAGTATCGGCAATCGCATCTTTGATGCGTAAGGTTGCAAACTGTTGATTGACCGTCATGCGTTTGTCAGTAGACAGACGAATGGCAAAAGTATTATCTAGACCAAAAATTGCCGTCCAGTCATAACGAGATGCAAATTGGTACAACGCCTCTGGTACATCTTCGTCAATCACTGGTGTATCAAGCGTGCGAGCCGTGGTGCGTCCTTTATCGTTCTTGAGCGTTTGATTGTTGATGGTTGGTTTTTGCTTAAAATAATACTCACCTATTGGCAACAAAACACGGCTTGCCACACGAGAATATAGACAAATGTGATAAAACTTGGCAAGATTGACCTTAACTTGCACGCGTCCTGCTCGCAAAATATCTCCCTGCAAACCAAAACCATCAAGCTCAATCAATAAAGCATTTTCAAGTCCATCAGCACAAGTGATGACAAGATTAAACGCATTAACATCAAAATGGTCAAAGGGATTGGTAAGAAAAGGGGTGGTAAGGCTCATAATTTTTCCAAAGCAGGGCAATCAACCGATTATTATAGCATAAATCCACCAAATACCGATGCTTTTTGGTGGATTTATCAGCATAATGATTGGCTAACTTTTATACTCAGCACCCCTAGATGCAATCAATACCCTATTCATCAGTTTGCTCGTCAATGGCTGTGCCGAGCTTTTTAGATGGGCTGACAATTTGAATACCGCCATCATCAGGCATGATAAGACGCATGTGTGGATAAGGCGCCCAAATACCCGCCTCATCTAAGGCACGCTTAATTTTTTCATTGATATTTTCTTTGATGATGGGAATGCGAGCCACCGACAATGGAGCAACCCAAAAACGCACAATAAAAAATACGCCATATTCACCAACCTCTGCTACCGTTGCCATCGGTGCTGGGTGCTTTAATACAACCTCATCTTTAGATAGCGTTTTAACAATGATGCTACGGGCCTGACTGATGTCAGCCTCTAAGGCAATACGAGCCTTAACATCAAAACGAATCATTTTTTTGGAGGTAAGATTGACCACCTCAGATGAGGCAACAGTAGAGTTGGGAATAATGATGATGATATTGTCACGGTCAAGAATCTGTGTGGCTCGTAGAGAGATTTTGACCACACGACCCTCTTTATCACCCAAACGAATCCAGTCACCCACCTGAAAGGATTGTTCAATCAAGATGGTGATGCCTGCAATAAAGTTAGCAAGCGTACTTTGGGCAGCAAAACCCACCGCCAAACCAACAATACCAAGACCTGCAACCAAAGATACAATATCAAAGCCAAACTGGGCTAATACGCTTGCCAATGCCAACACCAACACCACAACAAGCATCATATTTTTAAACAGCTGTTCAATGGAGGCGTTCAATTCATAATGTTTTAACACGCCACTAAGCATTTTGCCCGATGTCGTCCACAAAACATAATAAAACCCTGTCCATGCTGCCGCTTTTGCTGTTGCTTTGACCATGTCCGCCTGAATGCCGACCTGCATCATCACCGCAATTAAGCTTGTAACAAACCACATATATCGTAGCACAGCACGCATAATGCGTACACCACGATGCGACACATGAAAAAATCTTTGAGCGTATTTGATACAATACACCCAAAACCAATAAATAAGCCCAATCACCGACAGCAAAATCATAATTTTTATCATGATTGTTGCCAAAGACAGCCCACGCTCCGCCCAGTTCAAAGTCTGGTCGTCCAGCGAGCCACCCAAAAATAAATACACACTTTGGTGCAAATCTTTTAAAATTTTATCAAAAAATTGAATGACACTTTGACTATTCATAGGACCAAGGTAGCGTTTGTTGGGTAAGAATGCTACAATAGTAGCAGAAATTCGCCCATATTTGATTGCCTAAAACCACCCTTGCTGACCTCAACCCTCATTAGCAAATAAAATAATGCAATGAATAAGTCAGCGCAGTGTGTTTTTATTCATAAAAAAAAAATTATGTACCATTTTAACAAACTTATCACCAAAAATACGCTTTTATTTTTAAACTATTAAAAAATATTGCCGTACTTTGGGTTTATTTTATCCGACTAAGATGACGCAATGAATGCACTGGTTACACTGATTCTGATTTTAACACCAATGTTTATTGGGTTTGCCCTGCCCAATCGCACCGACCTAACAAAAATGGCCGAGCGTGCACTGAATTATCTGATTTATTTGATTTTAATTGTTATTGGCATTGAGCTTGGACTGATTGATGACCTTGTTGAAAAAATTGGTGAAATTGCTTTATATCTAAGCACTCTTGTTTTTTTGACACTCAGTGTTGGGTCGGTCGCACTATGGCTACTTGATCACCGCAGTCAAACAAAAATAAATACCTTACAAAACAAGCCAAAAATTAACCTACAAAGTAGCATGGTTCAGCTTGTCTGCTTGGCAATCGGCTTTGTAATAGCAAAATTTTTACCAGAACAGCTTTTACCCCCACAAAACACCACTACTATTTTACTGATGGCATTATTGTTCTTGGTGGGCATCAGTCTAAAAGGCTCTGGCATGACCTTAAAAGAAGCCATGCTCAATAAAAAAGGGGTGCAAATCAGTCTGATATTCATGACAGCAACTTTATTATCTGGCGTAATATTTTCACTGATATTTGATGATGTTTCTATGACCAAAGGTCTGGCATTAGCATCAGGTTTTGGCTGGTATTCGCTATCAGGCACGGTCATGACTGATGCTTATGGTGCCGTCTGGGGAAGCATTGCTTTACTTAACGATCTTAGCAGAGAAATCATTGCACTCATCATTATTCCTTATGTCATGCGATATTCATCATCAGCAGCGATTGGGCTTGGCGGTGTAACCAGCCTTGATTTTGCCTTACCCACACTCGCATCGGCAGGTGGCACACAAATCATTCCTGCTGTGATCAGTTTTGGTTTTATCACCAACATCGTCTCGCCCATCTTAATGGTATTTTTTAGTGCACTGGGCTGATTTAAATGACTCATAGGGCAGTTTGATTGGCTATAGCAAGCTATCCCAAACAATCTATTGCCCTCACACTATCACCCTCATACCCTCATTACAAAAAAACCATCACTAAAATCCACTTGCTTTTTTATTGAAAAAATCCATCAATGGGCGGATTTTACCTGTCAAATTGACCACCTCTGAACGGATAAACCGCATCGGCTCTTTTTGAAAGATTTTGCCCACAAAAGCATAATTAATCGCCGAAAAGCCATGCATCATCAAAGTATTTTTGCCATATCTGGCTCGCTCATATTGACGAAGTAAGCCTACTTTGCAGATATTTTTGCCATCATTTGCAATAAGAGCTAATAGCTCGCTAACATCTGCCAAACCCAAATTCAACCCCTGCCCCGCCAATGGGTGCACACCGTGTGCTGCATCACCAATAAGCAATGTGTGCGGAGCAATGTAGCTTTTGGCAACTTGGGTAGACAGTGCAAAGCTGGCAATCGATTGGATCTGATGGATTTTTCCCAGTTCAAAACTACTTGCCAATGCCAATTTATCAGCAAGATTTTCAGGCGACAATGCCAAAAATTCTTTGGCAATCTGAGTTGGTAATGTCCAAACTACCGATTGCCAATGCCCACCATCATCTGCTGACATATCTGCAAGTGGCAATAAAGCAAGCGTTCCTGTATCAAGCATGGCTTGACGGGCTGTATGCTGATGTGCCTTATCGGTTTTGATGGCACAGCAGATGGCTGTTTGATGATAATCTAATGTATCCACGCCAATGCCAGACAGCCTACGCACGACAGAACCTCGCCCATCTGCACCAACCAGCAGATGAGTATTTACAATCTTAGTCCAACCTGTATCATTCATGATACGAACACACACCGTCTTTGGCCGCACATCAATACCAAAATGCTCATCAATCCAAGTGCCATGCAGCACGGTTAAATATGGCGTAATATCCGCCTGCATTGCTCGTTGTCTTAGTGCCTCATCAATAATGGCAGGCTCAATCATACTACCCAACAATCTTGGCGTAAGCGATTGTTTGGCAAAATTTAACTCGCCACGCCCATCGCCTTGCCACACCTGCATTTTTGTGTAGTCTGCTCGGCGCTGAAAAACATCAATGCCAATACCGATGCCATCAAACAAATTCAGACTGGCTAAATTCAATGCATAAACACGAGCATCTCGCCTGTTTAATGCCATTTGTTCGTCAACCACCGACAGCTTAGGCTTAACATCAATCAACATGACGGTCTTTTTTAACTTGGCAAGCCCAATAGCCAATGTCATGCCAACCGCACCACCACCCACAACAAGTACATCAGTATTGATTTGCACCATATTATCTGTTTTCATTATTTTCCCAAATCATCAAATCTTACGGCTTTATTCATATCATTAATATCATTAATATCGCATTAATAAATTATTGTACTGAAAATACGCCATTTTTACCAATGATTTAACCCATTTTATAAAAAAAGCATAAGACAGTCTTATGCTTTTTTTAAATTTACTAACAAATCCACCAATAAAACTACGCACGATAATACATATCAAATTCCAATGGATGCACCGCCTCATTGATTTTTTGTACTTCTTTCATTTTTAAAGCAATATAATCATCAATCATCTCTTTGCTAAATACATTGCCTTTTAGTAGGAATTCATGATCATCACGCAAAGCATTAAGTGCCACCTCCAAGTTCTCCGCCACAGTCGGAATCAACACCTCTTCTTCTGGTGGCAAGTCGTACAGATTCTTATCCGCAGCCTCACCTGGTTCAATTTTATTCTCAATACCATCAAGACCTGCCATTAAAATGGCAGCAAAACACAAGTAAGGGTTGGCAGATGGGTCTGGAAAACGAGCTTCAATACGCACCGCTTTTGGACTATTGACATGCGGTATGCGAATAGATGCCGAGCGATTTGATGCAGAATAAGCCAGTTTAATTGGTGCTTCAAAATGTGGCACAAGACGCTTATAGCTATTGGTGCTTGGGTTTGTGATCGCATTTAACGCACGCGCGTGCTTGATGATACCACCAATAAAGTATAATGCCGTCTTTGATAAGCCAGCATACTCATCACCTGAAAAAGTATTTACGCCATCTTTGGATATGGACATATTGACATGCATACCCGAGCCATTATCACCAACAAGTGGTTTTGGCATGAAAGTTGCTGTTTTACCAAATTGACTGGCAACATTTTTCACAATGTACTTAAACTGTTGCACTTCATCTGCTTTTTTGACCAATGTATTAAAAGATATGCCAATTTCAAGCTGACAGCTGGCCACTTCGTTATGGTGTACCTCAATACGCCCCTCGCCCATCACCTCTTCAATGCGATCGCACATCACCGCACGCATGTCTTGATGATGATCTACAGGTGAAATGGCAGCGTAGTTACCTTTGACAGCAGGACGCTGACCGTGATTGCCCCACGCATAGTCTTTGTTGGTGCTCCAAGCTGCCGCCTCTGCGATGACAGTACTTCTAGCACCAGACATATCAATGTCCCACTTAACCTCATCAAACACAAAAAACTCAGGCTCGGGCCCAACCAAGGCGGTGTCGCCAATACCTGTTGATTTCAGATAAGTTTCAGCACGGCGAGCGATAGATCTTGGGTCTTTTGCATAGCCCTGCATTGTATCTGGCTCAATGACATCGCAAGTAACGACCACTGTTGGTGATTCAAAGAATGGATCAAGGTATGCTGTATCTACATCTGGCAATAAAATCATGTCTGATGCTTCAATGCCCTTCCAACCATCTACCGATGAACCATCAAACATCTTACCATCTTCTAGCGTATCTTCGTCAATTGATGATGCAGGAAAAGTCAAATGCAACTCTTTGCCATGCGTATCAGTAAACCGAAAATCCACCCATTTTGCGTTTGATGACTCAATCAAGTCAAACAACTTGTTAGACATAATATTACTCCAAAGGTCAAATTAAAAAACAAAGATAACGCACGATATTAAAGCCTCAACCACCATCTGTCAATCACTTTTGACAAGTTGGTCGGATTTGCAATATCTTATCATCAAATCAGCACAATTTATCATCATGCCATCAAATTTTCTAGTTTTTGTGCGCCAAAAAAACACATCAAAAAAGCCATCAGTCTGGCAAGTTCATTCTGGTGATATCAGGATTTACCCCAAAATAAAACACCACCGTCGCCACCAAACTATTCATCAAAACAAACGCCCAATCAAAAACAAGATGGTGTAGTATAAAACGCCCCATCAAGGCACTCACCACCAACATCACACCAAAACAAATGATTAAACATTTCATTAATGCTGGGTGTAAAATAGGCAATCGCCCATCTTTGGCCTGCTTTTGATACGGTTTAAGAAATTTTTGACGCACCATAAAGCCCGCCAAATACATTACCGAACCCAAAACCAAATAGCCAATCAACCCCATGTCAAGCTCCCATTTATACTTTTAATTGCAATCTTGTCTATGATTTAAAACATTTGTCATGACTTTTCATCATGATTTGATTGGTGATGATCAATCCACATGGCACGACACTTGATAAACAGTATTAGAGCCTTGCACGATGTACATGACATATGGACTGTCTAGGCGTGGATTGATATTTTTTGCAGATGCTTTGACTTGTGCCAATGCCATCATACCGTCTGGGCGTGCAATGATTTTTAAGACATCATCTTTGTTTAAATCCAGTGCATTACTCTTAAAGTATTCCCACCCTTTGTCAGTATTTAACACTTGCAATGACTCGCCACTATCCCACACATTCACCCCATCATCTTTTGGCTCTTTCATTTGCATAATAAAGCCACTTTTAACATGATCAATTTTAATTTGTGCAGGCTCATTTTGATCCAACGCATAGCACCCCACCAAAGCATCAGGTTCAAAGTTGGAGTCGTTTGAAGAATTTTGAGCTTTGTCTTGACAAGCAGCCAAAATCAACCCTAATAAAGCAACACAAAACAACCTAACACCAAGAAATCGAGCAAAAAACATAGAAAAACTACAAAAATAATAAGACATACAAAACCAATTGACAACCCAAGCAATCTTAAACCAAAACCTTGAACCAAAACAAAATTAAGATAGGATAAATAAAGACCTAACAAAATCAATAAAAATAATACGACGCATCTTATTTTACAAAGAATTTATATATTTTGCCAGCAATCTTATAAAATATTATCCATTCCACCCACTAAATCATCTTAATTATCCAGCTTGCATCTTACTTGGTTCTCGCCAATAATCATGATGGGGCTGTTTATGACATCAGATTCATTCAAAAAACCCATAAAAACCTTTAAAAATACAACAAGCACCCCCAAATACCACATATCCATGCTATAATAAAAAGCAAATATTACCATCAAGTTGATAATAAAAAAGTGAGCATTCATGAGCGAACAACATTCTAATTCTCAGTTGGCAGCCCTAATTCAATTAGGCAAGGAGCAAGGCTACCTAACTTATGCCGAAATGAACGATCAATTGCCCGATTCTGTAACAGAAAGCGACCAGATTGAAGATATTGTACAAATGCTTACCGATGTAGGCATTCCAATTTATGAAGTTACCCCTGATGAAGATGACATCATCTTGGCCAGCTCAGGCAATGATGATGATATGGCAGCAGATGAAGCGGCAGCGGTACTGGCAAGTGTTGAGACTGAGCCTGGTCGTACCACCGATCCTGTACGCATGTATATGCGTGAGATGGGGACGGTGGATTTGCTTTCTCGTGATGGTGAAATTGCAATTGCCAAGCGTATTGAAGAAGGCACTCGAGAAGTACAATACATCATGGCCTATTGGCCTGGTACCGTAAAATTTGTGCTTGATGAATACGCCCAAATACAAACAGGTGAAAAGAAAATCTCTGACATTGTTGCTGGCTTTTTAAATCTTGAAGATGATGAATTTGAACTCAAAGAAGATGTTGAGGTTGAGCTTGATGATATCAAAGAAGATGACGACGATATCAGCGACTCGGACGATGAAGACGATAACATAGACCCTGTAAATAGCGATGATGACAGCAATCTTGACCCAGAAGAGGTGCGTACACGCTTTGAAGAAATCCAAGACTTATTTAACAAATCTCAAAAAGCCTTAGAAAAATATGGTCGTGGCAGCGATGAAGCAAAGTCTGCCTATGATGAGCTTGCCTCACGCTTTATGCTAATCAAACTCAACAACCGCCTATCTGAGCAAGCCACAACACTCATGCGTGAAGTTTATGAAGATGTACGCAACAGCGAAAGAAAAATCATGCGTTTGGTTGTGCGTCGTGGCAAAATGCCTGTAGATGAGTTCAAAAAGACATTTCCAAGTAACGAAACCAACTTAGAGTGGCTACGCCTACGCATTGCTGGCAAACCTGCTTTTGCCGATACACTAGAAAAAGTACTGCCAGAAGTCATCGCTTTGCAAGAAAAAATCCTAGCTCATGAAAATGAGCTACACATGGATGTCAAAAACATGAAAGCGGTAGCACGCCAAATGGCAATCGGTGAAGCCAAAGCACGCCGTGCCAAAAAAGACATGGTTGAGGCCAACTTGCGTCTGGTCATTTCCATCGCCAAAAAATACACCAACCGTGGCTTACAATTTCTCGATCTCATTCAAGAGGGCAATATTGGCTTGATGAAAGCGGTAGATAAGTTTGAATACCGCCGTGGTTATAAGTTCTCAACTTATGCCACTTGGTGGATTCGCCAAGCCATTACTCGTTCTATTGCTGACCAAGCACGCACGATTCGCATTCCTGTGCACATGATTGAGACCATCAATAAAATTAACCGTGTCAGCCGTCAACTACTTCAAGAAATGGGTCGTGAACCAACACCAGAAGAGCTGGGCGAACGCTTGGATATGGACGAAGCCAAAGTCCGCAAAGTCTTAAAAATTGCCAAAGAACCCATCTCAATGGAGACGCCAATTGGTGATGATGAAGACAGCCATTTGGGGGATTTTATTGAAGACAGCACCATTTCAAGCCCTGTGGAAAGTGCTACAGCCGAAGGCTTGCGTGAAGCGACTCGTGAAGTTTTGGATAATCTTACCGAACGAGAGGCAAAGGTACTAAAAATGCGATTTGGTATTGATATGGCGTCTGATCATACACTAGAAGAGGTGGGTAAGCAATTTGATGTAACTCGTGAACGCATTCGCCAAATTGAGGCTAAGGCTTTGCGTAAACTTCGCCACCCTTCTCGCTCCGAGCATTTGCGTTCATTCTTAGAAAATGATTAACCAAAAACCCAAGCAGATAAAACAGCAAGATAAGACAAAATAACCACCTTTGCGTGGTTATTTTGTTACAGTTTTATTGCAGTCTCTTTCGTACTTTTTAAATACGCCTAAATGGCACATCTTAGCTTGGCACCAGCTGATAACATCTTGAAAATTATTATCCACACCCCATTTACAAATCATCATAAAATATAAAACATAAGGCATTCTGATGAAATTAACCGACTTAAATCGCACACCTACCGCACAAGGTGCAAAACGCACCGAAATTCAAAATCCAGAATTATGGCAGTTTCCAATGGACTATCCAATCAGTATTATTGGGCATGAAGGCGAGCATGACAGCTTGCGTCATGAAGTAACACTCATATTGGCAGAGATTTTTCCAGAATTTGATGCAGCTAGCATTCAAGTCAAACCCTCAAAAACGGGCAAATTCCACGCACTTCGTACACGCCTGTATCTGACCTCTGCTGATGAAGTAAATCGCCTATACACCGCACTTGATAAAGCGAAAACTGTAAAGACAGTCATATAAAGCACACAATTGCCATAGCCTTTGTGATGCCATGCCCAAAATACCCTGCAAGGTTTTTTAAATTTTATGAGTACATTTGTCCCCATTCCCAAAAAAAGTAAATCCACCTTGCGGGTGTTGCATACTTCTGACTGGCATCTTGGCAAACGGCTGTACAACCAGCAACGCTATGACGAGTTTACTCATTTTTTAGATTGGCTAATCAATGCCATCAACGATAATGCTGTTGATATACTCATTGTGGCAGGTGATATTTTTGACACCATGACCCCCAGTAACAAGGCACAAGAGCTGTATTACCAATTTTTAGGTCAAGTCGCCAAAAGCAGCTGCCACAACATTGTGATTATCTCAGGAAATCATGACAGCCCAACCTTTTTAGATGCACCCAAATCCATCTTAAACGCTTTAAACATCAAGGTTATTGGCACTACAAGTGGTCATATTGACGATGAGCTATTGATTTTAAGCCAAGATGATACACCTAAAGCCATCGTACTTGCTGTACCATATTTACGAGACAAAGATATTAGAAATAGTGGCAGTTTTGATGACATCAAAAACAAAGAACATGACACCATCATAGGCATCGCCAATCATTATCAAACACTAACCAACCATGCCAAACAAGCACAAAGTGATATTTTAGAAAAATTTAACAAAAAAATCCCCATCATTGCAACAGGACACCTGTTTGTTGCAGGGTCGCACATTTCATCAAAAGATGACGGTATGCGAGATTTATATGTTGGCACATTAGGACAAATTTCTGCCAGCATTTTTGATGATTGCATTGATTATGTTGCACTTGGTCATATTCATGCACCACAAAGGGTTGCAGAATGCGAGCATATTCGTTACTGTGGCTCGCCCATTGCGATGGGTTTTGGTGAGATTGGCAAGACCAAACAAGTACTGATTGTTGATTTTAACCCAGATCATCAAACCACCACACCCAGTATCCACCCCCTTGCTGTGCCAGTCTTTCAAATGCTGGCAAAAATCACAGGTGATTGGCAAAAAATCAGTAGTGAATTAACTGAGCTGATGGCTAAAAATACCAGCATTTGGGTGGAAATCATCTACACAGGTCAAGAATTACGACCAACGCTCACCCAAGACATACGCGAGTTTATTGATGGCTCGCAAATACTGGCGCTAAACATTCAAAATCGCACATTACACCAAAGAGTGCTTGGTTCAAAACCAAAGCCAATGAACCTCAAACAGCTTAAAGAGACAGACATTTTTGAACAGTTGCTAACCACAAAAAACATCAGCAGCGATGAAAAACTTTTTTTGACACAGGCTTATCAAGCACTACTTGCCGACATTCACCACAATGACCACAATATAGATTAACCTTTTTATCACCAATCATGAAAATTTTAAGCCTAGCATTAACCAATCTTAACTCCCTAAAAGGTTCTTGGCACATCAATTTTACCCACGACACTTTTGTCAGAGATGGTATTTTTGCCATCATTGGGCAGACAGGTGCAGGCAAAACAACGATTTTGGACGCAATTTGCCTTGCTATTTATGGACAAACCCCTCGCATTAAGCAAATCAGCACCGCACACAACGAGCTGATGAGCATTGGTGCTGGTGAATGCATGGCACAAGTTGAGATTCAAATAAACAATGACTGTTATCGATTTACTTGGCAACAAAGACGAGCAGGTGGTAAAGCAGACGGCAAATTACAAGCCATTCGCAGAGAGATTAGCCAAATCAAACACGCAGGCGACAACCATGGCAAAATTTTAGAAACCAAGCCAAGCCTATGCGACAAAAAAACCCTAGAAATCATGTGTATGAACTTTGAGCAATTTACCCGCTCGGTCATGCTTGCACAAGGTAATTTTGCAGCATTTTTAAAAGCAGATGCTGGCGAAAAAGGCGAAATATTAGAACAGATCACAGGCACAGAAATCTATGCCAAAATTGGCATCAAAGCCTTTGAAACTGAAAAATCTAAACGCCTTGCACTCATTAGTTTACAAGATAAATTAACCGACCTAAAAATCATGAATGATGAAGAATTTCATCAGCTTAGCAGTACCATCACCACCGACAAAACCACCTTGTCTGCACTCAAACAAACACTATCTACCACCGAACAGCACATCAAACAGCTTGAGTACAAGCGTGATTGCGAGCAGAAAATTTGTGAACTGCACAAATCCCTAACCACTCATCAGCAAAATTTTGACAGCTTTCATGACAAGTTCATCATTTTGGACAATGCCAAAAAAGCCTTTGAATTAGAAAGCAGTCATGCCACTTTATCACACCTAAGACAGCAACAAAACCACGGTCAAACAGAACAAAAACAACTACATCAAGCCCTAAAAACCGCCAAAAATCAGGTAAAGATAAGCCTTGAACAAAAATCATTTGCCGAAAAATCACTACATCGCATTCAAGATGAAGAACAAAAATACTTACCCATCTTTGACCAAGTGCGTAAACTTGATGGGCAGATTGGTCGTGCAAATGACCAGCTTTTACAATTACAAAGTGATGATGATAAATACGCAAAAGACCTAGAAGCCATTACCACAAATCTTGCCAAACACAATCAATCCAAACAAGACATTAAGAGCAAACTGGCACAAATCAACATCAACGAACAGCCCAGCAATAACGCTCAGCTTTTAGGTGCAATGACTGCCCATCAAGCAGAATTTCATCGTCAAATCATTCAACTATCACAATCCCAAGCCACGCTAAGCGATGACTTAGTCTCCTTTCATACATTAAATGCCGAACTTGAACAAAAGCGTCATCACTACCGCCAAAATAAAACCAAACTTGATGCTCATCAGACACAATTTGCCGAACTAGAACAAAAGTTTACCCTGCTGTCAAACTTACCCACACCCATTGATGGTGAGGCGATTTTACAATATGACGCATCGCTTAATCAAGACAGCCATCTTTGCACTCAATTGCGTCTTACCCTTGACTCACTACTTGCAGCACAAGACGAGCTTAATATTCATGAGGCTCATATCGATGACTGCCAAGTCAAAATCATCAAGATGCAAAAGACATCACAAGAACTTAAATCTCAAATCAATAACACACAAAAGAAAATCACCCAAGAAGAAAACATACTGATTGCCTTAGAACACAATCACGCCTTGCAAATTGAAGTTCAAACCTTACAAAAACGGCTACAAAACCTAGAAAACGGGCAGCCCTGCCCATTGTGTGGAGCAACCAATCACCCTTATAAAAACAGCCCAATACCCACCACAAATGATGACACAACCAATGCCATCAAGCAGACCAGCGATAAAATCAAAACACTAAATGACGAACTGCAAATTGCCATTCAAGCCAATCTCATCAATGATAACAATTTAGAAAATCTACATAAAAATTTGCAAGACCTACAAGAAAAAACACCAGTACTAACACAAAAAGTAAGCACTCTTGGCATTCAAATCATGCCACTTTGTCAGCATTTTGGATTTGAGTTAGATGGTATCAATGCACAACTGCTCGCTCAGCTAGACAGTATCGTCAATAACCAAATGCACCAAATTAGTGTCAAACTAAAAGATTTTAAAAATATTGAGCCGTCATTAAAAAACATACTCAACGACATCAGCCGAAACAAAGAGCAATCTCATAGCATTCAGCAAGACGGTGAATTACTCAAAAAACAAATTGAACTACACAAGAAAAACTTTGATAATCATTGGACGCAATTAACCAAAACTTGCCTTATGATTCAAGACAGCTTAGCCAAAATGGCATCTGTTTTTGAGCAAATGAGCAATACCGAACATCAAGGAAAATTAAGTGTAGATGAATTCAGCTTAGAAAATCTGGAGAATACAAAAGATTGGGGAAATTTGACAAATTTTAATCAGTTGCTTGATTTTGTTCTGCTGGCAGATATTTCAGACATGACAAAAGTATCATTGCGACACAACCAAGCTGTTGATGATGAGCTGATGAAAATCAATCAAGACATTTTAGAAAAAATTGATAATATTAATAAAAAATACCAAGACCGTCAGGCTCAAGTTGCACACAAACAACAGCTTGAACGCCAGCTTGATGGCATCATCATTCACATTGACCATCAGACACAAAAACAACAAGATCTGACACAAGCCAAACAAGATATCCACACAAGCATTCAAAAACTGTCCGATGACATACATCAGCTCAATCAAGCACGATTTGCCTTATTTGGCACAAAAAATGTTGATGATGAAGCCATGCTACTAAAAGAGCGTGTGAATAATATTAGTACAGACTATCATCGCGGCCTTACCGAGCTACACAAACACGAGCATGGCGTTGCATCATTGAGCGAGCGATTAAAAATATTAGAAGATCATCTAGAAGAACTCAATCAAGACATCAATGAAAAAGCAAGACAATTTGACATCGCCTTAACCAACAAGGGCTTTGCCAATGAGGCACAATTTTTGGCATCAAGGCTTGATAATAATGAGAGAATCATGCTAAGCGAACAGGCTGAGGCACTTTGCTATGCCATCAAAAAAACCACAGACAGTCTTGCTTGGGAGCAAGAGAATTTATCCAGATTAAATGACAGCATCGAAACAGACGATGGGCTTGATGAGTTGTATCAACGCAAAGAATTGATACATAACAAAGAGCGTGCATTATTACAAAACTTAGGCAAAAACCAACAATGCCTAAGTAATGCTCATCATGACCGCACCAAGCACTCTGAGCTGACCAAACTTATCGACCAAAAAAAGCAGGATATTGAAATCTGGGCAAAATTAAACGAACTCATCGGCTCAGCAGATGGCAAAAAATACCGCAACTTTGTGCAAGGTCTGACGCTTGAGATGATGCTTTTTTATGCCAATGAAGTGTTAGCACGCATGAATGAACGCTATATTCTATGCCGTGGTCATGATGATAAACTTTTAGAAATCCATGTCATAGACACACAGCAAGGCAACGAAGAACGCAGCACCAAAAACTTATCTGGCGGTGAGAGCTTCATCATCAGCCTAGCACTTGCACTTGGGTTATCCATGATGAGTAGCGAGAACATCCGCATTGATTCGTTATTTTTAGATGAAGGATTTGGCACATTGGACGAAGAGACCCTAGATATTGCACTTGATACACTCTCCGCCCTACAAGATGAGGGTAAAATGATTGGCATCATTTCCCATGTTACCAACCTAAAAGAACGCATTGGCACACAAATCATCGTTCACAAAGGCAATAATGGCACAAGCCGACTGTCTGGATTGGGAGTAAGCTCATCTGACAGTGTCTGATTTGTCAATATCAGTATTGTCAATGACCGCCAACCACCTGTTGCCACAATAATTTTTTTAAGTTGCCATCATCATTCATCTGAGTTAAGCTTGGCAATGGCATCGTTTCACCAAAATAGTCTACACCATCGGGCAGGACATTTAAAAATGCCACCTTTTGGGTAAAATCCCCAAGCATCTGCAAACGCAACACAAAGCCATCTAAGCACTTTTGGGCAAGAGTGGGTGAAACTTTCATCTCATCATTCATCGGATAGCTGATGCGATGAGTGCCAAACAATTGCTCATTTTGAGTTGCCCAATTAGACATTGCTGATTTTAATGATAGCCATATTGACCGTTCTTCATGTTGCGTTGTCATTACATCAACCATCAGTACCCAATCACCCACCCGAATCCCTTCAAGCTCATATTTGATGGGCGTGTCAGTTTTTGTTTGATCTGGGGTGCTGGCAATATCATTTTGAGTAGTATTTTTAACAGCTTTATCCAAGCCATCATTAGACAAAGCCGATGATTGACCAGCAACCACTGCTTTTACAGGTCGCTTTAAATCAATCAAAATAGATTCGCTAGACTTACCCAATGATTGTATTAATGATTTTGTTGTGCTGGCAACATCTTTTGTATTGTCATTTTTTGTATTGTCATCAATATTTTTATGAAAACGGTCAGCACAATAAGGAAAAACCACAATGCCAAGCGTGTCTTTTTGCACCCAATGCGTTACACCAAAATTTCTCAAAATATATGCTTGCTGGGCAATGACAGATTGCTGGGTCATCATGAATCATTCGTCCGATTTTGAGGGCGTAATACGGCAAATGGAGTGATTTTCGGAAAATTGAGCACCCCATTTGCGGTATCCTTGCGTATCCAAATGAATCGCCCCTGTGGCATACAACCCCAAGCCAAACTCATACAACTTACCATTAAACAGCCAATATTCACATAATCTATTTTGCAATTGAAACATCTCATGACTACCCATATCAATATTAGGCACCCAGATATCCATCGCACCATTAGTCATGTGCTTACTGCTGACCGCTCCACCAGCACAGCGGTTTAAATCAGGGCTACGATACACCGAACGAATATGCGTATTGTCAGGCAAAATACCATTAAGTCGCAAATCATTAAACAATATGATGGTTGGAATCATCGCATCCCACAAAGCACGGGGTGGCACTTCGTATGGCTCATGTCCACATTCTTGCCATGAGCGTGCTGTTGTTAAAAGCTCATACATTGGCGGCAGCTGACCCAACCCCAAACGACTGGTCAAATATTGCTCATACTCAGCCACTTGTGGTGCAACATGAGGGTGTAACGCAAGCCATGCATCAAAATCTGCCTTTGTACCGACATTTCTAGGAATATCATGGTTATGGTCGTGATTGTGATTGTGATTGTGATCAACATACAGCTGGTTGGGCGTGATGTTTTGATCTTTTTGCACAACTTTGATGGTCTTGATGGCTTGCACTCTTTTACTACCTTGACTTTGCAAGACAGGCATACTTTGCGTGCAAGCAGGCATCATCATCAATACAGATGATAACACAGCAGACAACAAGGTCGTGCTGACAAATGGTTTTTGCACCTTACTTACCATGCCCGTCATGCCACATTCATCACGACTTTTTTTATCATTTTTATCATTTTTCATGGTCATAACCTTGATCATATTTCAATGACACTTTAATTTTCATTATTGTAGGTTATTTTTACAGTTTTGGCAATTTGAACAAAATTTTAGTTCAATAAAATCAATAAAGCGACCCATCTAATAACCCCTTTAACCTCACTCATCTAAAAAAATCATACAAAAGCAAATACAACACGCCAGCCTATCATCAAATAACTATCAAATTGTATCAAAATCAGTTAAACTATTAAGTTTTAAAAAAAACATCAGATACATACTTTAAAAGTTAAATTTGTCCCAAGACGAACCAAAAACATAAAAAAGTATCTTTGTTTAACAACGCCCTAAAATTTAAAAACTTAACTTAATCATAGTTTTATTTATCCTGCACCCACCATGACCAATCAACAATATAGATTTTCACGCCAAAGCCACCACCTAAGAAGAGACCTAGAACCAAGCATTTGGCAGCGTTTACATATTGACCCATGGCTCACTTTGCTCTTAATGGCAATTTGCTTTATTGGGCTGACCGTACTGTATAGTGCATCAACACAAGACATGTCCATGGTGGTTCGGCAAATGGTGAGTTTTGGTATTGCCTTTACGGTAATGATTGGTATGGCACAAATTCCGCCAAGTTTTTATCGCACTTTCACACCTATTTTTTATGCCATAGGTGTGGTTTTACTCATTTTGGTGGAGTTAATTGGTGAGGTGCGTATGGGGGCACAACGCTGGATTCGCATTCCAGGTTTTGGCAGTGTGCAACCATCTGAATTCATGAAGCTGGGTATGCCCATGATGTGTGCATGGTATCTGTCTGACAAAGAATTACCACCGACCATTAAGACAGTTGGCATCACTCTTGGGATTATTTTGTTGCCTGTTGTACTCATTGCCAAAGAACCAGACCTTGGTACATCATTATTGGTAGCATCTAGCGGAATTTTTGTGCTATTTTTGGCAGGCTTGCCATGGTGGATGATTGGCTCAACAGTATTACTAAGCATACCTGCGATAGCAATCATGTGGCAATTTATCATGCACGACTATCAAAAAACTCGTGTACTTACTCTACTCAATCCCGAAGCAGATATGCTTGGCTCAGGCTGGAACATCACCCAATCTAAAATTGCCATTGGTTCAGGTGGCATGACAGGCAAAGGTTATCTTGAAGGCACTCAATCGCATTTACATTTTTTACCCGAAGGCCATACAGATTTTATCATTGCTGCTTTTAGTGAAGAGTTTGGCTTGGCAGGCGTATCTTTACTCATGATATTTTATTTATGTCTACTGGCTCGGGCGTTGTATATTGCTCTTGTCAATCCAGACCCTTATTGTCGCCTGTTGGCAGGGGCTCTTTCAATGTCATTTTTTATTTATGTGTTTGTCAATGTTGGTATGGTTGGCGGTATTTTACCCGTCGTGGGGGTCCCCTTACCATTCATCAGTTATGGCGGTACAGCAATCATCACACTGATGGCAGGATTTGGATTACTCACTTGCATACACACCCACACACACAAAAACAGCTAGCAATAATAACTGATGATAAAGCCCTCTACCGATATGATTTACCAAATTTTTTATACAACCATATGATTTTTATACATTTAATATACTTGTAATTTATTTTAATCATGCTAATATATAACCATAAGAAAAGCATGGATAAAATGGGTATGCTCTTAATATAGAGGTTTGGATATAATGCTCATTTTTTTCCACTTTCTTAGATTGACTTGCTTATCACAGACAAACGCCTTAATTCATTGATTTTTTTAGCATTCATCCCCATATTGATAAAATGGATTTATCATGGACAGTGTGGATTTGTACGCTAAGTTTCAAAGTTAATAAGTCTGTGCCTGTATGAATAAGTCTATATGAGACAATCCTATTTGTGTAAACTTGATATTTGGCATGCTATCTTGCCAGATGATTTGCTAGGATTGCTCACAAAATACTCAAAAGAGGTTGTTATGAAACACATCACCAAGTACTTGCTAAGCACAAGCATCTTTTGTATATGTGCCATGCCAGCACTTGCAGAAGATAGTGCAAGCACCAACATTGACCAAGTACTAAGCGAGCTGACTCGACAGCACAATGGTGCATCAAGTTTGATTAAATCAACTCGTCAGCCAACATCACTGACACTAAGCAGTCCACTATTGGTGCAAGCTACCAACCCTACCAAAACCAACACCGCACCTAAAAAAGATGACCCTGTCCTAGAAAAACTAACAGCTGTCGCCTCTAATACAGTAAACAAGTTTAAGCAAACAGGTTTGGCATCTTGGTATGGTCGCCAATTTCATGGTAAAAAAACCGCCAGTGGCGACACTTTTGATATGAATGCACTCACTGCTGCACATCGCTCGTTGCCACTCAACTGTTATATCAGAGTAACCAACAAAGACAATGGTAAGTCGGTTGTCGTAAGAATTAATGACCGTGGTCCATTTCATGGCGACCGTGTGCTTGATCTGTCTTATGGTGCCGCCAAAGCAATCGGACTAACCCAGCGTGGCTCAGGCAATGTTGTGATTGAGCGACTTGATGAGTCATAGTCAAATCGGTATTCTTTAATCATATTTTAATCATAAAAAAAATAAACCTAGCTTTAGGTTTATTTTTTTATATTTTAGTTACTTATTAAGGCAAGTGGCATAGCAAAGTTATAAAATTATATTGATGATGCCAAATCAAAAGCATGGTTGATTGCATCATCAAGCCGATCTACCGCAATGACTTGAATGCCATAAAATTGGTCGCTATCAGCTTTTGGTGCATTGGCCCTAGGAATGATGGCGTGCGTAAAACCGTGCTTCATCGCCTCTCTTAGACGCTCTTGACCATTTGGTACAGGGCGAATCTCTCCAGACAACCCCACTTCACCAAAAACCGCAAGGCGAGGCGGCAAAGCTTTTTCCCTTAAACTTGATGCACAAGCAAGTAGCACTGCCAAATCTGAACCAGTTTCCATAACTTTGACACCGCCTACGACATTGACATAGACATCTTGACCATTCGTATAAATACCGCCATGACGATGCATGACCGCAAGCAACATAGATAGGCGTTGATAGTCCAACCCAAGTGCCATACGCCGTGGCTGGGCATGTGCATCATCAACAAGTGCCTGCACCTCAACCAACAGCGGTCTAGTACCTTCTCGACTGACCATCACCACCGAGCCTGCAATCGGTCGCTCATAACGGCTTAAAAATATCGCTGACGGATTGGCAACCTCCTTTAGCCCCATATCCGTCATGCCAAAAATACCCAGCTCATTGACCGCACCAAAACGATTTTTTACCGCACGAATCATACGAAACCGAGAATCACTTTCACCCTCAAAATATAGCACGGTATCAACCATGTGTTCAAGCACTCTTGGGCCAGCAAGCGCCCCTTCTTTGGTAACATGACCTACCAAAAACAGTGCTATACCTGATTGTTTGGCATAGCGTGTCAAAATCGCTGCCGACTCACGAATCTGAGCCACGCCCCCAGGTGCAGACTGTATTACATCAGTAAATAAGGTCTGAATAGAGTCAATGATGGCAACAGCAGGCTGTTCGGTGGACAATGCCAAACAAATGGCATCAACATTGGTCTCAGCGAGCACCCTGAGGCGATCGGTGGGCAAACCAAGCCTTTTGGCACGCATGGCGACCTGAGATAAACTTTCTTCGCCCGTGATATAAAGCGCTGAACCTGCCAAAGAATCACTACTGGCC
Organism: Moraxella sp. Pampa; assembly: GCF_035181385.1. NCBI lineage: Bacteria > Pseudomonadati > Pseudomonadota > Gammaproteobacteria > Moraxellales > Moraxellaceae > Moraxella > Moraxella sp. Pampa. Next base: position 108,509 of record NZ_JAXCJK010000001.1, on the reverse strand, counting down.
ATATTAGTGGCAGTCTGCAATAAGATGGTGGATTTACCAATACCTGGATCGCCACCAATCAACACCACCGAGCCTGCAACCAGACCACCGCCCAACACACGATCAAACTCGCCAATTCCAGTTGGCATGCGTGTTTCAATCGTTACACCCACTTCATCAAGATTCATCACACCAGAGACCGCACCTGCATAGTTGGCATTTTTGGTGGTGGATTTTTTGGCAACTTTGTGTTTATGATGCGGCATGGCAATGTCTGGTGCCTCAACAAGCGAATTCCATTCACCACAGTCGGCACACTGACCAGACCATTTGCCAAAACTTGCACCACAAGATTGGCAGACATAAGATGATGATTTTTTTGACATTTTATCCCAAATTTAACAAGTATCTGATGATTTTTTCCAACTAAACAGTAAAATCTTTGCCCAAATAAACTTTTTGCACCAAATCATTCTCCAAAATATCATGTGGTGATCCTTCAGCAATGATGGCACCCTCAGAGACAATATAAGCTTTTTCACAGATCGATAAAGTCTCACGCACATTATGATCGGTGATAAGAACACCAATGCCACGCTCTTTTAGGGCATTGATGACTTCTTTGATGTCACCTACGGAGATAGGATCTACACCCGCAAAAGGCTCATCAAGCAGGATAAACTTTGGGTTGCTTGCCAAGGCACGAGCAATCTCACAACGACGACGCTCACCACCTGAAACACTCATGCCAAGCGAATGACGCACATGTTCTAGATAAAATTCTTGTATGAGCTTTTCAAGTTCTTGCAATTGACCCTTTTTATCCAAGTCTTGACGCATTTGCAACACAGATAGGATATTTTGCTCAATGGTAAGCTTTCTAAAAATTGACGCTTCTTGGGGCAGATAACCAATGCCCTGTGTAGCTCTTTGGTGCATGGGTTTTTTAGACAAATCAACATCGCCAAGCATCACTTGACCTTTGTCCATTGGCACCAGTCCAATGACCATATAAAAACTGGTTGTTTTGCCTGCACCGTTTGGACCCAAAATACCCACCACCTGACCTTGCCAGATTTCAAAGGATACATCTTTGACCACCCAACGCTCACCATAACGCTTGCCCAAATGACGCATTTTTAAGGCCATATCTGACATAATTTTCCTTAAAAAAAACCTTTTAAAGATAATGAATAAAACTAACGCAGGCTTTGTTGTGAACTGCTGGCACTTGGTGGAAATACCAATTCTACACGCTGACCACGACCCGAGTTAGCCTCTACATCACCTGCTTTTAGACTATAACGAATGGTATCTCCCGAGAAGCTTGAGCCTGCTTGGGTAAGTTTAGCATTGCCAGCCAAAGTTACAATACCTGTCTTTGCATCATAATCAATGCGAGTCGCCTGACCTTTGGCAAGCCCTTGCTTTTGGCTAATGGCCTGCTGAAAAACAGATGGTTTCCCTGTGGCAACAGCGTTTGTTATTTTGCGATCATTGCTTAGGCTGAGTGTAATATCGTCAGCGGTGATTTTGAGCGTTCCTTGCTCAATACTAACATTGCCAGAATAGGTCGTTACACCCGTGCGTTCAACATAGGTGGCACGATCAGCAAGCAGACGGATTGGCTGATTGGCATCAGATGGCAAAGCATTAGCAATACCAATCACCAATGGTAAACCAAGCACACTCGCAATAAGTACAGGCTTAATGAAGGTATGATTAATTGTCATAAATTTTCTCAATTTTTATAAATTTTTAAATGAATCATTGGCATTTTTAACCATCAAAAATCAATTAAAACAATGATTTATCCTTGCGTTCAATGGCATGATATTGCATTTTTATTTTGCTAAATTCATATTCACCCAAATTTAAGTCGGCTGTCATTTTAGCAGCATAAAACTCATCTTTACCATTTTTTACCAACAAAGACTCATTGCTTGTCAATTGACGCGATTTGACATTACCAAACAGCGTACGACCCTCAAAAACAAGTGCTGGCTTGGTATCAGTAGCCATTCGCATCATCACAAAACCATCTGAAATCTTTAAATTACCCGTGTCTTGGTCAAGCGTGATACGCTTAGTAGTAATGACATATTTCTCACCTTGTGGCACCTGCCAGTTTAAGACGGCATCAAGCATCTCGTCTTCACCAGCAGCATTTTGCACAAGTGAATCAGCCGTCAAAGTGTACTCAACATCGCCTGTCTTTTCATTGGTCTGTACCGCCCTAATCTCATTGACTTCATATGCCACATTAGGCTTGATTGGAGCAACCGAAGCAAACTTAGTATCTTCTTGGTAAAAAAACCAAGCTACTACCATCATCACCAACACACCAAGCACACTTAAAATTCTAACATTCATGCAGTCATCGCTATTTTTACACTATTTTTTGTTAGTCAATCATATTTTTTGCTGGTCAGTCATAAAAATCGCTGAATAAAATCATCATATTTGCCCTGTGCTTTTAATATCAACTCGCACACTTCTCTGACCGCCCCATCACCACCTTTTTTTATGGTAACGACATCAGCAACTTGCTGAACAATATCTGCACCATTTGGCACGCTCACACCAAGGCCTGCCTCATCAATTGCCTTCAAATCAGGCCAATCATCACCCATATAAGCACATTCTTCTAAGGAAAATCCCAATTGTTCTGCCAAAGCAGAAAGTGCCACAAACTTATCATCACGCCCTTGTACCACATGATGAATGCCAAGCTCAGTTGCACGACGAGCAACCATCGGTGATGTACGCCCTGTAATGATGGCAAGGATGATGCCTATTTCTTTTAATGCCACCAATCCCATGCCATCTTGCACATGAAAAGCTTTGGTTTCAACATCATAAGAATTATAGATGATTTTGCCATCAGATAAGATACCATCAACATCCATGGCAAAGAGTTTGATTTTTTTGGCCTTATCTAGTACAGCATTTGGTACAATCTTGGTGTCGTTCATTTGATTTTCCATTTTTTTGATTTTAGCTCACGCCTGCCTTAATCACATCATGAATGCTTAGTACGCCTTGCAACTTACCACCATCAAGCACCAAAAGCTGACCAATACTGTGTTCATTCATCATGGTCAAAGCATCTGACACACGCATCTCACTTGTGGTAGATTTAGGCGTGCGTGTCATGATGCTGGCAATTTGTACTGACAAATCGGTATGCTCAGCAAGTTTTCGGCGTAAATCACCATCGGTAAACACCCCAACCACATCATGATTAGCATTAACAATGACCGCCAAACCCAATCTGCCTGCTGTCATCACCAACAAAGTTTCATGCAAACTTGCAGATTCATTCACCACAGGCAAGTTCTCCGAATGCATCAAGTCTTGTACTTTTGTCAGCAGCTTTCGCCCCAATGCTCCCGCTGGGTGAGACAAGGCAAAATCATGACTGGTAAACCCACGAGCGTGAAGCAATGCCACCGCAAGTGCATCGCCAAGTGCCAGTGTTGCTGTTGTACTAGAAGTCGGTGCAAGTCCGAGTGGACAAGCCTCTTCGGATTTCCCCAAAGTCAGTACAATGTCAGCAGACTTCGGCAAAAATCCTCGCTGATCACGGCTGATGCTGATGAGTGGGATATTTAACTGCTTTACCACAGGGATAAGCGTGCGAATCTCATCTGACTCACCAGAATTTGAAATGGCAATCAAGACATCGCCTTTGACCAGCATACCCAAATCACCATGCCCTGCCTCTGCTGGGTGTATAAAAAAAGCAGGCGTGCCTGTTGAGGCAAGCGTTGCGGCAATCTTACGCCCGATATGTCCGCTCTTACCCATGCCAGTAACGACCACACGCCTATTGCACGCCAAAATCACCTTGCACGCTTCAACAAATCGCTCATCAAGCTCTTCAATAAGCAAATCCAAAGCACGCTGTTCGGTACGAATGGCGTTCATCGCATTTGTAAGAAAATCTGTATTGTGATTATTTGCTGTATTCATACGCTCACCAAATTGGCTTTTTTTATAAAACTTAAAATCAAATTTTAAGAATTGGTTGTTTTATTTTTAAGATTTTAGGCTTTTTATCTTAGTTATTTTAGGCTTTTTTCACAAAGAATCAATGGCTCATCATATCATATTTAAATACATTTTCGGTCAATTAGCCCCAATTTTTTAGACCATGTATGACCAAAAACCAAGTAATTTAAAGGCCGTTTCTAGCCAAAAAGCCAAACACACACAATGACTGTGACTAAAAAGACATAACGCCCCACCCATGCGTTGTGGCGAAAGGCCTTAAAGCAATCTAGTCTTTGTTTTTTTTGAATAAGTAAGTACTGATAAACAAACAAACCAAGCACAGGGAGTAACAACCATTTTGCCCACAGACCAAAATAATACATGAACGATAATGCCATCAGTATCAAAAACACCATCATCAGCATCATAATCGCCATCACATCATAGCGACCAAATAAAATGGCAGTAGATTTTACACCAATTTTAACATCATCATCTCGATCGCACATCGCATATTCGGTATCATACGCCACCGTCCAACACATATAAGCCACAAACAACACCCAGCCCCACACACTGACATGGCCCAATGTCGCCACATATGCCATCGGAACAGCCCAACCGAATGCTGCTGCCAAGACAACCTGTGGTAGGTGCGTATGACGCTTCATGAACGGATAAATAAAAGCCAATAGCAACGCCCCAAGCGACCAATAAAACACCTGAATGGGCAGAAAAAACAACAAGCAAGCACAAAGCAAAGACAACCCCAAAAAAGTCATCACCGCTGTCTTGGCAGACAACCGCCCATCAACAAGCGGACGGTCTTTGGTGCGTTTGACCTTGCCATCAACCTTTCGGTCAGCAAAATCATTAATCGCACAACCTGCCGCACGCATGAACACCGCCCCAAGTGCAAAAATCAGTATGCGCTCAATATCTGGCAACTTACCAAGCTCTGCGTTTGCCAAGAACAACGACCATAAGGTTGGGTACAGCAAAAGCTCCGTCCCCACAGGTTTATCAAAGCGTGTTAATTGTAGCCATGCAATCAGTTTTTGTCTAAAGGTCATGTTTATCGCTCTTTCATCTTAGCTTTTATCAGGCTTATTATCCATCTGGTGATGGGCAAATTTACTGACCTCCACCGCCTGCAATAGGTTTAATTCGCTAAACTCCTGACGCAATGACTTAACCGCCTTCATTTGGTCTTTGTGCTGATGAACCAACTCGGTATAGCGAGCGATATATTTACTTTTATCCATCGCTTGCCACAACTGTTTGATTTTGCGTCTTAATGAAAAATTCTGCCAAGTCATGACAAGCACAACAAACAACACCAAATACTCATACTGCATGGATATCTCCTTTTTTATTTGTCATATTTATCAAAACGAATCGCATCATTTGCCACGCTTTGGGCTGGATATTGGTTTGACAAATGTGGTGCAAAAACTGGGCGTTTTACCACCACTTTTCCATCATCATTTAATCTAGATTTGGCAAAAGATAAAAAATTTTGCTCATCATCAATGCTTGGTGCAACCACTAGCCCATGGAGCAGCTGCATATTTTTATTGACTTTTGCTGAATAGCTGGCAGAAGGAAACATGGGGTCAAGATATACCAAATCCACTTTTGGCAAATTTTGTAAAAAACTAAAATCTAAAAAATCACCGTGATGAATGCTGATTCTACCAAGTAATTTTTGCCAGTTTACATGAGCATTCATCACATCATATTCATAAAATAACAACAAAGCAACAAGTGGGTTTTGCTCAATCATTGCCACACTTGCTCCTGTGCTCGCCAAAATCAGCCCATCATGCCCAAATCCTGCCGTGCCGTCTATCGCACTCATGCCAGCATTTAATTTACACACTTGTAAAATCAGCTCGGATTTGCGTCCAGCCGTAACAATACGCTTGGTTAAAGACGGCCAATTCAAATAAGATTTGACAATATCGCCATTGTCAATCTTAATTAAAGTAGGCGTATTTTTGATGATGGCGATGATGGTTTTGTCATCACACTCACCAGATAACGACAAAATGAATTTGTTGCTCAGCTTTGGCAAAGCATGAAACGACAAAGCCAAATTTAGTGCCTTTGTCTGATTGATGAACTGCAATTTATCAAAAATCAATTCATCATCTTGATTGGTTCCGACAACCAAAATCTCCATCAGTTTAACCTTGAACCTGATAGCCAAACATAAAATACATCAGCAGAACAACCACGCCTGTCAGGATACGCAGATAAGCAAAAATCATAAAATCCCTCTTAGACACCCAAGTTACCATAAAGCGAATACAAAGCAATGCCACAATGAATGAGACCACCACTCCCAAGCCCAAAATCACCCAATCTTGCCCTGTTTGCAACGCTTGTTTTTTATCCAACAAATCCAGCAAGGCCGCACCAACAAGCACAGGAATGCCCAAAAAAAATGAAAATTCAGTTGCTGCCTTTCGGGACGCACCAAACCATAATGCACCGATGATGGTCGCCCCAGAACGAGAAGTGCCGGGAATGAGTGCAAGACATTGGACCAAACCAATTTTTAGAGCTGTTTTAAAATCCATTTGTTCAGCTTCCATTACCTTAATGGGTCGTGGGCGTTTTTCAACATACATGATGAACAACGCACCGATAATGAGCATGGTTGCCACAATGAGCGGATGAAATAGCATTGTTGTGATCAAGTCTTTGAATGCAAAACCCATGACCATGACAGGTATGGTGGCAATGATGAGTGCACCACCAAGCCCTCTGGGGCTGTTCATGCCATTCGCTCTGCCTGTTAGCAGACCCATAAATGCCGACCACAGTCGACCCCAATAGTCATAGATGACCGCCAAAATCGCCCCAAGCTGAATAACTACAATAAACAAATCTCGCTTATCTTTGCTCCAAAAATCCATCATATCGCCAAATAAAATCAAGTAGCCCGTACTAGAAATCGGTAAAAACTCTGTAATACCCTCAACGATGCCCATGATAACAGCTTTGATAAACAACAGTATGTCCATGAATTTTCTAACTCACATGATTGATTTTTATTAATTTTTATAACAATAACAAATGAAAATGACAAAAAAATAAAATTATTTTTTGCCTTGCTCCGCTAAAGTTTTCCACGCATTATGACGCAAATACACTGGCAAAGCATTGTCTGCGGTTGTTCCGCCATTTTTTAAAAATTCAGCATAAGCAATTTTACCGATGTCATAAGCAGTCGGTCTATACAAAACTTTCGTGCCATCAGTTTGAATAAAATCACCGCCATCACCAATCACAATATCGGCATTGACTTGACTTTCATAGGATAATAACTGTTCATCAGCAACTTGGATTGGCTGGCTATTTTTAATTTGATAAAAACATACATAAACTTCATTTTGGCGAGCATCAATACAACTTGCGATGGTTGTGCCATTCATCAAGCTGTTTTGCATAGAAAAACCATTTGTCAATGCTTGCAAGCTTGATACACCCACACAAGCAATGTCATGTGCAAAAGATAATGCTTGCACAACTGCCGTATTAATACGAATGCCACTAAATGCACCTGGACCACGGTTAAAGGCGAGCAAATCAACATCATCAAGATGGGCATCATTCGCCCTAAGTAGCTCATCTATCATCGGTAGGATAATTTCTGTTTGACCACGAGCACCCTCGGTGGTTTTTTGAGCGATCAATTTATGATTGTCCAGCAGTGCAACAGAGCATTGCTCAAACACTGTATCAAAAGCGATTAACATAAGAATTTACTTGACTGATTTAGTTTGGTTTATTGTTTGGTTTGTTTTTTAAGTTGCTTAGCTTAGATGATATAAAATAATGCAGAGAGTAAAAAAAGCATAAAAACACCCAAACTGTCTGCTAGGTGTTTTTATGAATCAAAAACTCAAAAACGCTTTTTGAAATTAGGCAACTGACCTTCCATTGCTTTGATTTGCTTTTGCATCTCTTCCATGCTTGGCATATTATTTGGGTCAAGACCCAGCTCGCTCATGGATTGTCGCATCTGCGTTTCATTCATGCCTGCCTGACCTTTATTACCACCAAACAACGGACCACCGCCTGACATACCCTTAGTCAGACCTTGCACCGCCTTCATCATTTTTCCAATACCATCAGGACGGCTAATCATTTTCATCATTCTTGCCATCTGCTTGTGTTGTTTTAGCAGGCGGTTTACATCTTGTATCTGTTTACCTGAACCTGCAGCGATACGGCGTTTGCGACTTGGGGTAATTTTGTCAGGGTTTTGGCGTTCAAATGGGGTCATTGAATGAATCAATGCCTCCATTTCTTTAACCTTTTGTTCAGGCTTGGCCTCCTCCATTGCTTTTTGTAAGTCTGCACCACCCATGCCTGGCATCTTATCCAAAAATCCCGCCATACCACCAAGATTTTTCATTTGCTGAAATTGGTTTAGCAAGTCCTCCAAATCAAAATCACCACCTTTTTGGAGTTTTTTGGCCATGCGTTCGGCTTGTTCACGGTCAATTTTACTTTCAACCTCTTCAACCAAAGAAAGCACATCGCCCATACCCAAGATACGCTGAGCAATACGCTCAGGGTGAAATAATTCAAGTGCTTCTAGTTTTTCACCACGCCCCAAAAATTTAATTGGCTTGCCAGTAATTGCACGCACTGAAAGTGCCGCACCGCCACGGGCATCGCCATCTGTTTTGGTCAAAATCACACCAGTCAAAGACAGTGCATCATTAAAGACTTTGGCGGTATTGGCCGCATCTTGACCTGTCATACTATCCACAACAAACAAAGTCTCGCTCGGATTGACAGCCTGCGTCAACTCCTTAATTTCCTTCATCATCTCCTCGTCAATCGCTAGGCGACCTGCCGTATCAATGATAAGAATGTCAGCATATTTTAACTTCGCCTCCTCAATGGCACGGCGAGCAATATCAATCGGATTTTCACTTGTGCTAGATGGAACAAACATCGCACCAACCTGACCTGCTATAAATTCAAGCTGATTAATCGCTGCAGGACGATACACATCCGCCGAAACAAGCATGACCTTTTTGTTTTGTTTTTCTTGTAAAAACTTAGCCAGCTTGCCTGCGGTGGTCGTCTTGCCAGCCCCTTGCAAGCCTGCTAAAAGATACACCACGGGCGGTTTGCCTGTCATTGCAAGCGACTGGTTGGCCGAGCCCATCATCTCGGTCAGCTCATCATAAACAATCTTAACAAATGCTTGACCAGGTTGTAGCTCTTTTAAAACCTCCCGACCCAGTGCTTGCTCTTTAACTTTGGCGACAAATTCACGCGCTACAGGCAATGCCACATCAGCTTCTAATAGTGCCATGCGTACTTCACGAAGGGTGGATTTGATATTGTCTTCGCTAAGCTGTGATGTACCTGTGATGTTACGCAGGCTACCAGAGAGTCTTTGAGTTAAGGTATCAAACATAATTTTTCCAAGATGACTTTTACAATTAAATAAACTGTGCCTATTGTAAGCCAAAATGAATAATTATGCCAATGCAAATTAAAGTTTATGGAAGAATTGGCAGATTTGCCCAGCATCAATTAAACCAATTCATCCATCAAGCCAATACATTAAATCGGTGCATCAAGTTAAAATGATGAGCCAACGACAACCCCAAGAATGCTACTTTACACCTTTTGTGAATTTTGCTATACTTTTTTGCCATTGACGGTCAATTCAATCATCAGCATAAATTTTAATTTTTCATGTAAAAATAGCAAGATTGACGGTCGTTAACTGGGCCTTTATCGTCATTTTAACGCAAATACAGAGTTGTATTTTAGGGGTTGCCATGCTGACTATTTATCTTGTAACTGCGTTGATTTATGCCATCACAGGCCTAAATTTATACCAAAAACTCGCCAAAGAGCAACCCATCAACAAAACCCAAACACTCATCACTTTGCTCATCGGTGCAACATTACACGCATTTTTGTTGTATCCAAAAATCATTACGCCATACGGACTAAATTTTAATATTTTTAATACCATCAGCCTGATCAGTTTGTTTTTTTTGATATTTTTTGCATTGTTTAGCCTATACCGCCCGATTTTAAGCTTGGGCATTTTGGCAACACCTGTATCTTTTATTGGACTTAGTATTGGCCATTTGGGAAAAGCAGCTTACGAGCCACTTATTCACTTAAGTCCATTTTTGCAACTACATATTCTGCTGTCATTTGCGGCTTACTGCGTACTACTTATGGCAACAGTGCAGGCGGTCATGCTGCGATTGCAAATTCAAGAACTCAAACGCCGTACCATTCATCGCTTTTGGGTGAGCAAGTTGCCAAGCTTACAAAGTATGGAGAGCCTACTGTTTGACATGATTTTGATGGGGTTTGTGATTTTAAGCGTGGCACTGGGCTTAGGTATGGTGGCAACTTACGACATCATGGCACAACACATCGCTCACAAATTATTTTTTAGCGTACTGTCTTGGGTGGTTTTTGGCATATTCATCATTGGACACTACCGTTTTGGCTGGCGTGGCAAGCGTGCGGCAAATTTCACCATTTATGGCTTTATTCTGCTTGCTGTCGGCTTTATTGGTTCAAAAGCAGTGATGGATTTGTTGGTCTGACATCTAAACAAGCAAACCAACCCCTCAGTTAAAAAATACTACAAACTGATTATTGTCATTCATATAACTCCTGATATTAAGCCATTCAATCTTAATAAAACAAAAAACTGCCCAATTTTTAGGCAGTTTTTTTATTGCTGGTGCAAAATAAATTAACGAATACCAGCCTCCAACTCCGCTGCTTCGACAGTTTGGCGAATCAGCGTATTGATTGTCATTGGACCCACGCCACCTGGCACAGGCGTATAAGCCGCCGCAATGCTCTCAATGCCATTAAGTTCAATGTCACCACAGCCACCTTGTGGCGTTGGGTGAAAGCCTGCATCAATGACCACCGCACCCTTTTTAATCCAGTCTTTTTTAATCAATTCTGGCACGCCCACAGCACCAACCACAATGTCTGCCTGTCTGATATGCTCAGCAAGATTTTGTGTGCGTGAATGACAAATGGTTACAGTGCAATTAGCATTTAAGAGCATGGCAGCCATAGGTTTGCCCAAAATCGCACTACGACCAACAACAACCGCATGCTTACCAGACAGCTCTACATCATAATGATTTAATAGGTGCATGATGCCCTGAGGAGTGCAGGAACCATAGGCAACTTCACCCATCGCCATACGCCCATAACCTAGGCAAGTTACACCGTCCACATCTTTGGCAAGACCAATGCGATCAAAACACGCACGCTCATCAATCTGCTCTGGCACAGGGTGTTGTAGCAAGATGCCATGCACATCAGGATTGGCATTAAGTTCATCAATTTTATCAAGTAACTCTTGGGTGGTGGTACTTTGTGGCATCTCCACACGAATGCTATCCATACCAATGCGTTTGCAGGCATTACCTTTCATACGCACATAGGTTGCTGATGCAGGGTCATCACCCACCAAGATGGTCGCCAAAATGGGTGTCCGCCCTGTTTTTTCTTTTAAATTTGCCACTCGTGCCGACAGCTCGCTTTCAACTGAGCGTGCCAACGCTTTACCGTCCAAAATCTGTGCCATAACCATTTCCTTAAACCAAAATTAGATAAATACACAAAAAACAGCGGGATTAAAATAAGAAAATTCCTACTTAGCCACCGCATTTTTAGGCGTAGATTGTAGCACATTAAAGCGTAGTTTTTCCACACCCGAAGATGGGCTTTGTGCTGTATTTTGCTCGGACAAATCTATGCTGTTGCCATCATTTAATAAAACCTGCACCACGCCACCATTCACAAGCTCACCAAATAAAATCAATTCAGCAAGTGGTTTTTTAATTTCATTTTGAATCAAGCGTGCCATTGGTCTTGCACCCATCAATCTGTCATGGCCTTTCTTGGCAAGATAGTCTCGCACCTCATCACCTATTTCCAAAACAACATTCTTATCGTCAAGTTGGGTTTGTAACTCTACAATAAACTTATCCACGACCAAAGCCATTACTCGTTCATCAAGCGGTGCAAAACTGATGACTGCATCTAGGCGGTTACGAAACTCTGGTGTAAAAGTGCGTTTGAGTGCATCAAAGTTGTCAGTTGAGTGGTCTTGATGAGTAAAACCCATTGATGCACGACTGATGCTCTGTGCACCAACATTGGTTGTCATGATGAGAATGACTTGTTTAAATGACACCATGCGTCCATTATTGTCCGTCAGCGTGCCATGGTCCATGACTTGCAAAAGCAGATTAAATACATCAGGGTGGGCTTTTTCAATCTCATCAAGCAATAACACCGAATGTGGGTGTTTATGGATTTTTTCAGTCAAAAGACCGCCTTGATCAAAGCCTACATAACCTGGAGGCGAACCAATCAGCCGTGATGCGGTGTGTGCCTCCATATACTCACTCATATCAAACCGCACAAATTCCACGCCCAGCATAAAGGCAAGCTGCTTACAGACCTCTGTCTTGCCCACACCAGTAGGACCTGCAAACATAAAAGCACCAATTGGTTTATCAATAGGTTTTAGCCCTGCACGAGCCAATTTGATGGCAGATGAGATACTTTCAATTGCCTCATCTTGCCCAAAAATGACATGTTTTAGGTTGCGTTCAAGATTTTTTAAAGTCTTTTTATCATCTGTTGAGACAGACTTTGCTGGAATGCGTGCCATTTTCGCCACCACCTCTTCAATCATGGCAACATCAATCACGGTAGGTTCATCACCGCCCTTACCAAGCATTTTAACCCTAGCACCCGCCTCATCAATAACATCTATCGCTTTATCAGGCAAAAATCTATCCTGAATGTATCGTGATGACAAGTTGGCTGCCGATTCTAATGCTTCATCGGTATAACACACTCGATGATGGTTTTCATACTTTTCTTTCAACCCTTGCAAAATCCCCACCGTATCCACCACAGATGGTTCAGTAACATCAATTTTTTGAAATCTACGAGATAAAGCATGGTCTTTTTCAAAAATTTGCCGATATTCATTAAAGGTGGTTGAGCCAATACAACGAAGCTCACCATTAGAAAGAGCAGGCTTGATGAGATTAGACATATCCATCGTACTGTTCATGGTGGAACCAGCCCCAATCACGGTATGAATCTCATCAATAAAGAGTATGGCATTTGGTGTATTTTTTAGGGTAGCTAACAGCTCTTTCATACGATTTTCAAAATCACCACGAAACTTTGTGCCTGCGACAAGCGAGCCAATTTCAAGACCGTAAATCACTGTTTTGCTCAATGCTTCTGGTGCTTTACCATTGACAATCAACCACGCCAATCCCTCAGCAATGGCAGTTTTACCCACGCCTGCTTCACCAACCAGTAACGGATTATTCTTGCGACGACGACACAACACCTGCACTGTGCGTTCAATTTCAGCATTTCGCCCAATCAATGGGTCAATTTGTCCATTTTTTGCACGCTCGTTCAGGTTGATGGTAAAATCATTCAGCGGATTTGCGGATTTTTTAGTGGTTTTTTTGATATTTTGGGTATGTTTAATGCCCTCTTCTTTGTCTTTTTTATTATGCGATAAATAACGAAGCACACGCAGTTTATTCACATCACAATTTTGCAATAAGTATACCGATTGCGAATCTTTTTCGTTGAATATCGCCACCAACACATCAATACAATCAATCAGACGCTCTACCCCACTTGACTGCTGATGCCAGATGGCTCGTTGTAATACTCGCTCACAGCTTTTGGTGGGTTTAATGTGAGCGTGATCATTGGCAGTTTTTGGCACATAATTGGATAAATAAATTTTTAATTCATCGCTTAATGCACTAATATCCACGCCAAAATCAGTCAGCATTTCACTCACCGAATCACTGCCTAACAACCCAAGCAATAAATGCTCTATCGTAATGAACTCATGACGGTGTTTTTTGGTATACTTCTCAATCTGTTGTCGTACGGTTTCAAAATCTGTGCTGAACATTATTTTTCCTAATTTTTCCCATAAAAAATCTTCAAAACAACCATTAAGACTTAGACATCACCACCCACCCTCATTGCTTTTTCAAAATTATTGCTTTTCAAGGGTGGTTAAAAGCGGATACTCCATTTGCTCAGCAAGCTCAGTTACCTGCATCACTTTCATCTCACCTATCTCATACGGCATGATCGCCACCATCGCACAGCCAGTTTCATGAATGGCATACATCAGCTGTATGGCACGCTCAAGTGTATGATTAAACATTTCCATCAGCACATACACCACAAAATCCATCGTTGTATAATCATCGTTATGCATGACAACCGCATACATCGGTGCTTGTGTTTTTTCCACTTTCTCAAGCAGTGCTATATCTTCTTGTTCTTGTGTATCATGTGCATATTGCCCATGATGCAGTTGATGATTCATCTGATGAATAGGTGAAAATTTCATTATCTTAATGTCCAACATACTAACAAAACCAAGCCAAGCAAGAAAAAGCCGAGCAATCGCCCGACTTTTGATATTATTCATGACCCAATTGCTTGTTCATTCCACTTTTAGATGGTGGTAAAGAGGCATTTGTCTTCATTTTACCAACTCGCCAATTATAAAGTTGCTGTACTTTTTGCTCACCTGCAATCAGCTCCAATTTCATTTGGCGTGGCACAAAGCCATCTGGCATCACAAACCGCCCACGAATACTTGCCGCACCATCAATCTCATAGCTTGAAGGAGTCAATGGGATTTCAACCATACTCGTGCTATTAAGTAGCGTCAAGCGTGGTGTCATTCGCATTGCCTTACCAGAAACATCAATCATCGCTACATCAAAACGGTATTCAAAAGTATTATCTGGCAATGAGCTTATCTCAGACGCCGTAACTTTAAGTGCCACACCACCTTGCTCTGCCACCGATGCTTTTAACAAGGCATTGGTCTGCTCTAATTGCAAATTTTTAGTCTGTAAATACTGCTTTTCAGCACTCAGATGTTCAAAATTATTAAGGCTAATGTCTCGTTCTTTAATGATGGCATCGAGCTGTAACTGCAGTTCGGTATTTTGGGTGGCAAGTGCACTTGCATCAGCACCCAATGCCTTATCAGCCAGCGTATCTTGGACAGAATTCACACCCTGACGATATCCAAACTGATAACCAACAAATGCCAATACAAGTGCTGTAAAGACAATCGCCACAAGGAACAATGTCAGAATCTGTGCTACTGCACCTTGTTGTTGAGCGGGAGACGATTTATCAAGAAAATGAAAATTAAGCTGTGTGATGGTTTTTGACATGGATTTAAAAAAGCAAATAAGGTTCGTTCATTATATCAAATATCAGCTCAATATTCGTGGTAATTTTACAAAAAATTGTGTAAAAATCACATCACAGTTATTTTTGATGACACGGTAATCATGGTATTTGGTATTTGTTTTTAAGGTTGCTTTCAAAATCATTTTTTATGTCAAATCTTTTTAATCTTAAAGCATTCACCAAAACACAGATAGAGCTTAGTGCCATAGCTGCTGCCGCAACAATGGGATTTAACAACCCCAACGCTGCAAAAACAATACCAAAAACATTATAAATACAAGCAAAAAATAGATTTTGCTTAATATTTTTTAAAGTGGCTTTGGCGATTTTTTGTGCATAGTAAGCATGAGCCAAACAATCACCAATCAACTCAGCAGAAGCGGCATATTTGGCAATGCTTGATGCATCACGCACCGAAAAACTCACCTGTGCTGATGCCATAGCTGGTGCATCATTCACCCCATCACCAACCATTGCCACAATGCTACCAGATTTTTTTAAGTTATTGATTTTTATTGATTTATCTCGTGGGGATAAATGACCGTATGCCTGATGAATGCCCAGACCACCTGCCACATCATCAACCACACCTTGGCGGTCTCCACTCATCATAATGACACAAATGCCATCTTTTTGTAAACGATGAATCACTTGCTTGGCGTCAGATTTTGGTGTATCACTCAGTGCATAAATAGCAATCAACTTGTCATTAACCGAAACAGCAACAATGCTGGCAGTTTCCCAAATAGCCTCTGATGCACCATGTTTATCATCATCAATATGAATAGTTTTAAAACCAACTGGTTGGTTTTTTATAAAATGATTGAAATTGGTCAGACCAACAAATTTTGGTGTTCCCACCTTGACCATACCCACATCACCAACATCGCCCATCAAGCCCTCACCAATGATGGTTTTTGAACAGCTGGCAGAGTGCAAATTAAGTCCTTTGTCAAGTGCACTTTTAACAATGCTCTTGGCAAGTGGGTGAGTGGCCTGCTGTTCTAGACTTGCAACAATGGTCAAAACATCATCATAAGCAAAGCCATCTGCCAACAACACCGCACGAATGGTAGGCTTTCCCACCGTGAGCGTGCCTGTCTTATCAAAAACCATTGTATCAATACGCCCCGCCATCTCAAGACTTGATGCGTCCTTAAATCGCACACCGTGGTGTGCCGCCACACCCATTCCTGCCATGATGGCGGCAGGAGTTGCTAGCCCAAGTGCACATGGACAAGCGATGACCAAAACCGACACCGCTCGCATGAGTGCTACATCAAATACACCAAGTATTAGCCAATTAAATACAAAGACCACAAATGCTACCAATACCACCGCAGGCACAAAAATCCCTGCAATCTTATCTGTCAATCGTGTGATGTCCGCTTTTGTACTCTGAGCCTCATTAAGTGCGGTGATCATATCGCCAAGTGCTGTCTGATTGCCTGTCGCTGTCGCTTGATACTCAAAACCACCATCAATCACAATACTGCCAGCCAACACAGTATCACCCATCATCTTAGGTAAATGCTCGCTTTCGCCCGTCAAATGTGCTTCATCAACCAATCCTACACCTACTGTCAGCACACCATCTACAGCAATTCGCTCACCCACTCGTGCCAACAAAACATCGCCCACTTTCACAAACTCAACATCAATTGTTTGCCAAGTTTTGTTATTTTTGCGTGATGTGGTATTTGGTATCAGACCCATCAATAAAGAAAGACTATTTAAGCCGTCTTGCTTGGTGCGTGCTTCTAGATATTTCCCCAGACTCACAAAGGCGATCACCATCACCGATGCTTCAAAATACACCATCTCATGAGTGCCACGCCCAACATGAAAAAGCCATACATAGGTTGAATACAGCCAAATCGCTGTCGTTCCCAGAGCAATCAAAACATCCATATTGGCAAGGCCAGCACGCAAAGACGACCAAGCACCACGATAAAAACGCCAACCAAAAACAAACTGTACAATACTTGATAGTACAAACTGTACCCAAACAGACGGCATCAACGCATGATTCTTTATCATCATGCCAAACATACCCACCCAAAATGGCAAAGAAATCAACCACAACACCAAAAGCTGATAGGGAATCGTTACTTTATCTGCGGGTTTTAACTCATCTACCAACACCCCTTCAAAACCAGCCTTGCTTATCCATGCCACGACATCTTGGCTGTCGGCATTCTTATGGCGAATAGTGAGTGTTTCGGTTGCAAAATTCACCTGTGCCATATCCACCAACGGATTTTTATTTAAAACTTTTTCTAGGCGATTGGCACACGCTTGGCAGGTCATGCCCATGATGGCAAACCTTTGCTCTGTCAATGTTTTACTTGTCATTTTGTCATTTTGTCATTTTGTCATTTTGATGTATTTATCGGTATTGTTGCTTCCTAGTTATAACAGCAACCATGCACAAATATTTTTGTGCAATTTAATCTTAATCAACAAAAAAAACCAAATGACATACATTCGGTTTTTTATCAATTTAAGTTGTACTAAATCCAGCATCTTCAACCGCATTGATGATTTGGATTTTATCTAATAGTTCATCATCATAAGTAACAACAGCCTGTTCAAGCAGACGATTCACTTCCACATTTTGCACACCAGCCAGTGCGTTAAAAGCATGATGCACACTTGATTCACAGCCTTCACAGGTCATGCCATAGATTTTTAAAGTTAATGTTTCAATACTCATGATTTTCTCCTCATGTTTTAAATTTAACAAATCAAATTAACAAATGAAATTGATAGCAACCAGCACACTCAATCAAACAATCAAACTTAAGACAAATAGGTACAAGCAGTTTGATTGACAAAAAACACACCATGATTAAAAATTAAAGTTATGGCACGACAGGCACAACATTTAGCCCTGATTTTTCGTCCAGTCCAAACATAATATTCATGTTTTGTACTGCCTGTCCTGCTGCACCCTTGACCAAGTTATCCTGCACCACAAGCACAGTCAAAGTTTCTTTATCTTGATGCAAGCCAATTCTTAAAAAGTTGGATGCCCGAGTATGCTTAGTCTGTGGCAACAGACCTTTTGGTAATACATCAATAAAATACTCATCTTGAAAGCGATTTTCAAACACCGATTGCCAATCTACGCTTTGACCTGCATCTGTCAGTGTCAAATGAATCGTACTAAACATACCACGAATCATCGGCACAAGATGTGGCACAAAACGAATTTTTTGCGTAAATTTTGACCCCAAAACACCATGCACCCCCTGCTCAATCTCAGGCAAATGACGATGCCCTGACACACCATAGGCACTAAAGTTATCCAAAATTTCACTAAAAATCAAATCCAATTTCGCACCACGCCCCGCTCCAGAAATGCCTGATTTGGCATCAATAATAATACGCTCTTCAATCAACATCTGATTTTGACGATTTTGCTCATCGATGATTGCAGACAAGCCCAAAATGGCAGTAGTTGGATAACAACCAGGATTGCCCACCACTTGAGCAGACTTAATTTTCTGACGGTTAATCTCTGGCAGGCCATAAACTGAATCCACCAAAATGTCTGCACATTCATGCGTCATGCCATACCACTCTTTAAAGGCATCTAAATCCTGTAAGCGAAAATCCGCTGCCAAATCAATGATTTTTACACCCTTACTGAGCAAAAATTCAGCCGCTCTCATGGCGACACCATGCGGCGTGGCAAAAAACACCACATCACATTGTGCCAACTTGTCATCATCAGCATCACTAAACTGCACATCAGATACGCCACGCAATGATGGAAAAATCTCACTAACCTCTCTACCAGCCTCAGTGCGAGAAGTCAACATGACAATCTGTACATTTGGATGGTTTGACAGCAAACGAATCAGTTCCACACCTGTATAGCCTGTGCCACCTACGATACCAACTTTAATTTTTGTTGCATTTTTCGACATACCCACCCCGCCAATTGATTGAAATTAATTGCTTAGCAATTCACCAGTGCAACCGATGTAAAAGATTAAAAAACAGCTTTAATACAATTCA
Organism: Moraxella sp. Pampa; assembly: GCF_035181385.1. Taxonomy (NCBI): domain Bacteria; kingdom Pseudomonadati; phylum Pseudomonadota; class Gammaproteobacteria; order Moraxellales; family Moraxellaceae; genus Moraxella; species Moraxella sp. Pampa. The sequence continues at coordinate 89,195 of NZ_JAXCJK010000001.1, read as the reverse complement.
ATTTAATACATTCAAACATTCTTAAATATATTATATAAAGTTTCTTAAATATAAAATACAGTTTTAAATCTTAATATAACAAATTCACATTTTTTATGCCAAACTTTTTACGATTTTGATGAAAATTTTGCCATTTTTAGCAAACTTTATGACAAGTTGAGAAATTTTTTGCAAGTTTTTAAGATTTTACTTGATAAAATTTGATTTTAAGTTAAGCTATATCTTTTATATTTATTCATAATATTAAATCATTCATCATGTCAAATTCCGATAACATTGATTTTATCCCAGATTACGAAAAAATCGCCAGTCATTATGTCAATATCATAGAAAGTAGCGGTGAGGATTTAAACCGTGAAGGCCTGCTAGATACGCCAATGCGTGCTGCCAAAGCATTTAGCTATCTAACTCGTGGCTATCATCAGTCGCTTGATGTGGTGGCAAATGATGCAATTTTTCCATCAGACAATCCTGAACTGGTGCTGGTGCAGAACATAGAATTTTATTCACTATGTGAGCATCACCTATTGCCTTTTTACGGCGTAGCACATGTCGGTTATCTGCCAAATGGCAAAGTACTGGGACTGTCCAAAGTTGCACGCATTGTTGACATGTATGCCCGTCGCCTACAAATTCAAGAAAACTTAACCAAGCAAATCGCCACCGCCATTGAGAGTCTAACAGATTGTCATGGCGTTGCAGTTGTCATGGATGCAAGCCATATGTGCATGATGATGCGTGGTGTCAGCAAGCAACAATCCACCACTCGCACAGTCAGTATGTTGGGCGATTTTAACACAAACCAACAGGCAAGAAGTGAATTTTTAAACGCCATTCCAAAACGACAACCTGCATTTGGTTAAACTACATCTTTATGCCAGTGATATTAATCATGCTTAAAGTCACCCAATTTGTCTTAAAGCCCATACCATCAGGTATGGGCTTTATTTTAGAGTTAAAAATCTAAAAAAATCCAATAAGTTGTGATAAATCAAATAGTTATTCATATAAAATTCATGTCAAGCCTTGAAAATTATCAAAAAAATGCTATAATGACCGCAACTGGGGTGTTCGCCAGCAAAGCGTATTCCTGAGCCGATAATTTTATCCTAGGAACGCACTCCTACTATTTTGTTGTGCAGGCCTGCATCTTGTGATGTATCAGGAAGCCGTAATAAATAGTGGTGTGTTCCGCCTTGAACCTTACGGTTCATGGTTACCCCTTTGTAGCGGCACCTTGGTTTTTTATTTTTGTCATTTGATACAAAGTTAAATGCAAAAATACTTTTGAGATATTTAAATAAAAGTTAAATAAAAAAGTTAAAAAAATTGTTGACAAGTAAAAATTAGCTGTTATAATACGCCTCATATTAAGCGACTTGCTAGATATTCCCCAATAGCTCAGTCGGTAGAGCATCGGACTGTTAATCCGTGTGTCCCTGGTTCGAGCCCAGGTTGGGGAGCCATATTAAGCTAGAAATAGCAATCAAAAACCCTTCTCAATGTACTGAGAAGGGTTTTTGATCATGTTTGTTAGCCATACCTGCTCATAGCAGTTATCCATCACCAAGATTTGGTGTTTATCATGATTATTTAAGCTTGTTGCTTAGTCATTTAAGCATATTTTAAAGCTCAGCACCCTATCTTTTTTTAATACCATTTTTATGTCTTATGGTAATAAGACCATTTTACCCCTCTTGAAAATCCCAACCCAAATCCTTATTATAGTCGCATCGTTCATTCAAACACATAACACAAGACTTATTTACTCAAAAAAAAGGAAACATTCTTGACCATCTCTCGCACGATTATCCTAGAATTAGATGCCAATACCCTAAGAAATCTGGCTGGTGAATACAACAAACACCTAAAATATCTCCAAGAACGCCTAGACATTCAGATTGTTCAACGCCAAAATTCATTCATATTAACAGGCGATTTAACCGCTGTGGAGCGTGGTGAGTTTATCATCAATAAGTTGGCTGAAATTGCAGATGACAATATTGACAGCGAAGAACTGCATCTCATCATTCAATCTAGCCTGTCTTATGACAATAATAAAGATTATGAGATGAATGAACCTAACAAAAACAAATCGTACGCCGATATCAGCTTACGCACCCGTAAAGGTAAAATTACACCTCGTGGCTATAATCAACAAGAATATGTCAAAAAAATTCTTGTCTCTGATGTGTCATTTGGTGTGGGTCCTGCTGGCACAGGTAAGACTTATTTAGCGGTGGCGTGTGCTGTTGACATGTTGGAGCGTGGTGAGATTGAGCGTATTTTACTTGTGCGTCCTGCGGTGGAAGCTGGCGAGAAGTTAGGCTTTTTGCCAGGGGACTTGAGTCAAAAAATCGACCCTTATCTACGGCCTTTATATGATGCATTGTATGAGATGCTTGGTTTTGAAAAAGTAGGCAAATTACTTGAGCGTCAAGTCATCGAAGTTGCACCACTTGCCTATATGCGTGGACGCACACTCAACAACAGTTTTGTTATTTTAGATGAGGCACAAAACACCACACCAGAACAAATGAAAATGTTCCTAACTCGCTTAGGCTTTGGTTCTCGTGCAGTTATTACGGGGGATATGACACAGGTAGACCTACCTCGTGGGCATAAATCCGGCTTATCACAAGCACTTCACATTTTATCAAAAATTGATGAAATCCATATTACCTATTTTGACAGCAAAGATGTGGTACGTCATCATTTGGTGCAAAAAATTGTTCAAGCTTATGATGATTTTGATGAAGAACAAGAAAAAATAAAATCTGCACGCAAAGCCGCCCACATCATTGAAAAAGCTGACAAAAACCAAAAAGAAGTAGGAAGTGGCAATGCCTGATGCAACAGAAGTTTTTATTAGCCATCATGACGACATAGACAGTAGTCAATACGATACGCAGTATTTAACCAAAGTCATCGGCCATGTCATGACTGTCATGAGCAATAAAATGTATGACGGACTAAAATTTGCCTATTTTAATAACGCATCAGACTATTGGCATAAGCCAAAAATGGTGGATATTTATATCACAAATGATATTGAGGGCAGACAGCTGAATCTAGACGCTCGTGGCAAAGATTATGCTACCAATATTTTATCTTATCCAAGTGCTTTATCATCTGACATCATGGAAGTGATGGGAGGAGTGCCTTTGGGCGAACTCATTATTTGCCATGATGTTTTGGTGCGTGAAGCCAAAGAACAAAATAAACCTTTTATCAATCACTTAACACATTTACTCGTGCATGGCTTGTTACACTTGCTAGGTTTTGATCATGAGATCAGCGATAAAGACGCTGTTGAGATGGAGAATTTTGAAATTGAAATTTTACGAGAATTAGGTATTGATGATCCTTACTCCTAATTTTCTTACAATTTTTATGGTCAAAAAAAATAAAACAGCCTAATAAAGACTGCTTTATTGCCAACAAAACCATTTAATTAAAATCATTCAAAATTAAGTGCAATTTCTCATTTGGGTTATTCGCACCCGTGATGGAACGCCCAATCACCAAATAATCTGAGCCATTAGCCAGTGCATCTTTTGGGGTGCATATCCTGTGCTGATCATCAGCACTGTCTGTTGCCAAACGAATGCCTGGCGTGATGAGTTTAAATTCTTGCCCTAGCACTTGTTTTAACATTTGCGCCTCTTGAGCAGAACATACCACACCATCAAGCCCTGAATTTTTGGTTAAGGTTGCCAATTTAAGTACATGATCCTTAGCAGTACTAAAAATACCAAGCTCCATCAAATCACTGTCTGACATTGAAGTTAGTACCGTTACCGCAATAAGCATGGTATTATAGCCACCTGCTTGTAGACGAGATTTGGCAAGCATCATCGCCTTTGAACCAGCAGAGGCATGCAAATTTACCATCCATACGCCCATGTCTGCTGCCGATAATACCGCTTGGGCAGTTGTATTTGGAATGTCATGGAATTTTAAATCCAAAAATACTTCAAAGCCACGCTGGTGAAACTCTTGTACCACCTTTGGGCCACAAATAGTAAACAGCTCCTTCCCTACTTTTAAGCGACAAAGCTTTGGGTCTAAACCATCAGCAAGAGTCAAAGCACCATTTAGATCATGCTTATCCACCGCCACTATAATTGGAGAACTGACCATCACATTTCCTTAATAATGCTCTATAATTTATAGATTGGGAGGATTATTGATTGATGAGGCACCTTCGGTCGCCACTATTTCAGCAGAATGCACTTCGGCTTGCTTGGCGAGTTTGATGTTTGCTTCAGTAAGCTGAGTTTGAGCTAGTTTAAGTTCTTTCGTCAGGCGGCTGATTTCCCATTTATTTTGCAACACACGAAATACCAAAAGTGCAAGTAACATTCCTAGCACAATGCCCAAAATGATAGTAATCACAAGCAACAGACCAAGATTCATGGTTGGTACATTTGAGAACATCAAATTCACCGCAACCTCGCTATTGTTTAATAGCACCAAGCCTATCGCATAGGCACATACAGCCACCAATAATACAACCAAAACAATATGCATATCTTTTCTCTTTTTTGGTTAAATAATCAAGATTTGACAATAAAAAAATAATAAGAAAAATGACTAATCATTAGCCTCATTTACCATTTCTCTTAGCATCTTACCAGGCTTAAAATATGGCACAGCCTTAGCTTCAACAGCAACTGACTCACCTGTGCGTGGATTGCGGGCATTGCGGGCATTGCGATGGTGTAGACAAAAACTACCAAAGCCTCGCACTTCCACACGCCCATCATGCGATAAACAATCCACCATTAAGTTAATGATTTCACGCACTGCCTCATCAACAACAGGCTCCTCAACACCATCACATACCGATGCCAAATTAGAAATAAGGTCAGACCTGTTAATTACTTGCTGTGCTGGTTGCATATACCCACCTTGAATGGTTCAAAAAATGACAACAATGTCTTTAAATCCTTGGATTTAACCAAAATTCAATCTTTGTATAAGTTTTTTTTCTTCAAATATTATATCTAAAATAGAAATATAATAATAACGGAAAAATCACTAAATGTGAATAAATTTTTGTGAATTTTCATCAATCTAGCAAACATTCTATCATATTTTTAAAATATTTTGCAATTGGCGTGCCAACCATATGTCATGTACAAACCTCTTTTTAGATACACATAAAAAAAGAGCGGTAAAAACCGCTCTTTTTTTATCACCAAGTAGAAATCAACCTTTTAGCTGGTCGGCAAAAATATCGCCCAGTGTTTTTGGTTGGTTGTCTGATGCAGCATTAGAAAGCTCTTTGATGGCTTGACGCTCATCAGCTTCATCTTTAGCTTTGACAGATAAAGTAATGCCACGAGATTTGCGATCAACACGAACAATCTTCGCTTCAACTTCATCACCAACATTCAAAGCTTTTGACGCATCCTCAACACGCTCACGAGAGATATCAGCAGCGACCAAGTAACCTTCAACTTCGTCAGCCAGTGTAATCACCGCACCCTTGGCATCAACTTCTTTTACCAAGCCTTTTACGATGGCACCACGGTCATTGGCCAATAGATACTCATTAAATGGGTCAGAATTAAGCTGTTTGATACCCAAACTAATACGGTTGGCATCTGCATCTACTTGCAGAACAACTGCTTCTACAGTATCGCCTTTGCTATAGTTGCGGATAGCTTCTTCACCAGACTCAGTCCAAGAGATGTCCGATAGGTGAACCAAGCCATCGATACCACCTTCTAGACCAATGAACAGGCCAAAGTCAGTGATTGATTTGATGGTACCAGAAATCTTATCGCCCTTAGCATGGTTTTTGTCAAATTCAGCCCATGGGTTTGGCATGGTTTGTTTGATGCCCAAGCTGATACGACGACGCTCGCCATCAATTTCAAGAACCATGACATCAACTTCGTCACCAACTTGAACAACTTTTGATGGATGGATATTTTTGTTGGTATGATCCATTTCAGAAACATGCACCAAGCCCTCAATGCCTTCAGCGATTTCAGCAAAGCAACCATAATCAGTTAGGTTGGTTACACGAGCCTTAGTGATGGTACCAACTGGGTAAGTTTTTTCAACCTCGCCCCATGGATCAGAGCCAAGCTGCTTTAAGCCCAAGCTAACACGGTTACGCTCACGGTCAAATTTCAATACCTTAACTTTAAGATCTTGACCAACTTCTACCGCCTCTGATGGATGCTTGATACGCTTCCAAGCCATATCAGTAATGTGCAGAAGACCATCAATACCACCTAGGTCAACAAATGCACCGTAGTCGGTTAGATTTTTAACAATACCATTGACTTCCATACCTTCTTCTAGCTTGGCAAGCAGTTCATCACGCTCAGCACTGTTTTCAGCTTCCATCACTGCACGGCGAGATACTACAATGTTATTGCGTTGTTTATCAATCTTGATAACCTTAAATTCTAGCTCTTTGCCTTCTAGATGAGTAGTTTCACGCACTGGACGAACATCCACCAACGAACCTGGCAAGAATGCACGCACAGAACCGATTTCAACGGTAAAGCCACCTTTAACCTTAGAAGAAATAAGACCAGTAACAATTTCGTCATTTTCATGAAGCTGTTCAAGTGCACGCCAGCTTTCCTCACGCTTTGCTTTTTCACGAGAAAGCACGGTTTCGCCCATACCGTTGTCAACTTTTTCAACAACAACATCAACTTTATCACCGATAGCAACTTCCAATTCACCAGCTTCGTTCAAAAATTCTGAACGAGCGATAAAGCCTTCTGATTTAAGGCCAGTATCAACAGTGATACGCTCGTTGTCAATAGCAACAACAGTACCAGAAATCACAGCACCAATTTCAACCTTGATTTCGTTGGCGTTGCTTTGTTCAAACAGTTCAGCAAATGATAAACTCATTAGTAATACCTTAAAATTAGCCGTAGCCTGTCCAGCTCAGTACGGTTCTGGTGATATGTGTCATTAAGAGATACTGGTTTTTAGCTTAATAACAGCACAAAAATAATAAACCTAGCAATTATATCACAGTCTTGACAAGATAGATAGCATTTTGTATGCAACGAGCAAGCATCAAGATAGCTTGGCCTTGATAAATGACAAAATTTCATCAAAAACTTCATCTGCCGACTTGTTTGAGCTGTCTATGACATAAGCATCTAATGCAGGGCGACTGGGGGCGGCCACACGGTTTTCGTCTCGCTCATCTCTGGCCACAATATCTGCTAAAATGGCTTCATAATCCGCCACTTTGCCTAAATTTTGTAATTGCATCACACGCCTATTTGCTCGTGTCTGAGCACTTGCGGTTAAAAATACCTTGGCGGACGCGTCAGGAAATACCACCGTCCCCATGTCTCGACCGTCTGCCACCAGACCCGCCTTCTCTTGTGCAATATTTTTTTGTAAATCAAGCAAAGCAGTGCGAACTTTTGGAAAAACAGCCACTTGGGACGCATACCCTCCCACCACCTCATTGCGAATATCTTGTTGCAATAATTGGTTGTCCACTAAAATTTCAACCGTTTTAGCAGTTGGGTTTGGAAGAAATGATAATTTCAAAGATTTGGTGAATGTCGCCAACTTATCTTCTAGTGTTTCATCAGTTTCATCGGTCTTATTCAACAGACCCTCTTGATGAGCCAGCAGGCCAACAATGCGGTATAAAGCTCCGCTATCAAGCAGCTCAAAGCCAAAATACTCAGCAAGGCGATATGCCACCGTCCCTTTGCCAGCCCCAGACGGTCCGTCAATCGTGATGATGATTGGATTTGTCATGACTTTGTACTCATTATTTACTCGCTGTTTGATTTTTTAGTTATTTGCTGCTTGATTTGGCGTTTTTCCTGTCGCTTTTTTTTAAAAAACTCGCTTAAAACTCGCCCGCTTTCATACGCCAAAAGCCCACCTTGAACACTGATTTTATGATTATAAAAAGTCTGATTTGGCAAATCAAGCTGACTGGTTATCACACCAGCTTTTGGCTCATAAGCACCAAAAACCACACGACTGACACGGCTATGAATAATCGCCCCAAAACACATGGTGCAAGGTTCAAGTGTAACATACAATGTACTTTTGGCAGGTAGGCGATAATTGTTAATTGTTCGGCAAGCCTGACGAATGGCAACTATCTCAGCATGATGTGTCGCATCGTTTGTACCAATGGGGCAATTAAAACCCTCACCTAGAATCTTTCCCTCATGCACCACCACTGCCCCCACTGGAATTTCATCTTGACTTATTCCGTGTCTAGCAAGCTGTAATGCTTTATTCATCATAGCGACATCAAACAGCGACCAAAATGTCAGCGTGGCAAAATCCATCATTTTACCACCTCTTAATAAGACAAACCATTAGCTTCATCATCGTGGCAATAGCCAATCAATAGGCGTCTTGCCATGTCTAGCTAAGTATGTGTTAGTCTGCGAAAAAGGGCGAGAGCCAAAAAACCCACCACGATTTGCCGACAATGGCGATGGGTGTGTTGCAGTCAGGATTAAGTGGCGAGATGCATCAATAAACCGCCCTTTTTTCTTAGCATAACTACCCCATAATATAAAAACCGTCTTGTCGGTTTGTTTATTGATGACATCAATCACCGCATCAGTAAACCCTTCCCAGCCACGGTTTTGATGGCTGCCTGCCTGCCCACTTTCTACTGTCAAAGTTGCATTAAGCAATAAGACGCCTTGATTTGCCCAATGTGTCAAATCTCCATGTACCGAGATAGGCACACCCAAATCAGTAGCAAGTTCACCTAAGATATTTTGTAGGCTTGGTGGTTTTGGAATGATTTTTGGCACAGAAAATGACAATCCCATCGCTTGTCCTGCACCATGATAAGGATCTTGTCCTAGTATCACAACCTTGACAGCAGACAAAGGTGTGGTATTTAAAGCATTAAAAATCTTATCCTTAGGTGGGTAAATTGTCTTGCCCTGAGCATATTCATGGCGTAAAAATTCACGCAATTTTGCCATATTCTCACTCACCAATTCGTGAGCAAGTGCTGTTTTCCAGTCATTTGGCAATTGCACTTTTTGTAAGATGGCCAATTGCTCAGGGGTAAAATCATTCATCATAATAAAAATAGCTAATCGTGTAAAAATAATTTAAAAAATTAAAAATTAAGAATTTTTTGTTGTTTTATCAAGCTGGCTTGGATTTGCTTTCGCCACCACCGTCTTGGCAAGGCGGTCATGCCAACCTTGTTTTTTAGAATGACCACTTGCCATGAAGTAGTTTATCCCAACCAGTACAAATGCTAGGTTAAATGGCAAAGCAGAGACCGCCCAATAAATCACCACCAACAACAATGTACGCACCCCTACAAGCGACATGAACGATGGCAGCTTGCCTGTTTTTTCATCAACGACACGAATGCCCATAACCAACTTACCAAAGGACTGACCACGCATCACAATCAAAAGCAGCTGAATGAGCACAAAGCCGCCCAAAAGCATCAAGGTCATCGTTATCACTTGGCTTGGTAGCTGCTCCGCCAGTGTCTGTGCGTACGCCATGCGAGCTTCAAAGGTGCCTGTGGTCATTTTTTGTTGGTCGGGATTGAGTTTCATCAGCCCCGAAACAAAAGGCATGAACGCCACAATGAACAAAGTCATGTTAATCGCCAACGCCAAAAAACGACTGCCCACAGACGCATACTCTACCCCTGCCGAATGCACAGGCTTTGTCAAAGATGGCATGGCGATGGGTTTTAGCACCTTATTAGCCTCGGGCTTACGCCCATACAGCTCCGCCACGCTCACTCGCTTTTGCTCATCGGCTTGCCTGCCAGCTTGAAAATCCACATTATCGCCAAAGCCACGCTGCTCATTGTGAGCATGGTTTTGCGTGTGGCTTTGTACATGACTGTTTTGTACCGCATTGCCCTGTGGCACGGCAGGCTGATAGCAGGCTTGACCACCCGTCATCTCGCCAATTTTCTGCCAATTTGCCATGCCAGAATGCCACATCAAATCATCAAGCAGCACCTCGCCTGAGGCGAGCATGACATTGAGTTCATTAAGATTATAAGGTCCTGCTTGGACATTGTTTCTTGCCAGATAGATTTTCATCATCGCATACTTTTTTAAGTGTTAAAAATCCGATTATTGTAACCAAAAGATGATGACAATACAAGCTGGGTTTTGTAAGCTGTGTTGTCAGCCTCTTGCCCGCCTATCGCCGCTTAGACTTTATTTTTAGGCAGGCAAACACCGCCATATGCACCACCGCCAACGCCGCAGAATACAGACAAAGCCGTGCATAATCATCGCTGTTCTTTGGCACAATCCACAAGCTCGTCAGCAAAGAACCTGCCGCATCGCCTGCCAAAAATGCCGTCTGCGTCAAGCCCAGTGCTGTCGCCAAGACCGCCTTATCAAAAAGCTCGTATTCTAGCACTTCCTCAAAAGACACCGCCAAGCCTGAAAAAGCACTTCTTGCCAATACCGCCAACACCAACAGCCAAAGCCCAAGCTCAAAATACAGCCCTACCGCCATCAGCAAAAACGAGCCAACATAACCTGCCATCGCCACAAAATAACCCACAAAAGGCGTGTTTTTCACCCAATAATGATGCTTTAATAGCCAAGCATTTACCACGATGGTCATGAGTGTTGTCAAAAGAAAAATAAAGACAGACTTGAACTCAGGCACGCCATAATCCACAAACATCAAAATCAAATAAGGCTTAAACAGCCCAACATACACTCCCATCACAAAGTTTGCCAGCACAAACAAGCCCACAAACACCGTCCATGTTTGTCTTACCGTCTGCATTGCCGAACTGGATTTGTTGCTGGGCGTATTGCTATTGGCATTTGTACTGGGATTGGAATTGGAATTAAAAGTAGGGCTGGGATTTAGATTATGCCGAGCAAAAAACGCCGCCACCAGTACCAGCAACCCTGCCAACAACAGCAGCCAAAAATACACCGAACCAAACAAAAACACCGCCACAGATACAAGGGCGGTGCCAATCAGCGTACTGGCATTACCTAATATTGAATTGATGGCGGTCAGCTGCGTGGTATTGTTATCATCGCTTTGTGAAATGTGAAATATCCAAGCACGCTTGGTAAGCAGTGCTGTAGAAGCTCCAACGCCTGCCATGATGGCGGTCATGATGGCAATCATCGGACTGGTAAATACTCGCATGGACAAGGCGAACGCATACAGCAGCAGCCCAAACATCAACGCCTTAGCAAAGCCAATCCTATCTACAAATAAGCCATAAGCAAAAGAAAACGCCCCTGTAACCGCCATGACTGAATATGCCATGCCATAAGCAGCCAACGCATTTTCATGCTTAAAATACAGCGGCATGGCTGCCAGCGACACCGCCATGCCCATCTGGAAAAACAAGGTAAAAAAAGCATACCATTTTAAACTGGCATGAGATGAGAAAATTGCGTTAATCATCAAAAAACCTCAATTCACTTTAAAAAGGAAGTTATTATGCAATTGGTAATTCAAGCCCCAAAAGCACAAAAAGTTGATCACGATTTGCTTTACAATCAACCCTAGTTTTTAATTATTTATTCTGTGCAAGAAGTAGAAATACGGTTAGGTTAATACTTAACCGTATTTTATTGAAGTTACAATGAACTTAAATAATCATAATTCTGCTTTAAAATAACACTATAAGGAAACTCATCTAGTGCTAATGACAAATAAGTGAGAGTTTGCTCATTGTTACCTCTGTGCAATTCGGATTCCGCCAACAAGCTAAAAGATCTTATAACTTCACTCTCATCCAATACAAACAATTCCTCGTGCATTATAAGTTCTTTTAATATTTGCTCTGCATTCAAGCAACAATCATTTTCTTTGGATGAAATTTTTGAATAAAGGGCATTATTTAGGTAACTCAAAGACTTTTTAGAATCAAGACAGAGCTTATAAGCATAATAATAACTATTTGCTGACTCAGTATATAATTGATTCTACAATTGCCAATAAGCAAGCATTGCCCAGTTTTGATGGCTATAATGATTGATTGAGGTTGCTTTTTTACAACTAGATATAGCGGAATCTAGATCATTTACAAGCCCAAAAATTCTTGATAAATCCAAATAATAAGTATCCATCAATTCATCTTTATCCAAAAGTTTGTTTAGAGAAATGATAGCATTATTATAATCCCCAAGCTTTTCATAACATTGAGCTAGGTTATACACTAAAACAGAACGATATAACTCCAACTCCTCCTCTCTATCATGGATGGATAGTTTATCAATTTTATTTATACAATCCACCATCAAGTCTTTCGCTTCCTCTACTCTATCCTTCCTAAACAAGACCAAAGCATATCCATTGCGATTAAATAAAGCGGAAAAAATTGCACTTGGGTGATTTTCTACATATTCACTAGAGTTTACAATTGCATCATAGGCTTGTTCTAATAGGCGTTCTGACTTCTCTATACTTTGAATTTCTTGACTATGCATTCTAGCATATAGCATAGCCTTAGAATACCTAGAACCGTTTTTATACTTTTGGATATTGTCGTCATTCAGCATTAAGTCTAAATAATACTCAGACATTATAGGGTTTTTCAACATTTGTTCAGATATGGAAAGAACATTCCATAGATTAGAATCACCATAAAAACTCTTGATAAAATTACAAATATTCCTTGCAGTCAAGGCATCTCCAGCATTCAAGTACTCAGGTGCGATATCAATTAAATCATCATATAAATCCTTGTCAAACCTACCCTTTCCATTAAACTTTAATATGCTTAATTTATCATACAACCTCTCATCATTTTGATTTCTAGACAAATCTAAAGCATAACAACATTTTATATTGTAAGAAATATCCCAGTTGCTAAACTTTTGAGCCATTTCAAAAAATCTTTGACTAAACTCATCCAATTGTGAATGACATACAACACAAATAGAAATTTTCTTTTCGCCAATATTTTTATTAAGGTAATCAATAATTGCAGCATATGTTGAATCCAAAACATTTTTAGTTCTATAACGAATTCTTTGCTCTAAAGGGATTTTTTCTGTTAAATTCAAATCACACCGATAAAAGTTAGATTTTACAATAGTATCAGTAGGATAAAACAAATATAGATATTTGGACAAACTTGGGTTAAAGCTTTTCTCATCCAAGCCTAACTTTCCAAACAAATCTTTTACAGCAGAAAAAAAGCAACAATATCTCTACTGTCATGATAAACAACGAATTCCAAATTTTTAACCCTATTCATATCAAAGTCCTTTAAACCAACAAAATAACATACCCAATTTTTAGCATGTAATTTTTATAAAATCAATAAATTTGATTAAAAAAAATTCCACAGGTCTATTTTAATTTAGATAAAAAGACCTGCGGAAAACGCTATAGAGTAATATAAAAGCTATTTATCTGCCAAAAACAGCCAAGTGTCTAGCACTGTATCAGGGTTTAACGATACCGATGAAATGCCCTGCTCCATCAGCCATTTGGCAAGGTCTGGATGGTCAGAAGGTCCTTGACCGCAAATCCCGACATATTTGCCTTGTTTGCGACAGGCTTCAATCGCCATGCCAAGTAGCTTTTTGACTGCAGGGTCTCGCTCATCAAACAAGTGCGAGACGATGCCACTGTCACGGTCAAGACCCAAGGTTAATTGCGTCAAGTCATTTGAGCCAATAGAAAAGCCGTCAAAATATTGTAAAAATTCATCAGCAAGCAAAGCATTGGTCGGTAGCTCACACATCATGATGATTTCAAGAGCGTTCTCACCACGCTTTAAGCCATTTTCTTCTAGCAGTCTGATCACCGCTTCTGCTTCACTTGTGGTGCGAACAAATGGAATCATAATTTTAACATTGGTCAGACCCATATCATTTCGCACATATTTTAAAGCAAGGCATTCAAGCTCAAAGCAGTCACGGAAATTCTCCGAAACATAGCGACTTGCTCCACGAAAACCAAGCATGGGGTTTTCTTCATGTGGCTCATAAAGCTTGCCACCAATGAGGTTGGCATATTCATTGGATTTAAAATCACTCATACGCACAATCACAGGCTTATCTTTAAAAGCAACAGCAAGCGTGGCAATGCCTTCGATGAGTTTATTGATGTAGAACTCTACAGGTGAATTATAGCCTGCCATACGCTCAAAAACCTGTAGGCGAGTTTCTTGTGGCAGACTGTCTATATTAAGTAGAGCCTTAGGGTGCACACCAATCATACGATTAATGATGAATTCAAGTCTTGCCAAACCCACACCTTCGTTAGGAATCTGAGCAAAATCAAAAGCACGGTCAGGATTACCAACATTCATCATCACTTTAAAGGCAAGCTCTGGCATACTAGATACCGAATTTTTTTGCACTTCAAAATCAAGCAACCCATCATAAATAAACCCTGTATCACCCTCGGCACATGATACCGTAACAGCTTGGCCATCTGCCAATAACTCAGTAGCATTGCCACAGCCGACAATCGCAGGCACGCCCAATTCACGGGCGATAATCGCTGCATGGCAAGTACGGCCACCACGATTTGTAATGATGGCAGATGCTCGCTTCATCACAGGTTCCCAATCTGGATCGGTCATGTCCGAAACCAATACATCGCCGTCTTGTACCTTACTCATTTCATTGAGATTGGTTACAATCTTCACCTTGCCAGATCCGATACGCTGACCAATAGAGCGCCCTTCGCACAAGACTTTCGCCCCTTTGCTATTGATGACATAACGCTCCATGCTGGTCTTATCTTGGCGAGATTTTACCGTTTCTGGGCGTGCTTGCACAATGAATAATTCACCAGTATCACCATCTTTTGCCCACTCAATATCCATAGGACAGCCATAGTGCTTCTCAATAATCAAAGCTTGCTTGGCAAGAGCGGTCAGTTCATCTGTACTTAAAGCAAACTGCTGACGCTCGCTTTTATCCACATCAACGATTTTAGTAGAACGCTTGGTTGTGCCTTCATCACCATAAACCATCTTAATGTGCTTTGAACCAAGATTACGGCGTATTACAGCAGGACGATTTTCTGCCAGCAGTTTTTTGGATAAATAAAATTCATCAGGGTTTACCGCCCCTTGCACCACCATCTCACCCAAACCATAACTTGCAGTGATGAATACAACCTCATCAAAACCACTTTCGGTATCCAATGTGAACATCACACCACTGGTACCAGTCTCTGAACGCACCATGCGTTGTACGCCAGCTGACAGTGCCACGCCTGCATGTTCAAAGCCTTTGTGCACACGATAAGCAATCGCACGGTCATTATAAAGGCTGGCAAAAACCTCTTTAATGGCGATCAAAACATTATCAATGCCACGAATGTTCAAAAATGTTTCTTGCTGACCTGCAAAAGAAGCATCAGGCAAGTCTTCAGCGGTAGCACTGGAACGCACCGCCACCGCCACATCTTGACCGCCAGTCAATTCATCATAAGCTGCCCGAATCTCATTTTCCAAATCACTTGGCAACTTCTGAGAAATGACCCAACCACGCACCTTAGCACCAACTTCGGTTAATTTTTCAACATCATCGACATCAAGCCCCTTTAACTCAGCATTGATTTTATCAAGCAAACCCGACTCGTTTAAAAATCGATTGAAGGCATCTGCAGTGGTGGCAAAGCCATTTGGCACAGACACACCAACATTGGCAAGATTGCTGATCATCTCACCCAATGATGAGTTTTTGCCGCCGACAATTTCTACATCATCTTTACCAAGACGACTAAATGGAATGACTTGTGTCATGAGACTTCCCCCAACTGTATAAAAATTTGTTAAATTATAGCGGTAAATTAACCAATACTCAATGTTATTTTTTATAAAAATAAGTGATATTTTATTTAAAAATGATTTTTACCAACTTATAAATACCCATTTTTTTAAAGAAAATTTCCGTTGATTGCCAAATATCACTCAAAATTAAGCGTTTTTTATGCTATACTTTTGTGAATTTTCAAATATTGGCGCATCAACAAGGACAAAGGATAAGCCATGTATGTTCACACCCCCACCGCATCAAACCAACGAACACAAGAAAAACTCAGCACATCACAAGTACTTTTGCGTAGTGCATTTTTTATCTCTGATGGCACAGCCATTACCGCCGAAACCTTAGGACGCTCATTACTGAGTCAATTTGGCAATGTCAAATTTGATATCAAAATCATTCCCTATGTAGATACCATAGAATTGGCCCATAAAGCAGTCAGTAGAATCAATGAAGCACATCGTTCATCAGGGCTAAAACCACTCGTCTTTGATACAATTGTCAGTGATGAAATTCGCACCATCATCAATGGTGCAGATGCAACCAACCTTGATATCTACGAAGGTCTAATCCATCGCATCGCCACTGAAATCGGTGAAACTCCCAATTCACATTCAGGCATGGCACATGGTGATGTGGATTCAGAAGATTACAAAGCTCGTATTGATGCGGTGCATTATGCACTTGATAATGATGATGGTGCACGCACCAACCATTATGATGGTGCAGATATTATTTTAGTTGGCCTATCTCGTTCGGGCAAAACACCGACATCACTATATCTTGCCTTACAGTTTGGTATTCGTGCAGCCAATTACCCGCTCACCGAGGACGATTTGGACGCCAGCAATCTACCCAAGGTATTACAACCTTACCGCCATAAGCTGTTTGGCCTAACGATTGACACCGAACGACTGGTTAGGATTCGTCAAGAGCGTAAAGCAGGCAGTCGCTATGCTTCGCTTGCTCAGTGCCAAGAAGAACAGCGTGCAATTCAAGCGATTTATAACACCCAAAAAATCCCCAATTTGAATGTGTCGGAGATGAGTGTTGAAGAAATCGCCACACGCATTTTACAAGTTACTGGGCTTGCCAGACGCATCGGATAAATTTTAATCAGCACTGCCAGCCTTCATATTCACAATTCATGTTAAATACAACTCACCAAAACAAGGCCAATCCATGACCAAAAAAACAGCAAATACAGACACGGTAAAGAAGGAAGCGATCAGTCAAAGCCATGACATCAAAGACGCCAATTCACAAATTCACGAACAGGTAGATGCCGATCTCATTCACCAAACGCTCATCAGCCCACTAGACGGCCAACGCATTGAACTGCATACGCCAAGCGGTGCCAAAGAACACAAAAAACATGGTTATGAATACGATGCCATCGTCTTGGGTGCAGGCCCTGCAGGTGAGGCAGCTGCGATGAAGCTTGCCAAATCAGGCTTAAGAGTTGCTGTCATTGACCCACGAGACCAAGTGGGTGGTAACTGTGCTCATGTTGGTACCATTCCCAGCAAGGCACTGCGTCAATCGGTTTTTAACATCATTGCCATGCGGCGAGACCCTTTGTTTAGCTCATTTACAGACAACTTTCAAGTGCCACTCAATAAAGTACTCAGCAAGGCTCGCCGAGTTATTTTAAGCCAGGTCAATACCCATCGCCTATTTTATGAACGCAATCGCATTGAAATCATTCAAGGCTGGGGCAGTTTTGTGGACACACATACTTTACAAGTTGAATCACCAGAAGACGGCATTAAACAAACCCTTACTTTCAACCAAGCAGTCATTGCTGTTGGTTCTCGCCCCTATCGTCCAGATGCTTTGGACTTTGACCACCCAAGAGTCTTTGATTCTGACAAAATCCTACAAATGGATTATGTCGCTCGTAAAATCATCATCTATGGTGCTGGGGTGATTGGCTGTGAGTACGCTTCTATCTTTACAGGCTTGGGTTATGTTGTTGATTTGATTAATAATAAGGACCAGTTGCTCAGCTATTTGGATAATGAAATCTCTGATGCACTCAGTCATGACTTTCGACAATTTGGCGTACGCATTCGCAATAATGAAGAAATTCACCACCTAGAAACTCATGATGATTGTGTGATATTACACCTAAAAAGCGGTAAGAAAATTAAATCCGATGCCATTTTATGGTGCAATGGACGCTCGGGCAATACCGAAAGTTTAAACCTAGAAGCCATTGGTCTAAAAGCCAACAATCGTGGCCAGCTTGAAGTTGATAAAACCTATCGCACCAACATACCAAATATCTATGCAGTTGGTGATGTCATTGGCTGGCCATCACTGGCCTCTGCTGCTTATGACCAAGGACGCAACGCCGCAGGTTTTATGGTAGGTGATGAGCAAGCTGAATTCATTGACAGTGTACCAACTGGCATTTATACCATTCCTGAGATTTCAAGTATTGGTGCGACCGAAGAAGACTTAACACGAGACCAAATTCCTTATGAAGTTGGACAGGCATTTTTTAAACATTTGGCACGCGCACAGATCATTGGTGAACGCTCTGGTGTATTAAAAATTTTATTTCACCGTGAGACCTTAGAAATTTTGGGCATTCATTGCTATGGTAATCATGCTTCCGAGATCATTCATATTGGTCAGGCAGTCATGAAATGTGGCCACACGCTAGAATATTTTATCTCCACCACCTTCAACTACCCAACGATGGCTGAAGCCTACCGTGTGGCAGCACTCAACGGCTTAAATCGTATTTTTTAAATAGCCGTTTATATTGACCTAAAACATGATGGTTATGATAAATACCACAAAACAAAAAATCCCTAAATGTATTAGGGATTTTTTGTTTACTCATCATGATCACCACTGTTCATTATAACCATCACTCTGCTATCATCACTCTTTATTATGCTGCTTTGTTAAATCTGACATTTTATCAATACTTTGCTCTTGTAGTAACTTTGTCAAATTATCAAGACTTTCTAAATGCAGTGTACGATTTGGAAATGGGATATCCACCCCAGCCTCATCAAAAGCGTATTTTATTTGTTCCAATAAATCACACTGTACCCCAAACCAGTCATCATTTTGCGTCCATACATACAGCGTCAAATCCACCGAGCTTTCTGATAAAGCAGTTACTCTAACCAAAGGCTCACGCTCTGACAAAATGAGCTCATGCTCTTTGGCAACCGACAACATAATGTTGCGTGCTGTTTGTATGTCGCTTTGATAACCAATACCAACCAATACCTCAACTCGGCGTGTAGGCAATGATGAATAATTGGTACTAGATGTCGTCATGATATCACCATTAGGAATGATGACCTCGTGATTGCTGGGTGTTCTGATGCGTGTATTGACCAATGTAATCTCAATCACCGTACCAGTTTTACCACCCACCTCAACATAATCACCCCGACTAAATGGACGAAATACCACAATCATCACACCCGCTGCCAAATTAGACAACTGATCTTTTAGCGACATACCGACCGCCACTGCTGCCGCACCCAGAACCGCTACGAATGAGTTGGTATTTATCCCCAGTTTATTCAGTGCCGCCAATAAAACAGCAACAATCATCACGCCATACAAAAGGTTGTTTAAAAAATTAACCACCGTTTGATCAAGTTGCGTACTTTCTAAAACACGATTAACCACCGACAAAAGACGCTTGCCAACCCATTTCCCTGCAAAAAAGATGAACAAAGCAAGTAGTAGATTAACCCCAAG
Source organism: Moraxella sp. Pampa (assembly GCF_035181385.1). Taxonomy (NCBI): domain Bacteria; kingdom Pseudomonadati; phylum Pseudomonadota; class Gammaproteobacteria; order Moraxellales; family Moraxellaceae; genus Moraxella; species Moraxella sp. Pampa. The sequence continues at coordinate 69,711 of NZ_JAXCJK010000001.1, read as the reverse complement.
CTCTAAGCCATACTGCATCAACCCATCAATATCAACTGGCACACCCAAAAATTGTAGTACATCATTGGTACCATTTTCCAAACCCTGAGAGGTTGCTTTTGTCACATCTTTGACCACATCCTTGGTGGATTCTGTTGTTTGCTCTACTTCTTTGGCAACATTTGTTACCACATTATTTATGGTTTGTTTTGTCATGGTCGCACCCAGTACTCTTTAAATCAATGACGATATTCAAAAAATAAGCCCAGCAAGTGCGTCATTGTATCTTATTTTCATTTAAAATTCATCTTTTTGCATTTGTAAAGACGAAAGAAAATCAATCTGCTTGGTATAGCGAGACAACCTGCCCAACAATAATAATTGCAGGTGCAGATGGTTGTTCTTGTTCATTTTTTTGGACGATATCATTTAGCGTACCTATCAATACCTGTTGCGTAGGCAAACTGGCATTTGAAATGATGGCAATCGGCGTATCGCCTGACAGGCCAGACAAAACCAGACCGTCTACAATTTTTGCCAAAGTATGCAAACCCATATAAAAAACCAATGTCTCGTCAGGTTGATAGACACTTTTTAACCCATCAAACACATCGCCACTTTTATAACAGCCTGTCAAAAACCGCACACTGGTCGCCAGCCCACGATGCGTCAAAGGAATGCCCGCATAGCTACTTGCCGCCAACGCTGATGTGATGCCGCTGACCACCTGATAAGGCACACCAGCTTCTTGGCAAGCAAGCATCTCCTCGCCACCACGCCCAAACACAAAAGGATCACCACCTTTTAAGCGTAGCACTCGCCTGCCTTGCTTGGCATATTTAACAATGAGTGCATTAATCTCATCTTGGGTCTTGGTATGATTGACTCGTTTTTTCCCCACAAAAATCTTATCACCATCACGACGGCATAAATCCAAAATATCAGGTGATACTAAGGCATCGTACAGCACGACATCTGCTTGTTGCATGAGCCTTAACGCTTTAAAAGTCAATAGATCCAAGTTGCCAGCACCAGCACCGACAATATATACCTCGCCTGTTTTTTTATTGTTCGCCACAAAATCATCAAGCTCATCCGACAAAGCACCCACCGCTCTATCGGCCAATGCGTCATTAAAAATTTTTTCCCAAAAATAGCGACGCTCAGTAATGGTTGGTAACTTTTTCTTGACGATTTGGCGAAAATCTCCCGCCAATTTAGCAATTTTACCAATACCAGATGGCAGTTGGCTTTCAATCTTAGCACGAATCAGCCTTGCCAACACAGGCGCCCTACCATTACTTGAAACACCAATAACAATTGGGCTTCTATCAACAATTGCAGGAAAGATAAAATCACACAATGATGGGCAATCCACCACATTAATGGCAATTCCTAGACGCTTGGCGTCAGCGTGAACTTGGACATTTAGAGCATCATCATCTGTGGCACAAATCATCAAAGCAAGCTGATGCTCATTTGCAATGCTCGTCAAATCCAAACTGTGATAAGGCTTGTGCAAAACCATGTGCTGATGATCATGCAAAAATGCCAAAAATTCATCATCAAAGTTATTTGCTAGCACAATAAGGCTTGCACCAGCCTTATGCAGTAAATCTGCTTTTCGTTTGGCAACATCACCACCACCGACAATCAAAACACTTCGATGCTTTAAATTAAAAAATAACGGCAAGGTATTCATCATCATTCATCACAAAATAAGGCCAAGCCTGACAATTAAACTTGAAACAGTCAATTAAAATGATTGGCAGTCAAAATCAATACGCCAATAATCATCGGCACATACACAAAGGAAAGTAAATATTTACAAAACATTGGTTTAGCAAAACATCGGCAAGGCGTTGGCTGAAGTGCCTGCGTGTGCTGTTTTTAGGTCATTCAAGGTGCTTTTAAGTAGGGTAATGCGTTCGGGCGATACCACAAAACCATCAGCACCAGATTTATAAAAATAAGATGCTTGGTCAAGCCCAAACTCACCTGCAACGATGATTCGTGCCTGTGTGTCCAGCTGACGAAGCTGACGCACCAAGCTAAATACTCGACCATCTTTAAAATCCAGCACATAGACCACAAACAGCTTTATCGATGTTTGATTAAGTACTGCTTTTACCGTCTCTATGGTGTCATTGGCTGTCAAGAGCAGTCCGCTGGCATCATGATAATCGCTTGGTGTACTAAGTGAAGTACCTTTACCCTGATCATGTGCTTTTAAGGCATTCATATCAAAGCCCAAATACTCTGATGGCTTATCTTTTAAACTGGTGATTAAAAAGAAATCCTCTGCACTTTCATAAATATTTGCCATACCATCTATATTGATGACCTGCGTTACCATAACCACTCCTTTTTTTTAATATCCAAATTTTTAATGTCCAAAATTATGTATAAACCGCCATCTTAAATGGCACAATACCCACACGCTCCACCACCTGTGCAAAGCTCTCTATATGCCCATCAATAATGATACGCTCATTTTGATAGACTTTTACAATGGTATTGATTGCATTGGCCACTTGGTCAGCCGCTACCGCACGCCCTAGAATTTGTCCAAGTTTGGTGTTTTCACCAGAGCTACCACCTAAGCTGATTTGATACCAATGCTCACCTTTTTTATCCACACCCAAAATGCCAATATCGCCCACATGGTGATGTGCACAAGCATTCATGCAACCTGACATATTCAGACGAATATCACCTAAATCGTACAGATAATCCAAATCATTAAATTTAGCTTCAATGCTGGCAGCAATGTTGTGTGTTGTGGCGTTGGCAAGTGCACAATAATCAAAGCCAGGACATACCGTCATGTCGGTTAATGTGCCAATATTTGCACGAGCCAAATTTAACGCCACCAACTTTTGCCAAAGGGTGTATAAGTCGCTAATTTTTACATCACCAAGTACCAAATTTTGATGATGGGTGGCACGAATCTCACCCATGCTATATTCGTCTGCTAAATCCGCCAGAGCAAACATCTGTGCGTCAGTGATATCACCAGATGGTACATATTTACCATTAACCATACCTGCTTTTAATGAAATCACCACCGCACGATAGCCCGCCACTTTATGGGCAACGGTATTGTGCTGATACCAGTTGTCAAAATCTTTGTTCTGTAAGTATTCTTGTAGGTTATTTTGAGCGGCTAATGCGTCAATCTGCTCATAATTAGGCAAGGTAAAGTAGCTTTCCGCCTTAGCAAAATGTGTCTGCGTTAAGGTCAAATCACCATCTTTTAGGCACTTCCACTCATCAGCAACTTTTTGGGCAAACACCTCTTTGCCCAGACTTTCTACCAAAATTTTAATGCGTGCTTTATATTTATTATCACGGCGTCCTTCTAGGTTATACACCCTTAAAATCGCATCAAGATAGCTTAGCAGATGCTCTCTTGGTAAAAATTCATTAATCACTTTACCAATGATGGGTGTACGCCCAAGCCCACCACCCACAATGACCTCAAAACCAATTTGCCCATCTTTTTTGACCAAATGCAAGCCGATATCATGCACCTGAGTGGCAGCACGGTCCACCTTTGTACCAATCACCGCTATCTTAAATTTTCTTGGCAGATAAGCAAATTCAGGGTGAAAAGTACTCCACTGACGAATAATCTCACAATATGGGCGTGGATCGGCCACCTCCTCACCATGAATGCCTGCATAGGGGTCTGTTGTGGTATTGCGGATACAATTACCTGATGTTTGAATGGCGTGCATTTGATGAGTTGCCAATTTTGCTAAAATATCAGGCACCTCTTCAATTTTTAACCAGTTGAGCTGTAAATTGGTGCGAGTAGTAAAATGTGCATAACCTTTATCAAAATCACGAGCAATCTCAGCCAGCACCCGAAGTTGATGGCTTGCCATCAATCCATAAGGAATGGCAATGCGAAGCATTGGTGCATGACGCTGGATATAAAGTCCATTTTGCAGACGCAGTGGCAAAAACTGCTCTTCTGACAATTCACCTGCCAAAAAACGCTGAGTCTGATCACGAAATTGTGCCACTCGCTCATCAACAATTTTTTGGTCAGTATAAGAATATTGATACATATTTTTTTCCTTTGGTGCTGAATTTGGTCCTAGCCTTGGCATTAACACTAACTTTTAGGTCAACCATATTAAGCATTTCATGCCAAAATTTAAAATTCAAAAACAGCATATCAATAGCAAGTTTGGGTATATTTAAGAAGCAATGAGACAACCATTAAGTCCATACACACACCCAACAAAAAAGCCCACCATTTAAGTGAGCTTTTTTTTAAACACTGCCATATCGTTGATTGCACATCATTTTATTCTGTATTATTCTGTACCAAATTCACGGCGTTTGGCTGCAAAAAATCTATCTAAACGATCCATCGCATCTTCCAAATCAATCAGATTGGGCAAAAATACCACACGAAAGTGGTCTGGCCTATCCCAATTAAAGCCACTCCCTTGCACCATCAATACTTTTTCTTGAACAAGCAAGTCCATCATAAACTGCATGTCATTGCTGATTGGATAAACATCAAGATCAATTTTAGCAAAACAATAAAACGCTCCTTGTGGCACAGTACAACTCACGCCTTTGATGGCATTTAGCCTAGCAACTGCCAAATCTCGCTGTTTGCACAGTCGCCCTGTCGGTGCGGTCAAAGCCTGCATGGACTGATAACCACCCATCGCAGTCTGAATGGCATATTGAGCTGGCACATTAGCACACAGACGCATGCTCGCCAACATGGTCAAACCCTCAATAAAATCATTGGCATGGTCTTTTTTGCCAGACAGCATTACCCAACCTGAGCGATACCCTGCAATGCGGTGCGACTTAGACAAGCCATTAAAGGTCAATACCAAAGACTCATCAGTAATCGTGCACATGGGTGTGTGCACCGCATCATCATATAAAATACGGTCATAAATCTCATCTGCCATGATGACCAGCCCATATTTTTGTGCCAAATTAGCAATCCCTTTTAATGTCTCATCACAGTACAAGGCACCTGTGGGGTTATTTGGGTTAATCACCACAATACCTTTGGTATTTGGCGTAATTTTACTTTCAATATCCCTAAGATCTGGTTGCCAGTTATCCTCTTCAACACAGCGATAATGCACCGCTTTGCCACCTGCCAAATTTGCTGCCGCCGTCCACAGCGGATAATCAGGCATAGGAATCAACACTTCATCACCATCATCTAAAAGTGCCTGCATGACCATCACGATCAGTTCGCTCACACCGTTACCGATAAAAACATCATTAACATCAGTGGCAGACAATAAACCCTTAGCTTGGTAATACTGTAAAATCGCCTTGCGAGCGGCAAAAATCCCCTTAGAATCTGAATAGCCAGAAGCATTTTGCAAATTGATTGCCACATCTTGCACAATTTCATCAGGTGGCAAAAGACCAAATGGCTCAGGATTGCCAATGTTTAATTTAATGATCCTTTGTCCTTCTGCTTCCATACGATTGGCTGTCTGCAACAACTCGCCACGAATGTCATAACAGACATTGGCAAGTTTATTGGATTTTTTTAAAGGTCTATTCATTTGATTGGCTTGGCTCATGCTGTTCGCCTGTATGTCTGTATGATGATTAAAAGGTAATGACTTTTTAGTGACTTGCACATTTTTTGTCGTATTTACCGTATTGGTTGCGTTTGGCTCGCCCTGACCTGTCAAAAGATAGCTTTCTGTGGTATTGAGCACAGCTGCCAAAATAGGTAACTTATTGCTGGCAATACCATTTTTACCGCATTCCCAATTGGCTATTGCTCCACGGCTAACACTCGCTCCCTGCTCGTTTAACTGATGAGCAAGCCTATTGGCAGAGATACCCAGTTGTTTGCGAAGCTGTTTTAGACGCTTGCCTTGCAATTTTTGCCTGTCTTCTAAGTTCGTCATGATTCAACTTGCAACTTTGTAAAAAGTTTAACAAAAAATTTGCTAAAAATGGTTAAAATCTGCAATCATTCTAAGTAATTTTTTCTTAATTTGCAAGAAAATTCATGGCAAAAATGTAAAAATCATTCACTTGATATTAAAAATGCAAGTAAATCTTGCAAATATAATAAATCTTCATATTTTTCTTGTTTTTTCTTGTATTTATTAAACACAACAACCATTTATACCAAACTTAAGCACAAAAACTTTAATAACTTTTAAACCAAAAATAAGGAGAATTTATGTCATTATCCGACCAAGTCTTAAGCCCAGAGCAGATTCGTCAAATGACCGAAGCCGACTGGCAAGAACGCCTAAGCCCCGATGAGTATCATGTACTACGCCAAAAAGGTACAGAACGCCCTTTTACAGGTATATACACCGACAGTAAAGATGATGGCGTATATCATTGTCGTGGCTGTCATGCAATATTATTTGATAGTACGCATAAATTTCACTCAGGTTGTGGCTGGCCAAGTTTTGATCGAACCAAGACTGATACCGCCTTAACCGAAACACTTGACCTGTCGCACGGCATGAGACGCATTGAAGTTACTTGTACAAATTGTGGCGGACACTTAGGCCATGTTTTTTCAGATGGTCCACAAGAAACGACAGGCTTACGATACTGCATTAATTCGGTTGCCATTGATTTTAAGGCACGCTGATTATTTAATGTTTAAATTTAAAATAATTTTTAAACAAGCAACCACAACCCCTAGGAGAACACCATGACCACCATTTACGATTTTAGTGCCAATGACATCACTGGAAACAACATTGATTTTAAGGACTTTCAAGATAAAGCCTTGCTGATCGTAAATACCGCCAGCAAATGCGGATTCACCTCACAACTTGCAGGACTACAAGAATTGCATGCCAAATACCACCAACAAGGCTTGGTTATCATTGGCTTTCCTTGCAATCAATTTGGCGGACAAGAACCCTATGATAACAGCGAAATTGGTGAATTTTGCCAGAAAAATTATGGCGTAGATTTTTTGATGATGCAAAAAATTGATGTCAATGGCAACAACGCTCACCCAGTTTTCAATTTCTTAAAATCCCAACAAGGCGGTATCTTGGGCGATGCAATCAAATGGAACTTTACCAAATTTTTAATCAGTCGTGATGGAAAAGTGGTTGGTCGCTATGCCCCCACAACCAAACCCAGCGACTTAGAAAAAGACATCAAAAAAGCATTGGGTATCCTGTCTTAGTTTTGTTTGACCATGGTAGCTTGTAATAAGAGCAAAAAACCACCTAAGTAATACTTGGGTGGTTATTAAATAAATTTAATAACAAAATCAACAACCTATAAAATATTTTAAACAGTTAGATAAAAAAGTATTTGACACCATCTTAAAAATCTATATAATACGCACCACAACAAACAAACACAGTAAAATTAATATTAGTCAAATAAATATTTAAGTTACTGCATTTGATGAGTTAAAAGAACATGGGCGGTTAGCTCAGTTGGTAGAGCGTCTGCCTTACAAGCAGAGGGTCAGCGGTTCGAATCCGTTACCGCCCACCATGTTCGCAGCGGTAGTTCAGTTGGTTAGAATACCGGCCTGTCACGCCGGGGGTCGCGGGTTCGAGTCCCGTCCGCTGCGCCATTATACAAAAAGTCCTAAATCTTAACGATTTGGGACTTTTTATTGCTTAGTACGCCATCGTTAAGACGGTCTTGTGAGTCATCAGTCAACTTGTGCTATAATACCACCTTGCACACCTTATCTTTTTTTAGCCCTTTATTCAGCCATCTATATATAAAAGACAGCCAACATGACAGTTCAGAATTTTAACCCAAAAAAACCAAACCCCACCGAGGTTGGTTATCATCATCAAGCCAACCACAATCAAAACCGCACACTGACAGAGTCAGCAGACCTAAGCCAAACCACCAAATCAGATGACAACAGCATCAATGCACCAAAAGTTGGTTTTGTTTCACTTGGTTGCCCAAAGGCACTTGTAGACAGTGAGCGTATCATCACTGAACTGACCAAAGAAGGCTATCAGGTTGCCAAAGATTATAATGGTGCAGATTTAGTGGTGGTAAACACTTGCGGATTTATTGAATCGGCGGTGCAAGAAAGCCTTGATGCTATTGGTGAAGCGATTACCAAAAATGGCAAAGTCATCGTAACAGGTTGTCTGGGCAAAGATGCTGAACGCATTCGCACCATGCACCCTGCCGTACTTGCAGTTACTGGTGCTCATGCCTATCATGAGGTGGTGCAAGCCGTCAATCATCATCTACCAAAACCCACCAAATCAAAAACTTATGATCCAAAAATTGACCTAATCAATGATGCAGGCGTTAAGCTCACACCCGCTCATTACGCTTATGTCAAAATTTCAGAAGGTTGTAATCATCGCTGTACTTTTTGCATCATTCCATCTTTGCGTGGTGATTTGGTTTCTCGCACCATTGATGGCGTGATGAATGAAGCAGTAGCGCTCAAAAAGGCAGGCGTCAAGGAACTGCTTATCATCAGCCAAGACACTTCTGCTTATGGAGTGGACTTGAAATACAAAATGGCGTTTTGGCAAGGCGAACCAATTAAAACTAAATTTTTTGATATGTGCCAAGCACTTGCCAAACTTGGCATTTGGGTACGCTTGCACTATGTCTACCCCTATCCACATGTAGATAATGTCGTACAAATCATGGCAGACAGCATGAAAGCCAGTGGTGGTAAAGGCGGTCTTTTGCCATATCTTGACATTCCCTTTCAACACGCAAGCCCCAGCGTATTAAAAGCAATGAAACGCCCAGCTCATAGTGAAAATGTACTAGAAAGACTTGCCAAATGGCGTGAAATTTGCCCAGAAATTGTCATTCGCTCTACTTTTGTGGTGGGCTTTCCAGGTGAAACCGAAGAAGACTTTGCGTACCTACTTGATTGGCTAAAAAAAGCACGCCTTGACCGTGTTGGCTGTTTTACTTATTCACAGATTGAAGGTGCGATGGCAAACAACTTACCCAATCCCATACCAGAAACCATCAAGCAAGAGCGTTATGAAAGATTTATGGCGGTTGCTCAAGCCATCAGTGAAGAAAAATTGCAAGAAAAAGTCGGTCGTACGATGACAGTACTGGTTGATGAAATTGACACAGAAGAAAATATTGCCATTTGTCGCAGTTATGGCGATGCCCCAGAGATTGATGGTCATGTCTATGTGGATAATATTAATCAAAGCATCAAGGTGGGTGAGTTTTTGACCGTTACCATTGATGAAGCCAGCGAGTATGATCTATTTGCAAGCTTTGATATCAGCTTAAATCAATAGCCATACAAATTTTTTGAGGTTATTTTTGAATAAGGGGGGGGGGTTACTTTTTTATGACAAACCCTCTAGACCAACCTATATTCCACCCTTAAAGGCCATTTAAGTAACCTACCATTGATGGCTTTTATAAACCCATGTTGAGTACAGGCATTTTATTGTAGATATTTTTAAAATGATGGCCAATTCGTGATAAAATGCCAAGCTTAGCTTATTGTTATTTTTTTACAACTTGACTTTCAAACTTTTAAATAAAGCAATTTTAATTTTGATTTTTTAATACTCAGACAGCCAGCCGTAACAATACACCGCATACCATGAGAGAATCCATTCACAGCACCACCAGTCAAAACAAGCAACTTTTTAGTCGTCGTGTTGGGGTCTTGGCCATAACCATACTTATGGGAACAGCAGTTTTATTGGCACGCTATGGTTATTTGCAGATTCATCAACATGATAAATTTGTTACCGCTTCTGACAATAACCGCATCAAGCTCATTTCAAGCCCGCCATCTCGTGGACACATTTATGACCGCAATGGCATTTTGCTGGCAGACAATGAGCCAGTTTTTACTGTCGTCATTTCACCCGATGAAGTTGAAAACGCAGCATATACCTTGCAGTTGTTACAGCCAATTTTTGCTTTAACCAACGAAGACATCACCGATATTTTATCACGCATTGATCAATCAAAAAACAATCCCATTACTGTTAAGATAAACCCTACCGAAGAACAAATTGCCCAATTTAGCGAAAGAAAGCCGTTTTTTCGTGGCGTCAGTGTACAGACCAAATTGACTCGTTCTTATCCTTATGATGACTTATTTGCCCATGTCATCGGTTATGTCGGACGCATCAATGACAAAGAATCCAAAACCATCAAAAACAATCCCATCACCCAACAGCTGTACGCTGGGACGGATTTGATTGGCAAAACTGGCATTGAAAAACAGTACGAGGATATTTTGCTTGGTGAGCCAGGCTACCAATCGGTTGAGACAAATGCACATGGAGATGTTTTGCGTCGCCTTGATAGTAAAGCACCTATAGCGGGCAATGATATTTACCTTAGCCTTGATTATGGACTGCAAAAAATTGCCGCCGATCAACTAGATGGTCGGCGTGGTGCCATCGTGGCCCTAGACCCCAAAAATGGTGAGGTGTTGGCATTTGTATCCAACCCAAGTTTTGACCCCAACCCATTCATCTCTGGCATCTCATCTAAATTATATGGCACGCTCAGAGATGATATCGATCAACCATTGTACAACCGAGCCTTACAAGGTCTTTACCCACCAGCATCTACCATCAAGCCATTTGAGGCAATGGGGATTTTGCATTATGGTATCATGGATTGGGAAGATACCATTTATGACCCAGGTTATTTTAGCTTGCCAGGAGATAGTCATCGCTTTCGTGACTGGAAGAAAGGAGGGCATGGCACAGTAGACATGGCAAAGTCAATCATCATGTCAGTAGACACCTACTATTATAAAAACGCATACATATTAGGCATTGATCGCCTGCACGATTGGATGGGTCGTTTTGGTTTTGGTAAAAAAACAGGCATTGACCTGCCTAATGAAAAAGCAGGACTGATGCCCTCGCCCAAATGGAAAAAACAAACCTACAACAAAGATTGGTTACCTGGCGAAACCATTTCGGTATCAATTGGACAAGGTGCATTTTTAGCAACTCCGCTACAAGTCGCTGCTGCCACTGCCACGACCGCCAACAAAGGATTGATGACCATACCACACTTTCTTAAAAAATCAGAAGGGGCAAAAACCATCGCCATTCCTAACAAACCTACAAGGCAAATTGATTTTAATGGCTCGGAGTCTGATTGGCTACAAATGCACCAAGCCATGGAAGATACTTTGCGTCTTGGTACAGGTAGGGCTGCCTACACCACACGATATCGCAGTGCAGGCAAAACAGGCACGGCACAAGTTAAATCTATTGCACAAGGCAAATCCTATAACAAAGCCAGCCTGAGCGAACGCCATTGGGATCATGCATGGTTCATGGGTTTTGCACCTGTTGAAAACCCAGAAATCGCTTTGGCGGTATTGGTTGAAAATGGTGGCGGTGGCGGTCAAGTTGCCGCTCCTATTGGACGCATACTGTTTGACTACTGGATGATTCAGCGTATCAATAACCCTATTTTACCACCAAGTCAAAATGAAATGACTGCCATTCGTGCTGATAAACAACTCAAAATGCAAGCAAAAATTGACGCTTATGTAGCTACCCAAGAACAGGCAAAAGCAGAAGTAACAAACAAGAGCGTAGAACAAAACAAAAATAGTCAAAATCAATAAAATAAAACTCAACCATCAATGAAACAAAAATCCTCTACCCAAAAATCCACCAATCAAGTACGCATCATCGGCGGTCAGTTTAAACGCCGAAATATCAGCTTTGTCAATGCAGATGGACTGCGTCCTACACCTGACCGCCTGCGTGAGACAATATTTAATTGGCTGATGGGCAATTTACAAGATGCGTGCGTGCTTGATGTCTGTGCAGGCTCTGGTGTATTAAGCTTTGAAAGCCTATCTCGTGGTGCATCTTTTGCCACACTTATTGAGGCAAATCAAGCTCAAGCAAGCGAATTAAAACGCAATGCCAACGCTCTAAGACTCACCAAATCTGATATTTGCATCATTCATGACACCGCCCAAAAAGCCCTGACAAAATTAGATCAAGCATTTGATATTATTTTTATTGACCCACCGTATGGTCTTAATCTATGGCAGGATATTTTAATGCTCATCATGAACGGACATTTATTCCATGATGACACACTGATTTATATAGAAAGCGACAATCCTTTAGATGAACTTTTAGAGAGGTTAGATTTAAATATCATCAAATTTGCCAAAGTTGGAAGGGTATTTGCTTATTTATTAACCATAAAAACAAAATAAATAACGCAACAACACCCACAAACCAATCTGTGATTTAGAATATGAATTTTTAAAAAACCTAAGACAATAAAAGGTTTAATAAGTCATTGCCACATTGCTATAAAAATCATCAACCTATTGGATACTTATCATCACTTTTATTGATAAAATGACAAAAAGCACTTGATTTTTTAACAATAAAAGTGCATAGTTATAAGCTTGTTTTTCAATGCTTAATTAAGATTAGGCACATTCATTTTAAATATGTATATCTAAACATTTTTAAATCACTTATATTGCAACACAAGGTGAACATAATGGCAAAAAAACTGGTTGTAGGCTTGGTGGGTTGGCGTGGCATGGTGGGTTCGGTACTCATGAATCGCATGATTGAAGAAGGCGATTTTAACCACATCATTCCTGTATTTTTTTCAACCAGCAATGCAGGCGGACAAGCACCTGATTTTGGCAATGTCATAGCAGCTGACACACTAAAAGATGCAAATGACATCAGCGAACTTGCCAAATGTGATGCCATCATCACCTGCCAAGGTGGCGACTACACCAAAGCAATACACCCTATGTTGCGTCAAAGTGGCTGGCAGGGTTACTGGATTGATGCAGCAAGCTCACTTCGTATGGATGATAATGCAGTCATCATCTTAGACCCAGTAAATCGTGATGTGATTGATAATGCCCTAGCAAACGGTCAAAAAGACTTTATTGGTGGCAACTGTACAGTCAGTTTGATGCTGATGGCTATTGGCGAACTCTTTCGCCGTGATTGGGTAGAATGGGTATCAGCAATGACTTATCAGGCAGCCAGTGGTGCTGGTGCTGCTAATATGCGTGAACTTATCACAGGCATGGGTGTGCTGAATGATAGCGTGGCACAAATGCTTATTGACCCAGCCAGTGCCATCTTAGAAATTGACCGTACCATCGCCGACACTCAGCGTTCAGATGATTTTCCAAAACAAAATTTTGGGGCGGTATTGGCAGGCAGTTTAATCCCATACATTGATAGCCAACTTGATAACGGTCAATCTCGTGAAGAATGGAAAGGCCAAGCAGAGACCAATAAAATTCTTGGAAAATCTGGCAATGAGTCCATCAATATTGATGGTATTTGTGTGCGTGTTGGTGCAATGCGTTGCCACAGCCAAGCTCTGACCATCAAACTCAAAAAAGACATTCCACTTGCTGATATTGAACAAGCCTTGCGTGAAAGTGATAACCCTTGGTTAGATGTCGTAGAAAATGACAAACCAGCCACCATGCAACGCCTGACACCTGTGGCTGTTACTGGCACACTGGGTGTGGCAGTAGGACGACTGCGTAAAATGAACATGGGTGGCGAATATTTGACCGCATTTACTGTGGGCGATCAGTTGCTATGGGGTGCCGCTGAACCGCTTCGTCGTATGCTGGCAATCATTCAAGGTCGCATTTAGTTTTAGGCTTTGATGATGGATTGGACATTTAAAGATGCACGCTATTTTGGCGTGCATCTTTATGTTATGATATGCAACACTCAATAAATTTGACAATCAATTTTATGAATACAACTACCCACCTCATCTACGCTGGCGGTACTTTTGGCAGTCATGGTGTACCACTATCACCCTTGCCTGCCGAAATTTTTTTACCAATTTTAAAAAAAGAATGCCTAGCAAAAATACCAAACACTGCTATTGACATCTTGCCAACCACATCTGTTAAAGACAGCAGCACGCTCACACCCAGTGATTTTGTAGAATTTTATCGCTTAATTTTGATGGCATATGCAAAAGGCGTGCGTCGTTTTGTGTTGATTACAGGGACCGATAGCCTAAGCTTTTTATCCGCTTTTTTAGCCAATGCCTTTGCTGATTTTACTGATATCAGCCTTGTCATTACAGGCAGTATGCAGCCACTACTCATCAGCAACAAACCCACCCATACCATCAATGAGATTTCTGATGCTTGGTCAAACCTGCACAAAAGTATCATTGCCACAACCCAACATAAGGGTGTTTTTGTACAATTTCATCACAAACTTATGGACGCATTTGACACCCAAAAACTAAACAGCCAAGAACATGATGCATTTATTGGCAAATTGGCAAATACTGCATTATTAAAAACCGACCAAACGGTTTTTAATAAACCATTGGTGGCTAAACTTGCTGAGCTACCCACCATGATCGATCATGCCAAAGACATACAAATCACGGCCATCTATTGCCTGCCCAATGATGTCGCCAACCTTGAATATCAATTTGATCATTTAAGTCAGCAAACCAAAGCGGTTATTCTAATTGGTTTTGGTGCAGGCAATGTACCATCCTCGCAAAAGCTGATTGATATCTTAAAAAAACTACAAACCAAAAAAGTGCGTGTCATTTGCACTACCATGTGTGCATTTGGCGGTACAAATGACAATTATATGGCAGGTGCTTGGCAATATGAATATGGCATTGAACCAAGCAAACTTGGCGTTGCAGGAATTTATGGGCAAACACTATGGCAGGCACTACAATGACACAAAACACGCAAACTTATGCCATTGGGGTTGAGTTCATCGGTACAAATTATCGTGGTTGGCAACGCCAACAAACTGTAGATAGCATTCAAGCACGCCTAGAATCCGCCCTATCTAAAATTGCCAATGAGCCCATTGAAGTCATCGCAGCAGGGCGTACAGATGCAGGCGTACATGCAGGAAATATGGTTGCTCATTTTACCACGACTGCTCATCGCACCGAATATAACTGGATGCGTGGGGTCAACACCCTACTGCCTGATGATATCGCTCTACGCTGGATTACCCCCATGCCGTTTGACTTTCATGCACGCTTTGGGGCGATAGCCAGACGCTATCGATACATCACACTCAACCAACCCCATCGCCCTGCCATTTTACGCCATCAAGTAACCCATGTTTATGAACCACTTGATATGGATAAAATGGCACAAGCAAGCAAGCTGCTTATAGGAACGCACGACTTCACCAGCTTTCGGGCGGCACAATGCCAGTCCAATCAACCTGTGCGTACGGTAAGCCATGCCAAGCTGTTTCAGCACGGTGCATTTTTGGTGTTAGACATACAAGCAGATGGGTTTTTGCACCATATGGTGCGAAACATCATGGGAGTGCTGTTTGCCATTGGCAAAGATGAGCTTGGGGCAGATGAAATCACACGGCTCATAGCCGCCAAAGACCGTACGCTTGCCCCACCAACCGCTTCGGCCAATGGGTTATATTTCATCAATGCTTATTATCCTAAACGCTTTCAAGAGCTGTTGCCCAATATGCCATCAACACCGTTATGGCTTGGGCTTTTGGATCAATAAAATGGTCAACTTATCAGATTGGGTTTTGACCATAAAACCCAATAAAGACAACAAAAGGGCAATACCGTGCCATTTAATGAATGAGCACCAAATTTTAACCGCAAAAACTCTTTGCAACTGCTGTCGCCTACCAGCTTTTGCCGACATAAATCCAAGACTCAACCAAAAACCTAGCTTTTAAGGAAAATATCAGCTATAATACCACTTTCATTTTTAACTTAATTTGACTTATGGCCAAAAAAGACGACATCATTGAATTTGAAGGCGAAGTAATTGATACCTTGCCGAACACCCTTTTTAAAGTCCGACTAGATAACGGACACGAAATCATCGCTCACATCTCTGGCAAAATGCGTAAGCACTATATTCGCATTTTGACTGGTGATAAAGTCAAGGTTGAAATGACCCCTTATGATTTATCAAAAGGTCGCATTACTTATCGTGGCAAATAATTAATCAAAGCTAAACCCAACCTTCTGGTTGGGTTTTATTTATTTTTGGTGCAATATTTTGTGCAATGATGAAAAATCATCTCATTCATCATTATCCACTTATTCATTCATGGCTTATCATAGCCTATATATCTTGACCTTGTGCATATACCGATTTTACCCAACGACCAATGTCCTTAATCTGCTGTAAACACACTTGATGTGCCATCGGGTAGGTGCTAAATACTGGGTTTAATCCCAATTTTTCTAATGACGATTTGGCTTGCTCACCTAAAATTTTTGGGACAATGTCATCATAATCACCATGATCAATTTTCACCAAAATACCATCATTTACCCCTACATCTTTAATCTCATTCTTAGTGGCAAAATAAGTTGATAACGCCAGCAGTCCGCCCAGCTGATAAGGCGTGGTAAAAGCATGATGATATGCTATCGCACCACCTTGCGAAAAACCTGCAATGATGATATTTTTGGTAAGAATGCCATTTGCGATTTCCTGCTCAACCAGCTTATCAATGGCTCTGGCAGATGCTTCAATCTGAGCAGTATCTACTTTTCTATCCAGCGTCATCTCAATAATATCATACCAAGCAGGCATGACATAGCCCCCATTCACCGTAACAGGAATCTGCGGTGCGTGCGGAAATATGAACCGCACCGCCAACTCTCCCAAGCCCAATTCAGGCACAATAGGCTCAAAATCATGACCACTTGCCCCCAAACCGTGCAACCAAATAACGACATGCTTAATAGGCTGATTGGCAGGGTTGTGTTCAACAGCCACAAAAGGTAATAATTCACTCATATTCATCTCTCATTTTATTTCATACCAAACCAACAGCATCATAACACAGCCATTAACTTTTCCCAACATTTGCCCAAATAAATTTGCCAAAGTTTTTCACAATTTTACCAAAAAACCTTTATAATTATCATCAACAGATTAATAAACAAATTTATCCAATGAAAGGTAGGCACTCATGCAGTGGAAAGGTCGCAGACAAAGCTCTAACATTGAAGACCGTCGTGGCGGTCGTGGCAAGATGGGTGGCATCAGTATTTTTGGCTTGATTTTAGCACTCATCGTATGGAAAGTATTTGGCATCAGCCCTGAGACCACACTTGGCATCACTCAGACCATCACCCAAAACAGCCAAGCCGACCACAATATTGGCAATGAGACTGCTGAGCAGGCGGAATCTCGTGAGTTTGTGGCCACTGTTTTGGCAGATACTGAAGATGTATGGACAAGCATTTTTCAGCAATTAGGCAATACCTACCAAGCACCAAAACTGGTGATGTTTAGCGATATGGTTCAATCGGCCTGTGGTTCAGCAACCTCAGCAAGCGGTCCATTTTATTGTCCAGCTGATCAAAAAATTTATCTTGATACTTCATTTTTTAAGGCAATGCGTACACAAATGGGCATCACAAGCGAACGCAATCAAACAGAGCTTAGTCATCAAGACCAAGCTGCCGACTTTGCTCAAGCCTATGTGATTGCCCATGAGGTTGGCCATCATGTGCAAACTTTACTTGGTATCTCTGGTCAAGTTCGCCAAGCACAGGCACAAGCAAGCGAATCTACTGCCAATAATTTATCTGTACGCATGGAGTTACAGGCCGATTGCTTTGCAGGCTTATGGGCAAGGCACAACCACGAACGCACGCAATTTTTACAAAAAGACGACATTGAAGAAGCACTTGACGCTGCTGAAAAAATTGGTGATGACTACCTACAACACAAATCGCATGGCCATGTTGTTCCAGACAGCTTCACACATGGCACAAGCAAACAACGCCAACGCTGGTTTTATCGTGGATTGGAATCAGGCGATATCAAACAATGTGATACTTTTGCCATCCGCGAGCTTTGATTCATTGACCAATAAGCATTTGAGTGATCCAATTACTCTAACAAGCCATCAATCCCAAAAAAAAATCATCATAAAAACAACAGTGATTGGCAAACCATCAAAATTATGATAACTTATGCCAATCACCAATCATCTTTTATCAATTTCTTATGGATACAACACCTATTTTACCTGACGAACTGATACAGCTTGCGATGCGGTTTTTTGATGAACATACTCACAAACCCATCAGCATCAATCCTGATGTACTGGCTTATCGCTGGGTGGGTGGTGAGCGTGGTCATCTTGCACCACTTGATGTGATGTTTGGTGTGGATTTAGAAGATTTGATTGGCATTGATGACCAAAAACACAAACTCATTGATAATACACTTCAATTTTTAGCAGGACTGCCCGCCAATCATGTGCTAATGACAGGAACACGAGGTTCTGGCAAATCATCTCTCATGCGTGCTTTACTCAAAAATTATCATCAAGATGGATTGCGGATCATTGAAGTATCTCGTGATGATTTATTGCATTTGGATAAAATTCGCCAAGCCATCAAAAAATCGCATCACCACAACAACCCTAATCGCTACATCGTATATTGCGATGACTTGGCATTTAACACCCAAGATGAAAATTACCGCACCCTAAAAAGCATACTAGATGGCGCACTGGACAGCGAACAAGAGCATTTGCTTGTCTATGCCACCAGCAACCGACGCCATCTATTACCACAAACAATGAAAGACAATGTCAATATCTACAACGGTCAAACAGACGAGATAAACCCATACGAAACCATTGATGAAACCGTATCACTTTCTGACCGTTTTGGCCTTTGGTTGTCATTTCACCCCATGAATCAAACAACCTACTTAAACATTGTAAAAAATTACCTTGAAAAACAAGGTCTAACCATGAACGATGACACACGCCAAGCAGCCCTAACATGGGCTGGCAACCGTGGTGGTCGCTCAGGTCGCATTGCCCATCAGTTTAGTCGGCACTGGGTTGGGCAGCAGCAACTAACCCACCTTAACAAAAACAAACATCATTAAAAAAAAGTAAATTTTTCATGCTTTTGGTTGCATTAAAATTTGTCCAGAAAGTCTTATTGCAACAAAATACTTGTTTTGCCTTTTAATCATTTGGCAAATCATCAAAATAAGCGAGTGTATTTTCACCGCAGTCTGGTTCACGATACCAAAAAACCAACTTATCACACCAAGTCAATTAGTAAGCGGTCGATGATTTTTATTTACCTTTGCCTTATAAATTTATGAATAAAAAAACAGATCGCACCAGCAATCTGTTTTTTTGTTTATCAGACTTAAAGTTGGTTGATCAAATCATGACAAGTTTGATGCTTGTACCAAAATCTTAGTATATTCTTCTTGTGGATTTTCAAAAATCTGCTGAGATGTCCCCATTTCCACCACACGCCCTTCACTCATGACAATCACACGGTCAGATAAAGCACGCACCACCGACAAATCATGACTGATAAAGATATAGCTTAGACCATACTTATGCTGTAAGTCATTTAATAGCTCAACCACTTTAATTTGCGTTGAGCGGTCAAGTGCTGATGTTGGCTCATCTAATAGGACAAATTTTGGCTCAAGAATGATTGCACGCGCAATTGCGATACGCTGACGCTGACCACCAGAGAATTCATGCGGATAACGGTTAATCATCGCAGGCGACAAATTAACCTCGGTAAGCACCCTAGCAACTTTCTCACGACGCTCATCAGCACTCATTTGTGGGTAATGCACCGTCAGACCTTCTGCGACAATCTCACCCACCGTCAAGCGGGGTGATAGCGAGTTAAACGGATCTTGAAATACCATTTGCATGTCTTTTTTGAGTGATTTTTGCTCAGCATCTAAAAAGGTGCGAATGTTTTTACCATGAAAACAAATATCACCACTTGATTCAACGATCTGCATGATGGCACGCCCCAAGGTGGATTTGCCAGAACCAGACTCACCCACAATGCCTAGCGTCTCACCAACTTTTAAGTCAAGCGAAATACCTTTAACCGCATTAAAAACCTGCGTTGGCTTACCCAAAAAATTACGCTTAATCACATAATCCACCTTGACATCATCAGCAGTGATGATTCTAGGTACATCATCACCGATGGCAGGCTTGTGCCTCTCTGGGATTGGGGTAAGCAATTCAATGGTATAAGGGTGTTTTGGATTGTTAAATACGCTTTGGGTTGTTCCACGCTCAATAATCACCCCATGTTGCATGACACACACATCATCGCTATATTTTTTAACAAGACGCAAATCATGTGAAATCAAAATAATCGCCATGCCCATGTCTTGTTGCAATTCACGCATCAAATCCAAGATTTCTGCTTGCGTAGTAACATCCAATGCAGTGGTAGGTTCGTCAGCAATCAATAAATCCGGCTCATTGATGATCGCCATGGCAATCATGATTCGCTGTAATTGACCACCAGAAAACTCATGCGGATAGCAATCCATTTTCTTATCAGCGTTAGGAATTTTAACCTTTTGCAGAGTTTTTAATGCCAGCTGAGTGGCTTTTGCACCGCTGATGTTTGGGTTGTGAATTGAGACTGCTTCGGCAACCTGCTGACCGATTTTCATATAAGGGTTGAGCGATGTCATGGGCTCTTGGAAAATCACACCGATACGCTTACCACGAATCTTACGCATCTGGGATTCAGATTTCTCCAAAACCTCCTCACCTTCAAACAATACAGATGAAGCCTCTCCATAGGTAACAATATTTTTTGGCAAAAGTTGCATGATTGCCATGGAAGTAACGGATTTACCAGAGCCCGACTCACCGACAATTGCTAGTGTACGACCAGATTCCAGCTCAAACGATGATGATTTTACCGCATGAATCAGCTCTTCATCTGTCTTTAAATAGACATCAAGATTTTTTACTTCTAATAGTTTCATCATCACATCCTATTTGTCTTTTGGGTCAAGTGCATCACGCAGACCATCACCGATGAAGTTAAAACAAAACAATGTAACCACCAAAAATACCGACGGTACAATCAATTGCCACGGTGCAACCTGCATGGTTTGAGCACCTTCTTGTAGCAATGCACCCCAGCTGGTCATAGGCTCTTGCACACCAAGCCCCAAGAAACTTAGAAATGATTCAAACAAAATCATGCCTGGCACAACCAACGATGCATAGACCACAACCACACCCAAGACATTTGGCACAATGTGGCGTGTGATGATTTTCCAGTTTGATACACCTGTAACATGTGCAGCAGTGATGAACTCTTTATTTTTTAGACTTAAAGTCTGTCCACGAACCATACGCGCCACATCTAGCCAAGAAACCAAACCAATCGCCACAAAAATCAAGAATATATTACGACCAAACAAAGTTACCAGCAAAATGACAAAGAACATGAACGGAAAGGCACTCAGCACTTCTAAAAAACGCATCATCAGCATATCAATCTTACCGCCTGCATAGCCTGATATCGCCCCATACACCGTGCCAATCAACACCGCTACAAACGCCCCTGCAATGCCCACCATCAAAGAAATACGCCCACCAATAGCAACACGCACGAGCAAATCTCGGCCAAGTGTATCTGTGCCAAAATAATGACCATGTTCAGCTGATGGTGCAACACCCATATTAGCCCAGTCGGTATCAGCATAGCCAAATTGAGATACCATCGGCGTGATGATCACAAAAGCGGTAACCATGACCAAAATGATAATACTGGCAATCGCTGCTTTATTGCGTCGAAATCTACGCCATGCATCTTGCCAAAGACTACGACCTTTAACAGTAGCTGATAACGACTCTTGCACTGTGTTTGTATGTATCGACATATCACATCCTTATCAATATTTAATTTTTGGGTCAATCACAGTGTACAAAATATCTACAATCGCATTAAAGGCAATCGTCAATACACCCACCAAAATTGTCAAACTCAGCACCAAACTATAATCACGGTTCAATGCCCCATTGACAAACAACTGTCCAATACCTGGCAAACCAAAAATTGTTTCAATCACAATTGATCCTGTAATGATACCCACAAATGCAGGACCCAAAAAAGAAATGACAGGCAACATCGCAGGACGCAAAGCATGCTTTAATACAATATGCGACATTGGCAAACCCTTAGCGTGTGCTGTGCGTATAAAAGGACTATTTAGCACCTCAATCATCGAACCACGCATGACACGAGCAATGCTTGAAGTGTATGCAATCGCAAGTGTCCCAACAGGCAAAATCATGTTTCTTAACGCACCGTCATTCCAACCACCAGCAGGTAGCCATTGCAAAGTAACAGCAAAAAGTAGTACAAGTAGTGGTGCTTTAACAAAACTTGGCATGACCACACCCGTCATCGCCACTGTCATCAATGAATAATCAAAAAAACTATTTTGCTTTAAGGCAGCAATCACGCCCAGCGTAATACCCAAAAGCAGTGCAATGATAAATGCCCAAACACCAATCTCCACCGACACAGGTAAAGACTGCGAAAGTAGCTCATTAATTGTATAATCTTTATATTTAAAAGAAGGGCCAAAATCAAAATGCAAAAACAGCTGTTTTAGATAATTTAAAAATTGCAACCACATTGGGTCGTTTAGGTGATATTTGGCTTCAATATTTGCCATCACTGCAGGGGGGAGATTACGCTCACTTGTAAAAGGACTTCCCGGTGCCAATCGCATCATAAAAAATGAAATGGTGATGAGAAAAAGCATCGTCGGAATCGCTTCGAGCGTACGCTTAAAAATCAGCTTAAACATATAAAACCTCGTGTTTGTACATCCATTATTAAAATGCTTACTGTCCAAATAAGCATCTTTGGACACACTCCTTGTATCAAATTGCATCATCATTGCAACAGCAATTTGTTAATTGTTAAACATCAGCTACCAAAAAAAATGGTTGCTTATGTTTATTTTTGTAAGTTTAGTTTGCGGAGAAATTATACATGATTGACTGTGATTTGTGTGTATTAATTCACCAAATAATGATAAATCTTTACCATTTTTTATTAAAAATAAAAATGAACAAAATATTTTTAATCAATTTCATTCATCATCATAAAAAACTTTATAGATATCAACAAGCAATCTTTTTCATCATGTCATCATGTCATCATGCACCGCTTTCATACCACCACATCAATCCTATTGACCACAAAAAACCAATCACAGGCATTACGCCTATGATTGGTAAAAAACATCAGTTGATTAGTGTTTTAGGACTTTTAAGTCTTTGACATGCCATTGGCTTTGTGGGTCTTTATCAGAGAACCCTACAATATAAGGCTTCACTAGGCGTGGAGATACATATTGATAAACAAAGATGGTTGCCGCCTCTTTATCCAGCACTTCCTCAGCCTGACGGTACAGTTCAGCACGCTGTTCTGGCGTTACATCAGCACCTAAGGTTTTTGCCATGATGCCATCAAAGGCTTGACTGCTATATTTACCATAGTTACTTGAATCTGTAGAAACAAAAGTATTTAAGAATGTTGATGCTTCGTTGTAATCTGCACACCAACCGCCACGAGACATCTGATGTTTCTGATTACGGCGAGTTTCTAAATAAGTTTTCCACTCTTGGTTGGCCAAAGATACCTCAACAAAACCAAGCGCATCTTTCCAAAACGCTGCTGCTGCCACTGCCAAAGTTTTGTGCTGTTCACTTGTGTTGTACAGCAGTTCAAATTTCAGCGGGTTAGATTCATTATAGCCAGCCTCATTCAGTAATTTTTTGGCCTCTTCAATGCGTTTGGCTTTATCCCAAGCTTTCCATTCTGGCGTGTAGTTGTTGATGCCGTTCGTAGCTTCTGGGGTAAACTGATAGGCCACTTTTTGACCTTGACCCATAATCTTATCCACTACTGTGTCTCTATCCATTGTCAATGACAATGCTTTACGCACACGCACATCATTAAATGGTGCTTTGGTATGGTTAAATTCATAATAATAGGTGCATAGCTTTGGCTGAATCTTAACTTGGTCACCAAGCTCGCTTTGTAGCTGTTTAAATTGTGTCGGTGGCAGTGCATCAGCAGTAACATCAATCTCGCCAGCTTTGTAGCGTTGGACATCTGTGGTATCCGATGAGATGGCAAGCAAAGTTACTTGGTTGATGGTGGTATTGGCGTCATCGTAATAGTTTTTGTTACGCTCAAGGACAATGCGTTCGTTGACTTGCCATTCTTTTAGACTGTATGGACCATTGCCCACAAAATTACCAACATTTGTCCATTTATCACCATGCTGTTCAACCGCTTTTTGGTTCACAGGTTTTACAGCAGTATGGAACAGTGCGTCTGGGAAATATGGTACAGGCTCAGACAGTGTTACTTCCAGCGTCTTATCATCAATCGCTTTTACACCCAACATCTCAGGTTTAACCTTGCCATCAACAATGTCTTGGGCATTCACAACTTTTAGACCTGACAAATAAGTAGCATAAGGCGATGCTGTCTTAGGGTCAACCAATCGGCGAAAACTATAAACAAAATCATTGGCAGTTACAGGGTCGCCATTTGACCACTGGGCATCACGCAGTTTAAATGTCCATACTTTATTATCAGAGGTTGACCATTCGGTCGCCATACCTGGAACAGTTTTGCCTTCAGCATCTGTTGAGGTTAAACCAACCAACATTTGGCGTAAGATATTTGACTCAGGTACGCCAGATGCTTTATGTGGATCTAAAGTCTCAGGTTCTGCACCGTTGTTAATAACAATCTCTTGTTGCTCAGCAAGGTCGCCCGCTGCCACATCCACCTTGCTGGTATCGCCTTTATTTTCAGCAGTTTGGGTTTTTTGCTCACCACCACAACCAAAAAGTGCAGCAGTTACAGACAATAATAATGCCGATGGCAAAACTTTTGAACTCATAACAATATCCTTATGATAAATAAAAAATAGTCATCTTTAAGCAAAATGATCAATGACTGGGTGTATATATAATCCAATAACCCATCAAAAGTCAAGAAATTTGTTAAAAATTGTAGTTTTTTTCATCAAATAGTAATAATTCTTTAATAAATCTTTTTAACTTTCATCTGCACAGACAAATCCAATCCAATAAAAAAACCCACCAGACAACAGTGGATTTTTTATTGAAGTTAAAATACAAAATCAGGCAATTAATGATCGTAAGGATCTCTTAGTACGATGGTCTCTGCACGGTCTGGACCTGTTGAGATGATGTCCACAGGACAGCCAACCAATTCTTCAATACGCTTGATATAAATTTTGGCATTTTCTGGCAAGTCATCAAACTTGGTAATGCCGATGGTTGATTCATTCCAACCTGCCAAAGTCTCATACACAGGTTCTACTTTTTCATAAAACTCTGCATCATAAGCACCAGCGCACTCACCCTCTGCAACCTGATATTCAGTAGCGATTTTAATCTCGTCCAAGCCATCTAACACATCTAGCTTGGTCAGACAAATGCCAGACATAGAATTTAATACCACCGCACGACGCAAACTCACCGCATCAAACCAGCCACAACGACGAGCACGCCCTGTTGTTGCACCAAATTCATGACCCACCTTCGCCAAGTGCGCACCCACATCATCAAACAGCTCGGTCGGAAAAGGTCCTGAACCCACACGAGTGGTATAAGCTTTTGTAATACCAAGCACATAGTCAAAGTACAACGGGCCAAGACCTGTACCAGTTGCGACACCACCTGCTGTCGTATTTGAACTGGTAACAAATGGATAGGTACCATGGTCAATATCCAGCAATGTACCTTGTGCACCCTCAAACATCAAGTTCTCGCCTGCTTGACGACGGCTTTCCAACTCTTCGGTAACATCAACGACCAAATCTTTTAGCTCTTTTGCCCACGCTTGGCACAAGGCCAGTGTTTCGTCATAATCAATCGCCTGAACTTTATAGTACTGGGTCAAAGCAAAGTTGTGGTATTCTAAGATTGATTCTAGCTTTTGTGGTAAATCTGCACGAAATAAGTCAGCAACTTTAAGAGCTCGGCGAGCCACCTTATCTTCATAAGCAGGGCCAATACCACGACCTGTCGTACCGATTTTGGCATTGCCACGCTTTAATTCACGAGCTTGATCAAGTGCGGTATGATATGGCATGATGAGTGGACACGCTGGAGAGATACGCAGGCGTTCACGCACAGGCACACCTTTTTCAATCAACCCATTCATTTCTTTTAATAATGCATCAGGAGCAAGCACCACGCCATTACCAATAAAGCAAGTAACACTTTCGCGTAAAATGCCTGATGGAATTAAATGCAAAACAGTCTTTTCACCACCCACAACCAGCGTATGGCCTGCATTATGACCGCCTTGATAGCGTGCTACCGCAGTTGCTTTTTCGGTCAGCAAATCTACAATCTTACCCTTGCCTTCGTCGCCCCATTGGCTACCAAGTACAACAACATTTTTACCCATGATTTAGCCTCGTTTAATTGAACAATAGATAAATTAATAATTAAGTTGATAATAAAATTAAAAAGTTAATAATAAAACTAAAAATGACATTTTTAATGACGCATCAATCAAAAATTTGTTGATCAATCTTCGTCATCACCAACCAACCTTACCGACCACACGCCATCATCAAGATGAAGCACACCATCAATGCTTGCAGGCCTATCCTTAGCAGACAATGGTTTGATGACAATACAGCCTTCATCTTGCAAGGTCTTTATCTGACGAGCCAAGTCCTCACCTTGTTCATCATTCATACGACAGACATCATCATAATCAACGATGATGATTGTATCTTCTTGAAGCTCTACAAATTCAAGCAAGCGATTAATATCCATGCTAAAACCTGTCGCCTGTCGCTCTGGGTTGGCATAAAATCGACCGCCACGCACAAGTGCCTGCGTCTGTGCTACCGAAGATTGATTAAGATACACATTAAAAACAAGCCCTGTATGATAATGATAGCCTGATAGTTCTGTAATATCCACGCTGACACTCATGCCCAGTCGTTTAATATATGTTGATAAAGTTGCAATCTCGCAAGCAGCATCAATGATAACTTGGCTTGACTGAGCTTTTTTGCTGAGTTTTTTTAGCAAGTTATTGGCATCTGGTGTGGCATCTTGGGCAAGTGTATATTTGGCAAGCGTCAAAAAGTCTGTCCCACCATCAATGCTGGAACAAAATTCTGCAAGCTGGGGCAAATCTTTTTTGGTGTATAGTGTCATTAAAGTTTGGCCAATCGGTGCATCAACACCGTGCAATCGGCACAGCGAATCAAAAATTGCCACCTGCCCCACATCAATATGCAGATTGCCACGACTCATGCCAATCTCATCAGTCAAGGCAATCAATAAGTCAATGAGTGCAATCTCAGCATTTACACCATCAACACCAAAAATCTCTGCACCCAATTGTAGCGGTGTACGCAGTCCAAACAGTCCATTTGGCAAAGTCTTAATCACTTGACCGACATAGCAATAGCGACTCACACCCTGCCCATGCTGAGCATCAATGCGAGTAATCTGCGGTGTGATATCAGCACGCAGTCCCATCAGTCGCCCTGTGAGCTGGTCCACAATTTTAAAGGTTTGTCGTTTTAAATCTTCATCTGCACCACCAAGTAAAGTTTCGGTGTATTCAATGATCGGTGGCGATACCAAGCGATAGCCATGTGCTGTTAGCACAAATAACAAGGCATCACGCAGACTTTCTAATTTTTGGGCATCTTTAAATAAAATATCCACCACGCCATCAGGCAAAAGCCAGTTTTTGGCATCAGTATGTTGCAATCCAGTCGCCATCGTACAGGTTACCAAAATACCCCCTAAGTTCACTTATGGTGATAAATACATAAAAATAGCAAGTCATCGCTTGCCACTTTGAAAAAATATCCAATTTGTTTTTATTTTTTCGTACTTAGTGTATCATTAAATTCATCTTGCGACTAGGTCAAATTACAAATTATTTTTCATATCATGACAATTTTTGATGAAATGATTTAAATACAAATCAGAGTTAACCAATGTCAAAGTTGCCAATGGCAATCATCAATGACAACACAACCGTTCAACCCTTGTTATGATAAGCTTGATCACCAATAATCAGATGGCAGTCAGACATTGCTAGATAAAAAATGGAAATTTTGCTATAATATGGCGAAATTTTTACCATGGTTTTACCATAGTGATAAAAGTGGCAAAATTTCCATGGATTTGCACACCATCAATTCACCAAATAAGGGGGCAATATGAACAAGCACGAAGACGATATCCACACCCCCAAACAAAAACTTGATACTGTTGAAAGCTATTTAAAGACACCGCACGACGAGCTTCATCAAGATGACTGGCAAAGCGATGAAGAAGAGCTTGCCATAGATGATAATAGAGACAGCTACATCTATGGTGATGCCGATGCCACAGATGAAGACACCATCGAAACAATGACGGTCTATGACCCTGATGCCGATCGTTTTGAAGATTTGGAAGATTCAGGTGATAATGAAACCATTGTCTGCTACTCTTATTCTCGTAAAACTGGCGAACCAATTGAACAGCTTAATATTGACGAAGTCAGTCGTGCTTTAACCAATAACAATCAATTCATCTGGCTAGGACTATACGACCCCAGCATTGAGACTGTCCAAGAAGTTAAAGATGCCTTTGACCTACACGAACTTGCCTTAGAAGATGCCCTCGCTGAGCACCAACGCCCAAAGGTAGAAAGCTATGGGCATGATATGATTTTTGTGGTGGTGCGTACCGCAAAACTTGAAGACAACCAAATTCGCTACGGCACAACAGCGATATTTATGGGCAAAAATTTCATCATCAGCATTCGTCGTGGTGCGTCCAACTCCTACTCGCCTGTGCGTGAGCATTATCACCGTCGCCCCGAGCGTCTGCGTCTAGGCCCAATCTTTGTACTACATGCCATCTTAGACTTCATCGTCGATAACTATTTGCCTATTACCGACCGCTTAGGAAACTACTTGCGTGAGCAAGAACGGAACATTTTTTCATCAGAATTTAGCCGAGATACACTAAGAAGTCTGTACGAACTAAAATCACAACTTGTACATATGCGTGCGGTGATTTTGCCTGTACAAGATGTGTGTAACTTTTTTATCAATCACAAAAAAAATGAACTGATTTCTGCTTTCCCTACTGCTGCACAACCTTATTTTCGAGATGTTAACGATCACTTACTGCGTTCTCTTGATGCGGTAAACGGACTTAACGAAATGCTGTCTGTTGCCATGAATACCTACACCACGATGGTAACAATGGGTCAAAACGATGTTGTACGCAAACTTGCTGCATGGGCAGGTATCGCTGCTGTGCCGACAGCGGTGGCGGGCATTTATGGCATGAATTTTGAGTTCATGCCAGAATTGTCATGGCGGTACGGTTATTTCATCATCATTGGTATGATTTTGATGATTTGTATTTATTTATACTCAAAATTTCGCCGTGCTGGCTGGTTGTGATTTTTTTAGATGCAACTTTTTTGCTTTTTTTCCACCAAATACCGCCAGTAACGGCGAGGCATTTGGGCGATATGACGCTTGGGATTTATCCGCTCTTTAATGGTAACATGACGAAAATACGCCTGCCAGAGACGCTGATAAATCGACTCCCCATCGGTATGAAATTCATTGCCATCCATCAAAATTTGTTCATCAATCTTGGCTATCTCACGCACCCCCACCGCAGGCTCTTGATGGTCATAAAAAATCCCATAGCCACGCACAACATCAAAAATCAGCCAACTTTGATCAGCAAAACGCTTGGCAAAAAAATCACCGATCAGCGGTAGAATATTAAAGTCAGGATTAATCTTGGCAAAATACACGCCTTGTGTTGTGTCCTCAAAGCGTACAAATGCCTGCATCCGATGACGCTCTCGCCCTACTTTTTTAATGCATGCCTGCACTGCCTGCACATCAGGGTGAGCAAAATTCCCCATCACAGACCGATTGGGGTTATCCAGCTGATACACCACCACACGAAATAAATGCGTATAAACCATTTTATCTTCAGACAAAAATGCCCAAATGACATCACGCACGCTTAATATTTCACGGATTTTATTCAATACTCGCCCTGCTTTTTGGGCATCGGTTGCCACCAAAATGGCTTCATCTAAAAAATTAGCAGTATGATCGTGCACTGTCATGATAGATAGTGGCGTACGCACAAGCTTATGTTGATAGGCATAAAATACCGCAGATAACCAACCCTCAAAGCTACCATCAAACAATAAAACAGTTGGATTATTTTGGTCTGGCAAACCAGATGAATGAAATAAGGATAGCTCAGCCATGACCATCTAACTTCCTAGTCCAATAGACAAAATTTTTAGCCATCAAAATAGTGGCAACTGCCCTGTTCGTGCTTCTTTAAACTTACTTTGGGTTTGATTTAAAAGCACATCACGAAAATTATCACGCATCAGGTCGTTTAAATAAGGGTTGGGTATATTGAGTGCCACAAAATATCTGGCACGATTCACCGCCGCACCCATCTGTTTTAAATGCTCAAGAGTCAGCGTGGTAAATCTTCTGGCACTCATGATTTTCTTTGCTGTATGCACACCAATCCCTGGTACACGCACCACCATTTCATAAGGGGCAGTTTGGATATTGATGGGAAAATGCTCACGATGACGAACCGCCCATGCCATTTTTGGATCAAGTTGCAAATCTAAAAATGGATTATCTGCATCTACAATCTCATCGGCACCAAAGCCATAAAATCGCATGAGCCAATCTGCCTGATACAGTCGATTTTCACGCACCAGTGGCACAGGTGTACTGACATCAGGTAAGCGTTTATCTGTGAGCATCGGCACATAACCTGAATAATACACTCGTTTTAGGTCGTATTTTTGATAAAAATGACTCGATAACCGAATGATTTGATGATCTGACTCGCCTGTCGCCCCAATGATAAACTGTGTAGACTGCCCTGCTGGCGTGTACTTTGGCGTGTGCTTGTGGACTTTGCGTGAATCTTTAAATTGTACAATTTGCTCTTGCACGGTCTGCATGGGAGCTTTCATGTCATCGTGGTTTTTTTCAGGGGCAAGCAAAGCAAGCCCTGATTTGGTGGGAATCTCCATATTCACCGACAGACGATCAGCGTATAGCCCTGCTTCTTTCATCAAATCATCAGAAGCCCCAGGTATGGTTTTTAGGTGAATATAGCCATGAAAGTTATGCTTAGTACGCAAAGTTTTGGCAACACGCACAAGTCGCTCCATCGTATAGTCAGGATTTTTAAAAATCCCCGAGCTCAAAAACAGCCCTTCTATATAGTTTCTGCGATAAAACTGCATGGTCAAATCCACCACTTCCTCTACGGTAAAAGCAGCTCTTGGTGTATCATGGCTGCGGCGTGAGGTGCAGTAGGCACAATCATAAATACAGTGATTGGTGAATAAAATTTTTAATAAAGACACACAGCGACCGTCCTCGGTATAGCTGTGACAAATGCCTGATTTTGATGAATTGCCCAGACCACCTGCATTTTTGCGGTTACCACCACTTGATGAACAGGAGACATCGTATTTGGCGGCATCGGCGAGAATGGCAAGTTTTTGCTCAATGCGTTCGTGATTCATTATTGCTATCAGTCTCTTTTAATGGTTCATGATTAAATGATGCTTAATCACAAAAATTTCAATGACACACCAAGTTGTCTTAAATACCCCATAAAATTCTCATACGCCTGCCTAATCAATACTTGTCCCGCCCATAAATGCTTGCAATATCATCAACTTAATCATCAAATTTAGTATCAATCTTTATTATCGTACTTTATGGCTACGGCTCTTGCGGTTTGCTATAGTCCAGCAAGCTCATAAAACATTCCATCATACGCCATCTTTTCTTGCACATTTTGCCCCACCGCCATCACCATATCATCAAGCACGGTCAAAAAATGCTCAATACGAACCAAATCAAGCGTTTGGTTTTGCATTAAATTCGCCACATGAATGTCTGTATGCCGACTGTCAAGACCCAAACCAACACGCATCACATCAACAAGCATCAGGCGTGTTAAAGTGATAAAATCTGTAAATGCCATCATTTTTTGCCAATAATCACTTGCCACAATCGGCTGTCGCTGTCCATTTCGTAAAGCCAACCAAGTTTTTATCCACAATGCTCGCTGATCAAACCACACTGCCTGTGGCAACTTTATCGCAGAAAGTACCGCACCATCTGCCAAATCAAGACACAAACTGGCCAACTGCCGATCACCCAGTTTTTGTGTAATAAAATCAAGTGTTACATCATACGCAATTTGCCTAAGTGGCAGGGTTTGTACACGGCTTTTTATGGTTGGCAACAGGCGAGTTGGGTTGTCGCTGATGAGTATCAAATGCACGCCTGCACGAGGCTCTTCTAAGGTTTTTAACAAGGCATTGCTCGCCCCCAGTGTCAAACGCTCAGCACCATCTAGAACGATGAGTCGCACACCTCGCCCTTTGATGTGCCCATATTCCTGCAAAGCTCGAATGTCATCAATCTTAATAGATGAGGCCTTATCCGTCTTTTCATCAATCTCTGCTGTTGGCAAGCTCTCATTTGGCAAGACCAGCAAATCAGGGTGCGTACCAGCCGTAAGCCAATGACAACTTTGACACACACCACACGCCCCATTTTTAGTTTTATTGGTACAAAGTAGCCATGCCGCCAATCGCCATACAAAGGCATGCTTACCAATACCCGCCATACCACCTGCCAAAAGTCCATGAGGCAGCTTATCATCATAAAACTGTTGCACAACTTGCTCCCATGCCTGCGATTGCCAAGCAAAAAGGGGAGAAAAATAAGGCAGGTCGGCTGATGGTTTAGAGGCATGATTATTCATGATGAATGGCCATCTATCACAAGTTCATGACTGTTTTTTAATGCCAAGCCGTCAAATTCCAATACCATTATCCAAGGCAATTTTCGCTTATTAGCATAAAAGTCATCAAACCCAAAATTAGGATAATAATGATTCATGATGGTAGATAACGCTGTGCCATGCGTGCCAATAACAACTGTCTTTTTGGGGTGAGTGTTTAATAGGGTTTGCAACGCTACAATATTTCTTTTTTGAACATCGTTAAGACTTTCACCATTTGTCAGATGATAGTCAAAATCCTGCCATTGTCTTTGGCTAAATTCATCAAAGTCATCTACCCATTTACCAATCTTTCTTTCACGAAAATCATCATTGATTTCAATATCTTTTTGACGATGTCTGGCCAATGGATAAATGGTATCCACCGCTCTTTTATAAGGACTTGAAAAGAATAAATCTATATCAATATCTTTAAAGACATAGATCAAGTTTTCACTTTGAGCGACGCCCTTTGGTGTCAATTCCCGACTAAAATCATCTCGATGATCATAATTAGGCTCAGCGTGGCGAACAAAATAAATGGTGGTCATAAGCCATCTCATCAAAAAATTAAAATTTTAAAAAGTCGTCAATCGGCATGGCGTTTAATCTGACCAAGTCATCATGCGTATCCACGCCAAGCGGCAGAACAAGTTTGGCGACATCAATGGCAATTTTATGTCCATTTTCTAAGATGCGTAGCTGCTCCAAACTCTCTAATTTTTCAAGCTCGCCTTGTTGCCATTGATGAAAAGTTTTTAATAATTTAACACGGTAAGCATACAAACCTAAATGGCGAAAGGCATTTTGAGGCATACCACCAAGCTCATTTTTCAAAACCCCATCTCGGTCATATGGTATGGGACTGCGACTAAAATACAGTGCCTGATTGCCAGCCTTGACCACTTTAACCACCGAATTTTTATAAAAATCCTCAAAATTATCAATAACTTCACACAAAGTTGCCATCACACAGTCAGTATTTTTAAGCAAAAGGTCTTTGACTTGTTCTAGTAGCACTGGAGGTACAAGCGGTTCATCACCCTGCATATTAATCACGATATCATCATCAGCCAAATCCAAAATTTGTGCTACCTCACCCAATCTGTCCGTACCTGATGCGTGTTCACCTGTCATCACAACAGGAATGTCAGCATTTTGACAAACCTTAAAAATTCGCTCATCGTCCGTTGCTACGCACATACTATCAGCAAAGGTGGCCTTTAAAGCTTTCTGTGCTGTCCAAAGTACCATCGGTTTACCATGAATTTCACACAAAGGCTTGCCAGCCAAGCGAGTAGATTTGTAACGAGCAGGAATGATGATGTGGGTTTTTGAGTGGGTTTTCATAATATTTAAGTATATGATTTGATGATGAATTAAGGTTCATTGTAAAGCAAAATCCGACAAAATAAAAGCAGCGTCAAACTTACTATTTGATTAAAATGGTTTTATTAAAAAAAGTACATCACCCATCAATCATGCTCACAAGATGGATAATGCACTCAATTTTGTCAGATTTTAATCCCAAGGCTCATCAAAACCTTATCCATTTCATCATAAATACTCTTTGATAGCACTGCTTGCACAGGCAATACCCAAATGTTATCAAAAATAATGTGTGGCAAAGTCTTAGCAAGCTCACGCAGTTTAACCGCATCTTTGCTGGTAACTATGATGGGTAGGTCTGCAAGCTCCATTAAATCATCAAGGGTAAAGTTATGATGGTCGCCAAAAGGTTTTTCTACGACAGCAAAACCCAAATCAGCAAGTGTTTTAAAAAAACGCACAGGGTAGCCAATACCACTCACAGCATAGACTTGTTGGGGATGTAGCGTACGATCACTTGACAATAAAGGTGTGGGCGTACTTGGCATAAGGTGCATCAGTAAAGCATTATCATCATAACAGTCAGATCGGTTGTCATGATAAATCACAGTCGCCCCATCTAGGCGTTTTATCGACTCACGCAAAAATCCTTGCGGAAATAATTTGCCATTACCAAAACCACGCACCCCATCTACCACTATCCATTCAGCATCACGATACAAGGCGTGGTGTTGTAACCCATCATCACTGATGATGAGCTGTAAATTTGGGTAATTTTGTATCAATAAATCAATTGCCTGACCACGATTTACCCCCACCGCCATTGGCACGACAGTCTCAGATACAATCAAACATGGCTCGTCGCCCACTTTTGTCGGTTCACTATCTGCCTTGACGATGGCAGGGACTTTGTCCGACCGACCATAACCACGACTGACCACTCCCACATTGATTTTTTTACTTTGCAAATATTTAACCAAAGCAATGATGAGCGGAGTCTTGCCACTGCCACCCACTGTGATATTGCCAATGACCATCACAGGGACTGGGGCATGGTATTTGGTCAGTCGCCCACCATCATAAAGCGACTGATGCACTCTTGCTGCCATACCATATAAAGCGGATAAAGGAGCAAGTGCGGTAAGCATGGGGGAATTTTTCTCCCATGCTTTATTGATGAGTAATTCTATCTGATTCATCTGCTTTACGCCCTATCTGTTAAATCTACTCACTTTATTTTTTTAAGTTTGCCGTTTACTTGGCTGTCTCATCAAAAGTGCGTTCATACATGGTGCGATACATACCACCTTTGGTCAACAACTCATCATGCGTGCCCATCTCGATGATTTGACCTTGATCCATGACGATGATACGGTCAGCATTTTGTATGGTAGATAAACGATGTGCAATCACAAGCGTGGTACGCCCTTTCATTACAGCTTCCAATGCTTTTTGAATATAAAACTCACTTTCATTATCCAAGGCAGAAGTTGCCTCATCTAAAATTAAAATCGGAGCATCTTTGAGTAAAGCTCTTGCAATAGACAGCCTTTGGCGTTGCCCACCAGAAAGTTGCAGCCCTTCTGCCCCAATAAAACTGTCATAGCCATTTGGCAAATCCATGATGAATTCATGGGCATAGGCAGCCTTACTGGCACAAATAATCTCATCACGAGATTTGTTAGATAATGCCCCATAGGCAATATTATGTGCCACCGTGTCCAAAAAAAGCGTAACTTGCTGATTAACCATTGAAATTTGTTCACGCAACGATGACAGCCTAATCTCATCAATGGGCGTACCATCAATATAAATCCGCCCAGCTGTTGGATTGAGTGAACGGGTCAGCAGATTAACAAGCGTGGTTTTGCCAGAGCCTGACCGACCGACCACCGCTATCGTTTCTCCTGCCTTGATATCAAGGCTGAATTTTTTAATCGCTTGCGTGCCACTTTCATAAGTCAAATCAACATCTTTAAAACTGATGTCGCCAGTAATGATGGGCATTAGCACCCCATCATCTTTTTCCTCAGTTTCGTCAATCAGCATAAAAACTGATACGCCCGCTGCAATGCCACGCTGTAACTTTTGATTGACATCAGTCAATGCCTTAACAGGACGAGCCAAAGATACCGCTGCTACTAAATATGCAGAAAACTCGCCAGCACTTGTATCACCCAACATCTCAGGACGAAGCGACAACCAAATCACAAAACACATACCTGTTGCCATAAGCAACTGAATCACAGGTGAATTGATGGCAGCCAAAATGGTGATTTGCAAACCTTTATTTAAGTTATCCAAAGATGCTTTTTTAAATCTTTGTGCTTCATAAATCTGACCACTGTAATTTTTTACCACCTGATAGCCTGTAATGGCTTCATTGGTGATATGACTGACCGCACTCATGGTGTCTTGCACACCCATAGACAACATGGCAAAACGCTTGGAAACAAATCTGATGATCCAAAAAATCGGTGGTACGATAATCATCAATACCAAAGTCAATCGCCAATTGGTATAAAACAAAAAACCAAACAACGCCGTAACCGTCAAGCCGTCTTTTAAGAGCGTTGCCATAGATTCGGTTGTGGCTGCTGTTACCTGTTCAACATCAAAAATGAGTTTTGATGAAATCGTACCAGCAGGATTATTAAGATAAAACTCTGATGGCAAGCAAAGCAGTTTATTAAAGACTTCAATGCGTAAAAGATACACAAGACTGCGTGCCATGACCGCTGTATAATAACTGCCCAAAAACACACCGACACCACGAAACACAAACAGCAAAATTACCAAAAACGGAAACCAAAACTTACGCACATTATCGTTATGCTCAATGGCTTCAATGATGTACTCAAACAGCTTAGCACCAGCCACCTCACTGCCTGCACTGATGGTAAAGCCAACCATCGCTAAGATGAATGCCCACCAATATGGTTTTAAATAAGACACCAACCGCCGAAAAACGGCAGTTTTGTTTATTTGTTCAAAATCTTGTTGGTGTGTGGGTTTGCTATCAGAAGTGTGCATGAAATGTCTTTTTTTGCGGTGGTGTTTTAAGATGAATGGCAATATGGTGTTTTTAGCATGGCGTTTTTGGCAAAGCAAATGGTTTATCAAACCATTTAAATCACCAAAAAAGCTCCCCATGTGATGCCGACTGATGACCAATCAACAAAATAACAAAATCCAATCAGTTGATTAGTCAATTAACTAATCAATGATCATTAATACCAAATTGCATTAATAAGCCCTGCAACTGCTCATCATCATGAAAAAATATCTCAACACTACCCTTGCCATCTTTGCCCTGTTTGATTTTGGTAGATGCACCTAAAACATCAGAGATTTTTTGGCTAAGCGTAAGAATTTCATGACTGGTGATCGTGTCTTTTTTGCTAGGCTCGGGATTTAAGATGGACTTGACTAATTTTTCGGCCTCACGCACGGTCATTTTGGCGTTAATGATTTTTTTGGCAATGATGGGCTGTTGTTTGCTCGACAAAGCAAGCAATGTTCGTGCGTGACCCATGTCAAGAAGCCCTTCTTGTATATATCCTTTAACAACATCATGCAAATTATTTAAACGCAAAAGATTTGATACGGTCGCACGAGCCTTACCCACAACATCGGCTATCATCGCATGACTCATGCCAAATTCGGTGTGAAATCTTTGTAAGGCCATGGCCTGCTCTAATACATTTAAGTCTTCACGCTGGATATTTTCAATCAGTGCAAGTGCAATGGCTATCTCATCAGATAAGATGCGTTCAATGGCAGGAATACTGGTCAGACCTGCAATCTTGGCAGCACGCCAGCGGCGTTCACCCGCAATAATTTCATGGGTTACAGAGCCACTCGTCTTATTTTCACCAGATAATAGCGGACGAATGACAATCGGCTGCATTACACCATGTTGCCTGATAGAACTGGCAAGCTCACTTAGCGCCTCTTCTTTAATCTCACGGCGTGGTTGATACTTGCCTGACTGCAAGCGATTAATGTCAATCTGAACCAGCGTAACTTGCTCAGTAGGTTGAGTATTATCACCATCTTTTTTATTTTTAGATTTCTTCTTGGGTTTTTTAGCTTTACCAATGCTCACTTCATCATCAAGTAGGCTAAAATCGGTCAACTTGGCATCTTGATATTTTGCTTTTGTACCCTTTGCCACATCTGACTGTGCGTCCAAATCGGCCAAAGCCATGGGTGCCTTTTGCTCAGGTAGAATTTCACCAATAGAGATTTGTCTTTCTCTTTTGATATCACCAATAATCGCATCTAAGCCACGCTTTGTACCAAGTCCACGCTTTTTCATGTTAATTTCCAGTTTTCACCCAATAAACAGCCAACATTAGCCATGCAAATAAAATCAGTATTTTAGCATAATTTTGTGATTTTATTTGATGAATTTGCCAAACAACCACACTCACTACCAATCAAACTGTGCACGAACTTTTGCTTCAAATAGCTTAGGTTCATCTGACTGCTTAATGACCTCATTCATGAGTGCATGATAAGCAATTGCCCCTTTAGACGATTTTTCATAGCCAAAAATTGACTGCCCAAAACTTGGTGCTTCCGCCAGACGCACACTTCTGGGTATGGTGGTATTATACAACAATTCACCAAAATAATTTTCAAGTTCAGCAGAGACATCTTGGGCAAGCGTGCTTCGTCCATCAAACATCGTACGCACCACACCTCGCACATGAAGCTCTTCATTGATTGCTTTTAGACGCCTAATGGTATCAATCAAGTCTGCCACCCCTTCTAGTGCATAATACTCACATTGCATAGGAATGATGACATTTTTAGCAGCAACAAGTGCGTTCACCGTCAAGATACTCAGGCTGGGTGCACAATCCATGATGACATAGTCATAAGTAAATTTGCCACTTTTTTTGGCCAACTCGATGGCCTTTTTTAGCAAAAATGGCGCATCTTCAACATCGGACAAAGACATATCAATGCCTGCCAAATCACGATTGGCTCCTGCCACATCAAAGCCTGCTTGCGTATTTTTTTCAATCACCTTGTGTAGCTTCGTCTCATCAAGCAATACATCAACAATGCTTTTTTTGAGTTCATTCTTGTCAAGCCCCGCTCCTGTTGTGGCATTACCTTGTGGATCTAGGTCAATGAGCAAAACCTTTTTTTTGCCAATCACGGCCAACGCTGCGGCTAAATTTACTGCCGTTGTCGTCTTTCCCACACCACCTTTTTGGTTGGCGACTGCAATGATTTCCATAAACACCCCTTCAAAATCACTCAAATAATTAAAAATAAATGTCAAAAAATAATAAATTATTTTTTCAGATACACCACACAGCGTTCTTCCATCAAATTTGGCACACAAATTGCCTTAACATCAATTCGCCAATCATCTAGATTGGCAAAATCATCTACGCTTGGTGATTTGCCTTTCATCGCATACAGTACACCATCTACTTTTAAGTACAACTTGGCAAGATTAACAAAGTCATCAAGGCTGGCAAAAGCACGAGAGGTAATCACATCAAACGCCCCATCAAAATCTTCAATACGACTTGCCACAGGCGTGACATTATTAAGATTAAGCTCACTGACCATCTGACGAATGAAACGAACTTTTTTGCCGTTACTGTCAAGTGCGGTAATCTGCCAGTCAGGTCGCATGATCGCAATGATGACCGATGGCAATCCTGCCCCTGTGCCAATATCAAGTAGGCTCACGCTTGATTGATCATTAAATGGCAAATATGCAATGATGGCCAAACAATCCAAAATATGCTTAACAAATGCCTCTTTTGGTGCGGTGATGGCCGTAAGATTGTAGGCCTTAGTCCACAAAAGCAGACCGTCTAAATATTTTAATAATTGACCAATCTGTACATCAGTAAAGGTCAAATTCAACTCATTGGCAAAACGCTCCAAATCGCCAGCAAAGCCATCGGCATATGCAGAAATTTTATGGTAAGTCATCATTTTAATTTTGTCAGTATTTACAATACTGGCTATTTTACCATGTTTTATTATGTTAAAATAGCCCTAGCATCAGCCACTTTGAGCATTTTACAAAACCCATCAAGACCATTTCACTGCTTTATTTTTTGGTAAAATTGTACGACAAAATCAAACATTTGCATTCACAAAACCAAATCAGGCAAAACACATCAAAAACCAAGTTAAGCAAGATGACCATTTTATTGCAAATGCACCAAGGTTTTAATGACAATCAAAACTGGATAAAAAAAATCAGCAGCTCACCCTAAAAATAAATTTAACCAATAACCTTAAAACAGACTTTTTTAATTTGATACATTTATGAATACAGCCAACAATAACCATTACCGCTTGCCACACACCACCTTAAAACGCTACACCGACCCTGTCAGCCTCCCAACCGCCAATGACAGCTTTGAGGTATCTTTTGGGCAAAATCGGGCCATGAACGCCATCAATACCGCCTTAGACATCAAAGCTAATGGCTATCATGTCTTTGCGGTGGGTGAAAATGGGCTGGGCAAACGCACCATCATCACACGATTTTTGAGCGAACGCACCAAATCAGATGCCACACCACCTGATTTGGTTTATGTGCATAATTTTGACACCCCAAGAAACCCTATCGCCTTAACGCTACCAAGCGGCCAAGGGTCAATCTTTGCTAAGGACATGCACAAACTTTGGCAGGCACTCTACCAAAAACTCCTCACCAAATTCAGCAGCATTAGCCATCAAAACAGCATTAACACAATCAAACAGACCGCCCAAAAAAGCGAACGCACCCTCATTGATAAGTTAAATGAAACCGCCAAAACACACAATTTGATACTGCGACAATCCGCCGATCAGCGTGCCGTATTTACCCCCATTGATGAAAAAAAACCCATCAATAACAATATCTTGGAGAAATTACAAAAACAGCTCACCAAAACTAACATCAAACTTGATGAGCTAGAAAATGAGGTCAATCAAAAAATTGACGAGTTACACGACAGTCTTGTTGCTAAAATCATCGCACCATTATTGACGCCCATCAGCAAAAAATACGCAGTCCATAACAAAAAAATTGATCAATATTTAAAATCTTATGAACAAGACATCATTGATAATATCTTATTCATCATTGAGCACGACGATGACTTTTTGGTAAAAACAGTTGGTAATATCCCTAATCGCTATTATGTCAATGTTGTGGTAACCCATGCACCAAATAGCGGTGCACCCATCATCTTTGAAGATATGCCAACGCACCCAAATCTGCTTGGACACATCGAGCACACCACCCAACTTGGCACAATTGTCACTGATGCCAGCATGATTCGAGCAGGTGCATTACACCGAGCCAATGGGGGATATCTATTATTAGAAGCATCTTCCTTGCTTGAGCACCCCTATGCCTGGCAAGGGCTAAAACGAGCTCTACAATCCAAAAAAATCTCTCTTTCAAGCCTTGAACAAATGCTGACCTTAACAGGCTCGGTATCGCTTGAACCTGATGCCATTGACCTATCAGTAAAAGTAATTTTGCTTGGCGAACCCGATTTATATTATGAGCTACTAGAATTTGAACCTGAGTTTAACAGCGTGTTTAAAATTCGTGCCGACTTTAACGACACTTTGCCCAGA
Organism: Moraxella sp. Pampa; assembly: GCF_035181385.1. Taxonomy (NCBI): domain Bacteria; kingdom Pseudomonadati; phylum Pseudomonadota; class Gammaproteobacteria; order Moraxellales; family Moraxellaceae; genus Moraxella; species Moraxella sp. Pampa. The sequence continues at coordinate 28,072 of NZ_JAXCJK010000001.1, read as the reverse complement.
AATGCCCAAAGCGAGCGTTTTTTGGTTACTAAAATGGCGGACATGATTCACTCACAGCACCTACCAACTTTTGATAACACGGCCTTTGCTACAATATTAGATGAGCTGTCCGCTCTTGCTGATGATAAGGATAAATTAGATTTGCACAGCGACAGATTGATGCAGTTGATTGTAGAATCAGCTCGCCATTATCTGTTAAATCCCAAAGACAATGCCGTTAATGCCAACCATGTCAAACAAGCACTCAACGACATAAAAGAACGCAAAAGCCATCTTAAAGAACTTTATTGGCAAGAATTTAGAAATGGACAACAACTCATCAAAACCAGCGGATATGCCATTGGGGAAATTAACGCACTGACCATCATTGCTTACGCCGATAGCGAATTTGGTTTGCCTGCTCGCTTAAGTGCACTGATCACACCAAAATTTGGCACAGGTGAAATCTTAGATATTGAAAGAGATGTGGAATTGGGCGGTAGTTTGCATGCCAAAGGAATGCTTATTATGACCAGTTTTTTACGCTCGTTATTTAGTGAATTTACCGAGCTTAATTTTTCAGCAAGTCTCGCCTTTGAACAAAGCTACGCACATATTGATGGGGATTCTGCCACGCTTGCTGAGTGTGCAGTATTGCTGTCTGCTCTTGCAAATATCCCCATCAATCAATCGCTTGCCATCACAGGTTCAATGAATCAGCTTGGAGAGGCTCAGGCAATTGGTGGCGTGAATGAGAAAATCATTGGTTTTTTTGATGCGTGTGCTGAGCGTGGCTTGACAGGCACGCAAGGCGTCATCATTCCAAAATCCAACACCAATCAGCTCATGTTGCCAGATCATATCGTACAAAGCGTTAAAGATGGACAATTTCATATCTATGCCATCGAAACAATCTATGACGCCTTGCAGATTTTAACAGGCTTGGCAATTAATGATAAAAATAAGCATGGCAATTATAAAAAAAGCACCCTATTTGGCAAAATCGTCAAACGCCTGTTAAAATGGGAGATTGATGACAAAGACGAACAAGAAAAAGAAAAAATAAAGAAAAGAAATAAAGGTAAAGAAGACAATGAAAGGTGAACACTACCAACCAAAAAACCACACAACTAAATGGTTTTAATAACACTGTGGATTGGTCAATATTTGAGTTGGCGGTTTTGGCGTGATTGTCCAGACAACCTAAAAAAATATTTGACTTAACTTACAACTTTGCTATCATAAAGTTCATACAACAAATTTATACAACAAAAGGATTTAAAAGGGATTTGTATGCTAGATTTTATTGAAATACGCTCAGACTTGGGGGCGGGCAAGCATGGCACCGACCAAGGCGTGGTAGCACTTGCTAAATTTGCCAAAAGTCATTATCCTACGGCACGCTTTGAACAACTAAGCATTGATGATGCCAACACCGCCAAGGTACAAGGTACGCAATATACCAATTTAAAATATGCTGAGTTTTTATTGCCGTTTTACCAAGAGGTTGCTGACCACATTGAGCATATTGCCAAGCTGACCACACCCATCATCATCTCAGGTGATCACTCAGGGGCAATTGGGTTGCTGTCAGGTTTTAAAAATGCCCATAAAGACAAAAAAGTGGCTGTGGTATGGATTGATGCACATGCTGACATTCATAGCGTTTATACCACGCCAAGTGGCAATATGCACGGCATGCCCTTAGCAGCTGTACTTGGTGTGGATAACGATGAGCACACAAATAATATGCCTACTGATGACGAAAAACAGCTTTGGCAGGCATTTAAAGACTTATCCACATCAGACAATTTAAACATCAAAGATTTGTATTTTTTAGGGCTTAGAAGTTTTGAGTCGCCAGAACAGCATTTGATTGAAAAACATGGTGTCTTTGCCTATTCTGCTCATGCTCACCGCCAAGAATTTGATGATGTACTTGATAAACTTTGTAGCAATTTGGCTCAGGCAGACGCAGTATATGTCAGTTTTGATATTGATTCGCTAGATGAAAATCTTGTATATGCCACAGGCACACGAGAACCAAACGGTTATGGCGTTGATGAGATAAAACAAATTTTTGATAAAGTTTTGGTACTGCCCAATATTAAAGCCTTTGAAATCACTGAGTTTAATCCAACACTTGATGACGACACTAACAGACACCAAATGATTTATGACTTGTTTGCACATGCTATTAATCACTTAAAATAACCACAAAAACCTGTTAAGCCCAACCTAGCCACCAAAAATCAATAGCAATCAACATTGGCATTAAAGTGATAAAATTTTTCCAAAAACACGCTATTTTTTGGTATTATTGTCGGTCATTCACAGTTTCACTATTATTTGATTTTTATTGATATAAGAGCCGTCATGAACATTCAATCTAAGCTACACGATTTATTCGCCACCGCCATGGCAAATGCAGGTGCAGACACAGGAATCGACCCTGTGATTAAGCCATCAAACAAAAAAGAATTTGGCGATTATCAAGCCAATGGTGTGATGGGGCTTGCCAAAAAACTGGGCAAAAATCCACGAGAACTTGCCCAAAGCGTGCTTGATGGCTTACCCACCAACCAGATGATTGCCAAATGTGAAATTGCAGGGCCAGGCTTCATTAACATTTTTCTTAGTGATGATTTTCTTACCAAATCTGCCCAAACCGCTTTGGATAGCCCCACGCTTGGCATTGACACCACAAATGGCCAAAAAATAGTCGTAGATTACTCCGCTCCCAATGTCGCCAAAGAAATGCATGTGGGGCATTTACGCTCTACCATTATTGGCGATAGCATGGTACGCACACTTGAATTTTTGGGCAATACCGTCATTCGTGCCAATCATATTGGCGACTGGGGAACTCAGTTTGGTATGTTGATTGCATATTTAGAACTGATGCAAAATGGCGATACGGACGAGATGGCACTTGCAGACATTGAAGAGTTTTATCGTGCTGCCAAAGCTAAGTTTGATGGTGATGAAGATTTTGCCACCACTGCACGCCAAAATGTCGTCAAACTACAAAGTGGTGATGAAAACAGCCTAAAACTTTGGCAACAGCTGGTAGACATCACGATGAACCAATGCCAAGCTACCTATGACAGACTCAATGTTACTCTCAGCAAAGATGATATTATGGGCGAAAGTCTATACAACCCCATGCTACAAGGTGTGGTTGACCGTCTTGTGGCTCAGGGCATTGCTGTTAAAGACGATGGGGCGACGGTTGTTTATTTGGAGGAATTTAAAAACAAAGATGGTAACCCTCTGGGTGTTATTATCCAAAAAAATGATGGCGGATTTTTGTACACCACCACCGACATCGCTGCCGCTCACTATCGCCATAAGACGCTCGGAGCGGACAAGGTCATCATCTTTACTGATGCACGCCAAGCCCAACACATGAAACAGGCATGGACGATTGCACGAATGGGCGGTTTTATTCCTAATGACTTTAAGATGCACCATTTTACCTTTGGCATGATGCTAGGCAAAGATGGCAAGCCATTTAAAACTCGTACAGGTGGGACGGTCAAACTTACAGATTTGCTTGATGAAGCAATTGAGCGTGCCACCACGCTGATCAATGAACGCCAAACCCAACTCAATGATGATGAAAAACAAGCACTCATCGAAGCGGTAGCAATTGGTGCAGTCAAATATGCCGACCTATCAAAAAACCGCAATACAGACTATGTATTTGATTGGAATCATATGTTGTCCTTTGAGGGCAACACCGCCCCATATATGCAATATGCCTATACTCGTGTTCGGTCAATCTTTGCCAAAGCAGGGTTAAATCCTGATAAGTTGGTAGGCGATATTCTCCTTGATAATGAACAAGAAAGGACACTCACCATTAAGCTATTGCAGTTTGAAGATGCACTACGCACGCTTACCAAAGATGGCACACCCAATGTCTTGGCTTTGTATCTATATGAATTGGCAGGGATTTTTTCATCATTTTATGAGCATTGTCCGATTTTATCAGCCAATGAACCCATCAAGACCAGCCGTCTTTTGCTTGCCAAGCTGACTGCCGACACCCTAAAAGTTGGACTTGACCTATTGGGCATTAAAACAGTGGAGAAAATGTAAATATGGCAAAAAGGTGCGTGGTGAATCTTATCTTTGTTTTATGATTATTTGCAATTCAAAGCCGAGCGTTTATCATGACCCTATTTCCCAAAAATATCGCCAGCAATACGGTGATTTTTAAAAAATATCAATACCGCTTTCGCTATCTCATTGCGTTTGCGGTACTTTTGATTACTGGTTTTCTTTTTAGACGAATGTCAAGTGATTTATTTTTTAGGTTACTTGGGCTGTTGATGCTTGCTACTTTTATTCATCAGATGGGCATACCATTTAATCATCAGGTTCTAGATTTTTGTGAAGAAGTGGTGGATAACAACACAGGCTTAACCATCAAGAAAAATGGCATTTACATTGACATTGCTTATAAAGACATTGTTGATATTGATTATTTTTATGCTCACATTTGGCTAAATTGTCGTGTGGTAAAACTCATATTAAAACCAAATTTACAAAGATCAAATATGAAGGATAAAGAGCTTTATTTTATCAGTTGGGCGGATTATAATTTAAGCTCTCGCCAAAAAAGCCAAGAGACTTTGGCTTGGATAAAACACATCAAAAATAAAATAAAGGAACAACCCTCATGCTCAGCCTAAGCTTTTATCAAAGCCAATACCAATCTGCTTTACGCTACCATTTGGATGATGAACAAAGCAAATTTACCACCCTGCCGTCAAAGTGGCTTAATGATGACTTGGCAGATAAAGACTTGGTTTATAAAATTGTGATTTTACTTGGCAACCTTCCGATTGGCTTTTTTGTCTTAGATGGTGGCAAAGATAAATGTGCTTATACAAACAATCAGTGCGCCCTTTTACTACGCTCAATGTCCATCAACCCTTCATTTCAAGGTCAAGGATTGGCAAAATCAGCGTTACTGCTATTGTCAAAATTCATCACAGATAATCATATCTTATGCGATCAGATTGTTTTGGGTGTAAATCATAAAAATATCCCTGCTCAGTCCCTATACCAAAAGGTGGGCTTTATTGATACAGGTAGAACCTTGGTGGGCATCAAAGGCGTGCAGTACATTTATGAATTGAACATATAAATCACCTGATATTTTTGGATATGTCATGACTAACAAAGAATCCCCAACCCGTGTTCGTGCTGACAAATGGCTGTGGGCAGCACGATTTTTTAAGACACGCACGCTTGCCAAAGAAGCGATAGAGGGCGGAAAAGTTCACATGAACGGACAAAAAATTAAAGTCAGTAAAGAACTACAAGTAGGCGATACGCTTTGTATACGCCAAGGGCATGCCACCCGACTAGAAGAAAAGGTGGTCGTCATCAAAGCGTTGTCCGAAAGTCGTGGCAATGCCAAAATCGCTGGCACACTGTACGAAGAAACCCAAGAAAGCTTGGCTACTCGGGAGTTTTTTATTGAGCAACGAAAGCTACAAAATCTGGCACGACCAGACACCAAGCCAAATAAAAAAGAACGCAGAGATTTAAATCGATTTAAAAACCAATGGTAAAAGCCAGTATTTTATCAATCATGATGTTGCCATTTATGCTACAATGAGTTAATTTTTTTATATTTAAAGTAAGTCATTATGCCCCCAAAGTCCGTTCTTTTTGTTTGCCTTGGCAATATTTGTCGCAGTCCTAGTGCTGAAGCGGTTATGAAAAAAATCATAAAAAACCAATCATTCAGCATTCATCTTGACTCAGCAGGCACCGCTAATTACCATACTGGTGGCCCACCTGATGAGCGTGCCATTTTTGTTGGCAAATCTCTTGGCTATGATTTAACCGCACTACAAGCCAGACAAGTAAACCAACAAGATTTTTATGAGTTTGATGTGATTTTTGCAATGGATGAGAATAATTTTAAAGATTTGCAGAAAATCAAACCCACTGATGCTACCGCACAAGTAATGATGTTTGATAAAACAGCAATCGCCGACCCCTATTATGGCGATGTGCAGGATTTTAAGGCCATGTTTTTGCATATTGAGCAAGCAAGCCAAAATTGGCTACAAAAGTGGTGTGGTGGAGACAATCATGAATGAAATTAAAAATCATCGCATTTTAAAAGACCATGATTTATCAACAAACAATACCATGGCCTTATCTTGCATCGCCAAATATGCCCTAATTTTGGATAACGCTGATACATTAAACAGCGACATCAAACAAGCGATTGATTTTGCTAAACATCAAAACCTTAATATTTTTGTGCTGTCTGGCGGTAGCAATGTATTGTTGCCAAATATACTAAACGCCCTAGTGATACTCCCCAAGCTTGCAGGCATTACAGTCTTAAAAAAAAACGAAGACAGCATCATCATTAAAGTTGCCTGTGGGGAAAACTGGCATGATTTTATCAAAACTTGCTTGGATAATGGCTGGTACGGACTTGAAAATCTTGCTCTAATTCCAGGCTTGGTTGGTGCCTGCCCCATACAAAACATCGGTGCTTATGGTGTACAAGTTTCTGACTTTATTGAAAAAATCATCGCTTTTGACTTGATAAATGGACTACAAGTAGAATTTGATAATGCCGATTGCCATTTTGATTATCGTCATAGTTTTTTCAAAGACAATCCCAATCGTTATTTCATCAGTCATGTCATTTTTAAATTGCATACCACCGCCAAAAAAGTCATGACCAATTATGGTGATTTAGCAATCACTGCACAAGACTTTGCCATAAGCAATGAAAGAGGTACTCCCCACCCTGTTGATGTTTTTCATGCGGTCATCAAAATTCGCCAGTTAAAACTTCCAGACCCTGCCACCTTAGCAAATTGCGGGTCATTTTTTCAAAATCCAATCATTCCAATGGAAGACTTTATACACCTAAAAACAGCATTTGATGACCTGCCAAGCTATCCAATTGATGAAAATGTCATCAAAATTCCAGCAGGATGGCTGATTGATAAGGCAGGATTAAAGGGCAAAGGTATATTTCCAGTTCTTACTCACAATAAACAGGCACTCGTGCTAACCAATCACGCACCACTGATCGCCACACAACATAGCATCAAGACCACGCAAGATTTCATCATCCGTACGGTGTCTGATAAATTTGGCATCAAACTGGTACGCGAGCCAATTTGGGTTCATGAAGATGGTAGTGTGGCCATATGATGTCATTTTGGCAAAATTTTTGGTGGTTGGTAAGACGGCTTTTCATTGGCATGGCATTCATCACCGCCATTGCCATCATCACACCTTTTACACCTATTTTTGCCAACATCAGTGTTTTTTTGCTCGACTCATTCAGTTTTTTGACGATAAAAGACGCAGACAAGCCATCAACACTTGTAGTACTAGGCGGTGGATTGACCAAAAAAAATGGCGAAATTATACTCAATCATTATAGTCAAAGTCGTGCCGATAAAGCCATTTCCTATTACAAAACCACCCCAATCATCATCATTACCAGTGGGGTGGAATCACCTTGGCTACAAGATTATCTCAGATCTAAACTGCAACATAGCACCCCTCCTATCATCATCAGTGATAACGCCAGCATGAATACTTGTGAAAATGCTGTGTTTACCACCAAACTGCTTAAGCATCATGAGTTGCCAAAGAGCATTTACCTGATTACAGATCGCTATCACATGGCACGCGCGCGTCGCCAATTTGCTCGCATGGGCATCAACACACTGCCACAGCCTGCACCGCTTAGCATACCCTTGACTTGGACAAATACCAAAAATAATTTAGTACATTCACGCCGTGCTATGTATGAAATCGCTGCTCTAGCAAGAGATGTTTTTCGTCCGCAAAACAATTGTCGCACCAGCAATCAAATCAGCCTAAAAGAAATCAGTATGCCAAGACGAAAAGCAAAGATATTTTTTTAATCACCAAAATACAATAAAAAAATAAGCCGTCCAATGACAGCTTATTTTATTGTGTAAATATATTAAATTCTACACCATTCCAATCAGCAAACTACGCATTGCCTTGTGTTTCAGCTTGTGCTTGTAGATATGCTTGATCAAAGTTCACTGGTGCAAGCAGTAATTGTGGGAAGCTACCACGAGATACTAAATCACTGATGACCTCACGAGCGTAAGGGAATAAAATATTTGGACAGTAGGCTTGTTGCAGGTGTGCCAAATCTTCTTCTGGAATATTTTTAAGTAGGAAAATACCCGCTTGCTGCACCTCTGCAATGTACGCTACACCGCCACCATTTTTTACTGTCACATTAACAGTCAAAACGATTTCTTTGTGATCTTCGTCCAAATCGCTTGATGCAGTCGCCAGATTAATTTCCATTTCTGGTTGCCATTCTTTGGTGAATACCTCTGCACTAGGCACTTCAAAAGAAATGTCTTTAACATAAATGCGTTCAAGACCTAGCTGTGGTTGAGCTTGTTCTGTCATAATTTTTTCCTTAGTTAGAAAGTTAAAAATAAAATGTCAATCAACTGGTGATCAGGCACCAAGCATGGTGTCAAGTTCGCCACTTTGGTTGAGCTTGTTTAATTGGTCAAAACCACCGATAAAGGTCTGACCGATAAAAATTTGTGGTACGGTACGATAGTTATTGGTTCGTTCCGCCAAAGCGACTCTTTCTTCGCTTTTCATGTCATAAACACTGATCGCTTCGTACGCCACACCCTTGTTTTTCAACAATTGAATCGCTGCTCTGCAATAGGGACATTCTTCTTTGATGTATAAAGTTACTTGTGCCATACCCTTCCTCAATACTCTAAAAAGTCTAAAATTTAATGAATATATTTAATTTAATATCATCTTTTGATAATGGCATTTGTTAAATTCAATCAAATTAAAAACTTAATCAAAAAGCCAACCTTATTCATTCAATTGGGTCAAGCGATCAATTTTTCAAGCCAAAAATCAACAATCATTTCATCTTTTATGTTCAATTTTGCCAATTTTGGCTTTATAATCAATACCCAACCATCATTTTTTAGCAACGGCCAATGGTAGGCCAGCTGCCTGATAACCCTGTATGCCACCAGATAAACGCATAAAATTAGATTTGCCCACAAGACTTACCGCCGCACCTGACTGCAAACCAACATCACAGACAAATACCACAGGCGTATCAATGGCACGCAGCTCATCTAGGTGATTTTTTAGCTCAATAAATGGAATGTTGCGACTGCCTGAAATATGCGAAAGTGCAAATTTATTGGCAGGGCGGATATCAATGATGCGTGCCTGCTGATTATTGACGAGTAAACCAAGCTCATTGGGTGCAACTTTTTTGCCGTTACGCTTACCCTCCACCATAAAAAATGCCACAATCAGCACCGCTAAGATGCCGAATAACACAGGGTGATTACCTATAAAAGTTAGCCAACGCTCCACAGTCTCTCCAATTTGAAATTCAAAAGTCTCATTATAATCAAAATTTATTAAAAGTACACTAATTTTGTCAATTTATTAAGTCAATGGTTAATTTTTTATCAATTGACTTCTGGCTGATGACGCACTCACCTTCGCTTCTTCAACCAAATCATTAAAGCTCTCAATACGCCGTGCCAAAATCTTACCCTCACCTACTGCCTGCCAAAATGCACAGCCTTTGGCGTTTTGGGCATGATTACAGTCTCGAAATTGGCAATCACCATAAATCTCATTAAGCTCATCAAAACCTTTCATGATATCATCACTGGACAAATGCCATATACCATATTCACGAATACCTGGTGTATCAATGATGCCACCTTTGGTCAAATCTTGGTCATCAAAAGCAAGCAGTCGGCTAGTAGTGGTTGTGTGTTGTCCCAGCTGCGAACCCACCGAGATGATGTTGGTTGGTTGGTTGGCATTGGGTAAAATTTGGTTGATCAAGCTTGATTTTCCCACACCAGACTGACCTGCAAAGATGGTGAGCTGACCATTAAGATATGTTTGCAATTCATCAAGACCACCCAAATTAACACTTGAAGTTTGAATGATATCAAAATCATATTTTTTGCCAAGCGACTGATATTCTTGATAAATCTGATCAACCTCCTCGAAGTTCATCAATAAATCAGCCTTATTTAATACCAAAAGCGGTCTAACGCCACTTAGGCGTGCCACAAGCAAATATCGGTCGATCAGATTGGTTGCAGGCTTTGGTATGGGGGCAAAGACAATGGCAAGCATATCAATATTTGCCGCCACAGGCTTGACTTTATTATAGCGATCTGGCCGCATAATGAGCGTACGCCTATCAAGAAGTACCTCAATCCTACCCAAACCAGAAGTGATGTCAATGCTAAATTTAACCTCATCGCCAGATGTCATCATAGGTAGGTTGGTGCGAGCATGGCAACGCCAAATATCGCCAAGGTTTAATGAAGCTGGGTCATTATTGGTAGTGATATCAGGAAAATTTGGCATAATGCTGGGCAATTCGGTAATCTGCACATCAAGTTGCTTGCCAAAATGCGAGACAATAACCCCACTGACCAGCGTGCCATCATCAATAATTTTGTTTTGATTTTTTTGGATTTGGCGAGTTTGATTTTTGGTAAGTTTGCGACGACGGATAAAAGACATGATGAATCAAATTAAAATAAAAGGATAAAGCATCTCATTTTAACTTAAAAAATCTTGTTAAACAATTTGTTTAATATAAAATTTATTTGATATAAAAAAAACCACCAAACTGGTGGTTTTAGTCATTAAGATATCTCATTGATACAACAATAATGGCGGAAGCTGAGAGATTCGAACTCTCGGTGGGCTACAAACCCACGCCGGTTTTCAAGACCGGTGCATTCAACCGCTCTGCCAAGCTTCCAAATATAGCTATTTGTCTTTAAACTCAATCAATAGTTAAGTGTATAGGTTGAGATCATAAGCACATAATCTTACTTAAAATAATGGCGGAAGCTGAGAGATTCGAACTCTCGGTGGGCTACAAACCCACGCCGGTTTTCAAGACCGGTGCATTCAACCGCTCTGCCAAGCTTCCGTAGGCGTGTATTATAGCGATTTTTTGGTAGATTGCAAGCATTTTTTGCTATTTTCTAAAAAATTTTTACTTTATCTTTTAACACTTTTTTAAGATTTTAGTCCCATCGCATAGCTTGCCACCAAAGGCTTAATACCTGGCACTTTATCAAAAATTACCAAGCCCACATTGCGAGCAAATTTCATCATAGGATTGGCATTGCTAAAGCTATCCACCACCGTATCACAAAAGCGGATCACTCGTTTTTGGTCTTTTTGACGAGCCTGTTCATAGGCTCTTAGGTTGGCGAAGTTGCCCAAGTCATAATCAATATTCTGGCGTCTATTAGCACCAAGCATATTTGCCAAAGCATACGCATCTCGCAGGCACAAATTAAACCCTTGTCCTGCCACAGGGTGTAGAGTATGGGCGGCATTCCCCATGATCACGCAACGACCCACAACCTGCCGATGTGCCAACACCTTAGACAGTGGATATGCCCCACGACGACCCACCGCCATAAACTTGCCTGCATCTGACCCGAATACCGTTTGCAAAGTAGCCTTAAAATACTCATCATCTTCAAGATAACGCTTTTGCTCACCAACCTTGCAAATAAACACCACAGAACGGCGATAACCCTGAGTTGTACCATCTACACCATCACCACGCCCATCGGTCAAAGGCAATACCGCAAGCGGTCCAACAGCCGAAAATTTCTCAATGCCGATATGTTGATGCGGTTTGTCAGTCTCAACTACCCCAACGATACCTACCTGCCCATAATCATGCGTATCAATACCAACCTTTAAAATCTGACGGCTGATGGAATCTTTCCCATCACAGGCAACAACAAGAGGTGCCCACAAACAATGCGTTTTACCATTTTTATGAAAAACCACAGATGCTGATGTGTCATTTTGCTGAATGTCCACAACACTTGCATCATCAATCAAACAAACAAAATCGCTCGCCTGCACCGCCAATAATAACTGGCGACCCATCCACGCATTTTCTATGACCTGACCAAAGCTCTCTACGCCCTCGGCCATCTTATCCAGCTTTGCTCGCCCAAAACCTCCCACTTCGCTAATCTCTACGCCATCAATACGACAAGCATGGCTTTGCATACTCTCCCACAACCCAATTTCAGTATAAATCTGTACCGTACGCCTTGATAATGCTGTATTGCGACTATCTAAATACACAGCACGGTGTTTATCATCATCAGGGCTGATGGCTGGATAGGCAAACTGTTCAATGATTGTACTATAAATACCCTGATGTGCCAGCAGTAACGCCAAAGATAGGCCCACCTGACCACCACCAATAATGATGACATGATTGGTGTCTTGCTGATCATGATGATTTTGGCTTGATGAATCTTGGGTATGATTATCGGTATTGGCAGTTGTTATCATTTTGGTCATCTTATATCAAATTGATATTCATTCATGCAAAAACTAAAACAGCATAAAGCGGATATAAAATTGTACCACAATCCACAAAAACGCACTAAAATTTTTGTTAAACTCATCTTGATATTCACAAAGTAATGATTTTTAAACTCAGTCAAAGCACCCAAACCATGATACAATAATCAGGCCGTTTAGCATAAAAGCTTTCACATCATGAAAACATTTTACACACCTAATTTTATTGAAAAACTCACAATCGCCATGATTGGTTTTTTTGCTTTTTTGCAAGTGTATTCAGTGCAAGCAATTTTACCAATTTTGAAAGCAGATTTTAATGCTTCTGAGGTGGCAATCGGTGTTTCAGTTGGTGCAACCGTGCTGGCAATTGCACTAATCTCACCTTTTATCGGCATATTATCAGACACATTTGGGCGTAAAGTATTCATTGTTGGCTCGCTACTACTTCTTGCCCTGCCCACTGGCATGGTTGGTATGAGTCGCTCGGTAGATGAGCTGTCTGTATGGCGGTTTTTACAAGGTTTGACCATACCTGGCATTACAGTAGTGCTGATTGCTTATATCAGCGAAGAGTACAACAAAAATGTCGCACAAATGACAAGCTTGTATGTCGCAGGGACAGTACTTGGTGGTTTTAGTGGTCGGTTTTTTGCAGGGCATCTTCATGAGCTGATTGGCTGGCGGCAGGCATATCTGGTGATGGCGATTTTAACACTCATTGGTGCAATATGGACACTAAAAACCCTGCCAAACTCTCGGCATTTCATTAAAAGTGGCGATTTTAAAAACGCCTTTACCCTACTGATTTTGCATAGCAAAAACCGTCAGGTTATCAGTGCCTGTATGCTGGGTGGTTGTGTGCTATTTTCATTAGTCGGTTGTTTTACTTTTATTAATCTGCACTTAGCAAGTAGCCCCTACCATTTGGACGCATCACATCTTGCTAACATCTTTTCACTATATCTTATTGGCATGGTCATCACACCCATGTCAAGCAAATTCATCATACGCTTTGGCACGGTAAATGTCATCATCAGTGCAATATTATGTTCAATGATGGGGCTAATAATGACATTGGCCACACCGCTTTGGCTCATCATTATAGGTTTGATTGTCATGTCGTCAGGCGTATTCATTACTCAAGCGGCAACCATCAGCTACATCGGTAGTCAGGTCAGCCAAGGGCGATCGCTTGCCTCTGGTCTATACTATATGGGCTACTATGGCGGTGGTAGCATCGGTGCTTGGGCGTGCGCCATCGCCTATACACAGGGGCAATGGAAGCTGGCCGTAGCACTCATCATCGCTGTGCAAGTGGTGGCATTGATGGTGGCTTGGTTGTTGATGAAAAAACAGGCCAATCAACAACCCCTTAAAAAATGATCAATCCAAGTAAATTTATAAATTTACCTTTAATGGCAAAAGACTCAATAAAAAAATCACCAGTTTCAACCCATACATAAAAATATTTCATTAGCAATTTGCATGAAAATATCTTATAATTTTCCCCCAAATGCCTTGTGATTTTATCTGTACCAAATATCATTAACACCACTCATGATAAACACACTGCAATTCACCTTGTGCGTTTGGTCATCAGACCATTTTGTCAAGCCTAAAAAAGCCACCAAAATTCGCACAATTTTTTTATTATTTTTTTTATAAGTGATTGTTTATGAATTATCAAGTGTTTACCTCAGAATCTGTGTCCGAAGGACATCCTGATAAGATGGCTGACCAAATTTCAGACGCTTTGCTAGATGCTATTTTAAGCCAAGACAAAGACGCTCGTGTCGCTTGCGAAACCCTCACCAAAACAGGGGCGGTCATTCTAGCAGGCGAGATTAGCACCCATGCCAATATTGACATCGAGAATATCGTGCGTACCACTGTCAATAAAATCGGCTATAATCATTCAGATTTGGGTTTTGATGGCGACAGCTGTGCGGTCATCAATATGATTGGCAAGCAATCACCTGAAATTGCCCAAGGCGTTGATAGAAGCCGACCAGAAGATCAAGGTGCAGGCGACCAAGGATTGATGTTTGGCTATGCCACCAACGAAACAGATGTGCTCATGCCAGCACCAATTCAACTCTCGCACCGTTTGATGGAGCGTCAAGCACAATTGCGTAAAGATGGCACGCTAAGCTGGCTACGCCCAGATGCCAAAGCACAAGTTACCCTACGCTATGATGCCAATCACAAACCAGTTGCCATAGATGCTCTTGTGTTATCCACCCAGCATAGTCCAGACATCGGTTATGACGCCCTAAAAGAAGCTGTCATAGAAGAAATCATCAAACCTGTCATTCCAAGTCAATTGCTACACAAAGATACTTTGTATCACATCAACCCAACAGGCAAGTTCATCATCGGCGGCCCTGTGGGTGATGCAGGGCTTACGGGTCGCAAAATTATTGTAGATACTTACGGCGGTATGGCACGACACGGTGGCGGTGCATTCTCTGGTAAAGACCCAAGCAAAGTGGATAGAAGTGCTGCTTATGCAGGTCGCTATGTTGCCAAAAATATTGTCGCTGCTGGTCTTGCTGACCGCTGTGAAGTGCAAATTTCCTATGCCATTGGTGTTGCCGAACCAACCTCTATCTCAGTAAATACCTTTAACACTGGCAAAATCAGCAACCAAAGCATTGAACGCTTAATCCGTGCACATTTTGACCTGCGTCCATATGGCATTACTCATATGCTAGACTTATTACAACCGATGTATGAAATCACTGCCAGCTACGGACACTTTGGGCGGGCAGGCTCAGACAATGCTTTTACTTGGGAAAAAACTGACCGTGCCGATGCTCTACGAGCCGATGCAGGCTTGTGATCAAAGCAGGTTTGGATAAGTTGAGATAAATAAAATAGATTAACAATAAATTGTCAAAATTTGCTATAAATTTGCTATCAAACCAAATGATGCTTCAACATTGTCATTTTGGCAATCATCACAATAAATCAAAAAGAAAGCAAAGTATGCTTCTTGCTCTCTTTTTGATTTTTTACTTTAATTTGTTAAAAATTGATGTTTTGACAGTAAAATTACCCAAAATATCACAAATTTCCAACATTTAATACAATTAATTCAATAGGAATATCGCATGAACGAACAAGCCAACAAGCCCAATCTAAGTCCTGAGGAATTTCAAGCCCAAGTAAACGCCTTTTATGAGCGTGCTGATGCCTTCATCAATCTTGCCAATAGCCAACTATCACCAAAATCACACGCAGGTCAAGTTGGTTCATCGCTCATGTATGCATCAGCTCGTTATAGTGCTTCTGTTGCTTCAATTGGCTTTATTAAATCAAGCGACTTTGAAAAAGAAAAAGAGGAAATCATCAAATTCTATACCGCCCAATATCAACAAATGCTGTCTGACAATTTAGATGATTATATTAAAAACTTTGAAAAGTATACCAACATCACCAAATGATTGACAAGCAAATGGCTGGCGATGCAATAGGACGGTATTTGGTTTGATGGCATATGCCATCAATCAAGTAGCTTAAAAAAATGCTCACGATAATGACGAAGTTCACGAATAGAATCACGAATGTCATCTAATGCCAAGTGTGCCCCACCCTTTTGATAGCCGCTTGCCACATCAGGACGCCAGCGGTAGCACAGCTCTTTAATGCTTGATACATCTAGGTTGCGGTAATGAAAATAGCGTTCTAATTGGGGCATTTGTCTTGCCAAAAATCTGCGGTCTTGGCAGATTGAATTACCGCACATCGGCGATATGCCCTCAGCACACCATTTAGAAAGAAATTCAATGGTTGCATTTTCAGCATCTGCCAAAGTCGCCGTACTACGACGCACTCGGTCTATTAGACCTGACTGACCGTGTTGCTTCTTATTCCAATCATCCATTGAATTTAGCACGGTATCTGGCACTTTGATGGCAATCACAGGACCCTCAGCTAGGATATTTAAATCATCATCGGTTACAATGGTAGCAATCTCAATGATTTCATCATTAAGTGTGTCAAGCCCTGTCATTTCCAAGTCAATCCAGATGAGTGCTTTTTTGGTGTTTTTTTTGGATTTTGAAGGTTTTGGGTGGGTGATGTTAATTTTACCGTTCATGATTTGACCATTATGAAAATAAATCCAAGCATTGTATCATACCTTGTGTTAGCTTGATAGCCCATTGTTTAATCCATCATTAAAATGCCTTAATTAAAATACTGTTTGCAAGTCATGACCTGCAATTTAACTAAAAACCCAACATACAACTGCACAATCACAAAGCCAAAAATGTATTTTTTTGGTATAATGATCAAACATTCATCAATCACCATTTGTCATGCCCAAAAAAACATTAAAAAAATGGCTACCCACACCAGAAAAGCTGCATGAAAATCGCATCATGAAGTGGTTCGCACCTTTTATTACAGACCCACGCCTATGGCATATGCACCGTGATGCTCTGACAAGAGCGGTGTACATTGGCGTATTATGTGCCTTTTTCCCCCTGCCAGGGCAAATGCCACTTGCCATCATTGGTGCATTATTAATCCGTGCAAATATCCCTATGGCCGTTGCACTCACTTGGATCACCAATCCCTTAACGACCATTCCTGTATTTTGGTTTGCATATTCGTTAGGTGCATTCATCTTAGGCGAACCTGTGATTGGCATTCGTACAATTGGCGTGATTTTATCTGAATTTACACTATGGGTGGCAGGTCAAGGGGTAAGCCCCTTTATGCATCATCTATTTTCACCAAAAGCCTTTATAGTGGGCTTGACCGTCTGTGCAATCATCACCAGTATCATACTTGGGCTTTTATTTCGTTGGATATTTCACTACCACATCATCAGTACTTGGCAAAAACGGGCAGGTTATAACGCCCAAGCACCCAAATTTAATACTCAAAAAGGGCATAAACAACGAGAGTTGGCACAGACCCAACAACATCAAGAAGATGAAGATTCTTCTATTTGATGAATCTCTTGCTTTAAAACAAACCCATCAAATCCATTGACCACCACGCATTTCTAGCTGTCTATCAGCCCGTGCAGCAAGCTGTCTGTCATGTGTTACCATAAGCAATGCTGTACCAAAAGCATCTTGTAAATCCGACAACAACTCAAACACCGTTTGAGCATTATCATCATCTAAATTACCTGTTGGCTCATCTGCTAAAATCAGCTTTGGATTGGTAATAAGAGCACGAGCAATCGCCACACGCTGTCGTTCGCCACCAGATAATTCGCTGGGTCTGTGATGTGTGCGGTGCGATAATCCCACCTTGTCTAGCATTGCATCAGCTCGCCTACGCGCCTCATTAATAGCAACATCAGAACGCATCAGTAGTGGCATGGCAACATTTTCTGTAGCAGTAAATTCAGGTAGCAGATGGTGAAATTGATAGATAAACCCTAGATACTGGTTACGCAATTGACCACGCTCAGTTTCGTTCAGATGATTAAGGCACTTGCCATCAATCCAAACCTCACCTGTTGTCGGTATATCCAGCCCACCAAGCAAATGTAGCAGCGTACTCTTACCAGAGCCACTACTGCCCACAATGGCAATGCGTTCGCCTGCATGAACCATCAAATCTAGACCCATCAGTACAGGCGTTCTGATCCTGCCTTCATCATAGACTTTAGTTATGTTATCAGCTTTTAAAATAATACTCATCATTCATCCTTATTCATAACGCAAAGCCTGAGCTGGCTGAATGCGAGATGCACGCAAAGCAGGGTAAATTGTCATAAAAAAACTTAGTAAAAATGAAGCAACCACAATCAAGATGATATCAAATACCTCAATTTGTGTTGGCAAAAAGTCTACAGGATAAGCCCCTGATGTTAATAACGACACACCAAAAATCTGCCCAATATAAGTAACAATATCATTAACAGTAAAAGTCAAAGCAAGCCCTAAAATCGTCCCTGCAATCGTACCAATCACACCAATAATCATGCCTTGCACGATGAACACTTGCATGACAAGCTTTGATGATGCACCAAAAGTCTTTAAGATTGCAATGTCAGATTTTTTATCTGTAACAAGCATGATAAGACTAGACACAATATTAAAAGCAGCAACAATGACGATTAAAAATAACAATAAGCCAATGATGGACTTTTCCATCTTGACTGCATTAAATAAATTGCCATGTGTCATTGTCCAATCGGTAGGATATAAATTGACATCAAGGCTGGCTGCCTTTCTGGCTGCATCAGGTGCTTGAAAGATATCATGAGTCAATAATCTTACGCCCTGAGCACCCTCTGGCAATCTCAACATCACACCTGCATCACGCATGGCAACAAACCCCATCACACCATCAACATCTTTACTGATATGATAAGTCCCCACCAAAGTAAACTGCTTAAATCTAGGAATCACACCCACCAATGATGGAGAGGCCTCAGGTAGCACAAGCGTTACTTTTTCACCCACACTCACACCCATGTTCTGAGCCATACCCTCACCAAGCACAATGCCAAATTCACCTGATTTTAAGCTGGTCAGAGCACCTTGCGTCATATAATCATCAACGATGGACACATTTTTTTCAAGCTCTGGTACAATACCAAATACCATGACGCCTGAAACCTGCCCATTTGCCGCCAGCATTCCTTGCAATTGAATGAATGGTGCGGTCGCTTTGACATTATCATCTTTTTTAATGATGGTATCAGAAATCTCCTGCCAGTTTGGCATGATGTCATAAGACATGACAGACGCCTGTGGTATCATGCCCAAAATGCGAGTTTTCATCTCACGATCAAAACCATTCATGACCGACAGCACCGTAATCAGTGCTGCCACGCCAAGCGTCAGCCCAATCATTGAAATGAACGAAATGAACGAGATAAAGCCATTTTTGCGTTCAGCTTTGGTATATCTTAATCCAATAAACAACGCCAAAGGACGAAACATAGAATTTTCTCAAAAAAATAAATAACTGTATAGTTTACACCATTTGGTTATTTTTTTGGTTATTTTTGAGATGATAATTAGCGGACAACACACCGTTTTTTTAAATTAACATTTAAATTGACACTCAAATAACGCTCATGCCTTGATTTTTTAGGGAATGCCCCTTATTAAAACAGCAATTGTTTATGAGAAAATACCATGAATCAAATACGCTATACCTACAAACACGAAGTTCCACCCAACAAAATAGATTTGCCTGGCAATGAAAATGCAGGCCACGCAGACCATTGGGCCATCTTGACAGAAAACATCAGTGAAGATGTTCCAAATTGGCTACAAGCAATGCTTAATAATCCCAGCTTACCAAATGGCTTGATAAAAAGCCACCCATCAGACAATAAGTTGCTCATCGCAAACGATACACCCTGCCATATCAAGCAGATATTAAGCCTAGAAAATGGTACACCAAAAGCATTCATCAATGCTTTTCCTGCGGTAGATAGTCCTTATGGTGTTGAGTGTCAAATTGAACGCATCATTCGCTGTAATGCAACATCTGATGCCATTTTACGCCTTAAAACCAAAGATGGCACCATCATTTATGCTTTTGATCAGCTATACGCCATTAATCATACCGAATACAAAACACCAAAAACCTATTATGTCAATCTAAGTGCATGGGCGTACAACATCAAACCAAGCAACCAAGAAGAAACCATCTTGATTGATGACCCCATCGCCATTCGCTATCATCGTGCATTTAACGACATTGTCAGTGCCAACAATGGACAAGTTCCAGATGATGTTGAAGAACAAATCCGCACATGGACACCCACCGATCTTACAGATGGTGAAAGCCTTGCACCTGTTGAGATTAATTTTGGCCACAGTTGCATTTATTTGTTTGGTGAGACATTTGGTCAAGAAGATGAAGCATGGTGCCAAGGTCAGGTATTGGGCATCAGCAGAGACAGTTTTTTTGATAAAGAATTGATGTTATTTGATGTGGTCATTCTCAAAGAGCCTGATGCTACACCACTTGTAGTACGCATTGCTGCCATGGCCGATGAAACCACACAAGCCATTAAGGTAAATGATTTTATTCAAGCAAACATTTGGCTACAAGCAGCCATCTATGCTCAAAACCAACGCCCCTAACTTGATACCCTTAACGGTTTTTTAATTCACCATCAACCACAAAAAACTAAGTCAAAAGCCAAATTAATGAGTTTGGCTTTTTTTTGTTGACCAATAAAAATGGTTGAAAAAAAGATGGTGAAATTAAAAAAAAACAAAAAAAGAGCCAAATACTGGCCCTTTTTTTGTGGAGTGACTAAAATGATGATCTAAATACTATCATCATTCAGTTGGATTTTGAGATAGTGAACGCACATAAGCAGCCAATAGCATGATACGCTCATTACCCAATTTAGTTTGCCACTCTGGCATCACACCCGAACGACCATGACGAATGGTGGTGCGAATGGTTTCACGATCTCCACCAAACAACCAAATATCATCAGTTAAGTTTGGCGCACCCATTGCGGTCAATCCCTTAGCATCTGGACCATGGCAGAGCACACAGTTTTGCTCAAAAATGGCTTTACCTTGTGCAATTTGTGCTTTATTTAACTCATAGCCATTTTGATTGCCAGAAATATCCAACACATATTCAGCCGCTGCACGAACACCAGACTCGCCAAGTTGCTTTTGCCAAGCTGCCATCGCACCCACACGGCCATTATGAATGGTAAGCAAGATATTTTCAGCTTCACCACCGTACAACCAGTCATTATCCGTTAGGTTTGGATAGCCTGTTGCACCTTTGGCATTTGAGCCATGACACAGTGCACAGTTTTGCAAAAATAGACGGCTACCTACCTTTAAGGCCTCTGGATCAGCAGACAGTTTGTCCACATAAGGGGCAAGCAACTTAACTTGCTCATCGATTTGCCCTTGTAACTCAGGCGAAGGTTCAGCCTTACCTTTATTTTGTAGTTGCAGTTCATTAAGCTTTGCAAGTACGGCTGTGGCTTCTGTCGCCCCTGCATTTGCCAAAATACCTTGTTCAAAGTTTTCAGTAAATACTTTATTGTTGGCTTGAAGCTGGCTGTTTAGCTCGTTTTCTGATGTCCAAGGCACAGCCTGACCATCAACCTCAACTGTTGTAATGCCTTTCCAAGCATTTGGCTGAATGGCAGGGAACAAGATAAAGTAGCCCAAACCCCAAGTTAATGTACCGAAGAAAATCACAAGCCACCATTTTGGTAATGGCTTATCATATTCTCTAATACCATCATATGAATGACCTGTCGTCTCGTCTTCTTCTAAGACAGGTTTAGATTTTAGTGTCCACACTAACACGCCGAAGATAAATAACCAACAGCCGAGTGATAGGACAGTAATCCAAGAACCCCAAAAAAAGCTCATTGTATATCCTTAGTGCGCCCTTTTAATGACAGAACATCGCTGTCATCGAGCGCAAGTTGTGCATCTTCTTCAAAGCGTTTCTTATTTTTTGGTGAATATGCCCACCATGCGATGGCGATGAAAGCAATAAGTGCCATCACCGTCGCAATACTGTGTAAAACGCCCCAGTTCATTAGCGTTGACCTTGCATCGCAATACCAAGTTGCTGTAGGTAGGCAACCACCGCATCAAGCTCGGTTGCACCCTGCACTTGGTCAGGTGCTGCTTCAATGTCTTGCTCGGTGTAAGGCAAGCCAAAACGATCTTTAAACAGACGCATTTTTTGTTGTACTTTGACACCACTGACTTCATTCTTGGCAAGCCAAGGATAAGATGGCATGACAGAATCAGGAACAACAGAACGCGGATTAGTCAGATGATCAACATGCCATTGGTCTGAATAACGGCCACCCACACGAGCCAAATCAGGGCCAGTACGCTTAGAACCCCACAAGAAAGGGTGATCCCAAGTTGATTCTGCCGCACGGCTATATGGTCCATAACGCTCAACTTCGGCACGGAGCGGACGCACCATTTGCGTATGACACACATGGCAACCTTCACGGATATAAATATCACGACCTTCAAGCTCTAAAGCTGTCCAAGGACGCATATTTGGCAACGGTTTGTTGACCCCGCCTTCATTAGGTGCATTGGTATCAAAAATCAGCGGTACAATCTCAACTAAGGTTGCAAAGCTAATGGCAATGACAATAAAGACGACCAGTAAACCTGTATTTTTTTCTACAATTTCATGAGTTATATTTGACATGACTCTCCCCTTTAAGCCTTGACAGTGTCATTATCAAACACTTCATCACGACCAGTATTCACCTCTTCTGGCTCAGCGATTCGCTCAGGAACACTTGGCATTTTGATGGTCTTGTAGCAGTTATAGGCCATGACAAACATACCAGCCACATACAATGCACCACCTAATGCACGCACCACAAATGGCCAATGTGATACCACAACCGTCTGAATGAAGTCATATGCCAAAGTACCATCTGGATTGGTAGCACGCCACATCATGCCTTGAGTGATACCAGAAATCCACAATGCAACAATATACAAAACCGTGCCTGTGGTCGCAAGCCAAAAATGCACAGTAATCAGGTTGGTTGAGTACATTTTCGCCTTATTCCAAATGCGTGGCAATAACACATAGATAGAACCGATGGTAATCATACCCACCCAGCCAAGTGCACCAGAGTGAACATGACCTACCGTCCAGTCGGTATTATGACTGATGGCGTTTACTGCCTTGATAGATAACATCGGACCTTCAAAGGTACTCATTGCGTAGAATGACAGAGCAACAATCAAGAAACGAATGATTGGGTCAGTACGAAGTTTATCCCAACTGCCTGATAGTGTTAGCACACCATTAATCATGCCACCCCAAGATGGTGCAAATAGAATGAGCGAGAACACCATACCTAAAGACTGGGTCCAATCTGGCAATGCTGAATAGTGCAGATGGTGTCCGCCTGCCCACATATATGATGCAATCAGTGCCCAAAAGTGAACAATAGACAGACGATAAGAATAAACAGGGCGACCGACCTGCACAGGAATAAAGTAATACATCATACCCAAAAATGCAGCCGTCAGGTAGAAACCTACTGCATTATGGCCGTACCACCATTGCACCATTGCATCTGTTGCACCGCCATACAATGAATATGACTTGAATAGACCTACTGGAACTGCCAAGTTATTAACAATATGTAGTAACGCAATCGTAATGATGAATGCTGCAAAAAACCAGTTTGCCACATAAATGTGTGAGGTCTGACGCTTAATCAAAGTACCAAAAAATACGATGGCATAAGCAACCCACACAAGGGCAATCATAATGTCTATCGGCCATTCTAGCTCGGCATATTCTTTGGCAGAGGTGATACCTAGCGGAAGGGTGATGACCGCAGAGACAATGATCGCCTGCCAACCCCAAAAGGTGAACCACGCCAAGTATGGTGCAAACAGTCGTGTCTTACAAGTACGCTGTACAATGTAATAAGATGTGGCAAAAAGTGCCGATCCACCGAACGCAAAAATCACCGCATTCGTATGAAGCGGTCTTAATCGTCCAAAAGATAGCCAAGATGTATCAAAGTTAAGTGCTGGCCATGCAAGCTGAGATGCGATGAACACACCCACTGTCATGCCAATAATACCCCAAAATACCGCCATGATGGTAAAGAAACGCACAATCGTGATTTCATGTTCATGGTCAATATTCGGTGCTACTGCTGTTTTAGTTAGACTCATTGGATATTTTCCTGTGCAGCCCGATTTATATAGCGATATTGTTGGTTTTAGCCATTTGCCTTAATTTTGGCAAACATATAACAACAATATTTTCAACGCTTTTTGAGTTATATTTGTATATTTTAACGCAAAGTGCCATAAATATCATCAACTCTAAGCAAATAACCGCAAAAAATCCTTAATTTTTTTAAGGAAAATACAACAAAGACCATCAGAATCTATCCAATATGTGCATTGTCGGTGCTTGCTTAGCTGTGATTAGCTTGGCTTGCGTTTTATAAGCTAAACTGCTTATACCTAAATTGAACCAATTCCATGTTACTATCATGGAATTATTAAAATTCTTCAACAGCTATTATACAACACAAATGTAAATTTTAGACCATATTTTGTAAAAATATTTGATTTTTTGGCAATATTTTTGAGGTTTGGCAATATTTTTTGTCAATTTTTTGCAAAATTTGCCAATATCAACCACCATCAAAATATTAAAATTTGTTTCAAGCCAACTTTTTTTGCTAACCAAAAGCTCATTCAATCTTTAATTGTTAAAATGATTAGACGGTAATTTGTGGATAATCTGTGCATATATAAGATTTTTTTAGTAAATTACTTTATAATGACTTGTTTTTAGTCGGTCATAAATTTATAGGAATATTCATGGCACAATTTTTATCTCAGTCATGGTTTGATATCGTCAATACCCTAAATGAACAAGCCCCCACGCTCAATCTACCCCCTGCATTGGCAAATCTTGTGATGAATGCAACGGTAGAGCAAGACAAGCCTGTTTTATTACACCTAAAAGACGGTAAAATTCACCAAGGTCATGCAAAGGGTGCTACCGCCAGTGTCATCATTGACAACAACACACTCAGTGATATTCTAACAACAGGCGACATTAATATCGCCATTGAGGCTTTTATGATGGGAAAAATTCGCATTGATGGCGACATGAGTGCCGTGATGTCTTTGCAATCTACAAAGCCAAGCCCAGAACAAAAAACACTTTTTAAAGAAATTTTAAAAATCACCGAGTTTTGATACATATAGCAAAGCTTAACATCAAATAGCACATTGATATTATCCAACCAGCTTCAACTATCATAAAAAAACCGCTCATTCATTGATGAGCGGTTTTTTTATGATGGTTGAAATTTAACCAATTGATGGTTATTTAAAGCTACTTGTCTGCACTGTCATCTACACGAGCATAGACAGTAACATCAACCTCTACACGACGGTTTGGCTGTAAGCAGATGATTTGCTGAGCTTTTGGTGCTTTGATATCGCACACAACATCTGGCAATGGCTGAGACTCACCTGCACCTGATGCTGTTAGAGTGCTTGGTGTTACACCCTTAGAAATCAGATACTGACGAACCGTATTAGCACGAAGCATGGATAAGTTCATATTATACAAATCATCGCCATAACGGTCGGTATGACCTGTCAGATGAATACGAGATTCGCCACGCTGTTCCCATTCAAGCAATTTTGTTGCCAAATCATCAAGCTTTACACGCCCTGCTGGTAGCATATCTTCTAATTTCCATTTATCAAACATGAATAAAGCATCTGCTTCTAGATTGATACGCTCTTTGATGATTGGAGTGGGAACTGTTGGAGCGGTTGGAGCGGTTGGAGCGGTTGGAGAAAGAACCACAACTGGAGCAGGTGGCATGACAGGCGTAGCAACAGGTGGCTTGGCGTAAGCAGCACAGTCCGCTGGCAGCCAATAAAACTCTTGACCATGAAAATTATCATCAAAGATGATTTTGTATTGGCAGACTTTCACGCTGTCGTCCGCTTTATAAAACTTCATGATGTAGTCCCACTCACGAGCACGATTAGCTTCATTAAAATGTGGGCGACCGATCAACTGATACAATTCGTCTTTAGCAATACCAGAGCGAATCTTGCTTAGATTCTCACGATTTGGAAATTGGCCATCTTTTTGCCAAGCGTCATCAAGCTTGGGAAAATAGATATCCTTGGCAGCAATTGTACCTTTGCTTGTAATATTTTGGCTGATTTGCTTTGTACCCATACAGCCAGTCATTATAAATGCTGTCATCGCAATGCTTAACGCAGTAATTTTTTTCATGATGTTATCCTAAATAACAAAAAATCAATACTTTATCAATATCATATAAAATTGATAGTGCCACACCTTAATGTTTTTATTAAGATGTGGCACGATGCTCATCAAGCTTAGAAGTGGAACCCTGCACCCACTGCACCACCTGCATTACCCTTGGTATCAGCAGAACCAGACATTTTAAGCACCCAGCGACCATTATCAGACAGCTTGGATAAACCAACGGCGACTGCACCCTCACCATTATAGCTGGCAACACCACCGGTCAGCATTGACTTACCTGGAATATATGCTTGTGGCAAAGATGCCATTGCCATTGCTGATGAAGTGCCTGCGTTGGCATTACTTTGCACATCGCCGATGCGTGCATTTAGTCTATTGCCTAGCGCATCAAGCTGTGCCAAATTTACCGCATCACTTGGCGCTTTCCCTGCTGCTACATTATGAATGGTTACAGGCGCATTGACATAGCCACCCACCAAAGTTACATCATTGCTTGGCGTAGCAGGAGTCGCTTTGCCATCGGCATCACTATACTGCACAGGGCGCACACCTACTGGACCTACTGAACCTACTAGACCTACTGGACCTTTAGGACCTGCTTCACCTTTAGGACCGGCTACACCTGCTTCACCTTTAGGACCTGCTGGACCTGCTGGACCGGCTACACCTGCATCACCTTTAGGACCTTGAGGACCGGCTACACCTGCATCACCTTTAGGACCTTGTGGACCGATGGCACCTGCATCACCTTTAGGACCTTGAGGACCGATGGCACCTGCTGGACCTGCTGGACCTGCTTCACCAGTGTCGCCTTTAGGACCTTGAGGACCGGCTACACCTGCATCACCTTTAGGACCTTGTGGACCGGCTACACCTGCATCACCTTTAGGACCTTGTGGACCGATGGCACCTGCATCACCTTTAGGACCTTGTGGACCGGCTACACCTGCATCACCTTTAGGACCTGCATCACCTTTAGGACCTTGAGGACCGATGGCACCTGCTGGACCTGCTGGACCGGCTACACCTGCATCACCTTTAGGACCTTGTGGACCGGCTACACCTGCATCACCTTTAGGACCTTGTGGACCGATGGCACCTGCTGGACCTGCTTCACCAGTGTCGCCTTTAGGACCTTGAGGACCGGCTACACCTGCATCACCTTTAGGACCTTGTGGACCGATGGCACCTGCTGGACCTGCTGGGCCTATAGCACCAGTATCACCTTTAGGACCTGTGTCGCCTTTAGGACCTGTGTCACCTTGAGGGCCTGCTGGGCCGATGGCACCAGTATCACCTTTAGGACCTGTATCACCTTTAGGACCTTGAGGACCGATGGCACCTGCTGGACCTGCTGGACCTGCTTCACCAGTGTCGCCTTTAGGACCTTGAGGACCGGCTACACCTGCATCACCTTTAGGACCTTGTGGACCGGCTACACCTGCATCACCTTTAGGACCTTGTGGACCGATGGCACCTGCATCACCTTTAGGACCTTGTGGACCGGCTACACCTGCATCACCTTTAGGACCTGCATCACCTTTAGGACCTTGAGGACCGATGGCACCTGCTGGACCTGCTGGACCGGCTACACCTGCATCACCTTTAGGACCTTGTGGACCGGCTACACCTGCATCACCTTTAGGACCTTGTGGACCGATGGCACCTGCTGGACCTGCTTCACCAGTGTCGCCTTTAGGACCTTGAGGACCGGCTACACCTGCATCACCTTTAGGACCTTGTGGACCGATGGCACCTGCTGGACCTGCTGGGCCTATAGCACCAGTATCACCTTTAGGACCTGTGTCGCCTTTAGGACCTGTGTCACCTTGAGGGCCTGCTGGGCCGATGGCACCAGTATCACCTTTAGGACCTGTATCACCTTTAGGACCTTGAGGAC